>NZ_CP063849.1:7437500-8117267 GCF_015277775.1 Paludibaculum fermentans
CCGGCTTTTGACGCGGATGGACAGCGGGATCATGTCGGCCTTCTTGCCGAGCTCGCCGGAGATGGCGACGCTGCGGTCCTGTGTGATGGCGCCGAGCCATTCGCGCGGGGTGGAGATCTTAAAGGACTGGTTGTTGCTGGCCAGGAGCGTGATGACCTCGGAGCGAGCGAAGGGCATCTCCGTATCGCCGATCGCCAGGAAGCGATGACCGAAGGCGTAGACGCGGTTGCCGTCGATGTGGGTCACGGTGCCGTCGGCTCCGACGTTCAGGTCGCCGCGCACGAGCTGGACGCTGATCATCGAGCCTGGCTCCAGGGGCGTCTTCGATGCGCCGGCGGCCTGGATGGCGCGGCCTCCGCCGGAGACGCCTTGCACCGGTTCGAGGCCGGCGGCTCGCAGGGCGGGTGCGAAGTAGTCCACGGTATTGCGGGTGAAGCCGCTGAGCCAGAAGGGGGTGGCGATCTCCATCATGCGCTGCGGGCCGACTTCGAGGCCCTGCGATCTGGGCAGCGAGTCGCGACCGTCGTAGGGGAAGCGGACCTCGGCGGTCTGGCGGGTGGAGGGGCTGACGGTGAGCATCTCCTCGATGGGGCGGATGCCGGCGATGGGGTCCTTGGAGAAAGGGAACGAGAGGGCGACGGCGCCCATCAACCGGCCGTTGTAGTAGACGGGGCTGCCGCTCATGCCCTGCATGACGCCGGTTTTTTCGAGGCCGGCTCCGCTGAGGCGGGCGAGGATGATGGACTGTTTGGGACCGGCGTTTTCCAGGACGCCGAGCACTTCCACCTGGAACTCTTCCACTTTCATTCCGGCGAAAACACTGCGACCGACGGCCTTCATGCCTGGACGGACTTCCCGCAGCGGGAGGATGCCGCCGGTCTGCGCCTGTAAGGCGGCAGCGAGGACGAGTACCAGGAAGATCGGGGAGGTCCGGGGCACGTTCACCATTGTAGACGCCAACTTCGCGCAAAATGCTTCAGTGCGTTATAGTAATAGCGTATCCTGCCACTGACGGGGCGCGGTAGCCAAGTGGTAAGGCAGAGGTCTGCAAAACCTTTATTCACCGGTTCGACTCCGGTCCGCGCCTCCAACATAGCTAGACCCCCATCAACCGAGCTGCCCGGAGTGCTTTCGAATTGCGGTTCGATCCGCGCGAATGCTGCTTGGCTCCTATTTGCCCAGCGTCACCAGGACTCCACCGGAAAACACGTCCAGGCGGTCCGGCACGCCGAAGATCGGTGCCTTTACCCAAATGGACCGGCCGGAGAATTGGACACCCCAGGGAGCGCGAGCTTTCCGCCAGCGCCAACCGTATTCCAGGATGGCCGTGTTGCTGTACTCCTTGAATTGCTCCGCGAACGAGCCAACCAGGCTCTGGTTGGTCATTTGGAGGAACCCGTAGCCCGCGCCGACGTAGAGTCCGCCGAGTTGGGAGCCCCGGAGCCAGGGCAGGTCCTGCCCGATTGGGTACAAAGCGGAGACCGAGGGCATCAGGAGTCCAGGCTTGGAGCCGGCTTCATGGAACTCGGGGTCGATGGTGGTGCGTTGGTTGACGAAGAGCAGTTCAAAGGCCGCCTGCAGGTTGCGCAGGGAGCCGATCGACTTCGCGGCGCGGATCTGTACGCCCTGAGATGTCGATTCGCCCATAATGGCCTGGGCTCCAATGGCGATTTCGGTTTCGCCGCGCGCGGGGGTAGGGACGCCCTCCGGCCGTGTGTGGATGCGGCCGGCTTTGCCCTGCCAGAGCAGCGTGGCCTTCTGGCAGTTGGTGGCCGGAAGGGAATCGGACGGCTGCCCGCAGTCCAGTTTGCTGTCGAGTTTGCGGTCGATCCAACGCTCGACGGAGTTCCAGGCGATAGCCTGCAGCAGCGAGTCCGGCGTGACGCGCTGTTGGATGGCAACCATCCGGCCGCGTTTGTCGTAGACCGCGCCGCCCGAGAATCCGCCGATATCGAAGCCGAACGAATTGGCGAAGCTGAAGTACTCGAGCTCAGCGGAGCTGACACGGATGAGCGGGGCGTAAGCGGGCGTGAGGCTGAGTTCGCCCTGGCCGCCCAGGTTGCCGACCAGCCCGACCAGCGCGCCAGGACTCTCATTGCCCGGAGAGAGGATCATCTTCCCTGCGTGGTCCCCGGCACTATCCGGACAGAAGAGGAGAGCCAGATCGGGCTCACGGCTGACATCACAGCCATTGCTGCGATAGGGATCGCAGCCTTTCGCAATGATGGTGCATTTGCGAAATTCGCGCCGATTGCCGGGCTCAGATTTCTTTCGCTGCGGAGTGCGGCGAGCCAGCTGTCCGACGGCCACCGCTCCACCGACCAGTGAGGGCAACTGGCTGCTCGCCCGGATAGGCGCGCCCGATGCGGAGGGACCCGACTGTCCTGGTGGGGATTGGGACGACCCGGCACGACCTGCGTCTGGCGGTGCAGTCCGATAGGCGACGTGCGCCGCAGTCACGACGAGAAAGCCCGCCGGCCCTTCGGCCACCACGACGCCGGAGCCCTCTTCGACGGCGACAGTGTGGCGAACGAGGTCATTCAGCGGCTGGGCGGGCAGGATGGCGGGAAAGCCCAGCGCAGCCCAGATCAGGAGCAGTTGGGATGGAAGCCTCATTGGCCCTGCTCGAGAAGCACCTGAATCCAGGGCGTGTGTTCATCCGGCCGGACTGCCGGGTCGCACACATTCCCGGTCGCCGGGAGAAGGAAAATTTCCGCCTCGGTAGTGAGGCCGAAGCCGACCGGATTCAGGCTCCCCGCGGGTAGGAACGTGGATTGCGGCGGGATGGAGACATAGAGGCAGTGGCCACGCGGAGATGAGTCCGGAGAGGCACCGGCCTGAGGGGCCTTCGGCACGACGGTGTGGGTGGCCGGGGCGGGTCCGTCCAGACCAAAAACGAGCGGTGAGATGTAGCCCCAATCCTTCAAATCGCCCTCGGGGGCTTCCTCGAGTTCCTGCATGAGGACATGAGCCACGGAATCGCCCCGTAATAGGGCCACCTGGTCAGGTGAGGGTCTCCAGTCGAAGCGCGTTTGGCTGCCCGCGGTGGCAGGACAGCCCAGGACTATGTCCAACACGGCCTGGGCGGTGCCCGGCTTGTGTGCGCGAAGGGAGAGGCGCACCTTGGAGGACGCCCTACGGCAACGGTAGACGAAGACCCATTCGTCCGGGTGGTCAGGGAGTTTGTTCTGGAAGCGGGCGAGGGAGAGGATCCAGTCGTCGGAGCCAGTCGACGGAGCGCCGCCGGCGGAGGTGGGCACGGGGGCAATGCCTTGGCAGGAGTCATTTGCGAATTGAAGGCCAAGCGCGGCACAGCCGTCCTCTAGCAGGGCTCGGATGCCACCTGTTTCCGTTTTGATCTGGTTCTCCCGCTTGGGCAGGGGGAGGAAGCGGGGGTAGCGCGAGGGATGCTGTTTTGCATTGGAGGGCTCAGGTGGCTTCACCTGCTGGCTGTGCCCGCCAGGCGCCAAAACCGTGGGCGCCACGACCGGAGGCTTCACCTGCTGTGGTTGAGAGCTTGGCGTTTGATCGAGGAGTGAGAACCGGCCGGTGACAACAACGGCGGCAATGGTTGGCAGGAACCGGCCTAGAAAAGTCACTGATGACTCCTGATATGGAATTCGACGGTGAGCGACTCGATGAAGGCGAGAAACAAGGTCGGAATGGAAATATTCGTGAGATCGGTATAGCGATGCCCGATGGACATGCAGAGCCAGACAAAGACCAGCATCGCTACAGCACTAGCGGCGATCCAAGGCAGGCGGACGAGGCCAGCTCCCCTGGTATCCAGAAAATAGAAGAACGCCAGGACGAGCGCGTAGTCGGCCAGAGTCGAAATCCTGCCGAAGAAGCCTTCTTCCGGGAATAGAGTGGCCAGGTAGTCATCATGCAGCAGGTTCTCGATGGTGTTGGCGTGAGCAATGTAACCGGGGCTTGAATCGGAAGGTCCGGGCTGCGTGGATTCGGCCGCTGAAGCGAGGACGACCACACCATCGAAGGTGCCGGTTGTGAGTGTCGGGTCAGGAATCGCGGTTTCTTTCTTCTGGTTGTCTGGATTGACCTGGAACCAGGTGAGGGCATCGCCAGCATGTGGATTCTTCCAGCGGACCCGGTAAAGCCGGCCGGCCTCGGCATATTTCTTTTCCGAGCGGTCGAGTTGAAACGCGGGGCCGGACTCCAGGAACTTCGCCACCCTCCTCAGTTGTGGCTCCTTATGGGCAATGGTGAGGGCCGCAGTCGCCAAAGTGGGCTGCGCCTGGCCATTCACCTCCAGGCCGAGGACGATCTTGCGGCGATCAGTGGCGACGGCCATGAGTCCGAATCCGAGAGCCTGGTCGGGTTTGGGTCCGTGTGCCTCGTCTGGATTCGTTTTACGCGCCTGGCAGGCGGATTCCTGCCAGAGGCCGCAGTGTTCCTCGCCATTGACGGGGACGGTGCCGAAGACAATTGGGATCGCTTTGCGTTCCTTGGGCCTTCGCTGAGCAATCGACATGGAGTCGACCAGGGCCGTGAGTCCCTTGTTCTCCTTGTCGCAATTTGGCTGAGTGCCCAGGTAGGCATCGACGACGATTGCGGTGGGGCCCTGTTTGGCGAGAGTGCGGAGGACCTCTGTGAGCGTCCGCCTAAACCCGCAGACATCCAGCACAGGGTGCGCAACCGGATCGTCAATGAGGATGACACTGGTGAGAGTCGGTTGATCGCTGGTCCGCATGGCGCTCTTCAGGGCCGGGTAGAAGGTGGCGACGAGCGAGGCCCGATTGTCTTCGAGGTGAAGCCAGTCGTGGAAGACCAGTCGTTCGAGCCCGACGATGAGCACGAGGAAGCCGAGGAGCCTGCACAGGCGGAGGAGAGAGCGGCGCAACTCCGAGCCGGAGGGAAGAGTCATGATTATCCTCGATTGAGCCAAGGCGAAAGGCACGGCACAAGGCCACGCCGAGGGGTAGGCTAAGCCAAGTCCCGTGCATTATATCAGCAGGAACAAACGGAGAACAATTTTATGGAGAGATTTTCATTTGTCCCTAAATTAGTGAAGATGTCTGTCGCTGCCGGAGCGCTAAAAGAAAAAGGTTGAGGCTCGAGGCAGGGGTGAGCGAAGATGCACTGTTCTTCAGCAATTGCTGTGATAGGATTCGACAATGCAGGCCCTGCTGACCGTCCTTCTACTCTTTACATTCATTCAGGGATTGTCTGCCCAGGTTCCGCTGGCCCTGGGTGCCATCGTCGGCGAAACTTCTGTGCGGCCGGGTGAGCCGTACCGGTTTCGATTTCGAGCGGGAACGAAGGATCGAATCACCATATATGCGAATGAGCTGACGACATCCGCCTGTTTCTCGGCGAAGATCACGCGGGGGAAGGACGAACTTCTCAAGCAGTCCTGCAGCACGAACAACACGGTGGTGTCGGCATTCCCGCCCCCGGTCGAGGATGAATACGTTGTAGAGATCGGGACTACGCGAACGGGCGGGGCTGCATTCTGGCTTGTTCTGGCCTGCGATGGTCCATGCAGTGCGGAGCCACCGGAGGGGGCGGAAGCGGGTTCGATGGAGGTCAATCGAATGGCTCCGGGCGCGTTGCCGCTGGAGGGCTTGCTGGAGTCTGGAAGCCGCGTGCGCCGGTTTCAGTTCCCGGTGGTGAAAAACGGCCGGTACCAGGTGCGGTTGGAGCGAACGGATGGATCTGGGCTGCCGAGATTCAATCTCTACAATCCGGCCGGCAAATACATCCCGGGCGCTGAGACGCACGGCTCCGCCGTATACCAGCAGACCGTTTCGGCATCTACCGATGGAGATTACCAATTTGTAATGTATGAATCGGGTTACAACAGCGATCTGCCATATCGAGTGGAGGTGAATTGTCTATTGCCATGCTCAATGGCGCCGGCGTACGAAGATCCAACACTGCGATCGGGCGATGTCGTCGGAGTGACGACAATTCATCCGGAAGAGTTGTATAGTTTTCAATTTCTGGCGGATCAGAAAGATCGAATCACCCTTTATTTGAACGATATTGGGGTTAGTTCCATCAACTGTCTGACATTGCGCGCGCAGGGCGGGCAGCGAGTGGTCGACAATGCGTGCACGAGCAGGTCGCCGATAATTTCCGACCTGACTTTGCCAACCACTGGTGTCTATCGCGCGGAGATCACAACGACGCGCGATGGCGGCTCAACTTTCTGGCTGGTGCTGGGTTGTGACGGTCCATGCGGGGGGGGAGTTCCGGTTGGCGCCGACGGAAAGGAGCTGCCGAGTGCGGCTGTGATGCCGCTGATTCCATTGAAAGCCGGAGCCTCGCAGAAAGGGCTGCTTTCGACAGCGGAGCGGATGCTGCGATTCAATCTCGACACGGTGCCGAGTAACACATACCAGGTCAAGTTGACGCGAACGGCGGGCAACGGCCTGCCGGTGTTCTACCTTTACAACAGCGTCGGCAAGTACATTCCGGGCGGCGCCGGGTCGACGGTGCGGACTCAGACGCTTGTGCCAGCCTCCTCAGGTCCGCACCAACTGGTGATGCTGGAATCCGGCTACAACACGGATCTTCCGTACAAGCTGGAACTGGTCTGCCAGAGCCCTTGCCTTGGGACCGAAGCGGGGGCGGAGGTGACGATCGCGCCGGATGTAATCCGAATGGAGGTGAGCGAAGGGGACGGCGGGGTGGTGCGGGTTCCGATCGACATTACGACTTCGGTTCCGGGTACGGCGGTGCAGGTGGAGGTGGTGAATGCGCCGTGGGTGCGGGTTTCGCCGGGTGCCATCGTCGCTCCCGGCCAGGTTGTCGTCGAGCTGCGCGACGGCGCGGACTATTCAACCGTAAGCCCGGATGCGGCGATCCGTGTGACTTCGGTGAGCGGCGGGGCCTCTGTATTGGTGCCCATCGAATTGCGTACGCCGGCAACAGCCAGAGAGTCGTTCTCGGTCACTACGGAGGGGGTGCAGTTCGATGTCGAGGCCAAGGGGCAGAAGAGCGAGATCGTGGAGGTGACGAGCGAGAGTGAAGTGCCGATCGTGGTCCGTGCGATATCCGGCCTACCCACGTCGGTTTTGGAGGTAACTCCAGCGGAAGTGGCGCTGGAGCCGGGAGAGACGAAGGCCTTCGCACTCACGGCGAAAGGTGCGCTGGCGCAGGACGCGCTTCGCGCCGCGGTGGTTCTGTCGACGGGGACCGAAAGGAAGTTAGTGAGCGTTACGGTGATCAGGACGGGCGGGGGGGACTTGACGGTCGGCGTCGCACCAACCTCGATCGATCTGTACACCTCAAGGAATTTCCCTCAAACGGTGCAGGTCTGGAACAGTAAGGACGACCAACTACGCTGGGACGCGACGGTCAGCAGCACTCTGTTCTCGGCGGAGCCGCGTTTTGCTTTGACACTGCCAGGCGCCCATCCGAACACTTTGGAAGTCTCGTTGGGTAGTACCGCGATTAGCAACAAGCTGTTGGAGCCGGTGCCCGGCAGCCTGGTGTTTCAGGTGCAGAGTTCGCAGATCGAAGTAGGGCTCATGGCGAAGCCGAGTTCGCCACCGAAGCTATATGCGCTGGAAGCGGCGGCGGTGCTGAGTCCGGACAACCCGTCGAAGTCGATACAGTTGAACAGCGCAAATCCGCGGTATGTGGCGTGCGTCACTCTCTCCGGGACAGATAGTTGGTTGAGGGCGAACGGCTCGGCCGTGAGCGGTGGCGTTGCCCTGTCCGTTCAGCCCGGCAAGTCGGCACCGGTGACTTTTTCTATATCTGAGGCGCCACCGAGCGGCACACGGGCGTTTGTGACTGTGGAGTCGAGACACGGAGAGAGCTGCAGCGGAGAGGTGGAGAGGATGAGCCTGGAAGTTGTCTATGTATCCGGGCAGCAGGGACAGGTGTTCTAGGAATACCCGGCATGGGCCTCGATGCGAGCGCCTACACCGAGGTTGGACATTTGCATAATAGTTCGCCACCAAGGGTTCTGACTCAATGCGACCCAGCGAGGCGAATCCGCGACTCCCTGCACGAAACGACCGTTTGGGCCCATCCCCCGGGTGATTGGCTGCTCTTCCGGCTACGGTGAAGCGAACCGCATTTAGCCTATGGTTGATGCCATTCCTGCGCCAAATCCCTGCCTCCGCCTGCGGAGCCTTCCTTTCTTTGATGCCTCTTGTTTTTGGGCAAACCGTGCCCACGGCCGATCCGGTGTTGAGTTACCCCCTGACGGACGCCAGTGCTCTCACGGGGCGGGGGGTGAAGCTGGAACCGGTGGAGTACCTGGGCCGCAAGGCGGTGCGGGTGACGATGGACGACTCCGAGGACGGAATGGCGTTCATCAACGGTCTGGAGTTCCAGGACGGCACGATTGAAGCCGATATGGCCGTGAAACCGCTGACGCCGCCCGGGGTGCGGATGCCGGGCTTTCTCGGGCTGGCTTTCCGGGCGCGGACGGATGGCTCGCACTACGAGTTGTTCTATCTGCGGCCGGGGAATTCGAAAGCCGAGGATCAGTCCATGCGCAACCATACGGTGCAATACTGCGAGGGGCCCGATTTTGGGTGGTACCGGCTGCGGCGCATGTGGCCCTGGGTGTACGAGGCGCATGCCGATATGGCTTTGGAGAGGTGGATCCACGTAAAGCTGGAGGTGGCGGGCCGCCGGGCGAAGTTGTTTGTGAACGGCTCCGCTGAGCCCTCGCTCGTCGTGGATGGGCTGAAGGGCGAGGATCTGAAGGGCCGTGTGGCGTTGTGGGGCTATGCCGGGGAGGAGAGTTACTTCGCCAACCTGAAGGTGACCCCAGCGAAAGCGCAGCCGGTGTCGAACGGTGGGGAGGCCGGCGGCGAATGGACGGTGAAGTGCACGAGCGACTCGGGTGTCTTTCAAGGAGCGATGAAGCTGGAGAGGGAAGGCGGCCAGGTGAAGGGGACGTGGTCGGGTTCATTCGGGACCGAACTGCCGGTGGAAGGGACTTGGCGGGACGGGTATGTGGAACTGACCTTGCGCGGTGAGTGGAAGCCGGCCGGACCGAAGGACACGGCTGGACCCGCGGTGGCGACGCTTGCCGGCTGGATCGATGGGAACGGGGCGAAGGGGCGGATGAAGGTCGTGGACCGGGCCGACGGGCAGTGGATGGCCGAGCGGAAGCAGTAGGCACCTAAGGGCGACGTCTCTTTCCTTCGCGCTGCCCGGAGAGGAAATGGCGTCGCCCCTCTGTTGAAAGACGCTCGGGCAGAGGGTGGACTGGGGTGGGTTGTTGCCGCTCTTCAGCGGGTTATCCGCTCATTCATGTTCGCGGCTCGATTTGCGGCTTTCGCGGAGGGTGGGGACTCCTCACATTTAGTGTTAGTCGAATAACCGGCGAAATCTGTCTCCATAACGACACTCCGAAAGAGCCTACCGAACGATTGCGAGCTTGTGGACTGCGGTGTTCATTTTGCGTGAGCCGATTCACGGAATCGCAATAAATGCTATTAAGGTTCTTATATCTTATTTGCTAAGCGTCTGATGAAGCACGAGTTACGCAATCTTCTTTAGTGCGTATTTTTTCTATTGACGCCCCTATTTAATCGCACTAGTATGTATCTGCTATTCCGTCCGGGAAGACGGGTCTGGGGTCCTTGGTGTTGGGTTCGCTAAATCCTTCCAGGGAATCCGGGCGGAACGCATCGTACGAACGGGCTCGCGAAAGGGGCAAGTTTCCGATGACCAAGTCGCTCAAGATCACCATTGTCGTGATTGCTGTCGCACTCTTGGCCGGGGCTCTTCATGCGCAGTCGGTCTTTGCAACGCTAACCGGCATTGTCTCAGACCCCGCACAGGCAGTAATTCCCAATGCCAAGGTCACGTTGAAGAACTCCGCATCCGGCGACGTTCGCACAACGATGACCAATTCCGAAGGGTATTACACCTTCGCTTCGGTTCCGATTGGAACTTATGCCCTGACGATTGAAGCCTCCGGCTTTCAACCCACGAAGATGGACGGGCTTGCGTTCTCGGGATCGGACAAGCGGAATGTCGATGTTTCCATGAAGGTGGGCTCGACTTCGGAGACGGTGGAAGTCTCGAGCATGGCCGACATTGTGGCGCCGGTGGATTCCGGTGAAAAATCGGCCACATTGAATGTCAAGCAGTTGCAGGATTTCTCGGTGGTGGGCCGCAGCGCGGCCGAGTTCATCAAGATCATGCCGGGTTTCGCGATTGCGGGTACGGGCACTGAGAACCGCGCGAACTTCACGGGTGAGACGATCGGGATCAACGGCAATGGGGACGGCGGCAGCCAGAGCGCGTTCAATGGCGCGTACAGCGTCAACGGCCTGCCGGGCGGGTCGTTGGACATCACGGCGGATGGCGCGCACGTGTCCGATCCGGGCTGCAACTGCGCGACGCCGGTGAATCCGAATACGGACATGATCCAGGAGTTCAAGGTATTGACCTCGAACTTCGGCGCGGAGAACCAGAAGGGGCCGGCGGTGGTGAGCAGCGTGGCGAAGTCGGGCGGTCGTGATTTCCACGGCGGCACCTATCTGTATGCGCGCCACTATGCGATGAATGCGAATGACTGGCTGAACAATCGCCTGGGCCTGCCGAAGCCGGAGAACCGATACTTCTTCCCGGGCGGCAACATCAGCGGCCCGGTGCTGATCCCCGGCACGAACTTCAACAAGAACCGCGACAAGCTCTTCTTCTTCGCGGGCTATGAATATTACGCCCAGAAGCTGGATACCGGCGTGCTGCGCGCGACCGTGCCGACGGCGGGCATGCGGACGGGCAACTTCAGCCCGTCAGAGCTGGCCGGCCTGGGCAAGATCACATCGTCCGGCGGACCGCCGCAGCAGATCACGGATCCGACGATTCCCGGTGGAATCATTCCGGCGAGCATGTTGGACAAGGGTGGCCAGGCGTTGATGAACCTGCTGCCCAAGGCGAATGCGGATCCGAATTCGAACGGCGGCTACAACTACGTTCAGCAGATCAACTTCAACCAGAACAGCAACCAGTTCATGACGCGTGTGGATTACAGCATCAGCGATTCGACGAAGCTGTTTGTACGCTACAACCGGCAGTGGGAAAACCAGCAGTTCCCGGTGGGCCTGTGGTGGCGCAACGGGAATCAGGTGCCATATCCAACGCCGGTGATCGGCAAGAACAGCTCCGACTCGATTTCCGCGAGTCTGACGCACGTGTTCTCCCCGACATTGACGAACGAACTGGTGGTTGCCTATACGAGCATCAAGTTCCCGAACGTGTTCGAGGATCCGTCGAAGGTCGATCGGGCCAATGTGGGCTATCCGTACAAGGGCCTGTGGAAGAATGGCGTGGCGCAGATTCCCTCGTTCACGGGCTGGGGCGGTGAGATGGCGACGGTCCTGAATCCGGGCGGCTTCGAAGTGGGCGGCAGCCGCGGCCTCTTTGCCGACAAGTACCTGCCGACGATTTCGGACAACGTCTCGAAAGTCTGGGGCACGCACACGGTCAAGTTTGGCGCGTTCTATGAGTACATCCGGAACAACCAGCCGGCGAACGGCAATACGAACGGGCAGATCTCGTACTCGAACACGGCGGTCAATTCCAGCGGCAGCGTGTACGGAGACATGATCCTGGGCCGCGTGGGCGGTTACAACGAGCAGAGCTTCAACCGGCTGAACGACATCTCGTACACCACGTTCGAAGCGTTCGCGCAGGATAGCTGGAAGGTGAACCGGCGGTTTACCTTGGAATACGGCCTGCGCATTTCGCACTTCGGACCGTGGTCGGACAGGACGGGCGCGGGGTATTCGATCTTCGACATCAACCGCTACAATTCGAATGCTCCGGCCCTGGATTACTCGGGGTTCTTCTGGCACTCGCGGGATAAGAACGTGCCGCTCTCCGGGTTCCCGAGCCGTGCGTTGTACTACGCTCCGCGCGTGGGTGGTGCGTTCGACCTCTTCGGCAGCGGCAAGACTGTGCTGCGCGGAGGGTGGGGCCGCTATTACTTCCATTCGGCGCAGTTTACCAGCGGCCTGGATGTGTCGGCCGGAGTGAAGGCCTACAGCTTCCCGAACCCGACGACCCTGGCGGCGATCGATGCCTACACACCCGGGTTGGGCGACCGGCTGGGTGCGCAGGCGGTGGATAGCCTGGATGATCAATCGCCATGGTCGGACAGCTATAGCTTCACGATCTCACAACGCACCCCGTTTTCCGGGTTGCTGGAACTGGCCTATGTCGGCAACCGCAGCGGTGCGTTGCTGAACACGGGCGGTCCTGGCAACAACCTGAACGCGGTGCCGGCGGGCGCGCTGTTGAGGGCGGGAGTCGGAGATCCGAACGCGGCGGCCTATGACTCGTTCCGGCCGATCGCGGGCTTCCAGGATCTGCGTATCAATACGCACGGACTGTACCAGAACTACAATTCGTTCCAGGCTACGTGGCTGCGCACGAAGGGCCGCTACAACCTGAACCTTAACTACACCTACGGCAAGAGCCTGGGCATCACCGGCAACTACGATGAATTCAATCAGCGCAACAACTACGGGCTGATGCCGGGCGACCGCCGCCAACTGTTCAATGCGGCGTACTCGGTGGAGGTGGGCAATCTGTTGAAGGGCAACAAGCTCGCCGGCGGGGTGGTGAACGGCTGGCAGATCTCGGGGATTGCACAGGTGCAAAGTGGCATCAATGATCTGGCCAACACCAGTTACAACTTCAGCATGGACACGGCCGGGTACAAGCTGGGGAGCGGGTACAACCTGAGCGCACGCTCCATCAACGGGACGGACAGCATCGCGTTGCGCCCCACGTACACGTGTCCGGGCAACAGCGGGCTGGGTCCACACCAGTTCGTCAACGGCAATTGCTTTGCGCTGCCCACTGGGCCGGGCGGCAATGGGCCGACGATCGGACCTGGTATCTATGGGCCCGCATTCATGAACTTCGACCTTGGATTGTTCAAGAACTTCCAGTTGAGCGAATCGAAGAAGATCCAGATTCGATTCAACGGGTACAACTTCCTGAACCATCCGCTGTACACGTTTGTGAATGGATCGAACAACCTGAAGCTCATCTACGATCCGAATACGGGCAAGATCTCGAACCCGAACTTTGGAATCACGACTGAGAAACAGGGCCGGCGCATTGTGCAGGTAGCGATCAAGTTCTATTTCTAGAACCAGGCCGCGAGCAGTGCAACGGATGCTTCGAGACGGGGTGGCCGCCGCCACCCCGTTTTTGTCATCTGGACCGCAGTCGAATATCGAGCATGTCTGGTTTTAATCTATACCGGCTCTTATACAATCGAGATGGCGGCCTATGACCACGATCGTGCTGGCGCTACTTCTCGGATTGCAGGCAACCCGCGCGCAAGCGCCGGATGCGGTGCTGGAGAAGGCGGTGGCGGCCCATCAGGCAGGGAATCTGGATGCGGCGGTGGCGGGGTATCGCGCTTACCTGAGGGCGGGTCCGGACAATGTGAATGTGCGCTCCAACCTGGGGGCGGCCTTAGCCCGGCAAGGGCGGTATTCGGAAGCGATCCAGGAGTACAAGGCGGGCCTCAAGCTGGATCCCAGCCACACCGGCATTTCGCTGAACCTGGCGTTGGCCTATTACAAGATGGGCGACATCGGGGATGCGGCGAAGGAGTTGACGACACTGCGGGCACTGACTCCGGACAACCTGCAGGCCACGCTGCTGCTGGCTGATTGCTGGCTGCAGATGGGGGAAAACGGCAAGGTGATCGAGCTGTTGTCGCCAGTGCAGAAGGAGCATGCCGCCGACCTGGGGATGGCGTACGTGCTGGGCACCGCGCTGGTGCGGGACAAGCGTGAGCAGGAAGGGCAGAAGATCCTGGATCCCATCTTCCAGCGTGGCGATTCGGCGGAGACGCGGCTGCTGATTGGGACGGCGAAGCTGAACTCAGCCGATTTCGCGGGCGCGATGGAGGATCTGGCGAAGGCGGTTCAGATGAATCCGAACCTGCCGTCGGCCAACGCCTACTACGGGCAGTCGCTGATGGCGACCGGAGACACGGCCGGCGCGGCGAAGGCGTTCCAGCAGGAGTTGAAGCTCAATCCGAACGATTTCAATTCGAACCTGAACCTGGCGGTGATCCTGAAGCAGGACCAGGAGTGGGACGAGGCTTTGAAGTACCTGGCGCGCGCGCTGCGGGTGCGGCCGGGCGACCTGCGGGTACGGTATCAACTGGGCACGATCTACCTGTCGCAGGGGAAGGTGGAGCAGGCGCGGAAGGAGTTGGAGGCGACCGTGAAGGAGGCTCCGCAGTTCACGGAAGCGCATGTGTCGCTGGCAACCGTCTACTACCGGCTGAAGCTGAAGGCGGAGGGCGACCGCGAGCGGGGCATCGTGCAGAAGCTGAACGCGGAGGCGCAGGCGCGGCAACCGAAGGGGCAGACGGAGACAGAGCAGAAGAATCCATGAGCTCAGTGACGCTGGCCGCAGTGCTGTGGGGGGCGTGCCTGGTGATGAGCGCGCAGGGTACGGCTGCGGGGCCTGCAGCTCCGCCGGCGGCGGTGGCGGGCCTGGCGCGGCAGGGGGCCGCTGCACGGTTAGCGGGCCGGGGCGCGGAGGCGGCGGAGTTGTACGGCAGGGTGGTACGGCTGGCCCCGCAGTGGGCCGAGGGTTGGTATCACTTGGGTGCGCTCAACTACGCGGCCGGACGGTTTGCGGAGTGCCGGGATGCGATGAGGCGCTTCGTGCAGTTGGAGCCCGGCTTGCCGCAGGGCCACGGGTATCTAGGGTTGTGCGCGTTTCGTACGCAGGAGTTTGGGGCGGCGCTGGAGGCGTTGGAAAAGGCGCTGCTACTGGGTGTGCCGGCAGACGAGCCGCTATTGCGGCCGATTCAATTGCACGCGGCGATGCTTTCGACGAAGGCCGGGTTGTTCGAGAAATCGATGCCGCTGTGCAGGGCGCTCGCGCTGCGGTTTGGCGAGTGGCCGGAGCTGGTGGCGCTGGCTGGCGCTACGGTGCTGCGGCGTCCGATCTTTCCCGCTGAGGTGGCGGCGGAAGACAGGGCGCTGATTTTCCTGATGGGGCGGGCGGCGCTGACGGCGGGCGCGGGCCAGATGGAGGCGGCGCGGCGGATGCTGGATGGCGTGGTGAAGGAGTATGACAGGACGCCGGGCGTCCACTACGGGTATGCGAGCGTGCTGCTGGCCGGGGCTCCGGAGGAGTGCGCGGTGGAGCTGCGGAAGGAGCTGGCGGTGAATCCGGAGCACCTGCCGAGCCTGGTATCGCTGGCCGTGATCCTGAAGAAGAACGAGCAGTATGACGAGGCGCTGGGGCTGCTGCAGCGGGCGTTGGCGGTGAAGCCGGGCGACCTGCGGGCGCGGTATCAGCGGGCGACGATCTATCTGGCGCAGGACCAGGCGGATGAGGCGCGGACGGAGTTGGAGGCGGTGGAGCGCGAGGCGCCCGGGATCGCGGAGGTGCATGCCACGCTGGCTTCGGTGTACTACCGGTTGAAGAGGAAAGCGGATGGCGACCGGCAGAGGCTGCTGGTGGTGCAGTTGAAGGGCTCCGCGCGGAGCGGGCAGTTGGAGGCGCCGGTGAACCCATGAAAGCCGCGTTGGGGTTGGTCTTCGCGGGTTGGGTCTATGGGCAGGCGCCGGCATCGCCGACGGCCGCCATTGCGCAACTGGCGAGCCGGGCCGAAGAGGCTGCGCAGGCGAACAGGCCGGAAGATGCGATGCGGCTGTTCCGGCAGGCGGTGACGCTGGTGCCCACGTGGGACGAAGGCTGGTGGCGCCTGGGTACGCTGCAATTCGAAGCACAGCGCTACGCGGCGTGCCGGGATTCGTTTCGCAGGTTCGTGGGGTTGCAGCCCAAAGTTGGCGGCGCCTTCGCCTATCTGGGGCTGTGCGAGTTTCAGACGAAGGAGTACGCGGCGGCGCTGGCCGATCTGGAGAAAGGCTACGCGCTGGGGCTGAGGACAGAAGAGCCGGTGACGCGTGCGGCGTTGTACCGGGCGGCGGTGCTGCAGACGCATGCCAGCAATTTCGAACGGGCGCTGCAGTTGTGCCGGCTGCTGACCCGCATGAAGCCCAACGATCCGGCGGTGGTGGCGGTGGCGGGGATCGCGGCATTGCGGCTGGCGATCTTTCCGCAGGAACTGGCGGAGGGCGACCGCGATGTGGCGTTCAAGCTGGGCAGTGCGATGCTGACCGGGGGCGAGCATCCGGTGGAAGACGCCACCCGGCGGTTTGAGGAGCTGGTGAAGGAGTATCCGGACCGGCCGAATGTCCATTATTCGTATGCGATGATTCTGCTGGCGAACGATCCGGACAAAGGCGTGGCGACGCTGCAGCGGACGTTGGCGTTGGATCCGAAGCATCTGCCGGCGTTGGTGTCGATGGGCTTTGAGTATCTGAAGCGTGGGGAGGCGGCGCTGGCGCTGCCGTATGCGGAGCGGGCGGTGGCCGCGGCTCCGGGCAGTTTTGCGGCGCGCGGGTGCCTGGGCCGAACGCTGGTGGAGCTGAACGAGTTTGACAAGGGTGCGAAGGAGTTGGAGCTCGCTGTGAAGCTGGAGCCGGCGAGTTCGCAGTTGCAGTATCTGCTGGCGTCGGCGTATGCGAAGCTGGGCCGCAAGGAGGATGCGGCGCGGGCGCGGGCGGAGTTTGCGCGTCTGAAGGCGGCCGAAGGCGAACGGATGGAAAGGGATGCGAAGTAGATGCGGGTGTTCGCGCTGATGCTCGTGCTGGCGATGCCGCCCGTGATGGCGCAGCAGCACAAGACGTGCGCGCCGTGTCATCCGAAGGAGTCGCAGGGGCACGCGCACACGCTGATGGCGCGGACGTTGGAGCCGGGTGGGCAGGCCACGATTCTGGGCACGCATCCGGAGCTGCAGCTGAAGCTGGGTTCGTTTGCGTACCGGATCTATCGGGCCGGCGGGCAGGACCGGTATGCGGTGAGCGATGGCGCGTCGACGATGGACGGCGTGGTGGCGTGGGCGATGGGGCAGGGCGCGGCGGGCCAGACATATGTGCTGGAGCGGGAAGGGAAGCTCTACGAGAGCCGGGTGAGCTTCTATAACGATATCCAGGGGCTGGACGGAACGCTGGGGTCGCCGGCGGGTGTCCCGAAGAACCTGGCGGAGGCATTTGGCCGGGAGATGCCGCCGCTGAGCGTGACGGAGTGTTTCCAGTGCCACGCGGCGGCGGGGCCGGCGGCGGGCGCGGGTCCGGCAAAAGGATCGCTGGCCTGGACGAAGACACTGGTGCCGGGGGTGCAGTGTGAGAACTGCCACAAGGGCGCGTGGAAGCACGCGACCGCGCGGGCGGCGGGTGACATGAAGTCGGCGCGGCTGGCGAAGCTGAAAGAGGCGAGCACGGAAGAGATCTCGGATGTGTGCGGAGCGTGCCACCGGACGTGGTCGCACATCCAGTTGAACGGTCCGCGCGGTGTGGCGAATGTGCGGTTCCAGCCCTACCGGATTGTGAAGAGCAAGTGCTATGACGCGCTGGACCGGCGCATCGGCTGCACGGCGTGTCATGATGCGCACAACCGGCCGGAGGGGGCGGTGGTGAACTCGGATCCGGCGTGCCTTGGGTGTCATGCGGCCAAGACGGGTGGCGTGCCTGCGAAGGTCTGCCATGTAGGGACGAGGCAATGCGCGAGCTGCCATATGCCGAAGTACGAGCTGCCGGGCTCGCATTTCCGGTTTACCGATCACTTCATACGGATTGCGAGGCCCAATGAAACGTATCCGGATTAGCGGACTGACTCTCGGCCTGCTGGCTGCGGCCGGCATGACGCACGGGCAACCGGCGAGTACGGCGCAGTTGATTGCGGCGGGGCAGCAGTCGGATCCAGCGCTGAGTTCCGCGGCGGAGGAAGTGGTGCAGGACTTCGTCGTGCGGGACAAGCGGGGCCGGCTGGTTAAAGATTTGAAAGCCGGCGAAGTGAAGGTGGCGGACGACGGGGCGGAGCATCGGGTGACCGCGCTGCGGCTGGTTGATGGGGCGGAGGCGGGTCAGCGCATCGGGTTGGTGACTCTGGTGTTTGAGCGGCTGGGGAATGCGGCGCGCCGGGTCGCGCGGGATGCGGCGGAGAGCCTGGTGAAGGGTGAGCAGGCGCAAAACGTGCAATTCGCGGTGGTCGCAGTCGATTCGCAGTTGTTCGTGCTGCAGGAGTTCACGACGGACAAGGAAGCGCTGAAGCGGGCGATCGGCCGGGTGACGAACGGGCAGTATGCGACGTATGCCGTCGAGTCGGAACGGATCAAGAAGAGCCTGAAGGAGACGGTGGCGAGCGCGGATGGTGCCCCGGCGCAGAAGAAGACAGCGCAGGTGATGCTGGACATGCTGCAGTTCAATTCCAGTTATGGGCGTGAGGAGGCGACGAGGATGTCGATCTTCTCGCTGCTGTCGCTGGTGCGGGGCCAGTACTCGATGGCGGGCCGGAAGAGCATCGTGTACTTCTCTGAGGGCATGGAGGTGCCGACGCATCTGGACGAGCCGTTCCGCAGTATTCCCAGCGCGGCGAATCGCGGCAATGTCGCGATCTATACAGTGGACGCGCGCGGGGTCCAGACGTCGAGTCAGAACGCGGGTTCGGAAGACCTGGCGAAGGCGGCAAAACTGACAGGTGATGCCACAACGGCGACGAGCGGTGCGGTTTCGAAGGACGAGCTGCAGGCGAGCGATCTTGCGGAGAACAGCATGCGCAAGAACATCCAGTTGCCGCTGCAGACGCTGGCGGAGTCGACCGGCGCGTTCCTGATGAGCGACTCGAACGATCTGTCGAAGCCGATGCGGCAGGTGAGCGAGGAGGCGGCCAGCTACTACGAGGCGGTCTATCATCCGGGCATCGGGAGCTATGACGGACGGTTCCGGAAGACTCAGGTGGAAGTGGCGCGGAAGGATACGGTGGTGCATGCGCGCCTGGGGTACTTCTCGCTGCCTGTGACGGCGCGCGGTCCGGCGTTGATGCCGTTTGAGTTCGCGCTGACGAAGGCCCTGGGCATGAATCCCATGCCGAAGGATGTGGAGTTCCGGTCGGCTGCCCTGGTGGTGCGGCCCGGGCCTACTGAAGCGAAAGGGCTGGTGGTGGTGGAGGTGCCGATGAGCGGCATCAAGTTCACTGAACATTTAGACACGAAGACGTTCAGTTCACGGGTATCGCTGCTGGCGCTGGTGAAGGATGCGAAGGGCGAGGTGGTGGCCAAGGTGAGCAGCGATCTGCCAAGGCGGGGGCCGCTGGCGCTGCTGCCGCAGGCGCGTGCGGGAAACTACATCTACAAAGAGCCGCTGAACCTGCCGCCGGGCCGGTACACGCTGGAGACGGCGGTGATGGACCACGAAGCCGGTACGGTGGGGACGCGCAAGAGCTCGTATGTCGTGACGCCGAAGGCGCAGGGCGTGGCGATGTCGAGCCTGTACCTGGTGCGCAACTTCCAGGCGAATGCGAAGGATCTGGATCCGAATGAGCCGCTGCAGTACCAGGGCGGAAGGATCACGGCTACGTTGGGCGGGCAGGTGCTCGCGGTGAAGGGCGCGCAGATGTCCACGTTCTTCGTGGTGTACCCGGATCCGGCGATCGCGGAGAAGCCTGTGGCGGAGGCGGAGTTTAGCGTCGACGGAAAAGTTATCGCGAAGAGTGCGCTGCCGCTGCCGGCGCCGGACGCGCAGGGGCGGATCGCGTATGTGTTGTCTTCGCCGGCGGAGAGCATGCCTCCGGCCACCTATCTGATTCACGTCATCGTGAAGCAGGGCAACTCGACGGCGGATGGCATGGCGCAAGTGCAGATTGCGGCCCGATGAGGTGGATCCACAGAGCTGTTGCGCTGGTGGTGCTGGCGGCGGAGCTGCCAGCCCAGCCGCCCGCGTTCCGCTCGGAGTCGACGGACGTGCTGGTGGATGTGGTGGTGCGGGACAAGCGTGGCCGGCTGATTCGGGGATTGACGCAGGGCGACATCGTGGTGAAGGAAGACGGGGTGCCGCAGACGGTCACGTCCTTCCGGGCGGTCAGTGTTCAGCCTGGGGCGGTGGCTCCTGAGGGGCCCGCAGCACCGGTGGAGAGCACGCGGCGGCAGGAGCGCGTGCAGGTCTCCGCGCAGAACCGGCTGATCTCGCTGGTGTTCGACCGGCTGGGGCCGGATGGGCGCAGGTTGGGGCGGCAGGCGTCCCTGGATTTCCTCAAGAAGGACCTGGGGCCCAACGTCTACTATGCGGTGTTCACGGTGGATCGCGGGTTCCAGGTGGTGCAGCCGTATACGAACGACGCGGCACGGCTGAAGCGGGCGATCGAGGCGGCGACGAGCGGGGAACGCAGCGATTTCCAGAGCGATCTGGCGAACATGGCGAGGACGGCGGATGCAGCCGGGAACAGCACCGGCACTACCGCACCGGCACAGGGAACGGTGGACGGGGCGGCGATGTCCAGCGCGCAGGCCGGGCAGATGGCGAAGGAGATGCTCGATTTCTCCGAGGTGCTGGAGCGCGAGGATCTGGGCCGCATGTCGGTGTTCTCGCTGTGGGCGATCGTCAAGGAACTGCGCAAGCTGCCCGGCCGCAAGACCGTGCTGTACTTCGCCGAGGGGCTGCAGATGCCGAACAGCCTGGTGGAGCAGTTCAAGTCGATGATCAGCGAGGCGAACCGGGCGAACGTGACGGTGTATGCGATTGATGCCCGCGGGCTGATGACGGCCAGCGACCAGGGTGCCGCCAATGCCAAGCTCAGCGAGGCTGCGCAGTGGAGCCGCTACGCGCGGACGACGCAGAACGAGACGGCGGCGGGGAATAAGCAGGAGTTCCGGACTTTCGACCGGGCGGTGGACAGCCTGCGCGCGAACCAGCAGTACGAGATGCAGGAACTGGCCGAGGCCACGGGCGGTTTCCTGATTGCGAATACGAACGACCTGCGGCCCAATCTCGAGAAGTTGAGCGAGGAGTTCAACACCTACTACGAGATCTCGTACCATCCGCAGAACCAGTTGTACGACGGGCGGTTCCGGGCCATCACTGTGTCGGTAGCGAGCCGCAAGGATGCGGTGGTGCAGGCTCGGGACGGCTACTTCGCGATGCCGGTGATGGAGGGCCAGACGGTGTTCTCGTACGAGGCTCCGCTATTGCGGGTGCTGTCGCGGAATCCGCTGCCGAAGGATCTGGAGTTTCGCGCCGGGGTAGTGCAGTACCGGCAGAGGCTGGGGCTGCAGCAGGCGGAGCTGGTCTTCGATCTGCCTTTGAAGAACGTGGCGTTTGCGAAGGACGAGAAGGCGGCGAAGTACCGGACGCACATTACCGTGCTGGCGCTGGTGAAGGACGCCGAAGGCCGGGTGGTGGCGAAGCTGTCCAGGGACGTGCCGCTGAACGAACCACTGGACCGGCTGGAGGGGTTTCAGCAGGGGCGGTTTATTGTGACACGGGCGATGAACCTGGCTCCGGGGCGCTACACGGTGGAGAGTGTGGCGGCGGATCAGGAAGGGCAGCGGGTATCGGCGAAGAGGTCCGTGCTGGTGGTGGCCGCTCAGACGAGCAAAGCGAGTGTCAGCGACATTGTCCTGGTGCGGCGGATCGACAAGCCGGCTGGGGAGAGGGATCCACGGGAGGCGCTGCAGATGCCGCAGGGCCGTATCGTTCCGACGTTGATCGACGCGGTGCCGGGTGGTGCAGGGAAGCTGCTGTCGCTCTTCTTCACCCTGTATCCCGATGAGTTGTCGCAGGAGCCGCCGAAGATGGTGCTCGATCTCCTGAAAGACGGGCAGGTGGTCTCGCGCACCTCGCCTGCGCTGCCTGCGGCCGGGCCGGATGGTTCCATTCCTTACGTCGCCAACATTCCCCTGGATTCGGTCCAGCCCGCGCAATATCAGTTCCGGGCCACGTTAATCCAAGGCAACTTCGGGGCGCAGAAGAGCATCTACCTTAACATTGAGTAAGGACCTGGGGCGGTATTCGTTGAATGCGGTACAGCAGAAGAACCTTCCTGGCGTGTCTGGGTGGCGCGCCGATGATCCCGAATTCCAGTCTGGCCGCGCCGCCGGCTGATTCTGTGTGGCTGTTCGAAGAGGTGCCTGCGTCGGAGAGTGGCATTCACTGGGTCCACGTGAACGCCATGTCGGCGGAGCGCTACCTGCCGGAGACGCTGCCTCCGGGCGTCGCCTTCATCGACTATGACAACGACGGGTGGATGGACATCTTCCTGGTGAACACGGGCGAGTGCAACTTCTACAAGCCGTTGAAACCGGTGTGCAACGCGCTCTATCACAACAACCGGGACGGCACGTTCACCGATGTCACGCAGAAGGCCGGGCTGCTGGGCGGGCACTCCTTTGGGATGGGCGTGGCGGTGGGTGACTACGATAACGACGGCTTTCCCGATCTGCTGGTGACGGCTTACGGGCGGCCCACGCTGTACCACAACAACGGCGACGGCACGTTCACCGACATCACGGAGAAGTCGGGGTTGGTGGGGCCGGAATGGACCACCAGCGCGGTGTGGTTCGACTACGACAACGACGGCAAGCTCGACCTGTTCCTGTGCAGTTTTGTGAATTACAGCGTGAAGGAAAGGTTCGGCTGTGGTGACAACAAGCTGGGGCGAAAGTACTACTGCATTCCGCGTGTGTTCAAGCCGACGGCGAGCTTCCTGTATCACAACAACGGTGACGGCACGTTCAAGCTGGTGAGCCAGGGAACGGATATCGAGAAAGCGCTGGGCAAGGGGTTGGGTGTGGTGGCCACGGATGTGAACAACGATGGCCGCATGGATCTGTTTGAGGCCAACGACACGGTGCAGAACTTCCTCTTCCTGAATCGCGGCGGCGGCAAGTGGGAGGAGGTTGCGCTGGCGGCGGAGGTGGGGTTCAGCGCCAACGGGCAGGCGCGCTCCGGCATGGGCGTCGATGCGGCCGATATCAATGGCGACGGCTGGGAAGACCTGTTCGTGGCGAACGTCGACCAGGAGATGTTCTCGCTCTATGAGAACAACAAGACTGAGTCATTCACCGATACGGCGCACCGGCACGGCGTGGCGCAGAGTACGCGGCTGCTGAGCGGCTGGGGGCTCAAGTTCTTCGACTATGACAACGACGGGCTGACCGACCTGATCCTCTCGAACGGGCATCCGGACGACATGATTGAGCAGTATTCGCAGCAGGTGAAGTACAAAGAGCCGCTGCTGCTGTTCCACAACGATGGCGGGCGGATGAGGAATGTGACGGCGCAGGCCGGGCCGGCTTTCACAAAGTCGTATCCGGCGCGTGGGCTGGCCGTAGGCGATTATCTGAACAACGGCCGGTTGTCGGTGCTGGTGGGGAACAACGGCGAGGCGCCGCTGCTGCTCAGGAACACCGCGGGTGCGGGCAACCACTGGGTGGGGCTGAAACTGCAGGGTGTCACCTGCAATCGGGACGCGATCGGGGCGAGCATCACGTGGTCGGCCGGCGGTGTGAAGCGTACGCGCAAGAAGAACAGCGGCGGCAGTTACCTGTCGTCGCACGATCCGCGAGAGGTGCTGGGGTTGGGCACGGCGGCCAAGGTGGACTGGGTGGAGATCAAGTGGCCAGGGCCCAGCACCCGCGTCGAGCGCCTGACGGATGTGCCGGTGGACCGCTATGTGACCGTGGTGGAAGGCAAGGGGATCGCCAGGTAGAGCCGGCGCATGTTGGATAATTCGGATAGCAACATCCGGAGGAGCCATGGCGTCCGATACATACCGCTGGCTGGCGCGCTACTACGACCACCTGTTTGAATTCCGGCGGCAGTTCGATACGGCCCGCGAGTCGGTGATCGGGCCTGTGCTGCCTGAAGTGAAGGCCGCCTGCGACCTGTGCTGCGGCACGGGTACGCTGGCGCTGGAACTCGCAGCGCAGGGGATCGAGATGTACGCCGTCGACTTGTCCCCCGACATGTGCAAGATCGCACGGAAGAAGGTGCGGGGCACGGGCCTGCCGGTGCATGTGATCCAGGCCGACATGCGCGCGTTCGTGCTGCCCAAACAGGTGGATCTGGTCACCTGCGAGTTCGATGCGCTGAACCATGTGCCGCACAAGCGGGACCTGGGGCGCGTGCTGCGCAGCGTGGCGAAGGCGCTGCGGCCGGGCGGCCATTTCGCCTTTGATGTGAACAACCGGCGGGCGTTTGAACGCGTGTGGGCCAACACCTGGTTTCTGGAAAAGGATCCTGTCGCGATGATCATGCATGGCGGGCACCGGCGCGGATCGGATCGCGCGTGGTCGGACGTGGAGTGGTTCATCCGGTCGGGGGATAAGTGGAGCCGTCACCGCGAGCACATCGAGGAGGTGTGCTGGAGCGCGGCGGAGATCCGCTCGGCTCTGGCGGTGGCGGGGTTTGATCAGGTGAAGGCGTGGGACGCGGCGCCGTTCTTTGAAGACGCACTGACTCCGGCGGGCAACCGGACGTTTTGGCGGGCGAGGCTCAGACCGGGTGCGAAGGCCAGGGCATAGCGCCGCCGGCCTTCCCATTCCGCGGAAAACTGAGACTACTTGGCGGGCGCCGCCGGAGGTGCCGGAGGCGCGGGTTTGCGCATGACGAGCGCGAGCGTGCCGCCACCTTGGCTCCACTCTCCAGTGATCTGGGTGCCTTCCTTGTTGAGCGTGCCCTTGTAGGAGCCGCCCACGACGGGCACCTTGAGCTCGACGGCCAGTTCCTTCTGTGTGATTTCCGACATGGCCAAGCCGGTGGCGCCTTGAATTGGGCTGTCGAGTGTGGCCTTCACCGTGCCGTCCGGCTGGTTCTTGAAGTGCATCACAATCTTGAGTCCGCCCTGCGGGGTCTCCAGGCTGCCTTCCCAATCCCCTTCCAGCACCTTCGAGACGGCGGGGCTGGGCTTCTGGGTGGCTACCTTGCCGTCGCCGGTCCGCTTCAGGTCAAAGGTGACAGCGCCGTTGGGCGTATTCAGCGAACAGTTCATTGCCGTGGGCGTACCCATCTTGCATACGAACTCCGGACCGCTGCCCGAGACGATGTGGAACTTGACCGTCTTGTCTTCCACTTTGAGTTCGACTACCGGGACATCACGGATGCCGGGCGGGGTCTGCGAGAACGTTCCGTTCCAGGCGCCCTTGTCGTCCTTGGCGAAATCCAGGCCGATCTGGAGTTCCTGGCCGCCCGCCTGGACAGTGCCTTCCCAACGGCCAGCCTGACCAAAAGCGAGTGCGCTTGCGAGTAAGATAGCCGCCGTCAACTTCAATACACAGAAAATGAAACGCATGTCCGAGGATACGACGAAATTGGGAGAAATGGTCGCGAGAGGGGCCGAACAATGATCCGCCCCCACCGGCGCCAAAGGGTTAGCGCACCAGAATGGGGAACGCAGTGATGCGGAGCTTGGCTGAGCCGTAAGGGATCAGCTCCAGTTGTTCAACCGGTTCCGACGAGGTTACAGGACTGACCGGCGGTGGGGCGGCCGAGCCTTTCTCCAGCGTCCAGGCCGGAATTTTGCGGCCCTTCACCTGAATCGTGACAGCCGGTGTTTCCCCAGTGAACGGATTTTCGCCGATGGGCGACTCCTTCACCTTCAGCGAGGCCGCGGGATTGTTCGCGTCCAGCAGCAGGCCGTAGTTCCAGGCCGTGGTGGGGCTGACGGTCCAGTCCGCTGCCGGTCCCTTCTCGCGCAGCTTCTTCCACTCTTCCCCGATCTTCAGTGAGAAGACCAGGGGGCCGCGGTCAATGGCGACGGACTGGTTGTACCAGCGGGACACCCGTGGGTACATGGGGAAGCGCAGGACGATGGTGTCGCCAGTCTTCCAGGTCCGGGCGATGCGATGATAGGCGCCCGGCTGGATGCCTTGCTCGGCTTTGCCGTTCACAGTGATTGAGGCGCCGGTGGCCCAGCCGGGCACGCGCAGCACCAGCGGGAAGGTGCCGGGTTTGTCCGTGGTGAGCTTCAGCCGGATGGTGTCGCGGAAGGGGTAATCGGTGGTCTCCTCGATGGTCACCGCGGCGCCGCCTGCGCTGGTCTTCACGGCGCTGGGGGCGTAGGCAACGGCGGCGATGCCGTCGTCCTGGGTGGCCATCCACAGGTTGGCGGCGAACTTGGGCCAGCCCTGGTGGAAGTTGGCGGTGCAGCAGCCGAAATTGGGCTCGAGTCCGAAGAGATTGGAGTCGGGCCCGTTCGACACCCAGTTGCGGGGGTTGACGTCGACCAGCACCTGGTTGGGCTGCTGATCGTACTGGTGGGCCCACATCGTCTTGTCGAAGGTGCCGGGCAGGGGGTTGAAGGCCATCTTCTCCAGGCGGTCGCCGATGGCGGCGTCGCCCAGGATGCCGGACAGCAGTTCGAGCGAGAACATGGCTTCCACCACGGAACAGACCTCGGTGCCCTGCACGGGACTGAGGCCGGCGTAGTGCTCGTCGCAGCTATGGACACCGTTGGGCAGCAGGTGGTGCTGGTCCATCACCAGGAAGAGCTGGTACATCGCCTCGCGGTCGGACTTGTCGTTGGTGAACCAGGACCAGACGCCCGACGTTTTGATCGCCATGGCGTTATTGACGCCGTGGGTATTCAGCTTCGACTGCTCCTTCGTCACGCGGCCGGGGAATTGGAAGTTGGCGAAGTGCTCCTTCCAGTCGTAACCCTGCTTACTCACCTTCTTCGCGAGGTCGAGCAACTCGAGATTGCCTGTGCGGTTGTAGAGCCAGGCGATGGTGAGTTCCTGGTCGCCCCAGCGGTAAATGGCCCACTCCTTCAGCGGCACCGCGTCCAGCTTGCTGCTCATGTAGGCGAAGTACTTCGTCATGAACGGCACGACGCGCGGATCGCCGGTGGCCTCCTGATACTGCGTGAGGACCTTGAGCATGACGAAGTTCGGCCACCAGTCTGTGTTCTTCAGCGGGCCGAAATTGCCGTCGGGACGCTGGCTGTTGAGGGTCCATTCGATCCACGGCTTGACCTTGGCCTTGAGTGCCGGGCTGTCCAGCAGGTAGGCAAGCGGGACGAGGCCGTCCAGGTAGTAGGGGCCGCGTTCCCAGCTTTCGCCCGTGCCGCCCAGCCAGCCGCTGGTCTTGTCGAGCGAAGGCCAGAATTCATCGAGGTGGCCGCTTTGTCCTCCGGCCTGGATTTCGAGCTGGCGCCGCAGCCAGCCGGCCGGCTTCACGGCCGTCAGCGGCAAGGGATTGAAGACATTGGGGGCCAGCGGAGCACGGTTCTTCACGGCCATCGCATCGGCCGGCGCGGTGGTCTGGGCCGTCGCGCAGGGAAGGACAGTGAGGGCGAGGACGGTGAGCAGGAATGGCGGAAACCAATAAGACTTCATAGTTCGAACCTGCCGCCCGCTGGTACGGCCTGGCTCAGAACGAGCATCCGCTGTTGGGCCGGATGGCGGGCGGAAAAAGGCAAACTCACGATATCACAGCCCTGCGCGGTTAGAACTTGTAGAGCGCAACGATGCTATCGGCGGCGGCGCGGCGCGCGGCTGAGGGGTAGGTCTTGCGCGACTCCGTGAGCGGCGCGGGTTGTCCCAGCGGGTTTACCGCGTCGATTACCGCGGCGCTGCGCTGGCCCAGCATACGGACCAGGTCCGGCAGGTCGTAGAGCTTCAGGGCTCCGGGCACCACCTGCTCGAAGAGGCCGCGGTGGATGCGGGCGTCGACCACCGCCTGATAGGAGATCAGGGTCCGTTCGAGCGCGATTTTGCGGAGGCGCGAGTCGAGCACGGCCGCATGCAGCAGGGGTACGCCGCCCGCCTCGACGCCCACGCCATACAGGCGGCCGGCATCGACCTCGCCGCGGGCCGCCAGCACATCGAGGCCGCGCGAGATGTCGGCGGCGCGTTGCCCGGTGAGCGTGGAGCCCATCATGATCGCGGTCATGCCGCTGTTCCAGTCGCCGAAATAGCGGAACCAGTCGGAGCCGTTCTGGAATGCGGCGATGCGGGTCTCGCCCAGGCCGCGGGCGTCGATGGAAAGGACGACGTGGCCCGCCTTGACCAGCGCCTCGATGTCGGCAACATGCGCCGCTTTGCCCGCGCCGTCGACATAGAGAACGCCGGGATGCTTGCCCGCGCTATCCGGCACGAAAAGCAGGGCGGGGATCACGATGCCGGGCTCGGTCTCATACACAAGCTTCTCAATGCGGTAGCCGCCGCGTGTCAGGGTTCCAAACGGCTTTATGGAGAGCGGGCCGGTGGGCTGGTGGTAATCGATGAGCTTGGCGATTTGCGCGGGCGTGGCTTGCCCACGCTGGAACTGCTTCGCGCGCTTCTGGTTCAACGTGGTGACGGTCTCGCCGCCCAGGGAAGAGGCGACCTGCCCCGTGGGTGTGCAGTAGAGTTCTTCCTCGCGGAGAGGAAGCACCTCATCCTCCACTCCGGAGAACTCCGCCTTTTTCAGCCAACGGTCGAACCAGGCGTAGGCGGCCAGGCGGCGCGGCTTTGTGAACCCGTGCCCGTCGTCGGCCTGGAAGAAGCGCATCTTGTCGCCCGCGCCCAGCCGGTCGTAGGCGCGTGTGGCGTCCGCGTTGGTCTCGCGCGCTCCAGTGATGGAGAAGAAGTCGCGGATCGCGGAGAGCTGCAGGTAGGGCTTGGGCGCGAAGGACAGCAGGAAGTCCTCATGATCGAGGCCGTCGGAGATCCAGTTGGGGATGCATTGTTCGGCATCCTGCGGCCCGATTGTTTCCAGCAGGCGGCGCCACGAGGTGATGTAGCAGGAGGGGGCGGCCACCTGGATGCGATCGTCCAATGCGGAGAGATAGGCCGTGAGCGTGCCGCCGCCGGAGTTTCCGCTGCACGCCACGCGCTTGGGGTCGACTTCGGGCCGCGAGAGCAGGTAGTCGAGCGCGCGCATGCCGTCCCAGATGTAGTACTGCGCCAGGGCGTCACCGACGAGCAGCGTCTGGATGCCGAGGATGGTGTGCTCGAGGGTGGAGCTGAACACTTTCGACGAGTTGAAGTCGGGGTCGTAGAGCTGGACGCGTTCGCCCTGGCCCGGACCGTCCCACGCCAATCCGACATAGCCATTGCGCGCCAGGGTCACCAGCATCTGCTGCCAGGCGACATGGGCCTTGGCGCCCTCTTCGTGACCCAGAGGGTACAGCACGGCCGGATAGGGGCCCTGGCCGCGTTTGGGTAGATAGAGGTTGGCGGTGACGAAGAAGTTCGGGCGGCTCTCAAAGATGATCTTCTCGATGCGATAGTCCTCGCGATCGATGACGCCGGTGACGCGCGCGTTCAGCGGCGTGCGTTCGGGCAGGCCGCCGATTCCGCGCAGCATGTGCTCGCGCAGATACTGTTTACGCCCGGAGATCTCGGCCGCAGTCCAGTTGGCCGACGCGGCGCGGCGTTTGTCGAGGAGTTCGAAGGCCCGCTTTGTCGTGTAATCGGGCAGCATCGACCGCAAATTCCGGTAGTCGGTGTGGCTGGAAAGGAAATTGAGTTCCGAGGGGTCCTGTGCCGCCGCCGTGGCGGCCAGTAGAAGTGCTACGACAAAGATGCGCATGAGCTTCTAAGCAGTGTAGCGCCCGATCAAGTGGCGGCGGCGATCGATTTCCAGCCGTCTTCATCGTGACCGATGCAGACGGTTTGCCCGCAGCGGACGAGAGGCAGGCGCAGCAGCCTGGGTTCCTTCTCGATACGGGTCATGAGCTGCGATTCGGACTGCTGGATGTACTTGAGGCCCGCGTCGACGAACGCCTTGCCCTCCGTGTCGAGCAGTCCATTGAGGGTGAAGCGCTGGACGAAGCGGCGGATTTCGCCGGCGGCCATGGGCTTCACTTTGAGGTCGATGAGCTGGATGTCGATGCGGCGTTCCTTGAAGAAGCGCTCCGCCGCGCGCGTGGCTTGCGAGCCTTTGACTCCGAAGATCTGGACGACGGCCATAACTTCTGATTCTGGCAGATGAAGGGTGGCTGGTTGCTGTCCTTCCCAGGCGTGGCGCACATCCCTCGAAGCTGTCGTGTCGCGCCCGCCGGCCCGCACCCGACCAGAGCACGTTTGTGGCTCTACCGGATCTCGATCCGCGACGAACGCGTATCCAGGTCAACCAGCGGCCCACCCGGGCCCATTGGAGCCCTGAGGCTGTGACCATCTTTCGAAACGAGGCTTGCGACTGCGGTGGGCGCCGAAATCTTGCCGGAGTGGGACAGGGCGTCGAGCTGATAACCGCCGCCGCTGGCCAGTTGAACCTGGATCGAGCCCGATCCCGCCAGTGCGCGGATGGGTGCGGGGTTCAGTTGCGAGATCCGGATGGCGCCCGATCTTGTTTCAGCGTCCACGGAACCTCCGGCTTGCAGAGCCGTGATGCTGCCCGAACTGTTCCTGGCCACCACGGCAGCCTTTGCGTTCTCAATGCGGATGTTGCCGGACTGGGTTGCCGTGCGAAGCGACCCTGCGACGTCGCTGATCTCCGTGCCCCCTGACGTCGTTTCGGCATCGACTGCTCCCTGGACGCCCGCCAGTTGCAGACCGCCGGACTGGCTGCGGACGAAGGCGGAGCTGCCGGCATTGCGAACGATGACGGAGCCCGACTGGACACTCACCCTGATCTCGCCCGCTACATTGCTGATCTCCGTGCGGCCTGACGTCGTCGCAGTCACAACTGGTCCCGTGATCCCGTCGATCTGGATGCCGCCCGATGTCGTGGTGGCGTGCACCTCGGTCGCGCGCGGGGTTTCGACCTCAAAGCGGATGCTGACGGCCCTCAGCAGGGAGGGGTCCTTCACGTAGCCGAGGCGGATCCGGCCACCCACCTGCTCGATGGGCGGGTTCTTCTCGAGAGCGCGGATATTGGCCTCGGCGATGTCGAGATCAAGCCGGCCGAACAAGGGTTTGATCACCGCGTGCACTCGAACGGTACCGGCCGCGCCGGCCGTGATGACAACGCCTCCGGGATCGCTCTTCACGTCAAGATACACAGGCCCCGCCACGGGGAGAGATCGATCGAAGGAGCCGGGCTCCGAGCCCAGGGCGAGGCAGGCACCAGCCAGCAGGATGCTGCCCGACAGAAAGAGAGGACCCAGGCGGTACCGGTCGTGCATGGTTCCCAGGTTACAGGAGGCCCGGGTCCGCGTATATCCAACGAGATCAGGATGTCGAGTGCGGGCGGGAAGCATCGAATGTGCCTGCTGCCCGGTCATGCGGCCTGCCTACCGCCCGTTCGCTATATCAGAAGAGAGCCGTAACACACCAGGTGCGGCGCGCATCGCAACATTACTCGGGCATTTTGCCCGCGCAGTTTAGGAGCAGTCTTGGTAAAGTTTGCAGCCCCCTCTCGTGTAGACATCGACTACAGCAACAGCGTGAACCCACTTTGGGTAAATCTTCTCAATGTCCTGCAGATGAATGTCCGGTATGCGCGCTGTCAGGGCGCGGAGCTGATTACGGAGGATGGGCGGCGCATCCTGGATTTTCTCTCCGGCTACTGTGTGCACAATGCAGGGCACAATCACCCGGACATTGTGGCCGCGGTGAAGTCGGAGCTCGATCGGAATGGTCCTGGCATGCTGCAGAGCCACGTTCCGGAGATGGCCGGGACTCTGGCGCAGGAGCTTTGCCGGCGAGCTGGCGGGCGTCTGGCCAAGGCCCTGTTCTGTAGCTCGGGCAGTGAAGGCGTGGAGGCGGCCATCAAGTTCGCTCGCGCTCATACCCGCAGGAATGCGCTGCTTTCCGCAGATGGCGCTTTTCATGGGCTGACGTGTGGGGCGCTGTCCCTGATGAGCGATCCGTTCTGGAGCGAGGGCTTTGGGCCGATGCTGGCGGACGTCGAACATGTGCCGTTCGGCGACTTGGAGGGGCTTGCGGCGCAGTTGTCGTCCCGGCGGTTCGCCGCGCTGGTGTTGGAGCCGATACAGGGCGAAGGAGGGATCCGGATTCCTGAGCCTTCTTATCTGAAGTCCGCGCAGGAGCTATGCCGCCGCTACGGCACTCTGCTTGTGCTGGACGAAGTGCAGACCGGCCTGCACCGCACCGGGCCATTTCTCGCTTCGCATCACTACGCGGTGGACCCCGACATGGTGGTGCTGGCCAAGGCGCTGAGCGGCGGCCTGGTGCCTACGGGGGCGTTGCTGATGACGGATGACATCTACGGCTCGGTCTTCAACTCGCTCAAGCGTTCCATCGTGCACACCTCGACGTTTGGCGAGAACGGCTTGTCGATGCGGGCCGCCCTGGCAACCCTGGGCGTGCTCGATCGTGAACACTTGGGCGAGCAGTCGGCGTCGCTGGGTGCAGTGCTGCGTGACCGTCTCCGTGCGCGGCTGTCCGGCTACGAGATGGTGAAGGAAGTGCGTGGCATGGGATTGATGAATGGCATTGAGTTCGCGCCGCCGCGCAGGATGGCGTTGCGGCTAGGATTCGAATCGTTCAAGGCCATCCATGCTGGAATGTTCGGTCAGATTGTCGTGATGAGATTGTTCCGCGACCACGGTGTGCTGACGCAAATGTGCGGTAACAACTTCATGGTGCTGAAGGCCGCGCCCCCGCTGGTCGTGGACGAAGCCCAGATCGACACGTTTGTCGAGGCCATGGGCGCGGTGGTGGAGCTCATGCATACCTCTGCCTCGTTCTGGACTGAAGCGATCGGGCTTGCGCGCCGCGTCGTGAATATTTGAGCCGGGTTGCGGTGCATCGCGCCCACTCCTGCTGGGCGTGACGTAACCAAATGCGGTCATCTGACCGGGCGGAGTCATCCAGGCCATCGCTATCCATTCGCCGGCGGCCTGTCGGATGCTGGTGACCCGTTCCCTGGGAAAGCCGCGCTTTCTTCCCAGGAGCCAGGGCAACCCCGTAGGAGGATGCAATGGCATCGCACGTGCATTGGCAATACTCGTGACTGAATCGTGGCTACCACCACGAGAGAAGGAGAAGCGAATGCGGTGCATGCGGCAGATTACGATGGTTGCGCTCATCCTGGCAGCCTCAGCAGGTTTCCTGGCAGCCCAGGATCCTCCTGGCCGGGTGGCCCGCCTCAACTACCGGGAAGGGCCCGTGTCCTTCCAGCCGAATGGGGTGGACGAGTGGGTGGACGCCGGCATCAACAGGCCGATGACCACGGGCGACCAGGTCTGGGTGGGCGACGGTGGGCGCTCAGAGTTCCACATCGGTTCGATGGCCTTGCGGCTCAGCGCGCACTCCGATTTCGAGTTCCTGAATCTGGACGATCAAACGGTTCAAATCCGTCTCTCTGAGGGTTCCCTGCTCATCCGCTTGCGCAATCTTGCCGCAGGCCAGGTGGTGGAGATCGACACGCCGAATCTGGCGTTTAACCTCAGGCGGCCTGGCATCTACCGCATCGATGCGCGCCCCGATTCCCAAACGACGGTGGTCACCGTGCGTGATGGCGAAGGAGAAGTGACTGGTGATGGCCAGTCTTTCCCGCTCTACGCGCGGCAGCGGGCGGAAGTGCGCGGCGGGGACCAGTTGGAATACAACCTCACGCCCGCTGGCGGCGGCGATGAATTCGACCAATGGTGTTCCTCGCGCGACCGCCGGGAGGATCAATCGCAGTCGGCGCGCTACGTTTCCCGCGAGGTTCCGGGCTACGACGACCTGGACCAATACGGCAGTTGGTCGAACCAGCCTGACTACGGTCCAGTGTGGATGCCCGCGTCGGTGGCCTCAGGTTGGGCTCCCTATCATGACGGGCATTGGGCCTGGATTGCCCCATGGGGTTGGACTTGGGTGGACGATGCCCCCTGGGGGTTCGCACCCTACCATTACGGACGTTGGGCTTCCTTCGGTGGACGCTGGGGTTGGGTCCCCGGTCCCAGCGGAGTCGCTCCGACCTACGCGCCGGCCATGGTCGCCTGGGTGGGCGGAGGGGGTGGCGGCTCCGGATTCAGCATGAGCTTCTCGACGGGAACCGCCGCAGCGATCGGCTGGTTTGCCCTGGGCCCGCGTGAGCCCTACTACCCGTCGTATCCCGTGAGCCAGCGCTACTTCAGCCGAGTGAACAGCACGAACACGGTGATCAACAACGTCACCATCAACAACTATTACAATTCGCGGAATACCCGGAATACGAACGCGGTTTACGTGAACCAGCGGGTCCAGAACGGTGTCATCGCGGTGCCCCAGAGCGCCTTTGCCAGCGGCGGCCGCGTGAATCAATATGCTCGTCCCGTGAGTGCCGCGCAGGTTGCTGCGGTCCACATTGCTCCAGGGCCGTTCATCGTGCCGCAGCGCCAGAGTGTCCTGGGTCCGCAGGGCGGCTCCAACGGCCGGCCTGCGATGAGACCTCCAGCCAGCGTGCTCACCCGGCGGGTGGTCGCGAGGACCGCGCCGCCGCCGGCTGCCCTGCCTTTCGACCGTCAGCAGGCCGCGCTCGCGAGGAATCCCGGTCGTCCCCTGCCGGTAGCCGAGGTGCGCCAGATTCGGCAGGCCGCCCCGGCGCCTGCTCCCCAGGTGCGCGTCGTGGACATGAGCAAGGTGAAGCGGATCCAGCCGGCAATGCATACGGATGCGCGTCCGGGACAGCAGCCCAATGCCCCGCAGGCGCCAGGCCCCGAGCGTAAGAATTTTCCGTCAGGACAACAGCCGCAGAAGCAGCAGCAACAGGATGCGCGGGAGCAGCAGCAGAAGCAACAGCAGGATGCTCAGCGCGGGCTGCGGGAGAAGCAAGAGCAAGGACACCCAGCGCTTGCAGCAGGAGAAGCAGCTACGGATGCGCGTCCGGGACAGCAGCCCAATGCCCCGCAGGCGCCAGGCCCCGAGCGTAAGAATTTTCCGTCAGGACAACAGCCGCAGAAGCAGCAGCAACAGGATGCGCGGGAGCAGCAGCAGAAGCAACAGCAGGATGCTCAGCGCGGGCTGCGGGAGAAGCATTTCCGTCAGGACAACAGCCGCAGAAGAAGCAGCAACAGGATGCGCGTGAGCAGCAACAGAAGCAACAGCAGGATGCTCAGCGCGGGACAGCGGGAAAAGCAGCAGCAGGACACCCAGCGGTTGCAGCAGCAGAAACAGCAGCAGGATGCCCGGGAGCAGCAGCAGAAACAACAGCAGGACGCTCAGCGGGCACAGCGCGAGAAACAGCAGCAGGATGCCCGGGAGCAGCAGATGAGGCAACAGCGGGAGGCCCAACAACGCCAGAAAGCGGCACCGGCTCCTCGAGCCCCCGCACCGCAGCCGCGCCCGGAGCCCAAGAAGGAGCAGAAACCGCCAGAGAAGGAAGATAAGCCGAAGAACTAACGGCCCAGCCGCTGCCAAGGCTCGCTCCAGGAACAGGCTACGATCGTCTTCTTGGCGGATGCCTCCCAACGAGACCTGAACCTGTGGAAGCAGGAGCTGGGCGAGGTGCCGGACTGGGTTTGGTTGCAGAACCATCTCCAGACCCTGGTATTGGCTGACAACCGCCTGACCCAGCTCTCAGGCCGGGTCGGGCGTATGCAGGGATTGCGGATGCTCGACCTCGGCCACAACCAGTTGACCGAGCTGCCAGAGGAACTAGGCGAACTGACCGGCCTCCGAGATTTTCTGTACCTGCACGACAACCGCTTGGGCTCACTGCCGTCTTCGCTGCAGCGGCTGACCCGCCTGCGCTATCTGAACATCAGCCAGAACGCCTTCGAGGAATTTCCTGAATGTGTTTGCGGCATGACGAGCCTGATCGAGCTCAGAGTCTCAGACAACCCGTTGACCGCTTTGCCGGAAGCCCTGGGCCGCCTGGCGCAATTGCGGGAACTGCACCTGCGGAACACCAAGGTGGCCGAACTGCCGGATTCGCTTGGGATGTTGCGCGAACTCCGCCATATCGACCTGCGCGGGAATCCCCTGCGGGCCTTGCCCCTGACCCTGACCGGGTTGCCACGGCTCGAGAAGCTCGACGTGCGCTGGGTAACAACCCTGGATCCGCCGGCCTGGCTGGACGAACTCGAAGAGCGCGGCTGCGCGGTCTATCGCTGAGGCCGGTCGTGCTACGGCAGGATCTCCACCACGACCCCGTTGGGGACCAGCTTCCAGATCTCTTCAATCTCTTCATCCGTCACAGCAACGCAGCCCCAGGTCCAATCGCTTTGCAGGTGGGCTTTCCCCACTGCCCCCTGGCCGTTGGGCAGCCCGTGTATCAGGATGTCTCCGCCGGGCTGGACGCCCAGTTTCCGCGCCCGCGCCCGGTCTGACTCGTTCGGGTAGGAGATGTGCAGCGCCCTGTGGTACTGGCTCCTGGCATACCGCCCGTCGATCCGATACAGCCCCTCCGGCGTGCGCATGTCCCCTTGCTGCACCTTGGCTCCCACCGGCTGCTTCCCTAACGCCACTTTGTAAGTCCGGAAGACTTTGCCGTTCTGGAGCAGTAGCAACTCGCGTCGGGCCTTGTGGATAACGATGCGGTCCGCTTGCTCAGCCGCACGGAGCAGAGCCAGCGGGACGGCCAGCAAGCAGCTTGCGAAGGCGAGGGCGCTTCGGCGAGTCATCGAACTCCATTCTAGTGCGACGGGTCCGGCATCCCCGGTCGGCTGGGGGCTTGGGCCCGGATTTCCGGCTTGTTATAGTACGGACGGCGGCCGGATGTTCCAAGCTCGGTCTGAATCGGTCATTCGTGTTCGATTCAGCCTCTCTGGGGTTACCCCAGGGCATCGGGAATAGCCAGGCATTCGTCGCGTGTGCTTCGGCTGCGCTGTCGCGCAGTTCTGCCCACGCCAGGTGAGACTCGTTGGAGCATCCGGACGCGCCCGGCCATGGCTAACCCCGCACTTCTCTCGATCCTGGCCCGCTGCTTTGCCAGTGGAGAACCCACCGCGGACGGGATCGCCGCGCGCACCGCGCAAGCGCTGGGCCGGCCATGGTTCTGGCTGCTCCCACTCGCCCGGCGCTATCTCAAGGCGCACGGCGCGCTCACTCGGCCCAAGCGGCAGGAGGTGATCCGGTTTCTCCTCGACGACACAGGGTTCAGGCACCGCGCCCACAAGCTCTCCGTCGCGAAATGGCTCACTGAGCCTCAGCGCATGCAGCCGGTGCAGGCCGCTGCTGAATGGAACCTGCCGGAACTCGTGACCGAAGGCGATCTGGCGTCCTGGCTCTCTGTTCGTCCCGAGGAGTTGGACTGGTTCGCCGACCCGAAAGGATTGAATGCCCGGACGAGCAGACCGCCGCTGGAGCACTACCACTACCGGGTTCTCGCCAAGAGGCGCGGAGGTATCCGGCTGATCGAGGCGCCCAAACCGCGGCTCAAGGAGATGCAGCGCCAGATCTTGGGCGAAATCCTGGATCTCGTGCCGGCTCACCCGGCGGCGCATGGCTTCTGCCCGGGCCGGTCCATTCGCACATTCGCCGAGCCGCACGTCGGGCGGCCGGTTGTCCTTCGAATGGATCTGCAGGATTTCTTCCCGTCCCTACCGGCTGCCCGCATCCAAGCTGTCTTCCGGACCCTCGGGTATCCCGAGTTGGTAGCCGATCTGTTGGCGGGCGTCTGCACCAATCGAACCCACTCCAGCGTGTTGCGGACCCCACGACCGGCGATCCCGCAGGTGGAGCTGATCGAAGCGCGCCGTCTCTACCACTGGCCGCATCTCCCGCAAGGTGCGCCCACCTCGCCGGCCCTGGCCAATCTGTGCGCCTACCGCGCCGATTGCCGGCTGACCGGGCTCGCGCGCAACTTCGGCGCCATCTACACCCGGTATGCCGACGATCTCGCCTTTTCGTTCGGCCAACCGTCGGACGTACGCCGGTTCTCGACCTACGCCGCCGCGATCCTCCTGGAGGAGGGCTTTGCCGTCAACCACCGGAAAACACGCATCATGACTCGAGGCATGCAGCAGCGCCTGGCCGGGTTGGTGACGAATGACCACCTCAACATCCCTCGCTCGGATTTCGACACACTGAAGGCCATCCTGACCAATTGCGTACGCCTTGGGCCCGCAACCCAAAACCGCGCGGGTGTGCCCGACTTCCGGGCCCACCTGAATGGCCGTGTCGGTTTTGTCGAATCCATCCACACAGGGAAGGGAAGCCGCCTGCGCGCGATTTTTGACAATATTTCCTGGTGAAGTTTGGCTATCTCGCGGTAGTCTCTTACCATGCGGGCTTCGTGTGGTCTCAGATCACGCACTGGCGCCCTTCTGGGACTTCTCTTGCTGGGCGCTCTCCTGGCGTTCGCGCAGATTCGCGACCGTGTCTGGGCTCGCTATGAACACGAGATGCAGGATCCGGTGGAGGACCCGCCCGACGCCCTGCACAAAGCTGAGTTTGCCCTGGGCCGCCTGCGCTACCGTTCGCCGATGGACCGCGGCCGCCGCTATTACCGCTGGGGCATCGACGTCAACAAAGGTGACCGCATCTTTGTTTCGCTCCTGAAACGCCTGACACGGGTGGACATACAGCCCATCGAGACCATCGTCGATGTCAGTAGCGATGAGATCTTCAACCTGCCCTGGATCTTCGCCGGTTCGGTTGGCGATTGGCGGCTTTCCCCCACTGAGGCCGAGCGGCTCCGGAAGTACTTCGATCGCGGCGGGTTCCTGATGGTCGACGACTTCCACAACGAGCGCGAGTGGGCCAACTTCATGGCCGGCATTCATCAGATCGACCCCACCGCCCGGGTGGAGGAACTGGAAGACGGGGACCCCGCCTTTCGCACTGTATTCGACCTGAAGCAGCGAGTGCGGGTGCCGGGCGCCAACGTCGTCCACGGCGATATGATCGAGCGCGGCGGAGTCGAGCCTCACTGGCGCGCCATCCGCGACGGCCAGGGGCGCATGAAAGTCGCCATCTGTTTCAATATGGATGTCGGAGACGGCTGGGAGTTCGCCGATGATCCTGACTATCCGGAACGGTTTTCCTCTGAAGCGATCCGGCTCGGAGTGAACTACGTCATTTACTCCATGACCCATTAGTCCAGTACTCCTCCGAGCTTCTTCCGGCTGGCTGGGGGAGGAGCTTTACCTAGATGGTCCGGTTTTTACTCTTAGTACGCACAGGACGCATTGTCCTCTCAGGACCCTATGTTACTCTTCCTATAGGTTTACGCTGGCTCGGATTGTCGGCCGGGACGGAGCACACAACTTAAGATGGTCGCAAGCATCATCATCATCGCTTTTTCAGTAGTCCTGTTTGCGTATTGGTTTCGATACAGTTGCATCCTGATCCTGCGCACCAGGACCTCAGTCGACTACGCGACTCATGTTGCCAAAGCATCCAGTCTCGCTGTGTTGGAAATCCAACGCCTGCTCGAAGGTTCGGCTGACGAACTGGATCTGTCTGCCTTCCGTAGTGCCCTGGAAGAAGACTACCTGATCGTCAACCAGTTGTTGAGCAAGGCGCCGATGGTGGAAGAGCACCTCTCCAGCGTCGAACAGATCATGCTGCGCATCGACTTCCGGATGATGAGCATCTGGGACTCAGTCTCCCGCACCTGCCTGGGCGGACCTTCCCGCGTGGCTGTGGCGGAGATCGCCTCCATCGTGGGCTGCCTCGCGAACGCCGCCGGTTCCGCCGGTGTGCTCAGCGTCGAATCCTAAAAACAACTCCCCTAGATCAAGCAAATCCAAGACCGGCCTCCGCGCCGGTCTTTTTTATGTACGCTGCACCTTCGGCATACTCTTCCGCCGTTTTCAGATGCTCCAGCATCAGGGGCGCTTCGTGGGGCAGGGCGGCGAGCGCCCCGAGGTAGACCTTGTAGTCCAGCTTGCCCCGGCCCGGCACCACCTCCACGAAGTGCAGGTTCATCTCCTTCACCCACTCCAGGTCTTTTGCGTGACACGAGAGAATCCACTTGCCCAGTTTCTGGAAGCAGGCGTGGATCACCGCTGCATTGTTGTAGAACCTGTCCGGGGAACTGACAATGTTGCACACGTCGATATGGACGCCGAAGCCCGGCCGGTCAATGGCGTGGATGAGCTTCAGGTAAGAATCGGGCGAATCGGGCACGGTCCAGCCCATCATCTCGTAGGAGAACTTCGCGCGTTTCGGTTTCACCGCGTCGATAATCGCCCTGGCGTTCTCTACCGCCGCGTCGAAACACTCCTGGGTGACGTTGCGCGGATCCGGCCCGTCCCAATACTTCGGGTTGTACGACCCCACGATGTCGACGCAGCAGAGTGTGCCGGTCTCGTCGGCGACAGCCAGCCCGTCGGTCACCTTCTGGAGATTGAGCTTACGCTTCACCGGGTCCGCTTCCAGGAGATTGACCCAGACGCCGACCTCCGCCAGCGTGACATTCTCGGCCTGGAAGCCCGCCTCGATCGCACGCAGCAGGGCGGTGTCGCCGGGTTTGGCCGGCGGGCAGTAGGCGGCGCTGTAGCCGAGCTTGCGGTGCTCGCGAGCCAGTTCGCGCGGGTCCTCGGGCTTTTGGAACACCGGGCCTCCGAGCCGGATCCTGCGGCCGGAAGCGGCCGGCACGGCGGCCAGGCTGCTGAGCATCATTTCACGGCGAGTCATCGTCAGACTCCTTCCCTGGGCGAAGTCACGGACATCATACCGGAACCGTCCGCAGGAGTAACATTCCTCTCCAGGGAAATGGCGGGCTGGAACGGCTGCGTTCCTGCTTGCCCTACAATGTTCATGTGGCTCACTCTTCGCCTTTTCCGGAAGCCGTTTCGCGGTTGGATCTCGTTCGCAGCGAGATCGGCAAAGTCATCGTCGGGCAGCAGGACGTCGTTGACGGCGTATTGATCTGCCTGTTGGCGGGCGGCCACGTGCTGCTGGAAGGAGTGCCGGGGTTGGGCAAAACCACCCTGCTTCGAACGCTGGCGCGCGTTCTGCACTTGAAGTACTCCCGCATCCAGTTCACACCGGACCTCATGCCGGCCGATATCGTCGGCAGCGTGATCATGGAGACCTCGGATACCGGCGGCAAGGCGCTGAAGTTTCAGCCCGGTCCGGTGTTCTCCAATCTGGTGCTGGCGGACGAAATCAACCGCGCCACGCCGAAAACCCAGTCGGCCCTGCTCGAGGCCATGCAGGAGCGGACCGTCACCTCCGGCACCGTCACCCACCACCTGGAATCGCCCTTCCTCGTCATGGCTACCCAGAATCCCATCGAGATGGAAGGCACCTATCCGCTGCCCGAAGCGCAGCTCGACCGTTTCCTGATGAAGATCCTGGTCCAGTACCCCACGCGCGAGGACCTGAACACCATCGTCGAGCGCACCATCGCTCGCGAGGAGCCGGAACTCAGCCAGGTGATGGACCGCGACACAATCCTCTCCATTCGCCGCGCCTGCCGCGAAGTGCTCGTCGCTCCCCACGTGCAGGACTACGCCGTCAGCCTGGTGATGTCCACGCAGCCCGGCACCGCTTATGCGCATGAACTGGCCAACAAGTACATCCGCTACGGGTCCTCGCCGCGCGGCGCGCAGTCCCTGGTGGAATGCGGCCGGGTCTACGCGTTCATGCACGGCCATGCGCACCTCTCGATAGACGACATCAAGACCATCGCCCCGGCCGTCCTGCGGCATCGCATCATCCTGAACTTCGACGCCCACGCGGACGACCAGACTCCGGAAACGCTGCTGAAAGAGATCATCACCGCGGCGACCTCGAAAGCCGCCCAAACCCGCGCCTGAGGGGAGCTTTCCGGACGCACTGAATCGAAACGCCATGGCTGCTCCCCTGCTGGACCGTCAAATCCTGGAACGGCTCGAACGTCTGACCATTCGCTGGCAGCAGTCGTTTCGCGGACTGGTGGGCGGGCACAACATCTCCCGTTACGCCGGTCCCGGCCAGGAGTTCCTCGATCACCGGAATTTCCATCAGGGCGACGACCTGCGGGCCGTCAACTGGCGCGCCTTCATGCGCCTGGAGAAGCTCTTCCTGAAGATGTTCCAGGTGGAGCCGCGCACCCCCATCCGCCTGCTGCTCGACTCTTCCTCTTCGATGACCGCTTCTCCGGAACCCGGGGCGGGCAGCAAATTCGACTATGCCCGTAAGCTGGCCGCGGCTCTCACCTATGTCGGGCTGGTCCGCCACGACTCCATACTGCTGCAGCCGTTTCACGAGAAACTGGACGATTCGCACTTGGCTTCCGGCGGCCGCCACCGCTTTGGGCCGGTCAACGATTTTCTCTCTGCTCTCGAACCCGGTGGACGCACGTCTTACTTCGAGATGGTCCGGCAGTTCATCTCGGCCTACCAGAAGCCGGGGCTGCTGATCCTGGTCTCCGACTTCCTGGATGATGGGGAAGTGTTGAAACCCTTGCAGTATCTCGCCGATTTCGGCCACGAGCTGATGCTGGTGCAGGTCTGGACCGACTCCGACCGGTCGCCGAACCTGAAGGGCGACGTCACCCTGACCGACGCTGAATCGGGCGGGTCGCTGGAGATCTCCCTGGACGAGGCAACTTGCCAGGCGTATACGGAAGAGTTCGATCGGTATGCAGGCGCCATAGAAAATCTCGCGCTGCGCTCAGGCGGACGTTACGCCGGCTTCTCGACATCCGTCCCATTGGAAGAGGCCATTTTCTCGGCCTTGAATCAAGCCGGCGCGGACCTGCAGCGCGCCCCGCGGAGTGCATAGCCTTTGTTTTTTGCCAATCTGAGCGCGCTTGAGTTTCTGGCCCTCTTCACCACGCTGTCGGCCGCCACCGTGGCGCTATACCTGCTCATCCGGTCGCGGCGCCAGTATACCGTGGCCACCCTGCGCTTCTGGCAGACCGCCCGCCAGGACGTCCAGCAGAAACGCCGCCGCAAAGTCGACCAGCCCTGGTCCCTGCTGCTGCAGTTGCTGGCTATTGCTTGCCTCCTGCTCGCCATCGCCCAGCCCCGCCTGGGCCGGCCCGACACCTCGGGTCTCGACCATATCCTCCTGCTCGACAACTCCGCCTGGTTGCAGAATCCTGCCCTGCACGCCGACTCGCAACGCCTGGCCCTGGCCTGGCTGAAGCGCGTTCCCTCGCAGGACCGTGTGATGGTCGTGCGGGCCGACTCGCTGGCCACGCCGGTGACCCGGTTTGAGTCGAACCACACCGCCGTGGAAGCCGCCATCAAAGCCTCAGTGCCGTCGTCCTCCGCTTTGGATCTGCAGCCCGCCTTCGACCTGGCCCAGCAGGCCATGCGGCTGGAAGCCAGAAGTGCCGGCGAGATCCTGTACGTCGGACCCGGTCAGATTGAGCCTTCCTCGAACCTGAATCCGCCCAAGAATCTACGCGTACTGAGCACCAAGGACGTTCCGGCGAACCTTGGCCTCACCCGGGTTGTCGTCCGCCGGGATACCAACGACGCGACCCTCTTCAACGCCTCGGTGACCGCCCGCAACTACTCGTCAACTCCTTACAACGTGCCTCTGACGGTCGGCCTGGGCGGCGCCCTGGTCTCGAACCAGTTGGTGACCCTGCCTCCGCACAGCGATGCGGTTTCGAACTTCTCCTTCCGTTCCACGGCGGCCGGTTGGCTGGAAGCCCGGCTGAACGCCCGCGACGGCCTGCCCGCCGACGACCGGGCGCTACTTGAGATTCCCGTGCCGCGGCGGCTCCGCGTGGCGGTTTACTCCAGCGAGCCCGATCTGCTGCGGCCCATGCTCAGCTCCGACGCTCGCGTGGAGGCGGCTTACTACCAGCCGTCGCAATACGCCTCGAATGTCGACGCGGACCTGGTGATTCTCGACTCGTTTTCACCGGCCACCCTGCCTCTGAAGGCCAGCCTGTGGATCCGGCCCGGTACGGCCGACGCCACGATTACGCGCTGGAACTCGGGTCAGCCCATCGCCTCCGGTATCCACTCCAAGGACATGAAGCTGAAGGGCGCGCGGGTGCTGACGCCCGGCAGCGGCGATGTCGTGGTGGCCGAAACTGCCCAGGGGCCCGTCATCCTGGCCAGCGCCGTCCAGGGCCAGCCCAAGCGCGTGACGCTCGGTTTTCACCCCCTCCACGCCGACCTGCGCTACGAGCTCACCACGCCCCTGCTGTTCGCCAACCTGATGCAGTGGATCTCGCCGGAGACGTTCCTGCGGCAGGAGGTCCTGGCCGCCACGCCCGGGTCGGTGAACGCCGAGTTGAACGAGTTGGCGGCGCCGGATCAGATTCGCGTGCTGGATTCCGACGGTGCCGCGCTGCCTTTTACCGTCGATGGCCGGACGGTCCGTTTCTTCACCGCCTCGCCCTCCACAGTGCGTGTTCTCGCACCCAATTCCGAACTGATGTTTGCCCTGTCGCTGCCCGGCCTGGGTTCCACCGCCTGGCAGATCCCCGACAGTGCGGCGCGCGGATTGGCGCCTGCGGTGGCGACCACGCCCCTCCCCAAGGAGATGTGGCAGATTCTGGCCATCCTCGGAGCGCTGCTGATTGGCTTGGAGTGGTTCCTCTACCGCGCCAAGCCCACTTCGCCGATCGCGTTGGCCCTGAAGGTGGCCAGCATCGCGGCTGTCCTGATCTCGCTCTTCCAGCCGGGCCTGCCGGTGCACGAGACGAAGCTCGGCGTCGCGGTTTTGGCTGACACCTCCGCCAGCATCTCCGGCTCCGACCTGGCCCAGGAGTCGAAGCTGGTGTCCAGCATTGACGACGCCCGCGGCCGGCACATCGTGCGCGTCCTGCCCTTCGCCCGGTCGATTCGCATGGCCCAGCCGCAGGAGTACGCTTCCGGGTGGAAACTGCGCGGAACCGGCGGAGAGATGGGCCGCGAGACCAGCCTGGAGAGCGCCATCCGTGAAGCTTCGGCCACCCTGCCCGCCGGCCTGATCCCGCGCATCGTGCTGATCTCGGATGGCAAGGAGAACTCCGGCTCAGTGGCGCGCGCCGCCTGGCAGGCCCGCCAGTTGGGCATTCCCATCGATACCTTCGCCCTGCCCGGCCGGCCGGAACCCAAGCTGAAGCTGGAATCGGCGCGATTGCCGGAGGTGGCCTTCACCGGAGAACGTTTCCCCATCGAATTGAACGTCGAAAGCCCCTCGAAAGCCTCGGGTACGCTGGAACTCCTGGCCGAAGGCAAGCCGCTGGGCTCGACGCAGGTGAACCTGGAGCCGGGGATGAACCACCTTCGCGTCAGCGCCGCCGTCGCGACCGCCGGAGCGATCGATTTCCTGGTTACCTTGAAGTCGCCGGAACTGGGTGAACTTCGCGTGGAACAGGCGGTTTCCCTCCGCCGTCCGCGCCTGCTCTACCTCTCCCAGGACCCCTCGGGCATGGAGTCCCACCTCTTCGGCACGCTCACGGCCGCCCAGTTCGATGTGGTCTCCAACGTCCTCTTCGCCGACGCGCGCTTCGACGACTACCAGTTGGTCCTGTTCAATAACTGGGATATGGAAGCCATGCCGCCCAGCCGCAAGGCCGACCTGGAGCGCTTCGTCCAGCAGGGCGGCGGCCTGATGGTCATCGGCGGCGAACACAACATCTACGTCGACAAGAAGAATCAGCCTCAGGATGCGCTCGACCGCACGCTGCCGGCCCTCATCGCGCCCCCGCGCAGTCCCGAAGGCGCGTCGGTCATCCTGATCGTCGACAAGTCTTCCTCCATGGAAGGCCGCAAGATGGAGTTGGCCCGCTTGGCCGCCATCGGCGTCGTGGAGAATCTGCGGCCCATCGATCAGGTGGGTGTGCTCATTTTTGACAACTCCTTCCAGTGGGCCGTGCCGCTGCGCCGCGCCGAGGATCGCACGCTGATCAAGCGCCTGGTGGCCGGCATCACCCCCGATGGCGGTACGCAAATCGCGCCGGCTCTCACCGAAAGCTACAAGCGCATGACCACCGCGACCGGCGCGTACAAGCACATCGTGCTGCTGACGGACGGCATCTCGGAGGAAGGCGATTCGATGAGCGTGGCGCGCGATGCGGCCAACAACCGGATCACCATCTCGACCGTGGGCCTGGGGCAGGACGTGAATCGCGCCTACCTGGAAAAGGTCGCCTTAACCGCCAAGGGCAAGGCCTATTTCCTGACGGACCCCTCCGGCCTGGAGCAGATCCTGCTCAAGGACGTCATGGAGCATACGGGCTCCACCACGATCGAGAAGACCATCCAACCGAAAGTCGCCCACCAGGCCGAGATTCTGGAAGGCCTGCCGATGGACAAGGCGCCCGCCCTCAAGGGCTACGTCCGTTTCCAGGCCAAGCCGACCGCCGAGACGATCCTCTCCATCACCTCCTCCACCGCTGGTGAGAAAGACGACCCGCTGCTGGCGCGCTGGCAGTATGGCCTCGGCCGCGCGGCCGTCTTCACCTCCGATGCGAAGTCTCGCTGGGCCGCCGCGTGGGTCTCCTGGCCGGGCTACGACAAGTTCTGGGCTAACGTACTGCGGGACCTGCTGCCGCACTCCCAGCCTGGTCTCTCCACGCTGACAAATGATTCCGCCAACGGCAACCTGGTGGTCGAATACCGCCTCTCTCAAGCGGTTCCGGCTCCGGATAAGCTGCCGGCCCTCTTCGCGATCGGGCCCGATGGCTTCCAGGCGCCAGTGACGCTGGAGCGCCTCAGCGCCGATCACTTCCGCGGCAAGGTCCAGGTGGGCAATCGCAAGGGTCTCTTCCGCGTGCGGCCGCTGGTTGAATCGCGGGCATTCCCCGAAGTCGGGCTCTACCTGCCTGAACCCGAGGTCACCACCTACGGCAGCAACCCGTTGCTGCTGCAGCAGTTGGCGGCATATACGGGCGGACGGTTCAACCCCGCGGCCAAGCGCATCTTCGACACCACAGGTCCCGGCCTGCCTGCCTCAATGCGGTTGTGGCCGGGGCTGCTGGCCGCGGCCATCCTGTTCAACCTGCTGGAACTGGCCTGGCGCCGGCTGTTCCCAGGCCTGAAGTGGAGCGGCTTGAAGGTCCGGCTGCCGCGCGCGGCCTGATCTACGGTTTCGCTCCGGCGGCCATGCGCGAATCGATGGCTTCGATCACCGGCAGCAGGTCCTGCACGCTCTCAATGACGAAGTGCGCGCCCGCCGCGCCCAGTCGATCCGTGGCGCGGGTGACGCGGCGAGTCAGTTCGTCGGGCCCCAGCGACTCGCACTCCTGCTCGGAGAGTCCCACCTCATTGCCGGCCCAGGTGATGCCGACGGTCCACATGCCCGCATTCAGTCCCTCTTCAATGTCGGCCACCGTGTCGCCGACTTTGACACAGGCTTCCAGCGGGTAGATGCCGAGCTTCATGGCCGAGGTGACCGCCATCCAGGGCGCCGGCCGTCCGGCTGGGACATCGTCGGCGCAGATGAGATTGTCCGGCTGGAAACCGCTGGCGGCAACGTCGCGCAGCAGGCCCTTCACCATTTCCCTGGAATAACCGGTGGTGGCGCCGATTCGTATGCCGCGTTTGCGCAGCTGATTGATCGTTTCGCTCACGCCGGGGATGACATCCGCGTGGCGGCCGATGGCGGCGGTCTGGATGGGGATGAATTCCGTAAACAGACGCTCCGTGTCGGCCTCATCGGGCGTCTCACCATGCGCGGCGCGCCACTGCCCGGCGACGACCCTGGACTGGAGGATCGCACGCAGGTGGTCTTTCTTGTGGATGCCCATGGCTTGCCGCACGTCTTCCACTGGGACCTCAATCCCATGCCTCTGGAAAAGCTCAATCAACGCTTCGACCGGAGCGCGGCAGCCGAAGTCGACCGTCGTGCCGGCCAGGTCGAAGATCACTGCGCGGACACGGCCGCGATAACTGCGGCGATAGACGAAATCCATACTCACCCCCTCACCATAGTGTCGCTCGCCTCGGCCGTCGCCGCAGGACGCGCCCAGTCGACCCCCATGGTGGTCAGGACGCGATGGGCCGCACAGGTGAACCGTTCAAAGTCACCGGGATAGAGATCACCGATGGCAGCCACGGGAAAGTACCCATCGCGCTGGCGTGTGCCGGACTCCAGGGCGTAGCCGTCCTTCCGCAGCAGCGCGGAGAACAGGTCGTACTGAAAACCTGGATGGCCCGGGTAGCGGAAGGCGGTTGTGATGTGGCTGCGGACCTCGGGTTGCAGCAAGGGCTCGAAGCCCAGCGCACGCATTCCTGCCAGAAGAGTGCGGGTATTGGCGGAATAGCGTGTTGCGCGCCCTCTGGCGCCCCCTTCCTCCCTCAATTCCTCCAGGGCCTGCCCCAGCGCGAACAACGAAGGCGCGGGCGGCGCGGCACGCAACTGTCCATTGTGCGTTTGTGCCATCCATTGGGCCGCCAGGTCGTAAGTGAAGCCGCGAGCCTGGCCCACGCAGCGCTCCAGGGCGGTGCGCCGGGCGAGCACGAAACCTACACCCGGTAGGCCTTGCAGGCAATTCTCGGACGAGGACGCCATAAACTGTACGGATCCGTCCGCCGGTTCCATCGGCACGCCGCCGAGGCTGCCCGAGGCATCGACCAGGAGCGCCCGGCCCTGCCGGGCGGCCACCCGTCCGATCTCACCAACGGGATTGAGCAGCCCAGTGGACGTTTCGCAGTGCACCACCGCGACATGTGTGATCGCCGGATCACTCTCCAGGATCATCGCAATCTGGCCCGGCTCCAGGGGCGCCTGCGCCGGCCACTCCAGGCGGCGCGTATCCACGCCCAGCGCCAGGCCGATTCGGGCGATGCGGCGGCCGGACTCTCCATTGATCCCGACCAGAAGCCGGCCCGTGCGCGGAATCGCGGAGCCGATCACGGCCTCCAGCGCCGCTGCGCCGGAGCCCGGCAGGAGCACTGCGTCGTATTCCGCCTGATCCAGGCCCGCCGCGCTGAGCAACTCGCGGCGGATCCCGCGGACCACCTCCGGAAAGTCTCCCTCCACCGCGCCCAGGCCCCGCAGCAGGGCGGCTTGGACACCCGGGCTGATAGTGACTGGCCCCGGAGTGAGTAGTATTGATTCACGGCGCGAATGCTCCAGCGCCGTCACGTCAGATTTCCCATGTCAGCCGGCAACCCTCTTTTCGCCTGTTGACTGTATCGAAAGAGTGTTGCCGTTCAATGACGATGGCAATGCAGGGCGATGACGTTTGCGGTTCGAGCTACGGCTTCTTCGTCCACTCCTCCACCCAGTCCAGGAAGGTGGAGTACCACAACAGCGAGTTCTGCGGTTTCAGCACCCAGTGGCCCTCGTCCGGGAACACGAGCAGCTTGGAGGGCACCTTCTGTGCCTGCAGAGCGGTGAACAACTGGAGGCCCTGGCCATACGGCACTCGATAGTCCAGTTCGCCGTGGATGACGAGCGTCGGCGTCTTGAAGTTGGCCGCGCTGCGCGAGGGCGACCACTTGTCGTACATCTCCTGGTTCTGCCAAGGGAAGCCCTTGAACTCCCAGGTGGAGAACCACAGCTCTTCCGTCTCACCGCCCATGCTGGAGAGATCATAGACGCCCGCGTGGGAGACCAGCGCCTTGAAGCGGTTGGTGTGCCCGGCGATCCAATCCACCATATAGCCGCCGTAGCTGCCACCCGAAGCGGCCATGCGGTCGCCGTCGACATAGGGCAGCTTGGCCACGTAGTCGGCCACAGCCATGATGTCTTCGTAGGCGCGTCCGCCCCAGTCGCCGTTGATGTCGTCGGTGAACTTGGTGCCGTAGCCGGTAGATCCCCGCGGATTCGGCATCACCACGACAAAGCCGGCCGTGGCGAACACCTGCTGGTTCCAGCGGTAGCTGAACGATTCGCCCCACGCGCCCTGCGGACCGCCGTGAATCAGGAACAGGACCGGATACTTCTTGGACGAGTCGAAGTTCGGCGGTTTCAGCAGGAACGAGTGAACCTGCCCGCTCTCCGCGCCGGTGACCGTGAACTCCTCCAGCTTGCGCAGGTCGTGGCTGGCCAGGAACGCCTCGTTCAGCCTGGTCAGGGGCTCCGGAGCGCCGCCCGAACTGGCCGCCTTGTAGATCTCGGTCGGGCTGGCGCCGGTCACCTCGGTGTAGATGAGCGTCTTCCCGTCGGCGGTGAACTGCAGGTCGTCGACGTGCGTCGCGCCCTGGGTCATGGACCGCACTCCTCCGCCGTTCACGGAGATCAGTTGCGCCTGCTGGCGGCCGCGGTCTTCCACGGTGAAAGCCAGCCGGCGGGAGTCGGGATGCCAGGTGAAACCGGTGACATGCCGGTCCAGATTCTCGGTCAGCACGTTGATACGGCCGGATTCACGATCCATCACCACCAGCCGCCAGCGGTCGCTCTCATAGCCCGCGCGAACCTGCATGCGCCACGCAATCCACTTACCGTCGGGCGAGTACTGTGGGCTGGCGTCGGCTCCGGGACTGGTGGAGATCTTCTTCGGTTCCACGCCGTCGGACGGGCCCTCGATCGGAATCGTGTAAAGCTCCCAGTTGGTACTGGTGGCTTGGTCTTCATCCAGGTTGGCCGCGTAGCAGACTTCTTTCCCGTCCGGCGAGATGGCATAGTCGCCACCGCCGCCCAGCGAGAAGGGCGGCACATCGTACTTGAAGCCAGGGGTGAGATCCTTTACCGCTCCGCCATCCACCTGGGCGGTCATCAGGTGCTTCACCCGCTTGCCGCGCCACGCGGTCCAGTGCCGGTACAGCAGGCTGGTATAGGTGCGGGCCTTGACCTTATTCTTCTCCTCCGCCGCGATCAGTTTCGCATTGCAGGCGTCGTCGGCGTTGCATTCGGGGTACACCTCACTGGTGAATACCACTGACTTGCCGTCCGGCGCCCAGATCACCCCGTCGGCCTCGCTGCTCAGCTTCGTGACCTGCCGGGGATTCCGCCCATCGGCGTCCATAATCCAGATCTGGCCGGAGCCGCCCCGGGTAGAGATGAATGCGATTGATTTGGAGTCCGGGGAGAATCGAGCGCCGGTATTCCGGCCTTCTGTAGTGAGCTTGCGTAAACCGGTTCCGTTCGGCGAGACGATCCAAAGCTGGCGATCCTGGGCGTTCTTGTCGACGTCCACTTCGCCGACGGTAAAGACAACGGCGTGTCCATCAGGGGCGACATTCGGCTCCGAGATTCGCTTTAACTTCAGCATCTCGGCGGCGGTGAATGGCGCCTTCTGTGCATGGGCCGCCACATTCGCCAATAGCAGCACCGCCGTGAACAGCAAACAGAGCTTCATACTCTCGATGATACGATGGTAGTTTCTTGCGGGAACATCTATGATTCGTCCTTATCGGGGTATCTACCCCAGGATTGCCCAGACCGCCTACGTCGACCAGGCCTCCACTGTCATTGGAGATGTCACGATGGGCGAGCGTTCGTCCGTATGGCCCAGCGCGGTGCTGCGCGGCGACGTGAACAAGATTGTGATCGGTGACGAGACCAACATCCAGGACGGCTCCGTGCTGCATGGAGAGCTGGACCGGTACCCCGTGATTCTGGGGAACCGCGTGACCGTTGGCCACATGGTCTGTTTGCACGGCTGCGTCGTGGAAGACGACGTTTTGGTCGGAATTGGCGCCATTGTCCTGAATGGGGCGAAGATCGGGCGAGGATCGGTGATCGCCGCCGGCTCGCTGGTGCCCGAAGGCATGGAGATCCCGCCGGAATCGATGGTGATGGGCGTGCCGGCCAAGGTCCGCCGCCAGGTGACGGAGGAGGAGAAGGCGCGGTTCAAGGAGAACGCCCAGCGCTACATCCGTTATCGCCAGGACTACCGCGACGAAGCGGCTCACTAAACAAATCCAAATGATCAAAGCAGTCCGAGGGACCCGAGACATTCTGCCGCCTTCATCGGCCGTGTGGAACCACGTGGAAGCCGTCACGCGCGAGGTGTTTCGCTCATTCCATTACCATGAGATCCGCACGCCTATCTTTGAAGAGACGGCCCTGTTCGCCCGAGGCGTGGGCGAAGAGACCGACATCGTCTCGAAAGAGATGTACACCTGGGACGACCGCGACGGCTCGTCCATCACACTGCGGCCTGAGAACACGGCGTCGGTGATCCGCGCCTACATCGAGCACCGTCTGGACCAGATCCCGGGGCTGACCAAGCTCTATTACATCGGGCCCATGTTCCGGCGCGAGCGCCCTCAGAAGGGGCGCTACCGGCAGTTCTCGCAGATCGGCGCGGAGTGCATCGGCACGGAAGCCCCGGCCGTCGACGCGGAAGTCATCGAACTGGCGATGGAGATCCTGACGCGCTGCGGCGCGCAGAATCCAACGCTTCTATTGAACTCCGTGGGCTGCAAGAAGTGCCGCCCTGTTTTTGTGGAAGCGTTGCGCGAGCGGTTGCAGTCCGTGAAGGACACCATGTGCACAGATTGCCAGCGCCGCGCGGATACGAATCCGTTGCGTGTGCTGGACTGCAAAGTGCCCGAGGATCAGCCCATCATCGACGCGCTGCCGTCGATCCTCGACTACCTGGACCCGGAGTGCTCAGCGCACTTCGAGACGGTGAAGTCGCTGTTGTCGGCGCGCGAACTGAAGTACGAGATCCGGCCGCGCCTGGTGCGCGGGCTGGACTACTACATGCGCACGACCTTCGAGGTGACGCACGGAGCCCTGGGCGCGCAGAACTCGATTCTGGGCGGCGGGCGCTACGACGGACTGGCTGAGTCCTTGGGCTCGAAAGTGCCGGCGCCGGGCATCGGCTTCTCGATCGGCGAGGATCGTCTGGTGATGGCTATCGAGGAGCAGACAAAGGCCGAGGACCTGGCAAAGCTGGATGTGTTCCTGGTGCCCATGGGCGGCGCGGCGGTGAAGCATGCGGCCCTGCTGGCCCGCGATCTGCGCCGCGCCGGCAACGTCGTCGAGGTCTCTACCGATCACAAGCTGAAGCGCGCCATGGAGACCGCTAATAAGCTGAAGGCGCGATATGCGCTGATTCTTGGCGACAACGAGATCGAAGCCGGGGTCTATGCGTTGAAGAACATGGCTACGGGTGATCAGCAGAATTTGACCAGGGAGCAACTCCCGTCGGCGCTGCTGTAGAGGCGGCGGGATTCAGGCGGGGAACGAGCATCCTCCGACCGGTCCCGCGTAACCTAACCATACTCATCAGGAAGTGCCGGTGCCAGGCCGCAACCCGCACGCCATACGGTGACCCCCTGTACGCTTGCGGCGTGGGCTGGTACCGTTATCGCGTGGGTTTCATCGAAGGAATACCAGCCTTACTTGTGGGGATTGTATTGATACGTTTTGCCAGTCAACTCGCCTCGTTGCAGCGCGATTGTTCGCGGGGCCATTCTCGGTGGGCTCGGTACTACTTGACCTTTCGAACTTCACCCCGGTTCTTCGAATCAGATCGCGGGGTGTTAATCTTGACCTACTTCTGGCGATTCTGTGGGGGCTGCTGGGTGATCTCGGGCGTTGTCCTTGCCGCCGGAGTAGCCCCACCGCTTCTCCTTCGGCCTTAAGTGTGGTTCGACAGCAGGCCGGGTCGATGACGGCGCGGCCCCTAAACTTTGTTTGCCAACAGGCATTCGGCTATTGCGCATCGCGCCGTTTGTATCGGCGAATATGCTCTTCGAAATCGCGCTTCTGTTCAATACTGCGAACGCCCGGATCGATTCCCCCGTTCCCTGGCGGTTCCCAGGTCCGTTGATCTTCCGAGCGCAAGAACCAGACGCCTTTTTCGCCGAAGAGCTGACCGATTCGTGGCGGTGGCCATGTTTGACAGACAGCCCACCCACATGTGAACTGATACCGGATTTGGCGCTCCACGGTCGAGCCATACAGAATCTCATCAACTTTCAGAGATCCGGAGACGTGCCAGCCATCCAACCACGGATACGTCCACCCCTGAGAATAAGTAGCAACCACGATTAGCTGGGCCTGGCTGGCAATCCAGTATTTCTCCGTCGCTCCTGCTGGTGCTGCGATGCAGCTGAGTGCAAGGGCTGCGACAGTCACCTTCCAAGTACCTCGGGCCAGCGAGCTCATCTGCCTTTTAGAGTTCAATCGATTCGTGGAAGTTCCCATCGAGCGCTTCGCACCAGAGGGGGGCTGTGGATATTTGGGAAGTTTGGAAGGCGTCCGGCTTGTTTCTGAACAGCCCGCCGCTCTGCCGGAGCACGGCCACCTCGCCAATCCAACCAAACACGCTACACTCTGCACATGAATCAGGGATGCTACGCCCTCCTGCTGCTCAGTCTCACTGTCCCGGCCCCCTCACAAACGCCGGACCACTTCACCGCCGAACGCGGGGTGCGGGACACCATCGGCCGCTACTTCGTGGCCTGGCAGGACGGCAACCGCGAAACCCTGGCCTCCCTCACCAGCCCGGCCTCCACTCGCTTCAGTTCCGGTGGAACCCGCCTGGGCAACCTGTTCGGACGCACCACCGGCGACAAAAGAAAGATCGCACACTTCATCCGCCACCTCGAATTCCTGCGCCCCGACGTGGCGGTGGCCGTCGGCCTGTGGCGAGACACAACTCCCGGCGCGCTCTACTCCTCCGGAGCCTTCAATTACACACTCATTCGCGAGGGACCGTCCTGGAAACTGGCCACTGTGCACGAGACGCTGAATCAGCCGCTTCCTCTATTGGACACTTCTGCCCCGGCCGAACCCCTCAAGCAGGATGGAGACTGGGAGATCCTGTTTGACGGGCAATCCGGTGGGCACTGGCTGACCCTGGTCGGAGCTCGCGACCTCGGCCAATCCTGGCGGGTGGCGGAGGGATGCCTCATCTCCGTGCCCGGCAGCCAGGGCGCCGACCTCCGCAGCGACCGCGAATACAGGTCCTTTGAGCTGCGCTGGGAATGGATGGCGTCCGCGCGCAGCAACTCCGGCGTGAAATACCGGTTGTTTGGCGCCGACACCATCGGCTTTGGACCTGCCCGTTATGCCGCCGGATGGGAATACCAGATGGCCGACGACGCAGGCGACCCCGGAGCCCGCGTCGACGACCGTCAAAAAAGCGGAGCACTGTACGGCGTCGTCCCCGTCTCCAAACCGGCTGCCCGGCCGGCCGGCGAGTGGAACGAGTCCCGGTTACTGGTCACGGACGACCACGTGGAGCACTGGCTCAACGGAGTGATAACCGCCCGCTATCCCGTGGACTTTGCCTTCGACAGCCCCGTCCTGCTGCAGCATCACGCGTCCGAGGTCCGCTATCGCAACATCCGTCTGCGCAGGATCCCTCCAAACTGACCATCCTCAGTGGAAGCCCACGCATCGCGGCCGCCCTGGGCCGGGGTCTGCTATCGAAATGGCGGCCACGGCGCCACCTCGCATAACTGCGCGCCGTCCCTGCCGCGGGCTCCCAGTTCGGCTCGGCCTGCTGCGCCCTGGATGGAGGCAGGAGAAAACTGAGCGAGCCCCACTTCGCGATGATCCTGGTCCGAAAATGAAAATATTCCTGGATCCAGGAGAACTAATTCCAGTCTCGCGGTAATCATGGAAGACAGATGATCTGGCGCAGGGCACGCAAGCGGGCTGATGAATCGACGTCCGAGTGCGATCTGCTCGACTCGCTTCACACTGGCAGCGAAGAGGCCATGGGCGAACTCTACCGTCGCCACGGAGGGTTGGTCTATCGCTTTTCGTTGCGGTTGGTGCAGGACGAATCCCTCGCCGAGGAAATCACGCAAGAGGTCTTTCTGGCTCTGCTCAATCAGGCGCACGATTTCGATTCAGAACGCGCTTCGCTCTCAACCTGGCTCTGTGGAATCGCCCGGCGCCAGGCGTGGAAACAGCTTCGGGCGCAGCATCGGCACGCTGCAATGCCGTCCGGCGAAGAGCTCGAGAACATCGAATCTTTGGACGAGGACCCGTCCGAGATTCTCACACGCAGGGAGGCGACCCAAGCGGTGGAGCGGGGCATCGAGACTCTTCCGGTCGAGCTTCGCGAAGTCATTGTGCTCTGTGAACTGGAGGAGATGAAGTACGAAGATGCCGCGAAAGTGCTCGGCATTCCAGTCGGAACGGTGAGATCGAGATTGCATCGCGCCAAGCACCGGCTCGCGGCGCTCCTGAAGGTTGGGCTGGTTCAGAAAAGGGAGGAGGGGCAATGAGGAGTCTCAGGGATGAACTGGAAGACGCACTAGGGGAGCTTCGCTCAAAGCACCGCTCCATCGCAGCGCCTCCAGGCCTGGAACGAAAACTGCGCACTGAGATGCGAACCCGTCGTCCTGCTCGTCCGATGCTCTATTGGCCTCCTGCCTTGGCTGCCGCGGCGCTGATAGCCTTTCTCGTCCTGCGCGTTCCGCCGTCGACCGTAACAGTTCCGGCTCCAGTCCCTCGCACGGCGGCCCTTGCTCCAGAGAAGACCGAATCGCAGTTCCAACCAGTCGAGCCGGTGGCGAAAACAAAGACGGCCGCCGTCCGACCCGTTCCTGCCCCGCCTCTGGACCCAATCTTTGCTTTTATGCCCCTTCCCTCGAGCGAATTTCTATCGCCCCCGCAGACCACGACCATCCTGACGATGCAGTTGAGGAAGGGCGACCTGCGTCAATACGGCCTGGATGTGCCGGCGCCGCTGACCTCTGAACTCGTCCGCGTCGATTTTGTGGTTGGCGATGATGGGCTCGCTCGAGCCATGCGATTGGTTCGATAAGCCGCAAGTTGAGAAGAAAGGCTGAAATTCATGATCCCGTGCACCGATCTCTTCCGCTCCATCATTCTCGTTCTGGTCGTGGGTTGCACTTGGGCTCAGGAACCCGATGACGCGCAAAGGAAAGCAAAGCTGGAAGCGGAGCGCCGCCAACTCGGAACGTCGCCGCGGGCTCAGCCTGCGAGTCCGCGGGACGCCGCTGCGGACTACGCGCAAAAGAGGGCTGCGGAGGCGATGCACTCCGCCGTACTCACACTGGGTGGAAACGGCCCGGTTGTGAAAGACAAACCCTATCGGGCATTGGCAGTCACCGAAACGGTGCGCTCCCTCACCGACGGCAACCGCATCGTCCGGCAAAACAGCACTCAGCACTATCGGGACCGAATGGGGCGAACTCGCCGCGAACAGACGATTGAAACCCTGGGCGGTTCCACTCCCATCACCCCGCTGCGAATGGTTGTGATCTCCGACCCCGTCGCGGGTTTGGACTACATCGTGGATGACTCGCGGATGAGCGTGCGCAAGTTTGCCCGCTATGAGTCTGGATCCCCTGATCGGAAGCCAGCCCCTGGTTCGATCGAAAGTAGCCTCGGAACAAGAATGATCGAGGGAATGGAATGCAATGGAACGAGGACCATCGTCACCCTTCCGGCCGGTCAGATTGGCAATGTTCTGCCCATCGAGATCGTGACGGAAAGCTGGTATTCACCCGCGATTGAGGCGCTCGTTCGCTCCACAACGTCAGATCCGCGCTTCGGACAAACCTCCTACACACTGCGGGACATTGTGCTTGAGGAACCGCGGCGATCGCTCTTCGAAACACCACCCGGCTACAAAGTGGAATTCGAGGGACGGCCCGGCGTCATGATGAATCGCCCGGACCGCCACTAAGTTAAAGACCAATCCAGATTGATGCCTGAAGGAGGCCCCATGACCTACCGCACACTACGTGTGTCCGGACGTACGAAAATGAGCGTTCTGCTGCTGCTAGCCAGCGCCGCGCCGCAGCTCGGACTGGCGCAAACCTTGTCCCCTCTTGCCTTCTCTGTCGCTTCCGTACGGCCCAATCAGGCCGGCAATGCGGGCGGGGAAGGCAGCGAACGGGAAACGATCACCCTAACTCCCGCGAACCTGACAATGCGCAACGTGAGCCTTCGCTCCGCCATCCGCTGGGCCTACGACTTGCGTGATTCGCAGATTTCAGGTCCCGGATGGCTGGAGTCCCAGCGCTACGACATCTCCGCGAACACGCCCGGCCAGACAGCCCAGGCCGAGGTCCGTCTGATGTTGCAGAATTTGCTCGCAGACCGTTTCAAGTTGTCGGTTCGCCGCGAAACGAAGGACCTGTCTGTGTATGCCATGACCGTGAAGAGAAGTGGGAAATTGACCATTGCCAGTGGCGGGGCGAACAGCGTGCTGCCAAACGGGGGAGCGATTGAGTTTCACAACTACTCCATGGCTGAGTTGGCGGAGCGCCTGGGCTCGCGCCCTTTTCGGCTCGACCGTCCGGTGGTGGACAAGACCGGGTTGGAGGGCGTGTTCGACTTCAGTGTGAAATTTGCCGATAACGCCTCCGATCTGAAGCACACGTTGGAAGGGATGGAGCAGGGCAGTGCGGACGGAGCTCCCTCCATGATCACGATCCTTCAGGAACAACTGGGGCTTGCCTTCAAAGTTGCCAAGGCTCCTGTCAGCAGTCTGACCGTGGAGCATGCAGAGAAAGTCCCAACCGGCAATTAGCCAGGGCTATTCCAATGGCGTTCACTGCGATTCAACGCGGCACCGTGCTTTTGCTCTCGATCGCGGCGGCGAGCGCCCAGCACCAGGGGGTAGTGCGCTTCCATGGCCAACCTGTGCCGGGAGCAGTGATCACGGCAACGGAAGGTGCTGCCAGACAGTCGACCATCACCAATCGGGAAGGCGCCTATCAGCTACCGGGCCTGGGAGCCGGCGAATGGACCATTCGAGTCGAGATGCAGGGATTTGGCACGCAGGAGCGATTGGTGACGGTAGACGGGAAGTTCGAACCAGTGCAGTGGGCTCTCACGATCGCACCGGATGGGCCCCCGCTGCCTGTCGTCGCCGGTGCCCGCGGAGGTGCTGTCTTGGAAGTGGAACAGCCTACCCTTGTCAATCCTCAGGCTGCCGACAGCATGCTGATCGCCGGCAGCGCCAATAACGCGGCGCGCTCGCCGTTTGCCCAGCCTGTGGCCTTCGGCAACGTTAGGCGATCTCGCCAGGCTCGTTATCACGGGAATCTTGGAGCCATTGTGGGCGACTCCGCTCTGGATGCAAGATCCTTCTCCCTCACCGGACAGGACTCGCCAAAGCCTGCTTACACGCGCTTCACCGGAGTTGCTTCCCTCGGTGGTCCTGCTCGCATTCCATGGATTCCCCACAGTGGCTTTACCTTCTCGGTCAACTACCAATGGACTCGAACTCGCAACGTCACCTTGCTGGCCGGGCTCATGCCGACCGCTGCGCAACGGGCTGGCGACTTGTCCAGCTCTCCAGGGCCTTTCAGTGATCCCGCGTCAGGAGTCGCCTTTCCGGACAATCAGATTCCACAGGATCGCATCACTCCGCAGGCAAGGTCGTTGCTCGCACTCTATCCCCTGCCGAACTTGCCTGGGGGTTCGCGCTTCAACTATCAGGTGCCCAGTGCGAGCGCCATCCACCAGGACAACTTCCAGGCGCGAGTGGATCATCGAATTGGCAATCGTGATCATGTCGCCGCCCGCCTGGATGGGCAATCGTCCAGGAATGATTCTGCGAGTATCTTCAACTTCGTGGATCGGAATCAGGTCACGGGGAGGAACGCCGCAACGACGTGGCGGCACAGCGTCGATCAGCGGCTCTTCTTTACCCTTGGGTTGGAGTTCAGCAGTCTTCGCACTCGCACGATGTCGAACTTCAGCGACCGCGAGAACATCTCCGGCAATGCAGGCATCGCGGGCAACAATCAGGAGCCTCTCAACTGGGGGCCGCCGAACCTGGCTTTCGCGAGCGGCATCGCCTCCTTGTCGGATGTCCCTCCCGCGTTCAACCGGAATCAGAGTGTGGGCATCAGTCAGAAGACGAGTTGGAATCGTGGACGCCACAACTTTCTGGTTGGCGGTGATTTCCGGCGGAAGCAGTTCAACTGGTTGTCGGACGCCGATCCGCGCGGAACCCTGGTGTTCACAGGGGCGCGAACCGGGTCTGACTTCGCGGGCTTCCTGCTCGGTTCGCCGGATTCCAGTTCGATCTCCTTCGGACACGCGGACAAGTATTTGCGCGCCTCTGCCTACAGCGCGTTTGTCAACGACGACTGGCGATTGGCTCCTGGCCTCACACTGAATGCGGGGCTCCGTTGGGAGTACTCCACTCCGCTGACGGAACGCTATGGGCGCCTCGTCAATCTCGATCTTTCTCCCGACTTCACCTCTGCCACGCTTCAACTCGCGAGTGGCGCAAATCGAAACACGGACTTCCCGGCCTCCTTGGTGAATCCCTACCGGCGAGCCGTCGCTCCTCGGGTTGGAGTGGCCTGGCGTCCGCGGGCCGCTTCCTCTCTCGTCGTTCGAGTTGCCTACGGCGTTTACTTCGATACCGCGCTCTACGATGACATCGCGCAGCGGATGGCCCAGCAGCCCCCACTCTCGAACACCTTGGTCGTAGGCAGCAGCGACAGTCATCCGCTCACCATCGCCGATCCCTTTCGGGGCGCTCTTGGCGGAATCTCGAACTCCTTTGCCGCCGATCCGCTGGTCAAGCCGGGGTCCGCACAGAACTGGCAACTCCTCGTGCAGCGGGACATCCCGCTCGGCATGGTGCTGTCCGCAAGCTATCTCGGGATTAAGGGGACTCACACGGTCCAGCAGTCTCTCCCCAATACTTATCCTGCAGGCTCCAGCAACCCTTGCCCCGGTTGTCCCGCCGGATTCGTTTACCTCAGTTCCTCCGGCAATTCGACACGCCAGGCAGGCCAGGTCCAACTGCGACGGCGGATGCGCAGCGGCTTCTCGGCTGACCTTTCGTATGCGTTCTCGAAATCGCTCGACAACTCAAGTCTGGGAGCCGGCGTCCGGGGCGATTCCGGGATTGCACAGAACTGGCTGGATTTTCGTTCGGAACGGGGTCTCTCCAGCTTCGACCAGCGTCACCTGCTGACCGGCCAAATGCAATTCACCTCAGGCATGGGCGCCAGTGCGGGCTCTCTCCTCAGCGGCTGGCGCGGCGCGGCGTTTAAGCGGTGGACGTTCACCACACAGTGGAGTGCCGGCACCGGCTTGCCTCTCAATCCCCTGTACCTTGCTGCCGTACCAGGGACCGGGATCACCGGAAGCCTTCGGCCCGACTATACAGGAGCCGGGCTCTACTCCTCACTCGACGGACACAATCTCAACCACAATGCCTATGCGGTGCCGGTGGCGGGTCGATGGGGCAATGCGGGCCGCAACTCGATAACTGGTCCAAAACAGTTGACCCTGAATAGCTCGATCAGCCGGGTGTTCCAGTTGGGCGATCGCTACAGCGGCGACTTGCGCCTGGATGCCGTAAACCCTCTGAACCATCCGACCTTCCCTGGCTGGAATACTTCGATCACCAGTCTCCAGTTCGGTTCGCCGAGTTCAGCGAACCCCATGCGATCCGTCCAGACGACGTTCCGGGTGAGGTTCTGAATCGTGCGCAGGACACTTCTCGTGAGCCTCCTCGCACTCGCCGCGCAGGCGCAGCAAATCGGGCAAAATGGCGTCTTCCAGAAAGAGGAGGCTGTGACGTTCAAGACGACGGCACGGCTTGTCATTCAGGCGGTAACGGTAAAAGACAAACAGGGAAGGACTGTGGCCGATTTGACGGCGGACGACTTCACTCTCCTCGAGAATGGTAGCCCGCAGGCAATTCGCTTCTTCGATTACGAGAACCTGCCTGAGAACCCCGCCGGGATGGATGCCGTCGCGCCGGGCGCAGTTACCACGGAAAGCGGAAGCAACGGAGGAGACGGCCCTGCTCCAGTTGTCCGTCATAGGAACAGGAGACTGCTCGCGCTGTACTTTGACTTCACAGCCATGCCTGTGGTCGACCGCTTGCGGGCTCTCTCCGCGGCGCAGCACTTCGCCGAAACAAGAATGACAAGCGCCGATCTCGTTACCGTGATGGTCTACGCAGGCGGTTCGGTGCAAGTGGTCCAGGAATTCTCGGGCGAGCCCGGAGCCATCGCGGGGACGCTTCGCACTTTGAGTGCCCAGGCGATTCAGGGCGCTGACGATACGACAGGGATCGGCATGGACGGCGCTACCGGAGCGGCCTTTGGCCAGAACGACGCTGAGTTCAATATTTTCAGCACGGATCGTCAGTTGTCCGCCTTGCAGACGGCGTCGGCGCTGCTGGGCCGCCTCAACGAGAAGAAAGCGTTGGTCTACTTCGGCAGTGGCTTGCGTTTGAACGGAAGCGATAACCAGGCTCAGCTTCAAGCGACCATCAACGCCGCGGTTCGGGCGGGCGTGTCGCTCTGGCCCGTCGATGCGCGAGGACTGACAGCCGAAGCGCCGCTGGGGGATGCCTCGCAAGCTTCACCAGGCGGTCTGGGGGCTTACTCGGGGACCGCTGCACTCAAATCCAATACCTCGCGAGACCGTTCCCAGGACATACTTTGGACCTTGGCCGCCGACACTGGCGGCAAGGCTCTCTTCGACAGCAACGACTTGTCTGCGGGCGTAGTGCAAGCGTGGAGGTCAATGTCCAGCTACTACCTCATCGGGTACTACTCGAGCAATGACGCTCAGGACGGCAAACTCCGCCGGATCCAGATCAAAGTGGGCCGAAGTGCAGCCCTGCAAGTCGACTATCGGCACGGTTACTATGGGCCGCGAGTCTTCCGCAACTTCACCCTCGCTGACCGGGAGCGTCAACTCGAAGACGCCATGATGTCAGGGGATCCGCTGACGGAACTGACGCTTGCGATGGAAATCGACTACTTCCAGTTGAATCGCGCCGAGTACCTCGTTCCACTCACGGTCAAGATCCCTGGCAGTGAACTGACGCTTTCCAGCCGCGGCGGAGCCAGTCATACGCGGATTGATTTCATCGGAGAGATCAAGGACGCCTTTGGCGCTACCGTGCGCAACGTCCGTGATTCCATTGATGTGAAGCTCGACTCTGAAATGGCCGGCGGGTTTGCAGACCACCCTGTCGCCTACGAAACCGCGTTCACGCTTCTTCCCGGGCAATACTCCATCAAATTCCTGGCCCGCGATCTGAACACCGGCAGGATTGGCACGTGGCAGATGCCGTTCCTTGTGCCCGACCTGAATCGCGAGCTCCAAACGGTGCCCATCAGCTCGGTCGTTCTGAGCAGTCAAATGGTTCGGCTCGATCAACTGCCCCACAAAGCGGGGAAGAAGGCCGATCCGGTCCACCCGCTGGTCAAGGATGGCCAAAAGGTGATTCCCAGTGTCACCAGGGTCTTCCGTAAATCGCGCAGGTTTTACTTGGTAGTGGAAGCGTACCCTCACACCGGCCCTGCGGCGCCTCGACTCCAATCGTTCCTGGCGTTCTATAGCGGAGAGAAAAGGGTCTTCGGGACGGGGCCCGTCCAGGCTGCGCAAATTGCTGCCACGAGTCGAGGGCGGCGATTCTCCATCCTGCACGCTACATCCTTAGCCGGCATAGCGCCCGGTGAATATATCTGCCAGCTGACTGTCACGGACTCCGGTGGTGATCAGGCGGCCTTCTGGCAACAACGGATTCTGATCGTGCCCTGAGTGGGTTCAGCCGGTTCTGGTGTGCCGGCTCTACGGATTCGCCGGAAGAGCCGGCACACTGTCAGGCAGTCACAGTCACACGGGCCTCCGCACGGGATCCCCACGGGAGCTGGCTCTTTGCCGGACTTCCCCGCCTACTTCCGCGGCTGGTACGTCACTTCCACCTCGGTTCTCACCTTCACCGGGTGGCCGCCCTGGACCGGGGGCTGATATCGAAATTGCGACCACTGCACCGCTTCACATAGCTGCGCGCCGGTTTCGAGTTCAGAGATTTTCCCGTCCGAACCAATAACGACCTTGCACCGCACCGTTCCTGCCGCGGGCTCCCAAATCGGAGCGGGTAGAGTCGCAGCCCCCTCAACCAGCAGGGCCTTCTGCTTCTCGGCGGGCACGGAGACGACCGTCAGGGCGTCCTCTTTGTCCGCGGCTGCTTTTTCTTCCTTCGTGGCAGGAGCAGACTGGATCTTCGTCACCAGGATGATGGGCCGGGCCGGATACCGCGACACACGGCCGCGCAACGCCGAAGCCTTCACATCGACCTCTTCAAAGGACATGCCTGGCCAGGCTGTCTTGACGACCCGCTCGCAACTCGACAACAGAGGATAGCCGCCCTTGCCCCCATTGGGATCGCCGATCTCGTCAATCATCTTCTGCGCATGAATGCCCTCGACGATGTAGTGCTCCCCGTCGACCACGTTGGCGGTCCGTTTGGAGAACAGCCGGTATTGCTGCATGCCCTCCCAAATGAATACGGAAGGTCCCCCGCCGTTGAGAACGGAATCGCTCGCGGCGGTGGCGATATCCATGGTTCGCAGCTTGCCCTGGACCTTGAATGTCGGGGGGGCGGCCTTCTTCGCTTCACCCGCCGGTGGCGTGCTGGAGCATCCGCTCAAGGCGGCAAACGCAGTCATGACGATTGAGAAACAAACGATGTGTACTTTGCGGTCCATTCGACATGTCCTCGATTTTGAGATGTTTTAGTCCGAACCGAGGCTATCACGGAGCATCCTCGCCTGCAACGGACCCGCCCACGGCCCGCCAGGCCGCCAAAGCAGCAGAAGCCGCAACGAACCCCGACCGTCAAGGAGCAGGCCCCGCCGCGTTGTGAGCCGCGGCTGGCAAGGAGTCCCCATGGCCCTGCGGACCGCCAAAGCGGATGAAGCCGCACATTGAGCCGCGAATGTAAATGAGCGGATAGCCACCGAAAAGCCCCACACCGAAAGTCTCGCGACCCTTTGCCAGCGCGTCTTCAACGGAGCGGGCCACGAAAACCCACGAGTCTTCAATGGAGTCCCCCAGGGCCCAGCAACCCGCCAACGTGGATACAGCCGCAAGTAGCCGCGAGCATGAGTGAGTGGATAGCCCCCGAAAGGCTCCACTCAACTCAGCAGTGCGACCCCCGCTTCCCGTGCGTCTTCAACGGAGTCACCCGCGGCCCGCCTGACCGCGAAATCGAAAGACGCCACGTTCAGAGCCGCGACTGAAAGGAGCGGGCAGCAACGGCAAGCCCTCAACCAACCAGCGAAAGGGGCCGTGCTCCATTCCCGCGAGTCTTCCACGAAGCCCCCCATGGCCCAGTCACCCGCCAAAGCGGACACACCCACAACGAACCCCGACCGTAAGGGAGTCTCAGTATGGCCCTGCGGGCCGCCAAAGCGGAGGAAGCCGCCCCCACATCCCCAGTCCCAGAGCGCAGCGACGGGCTACGCGGGCGTCTTCAACGGAGGGGTCCCCACCGCGTTGCGAGCAGCCCGCCTGAGTAACTGGGTGCCTGCTTCCTTTTCCTCTTCAATCCAGCCTCATGCTACCCGTGCCTGCCATGCCTCTCCGTTCCGGCAAGAAGTGTCAACCCCGGACACACACCGGAATTCGATACGATCGCACCCTCCCTCTTTCTGGCCGGTTTCGGCATTTTTGCCGCACAAAGCCTCTACCCGCTCCATCAAACATCCTGCCCCGGACGGACAGGGCAGGCGCGGCAACCGGCACGATCCACGTTCTCCGCCGGTAATTTCCACTGCGTACGAGGGGATGGCCTTTTGATTGCTCAGAAAGAACCACGACATGCCACAACGGAAAGAAACCAGTGAGGCCGCCCTGGTCGAGAATCAGGGAAAAATACTCATCAAAGAAACCGCGAAGGCCCGCAAGATCGCATTCGTCGGCGACCACCTGCCACGCAAATGTGGCATCGCCACCTTCACGTCCGATCTTCTGTCGGCAATCGCCACGGCTTACCCCGAAAGTCAGTGCCTCTGCGTCTCGATCAATGACATCAAAGGCGGGTACGAATACCCCGAAGTCGTCCGCTTTGAGATTGAAGAACAGGACCTGTCGTCCTACCTCCGCGCGGCGGACTTCCTCAATATCAGCAATGTCGACATAGTCTGTCTTCAGCACGAGTTCGGGATCTTCGGCGGACCGGCGGGCGGGCACATTCTCGCATTTCTGCGCGAACTCAGGATGCCCGTCGTGACCACGCTCCACACCGTGCTGCGGGAGCCCAGGCCCGATCAGCGGCGCGTCATGCAGGAGATCATCTCCCTCTCCACTCGAGTGGTTGTGATGGCGGAGCGCGGACGCCAGATGCTGCAGGAGATCTACGCCGCATCGCCCGGCAAGATCGATCTCATCGCACACGGCATCCCCGACGTGGGCTTCGTGGATCCCGCCTTCTTCAAAGATCAGTTCGGTGTCGAAGGCAAGATTGTCCTGCTCACCTTTGGCCTGCTCTCCCCCAACAAGGGCATTGAGTATGTGCTCAAAGCCTTGCCCCAGGTTCTGGAAGAATTTCCCGATGTCGTCTACATCGTCCTCGGCGCCACTCACCCCAACGAACTGCGGGAACACGGCGAGGCCTACAGGATGAGCCTGGAACTCCTCGCCAAGAAAAGCGGGATTGAGAAGAGCGTCATCTTCTACAACGACTTTGTAGAACTCGAGAGCCTCAAGGAGTTCATCGGCGCGGCGGATCTCTACATCACGCCCTATCTCAACGAGGCGCAGATCACCTCCGGCACACTGGCCTACACGTTTGGCGCCGGCAAAGCCGTGGTGTCCACCCCTTACTGGCATGCCGCGGAACTGCTCGCCGGCGATCGGGGTGTCCTGGTTCCTTTCGCCGATGCGGAGGCCATGGGCCGCGAGATCTCCGCCCTGCTGCGGGACGACATCCGCCGCCACGCCATGCGCCGCAATGCCTATCGCTGCGGCCGCGAAATGGTGTGGAGCAACGTGGCTCAGCTCTACATGCAATCCTTTGAACAGGCCCGCCTGCAGGGCACGGCGCCCTCGCGCAAATCGCTGCTCACCAAGACACTCGACCTCCGGCCGCCTCAACTGCCCGCCCTGAAGCTGGACCATCTTCAGCGCATGACCGATTCCACCGGTGTCTTCCAGCACGCCAATTTCAGCATCCCCAACTTCGCTGAAGGGTATTGCACCGACGACAATGCGCGTGCCTTCATTCTCACCGTGCTGCTGGAGGAACTCGGCCAGGACCGCGAAAGCGTCTGCGCCATGGCGACCACCTGCGCCTCGTTCCTGCAGTACGCGTACGACCCGCACACCCGCCGCTTCCACAATCACCTCGGATTCGATCGCCGCTGGCTCGATGAGCAGGGCTCGGAGGACAGTCAGGGCCGCGCCATCTGGGCGCTCGGCTTCGGAGTGGGCCGCTCCCCCTATCGCAGCTTCCAGTTCATTTCGGGGCAGTTGTTCGCCCAAGCGCTGCCGGCCATGACGGAGTTCACCTCTCCCCGGGCCTGGGCCTTCGGCCTGCTGGGCATTCACGAGTACCTGCGGCATCTCAGTGGCGACACCCTCGTCAACCAGACACGCGAAGCTTTGCTGTCGAAGCTGGTGGATCTCCTCGATCGCAACTCATCCGCTGACTGGCCCTGGTTCGAACAGGAACTGTCCTATGACAACGCGAAACTCGCGCACGCCCTCATCCTCACCGGCCGCGCCACCGGTCAGCAGGACGTCCTGCAACGGGGCTTGGATGCGCTACGCTGGCTGAACCAGGTACAAATTTCCGGGAAAGGGCACTTCCTGCCGATCGGTAGCAATGGATTCTACAAACGGGGAGGCCCCCGCGCCGAGTTCGACCAGCAACCCATCGAGGCGCAAGCCATGGTCTCTGCTTGCCTCGAAGCCTATCGCGCAACCTCCGACATCTGGTGGTACGAACAATCCCAGCGCGCCTTCGACTGGTTCCTCGGCTGGAATGACCTCGGCTTGGAGCTCTATTCCCCGGAAAGCGGAGCCTGCGGCGATGGCCTCCATGTGGATCGGGTCAACCGGAACCAGGGGGCCGAATCCACACTCGCGTTTCTGCTCTCCCTGGCCGAGATGAAACTCACCAACAATATGATGACCAGCTTCAGGAAGCCGACCGCTAACGGCAACTAGGCCACTTATGATAATGACCGCTGTCCATGTCACTCGCGAATCCACGTTCCTGCAGCCCAATCAGGCCCGTGTGCTGCTGCGGCCGTTCAATCACGGCGATGCCCGCAAGACCAGTCAGATCATCGGCCGCATCCTGGCGCTGCCGGAAGAGCAGGTCGTCCGGTTGCTCGAGGGGATCACCGCTTCGTTCTCGCATCGGCACAGGAATCTCCACGACACTTTGCTGGAACGGTGCGATCAGTTGCGCGACCTCCTGCCTCCCGGTCAGTCTCTCTCGGAACCCCGGCGGCTGTTGATCGGCTCGTGCTTCCTCGCCGAGTACTCCGTCGAATCGGCCGCTCTCTTCAACCCCTCCATCGTCCGCCACCCCGATCAGTCCGGACTGCCTGCCGGAGCGCTTCGCTTCGTTCTCAGCCTGCGCGCCACGGGGGAAGGCCACATCTCCTCAATGACATTCCGCACCGGAATCATCCATCCGGATCAGCGCATCGAGATACTCGCCCCTTCCCCCTTCCTCACTGAGCCGCGCCAGATCGTCAACCCCTGGTACGAGAAGCCGCTGTTCGAACGGAAGCTCGGCGAACTGAATCTCGACATCGAGTTCACGCGGCGCATCATGCACGTCCTGCCGCCAGTCTTCACGCTCGATCAGCTTCGGGAGGCACTCAATACAGAACAAGCCCGCCTGCCCGACGGCTTGACGCTGAAGGATCAGGCTGCGGCGCAGGGCATCTGGCTCCTCGCGCGGTCGAACTTCGAAGTGGAGTTCCAGCCCGATCGGGATATGTCGGAGCGCGTGCTGTTTCCAGCCACTCCTTCCCAGAGGAATGGGATCGAGGATGCTCGCTTCGTCTGCTTTCAGAATGACGATGGCAGCCACAATTACTACGCAACCTTCACTGCCTATGATGGCCGGGTAGTTGTTCCGGAATTGGTGGAAACGTCAGACTTTCTCCACTTCCGCTTCATCACCTTGAACGGTCCGGCGGCCATCAACAAAGGGATGGCCCTCTTCCCCAGGAAGATCGGCGGCCGCTATGTCATGCTGTCGCGCCAGGACAACGAGAGCACCTCCATCATGTTCTCCGGCAACGTCCACTTCTGGAATGAATACACCCTCCTGCTGACGCCGGTCTTCCCGTGGGAAATCGTCCAACTGGGCAACTGCGGCTCACCCGTCGAAACGGAGGCCGGCTGGCTGGTGCTGAGCCACGGTGTGGGACCCATGCGCGAATACTGCATTGGCGCCTTCCTCCTCGATCTCGAGGACCCCACCAAGGTGCTCGCCCGTCTGCGCGAACCCCTACTCAAGCCGAATGCAGCGGAGCGGGAGGGCTACGTGCCGAACGTCGTCTACACGTGCGGCTTCCTCCTCCACCAGGGCCAACTGATCATCCCCTACGGCCTGGCCGATCACTCCACCGGCTTCGCCACCGTGCCCCTGTCCGAAGTCCTGGCCGCCATGGAGCCGGTATAGGCAGGCAATCGGCCGAACTGATACCAGACCCTCGGTGCGGGGTTCGGCCCGGCCAACGCGAGTCCCCCCCCTCGCTGTCTTCTTTCTTACGACATTACTCAGCAGGCGATGCGGCCGGAACCCCGCCGCTTCTGCCTGGGGCCCCCAGGATCGGTGCGCAGCTTCTCCTCTCCAAATGGCAGGATTGCGCCTCCCTTTGGACCCGCATTTGAGCGTGTCCTCGAGCAATCAGTCTGTCCGCGCAACTCACGCCACCGCCCGTTCAAACGAATGGCCCCGAGACGTCCCGGCTACCTGCCGCCCGAAGGCCGCACCGCCGGACACTCCCTCTCGATTCCGGGGGCGTCCTTCCGGCACACGAAATCGTAATGATTAATTCCGGGGGAAACTCAAATGCATGCTTGCCGTCCCGGCCCCATGTCCTCATAATTGAGATTTCTATTGGTCAAATTCGTGAACAAAATGTTGTTACGGTCTTTTCATCTCTACCCGCTCGCCGTCCTGCTCTGCGCATCAGCCACGGCGATCGCCGCCCCGCCGAGTGTCATTGGGTGCGCCCCCTGCCAGGTGAACGCGGGCGGGCCCGGCCACACCATGACGGTGCTCGGCAACGGCTTTGTTCCGGGATCGGCCATTGAATGGGCGGGCAGTCCCCTCACCACCACTTTCCTTGCCGCTACGCAGTTGTCGGCGCAGGTGCCGGCCAGTCTGCTGCCGTTGTCAGGTAAATTTGCCATTACTGTCCGGAATCCAGACGGTGCGGTGGCGGCCAGCACTACCTATGCATATGTCCAGCCAGTTCTTACCGCCATCAGTCCCACAGCTGCGTCCGCGGGAATGTCAGGTCTGACGATCACCGCCACCGGTATCGGCTTCTCGAATCACAGCACGCTGGTCTTCATCAATCACAGCGGCGCCATGTGGAATATCGATATGACCTTCACCAACTCCGGTAAGGTCTCCGCGCTCATCCCCATGGATTCGTTGGTCCCCGCTGGAGGCGCGAACATCAACATTGCGGACTTCACGACCGGCACTTTCTCCAACGTACTGCCGTTTGTGATTACCGCCGGAGGCCCGAAGATCAGTGCCATTGCGCCCAACGCCGCCACCGTCGGCGGACCTGCCTTCACCCTGGCGGTGACCGGGACCGGATTCACCTCTGATGCATTGGTCTACTTCTCGAGCATTCCACTCACCACCACCTTCGTAAGCTCGACCCGTTTGGATGCGGCCGTTCCTGCCTCTTACCTCAACTTCGCGAGTGTCGTGCCCATCACGGTGGTCACCGCCAGTGGCGGATCGGCCGCCGTGTCTTTGACCGTCACTGACCCGCCGCCGCCCACGCCTGCGGTCGCCGGCGTCAGTCCGGCCTCCGTGGACGCGGGCACGTCCGGCTTTGCTCTTTCGGTCACGGGAAGCGGCTTTGTCCAAGGCTCCAAGGTCCTCTGGTCCGGCTCCCCTTTGACCACCACGTTCCAATCGGCCGGCGCGCTCACGGCGCAGGTGCCGCCTCAACTGGCCGCGCTCTCCGGCCGCTTCAATATCTCCGTAAGCAATCCCGCGGGCACAACCAGCAACTCGACGGCGCCCGTGAGCGTTCTGCCCGTGCTCTCCTCTGCCTCTCCTTCCTCGGCGGCCTGGAATGGAGCGGCCTTCACCCTCACCGCCACGGGCGCCGGCCTCAGCAGCGGGCTGCAACTCCAGATCGCTACTCCGGACAGCAAGACCATCTCCGTGTCGACCGTCGCGTCCAGTTCGACATCGCTCACGGCGCAGGTGCCCGCCGCGGCGCTGGCTGCGCCGGGCACCGCTTATCTGACGCTGATCAATACTGGCAGTAACCTGCAGTCCCGGGCGCTGGCCTTCCCGATTGTCGCCTCCGGTCCTTCCATCACCTTCTTCAGTCCCAGTTCGGCAGTAGCGGGCGGCCCCGCCTTCACTCTCTCCGTGACGGGTAGCAACTTTTCGACAGGTTCTGTTCTGTACTGGAATTCGACCCCTCTCAGCACGGCCGTCCAGGGGCTCACTCAACTCACAGCGCAGGTGCCCGCGCAACTCATCGCCGGCAGCGGTGTCGTCTCCCTCTCAGTGGTCGCGGGCGGCAGCACCTCTAACACGGCCAGCTTCACGATCAATGGTCCGCTCACGATCTCGTCCGCATCGCCGGCCCAGGTCTACGCCGAGGCCGCCGAATTTCGACTGACCGTCAATGGCACTGGCTTTGTGCCGGGCGCGACCGTGCAATGGGCGGGCACGTCTCTGGCGACTACCTTTGTGAGTTCAACTCAACTCACGGCCATAGTGCCGCTGCAACTGCAGACCGTGCCGGGCAACTACGACCTGACGGTCGCAAATCCGGGCGGGCTCCTCTTCGCTCGCTGGAGCAGTATCTCGGTCTACCCATCGCTTCAGTCCATCGACCCGGCCGCGGCCCGCATTCCCATCGCCGGGGTTGGCATCGTCGCGTATGGCGGCGGTTTCAACAACACCTCGGTGATCGTCTTCGACTCGTCCAGCGGGCGGCTCAATCTCCCCACGACGTATTACAGTACTTCGAAAATCGCCGCACTGATTCCCGGATCGGCATTGACGCGCTCAGAAACGGCCCGGGTCTATGTGCTCGATGCACGAACCGGTTACACTTCAACTGCGCAGTCATTTACGGCCCAGCAAGTCGCGCCGGTCATCACAACGCTGGCGCCTGTTTCTGTGTCTGCGGGTAGTCCCAGCTTCCAGCTCACCGTCGCCCTCGACTATATGGGCGCCAATCCGGTCGTGAAATGGAACGGTACTCCGCTTGGCCTGGTCGAGAAATACGCAACCGCAGTCACGGTCCTGGTCCCGTCCTCACTGGTCGCTTCCCCCGGCACCGCCCAGATCACCGTCGAATCGGACGGACTGGTCTCAGCCGGAGCCGCGTTCACTATCGGCCAGGGGCCGACCGTCCTGACTGCCTCGCCCACGCCAATCGATGCGGGAGGACCCACCATCACGATCGACGTGGTGGGGAGCGGCTTCGTATCCGGCTCCAAGGTCTATTGGGTCGGCCAGCCGCTGGCCACGGTGTTTCGCAGCGCCACGGCGCTCTCGGCCGTGTTGCCCTCGAACCTGACGGCCCTCACAACGGCGGCAGACATCACGGTAGGCAATCCCGACGGAACGATGTCGGGATTGCCAACTCCGGCAATCTCCGTTCAACCGGTGTTTTCTTCCCTCAGTCCCGGCTCTGCCCTGCCGGGGAGTGCCGACATTCAATTGGTGGTCAAGGGGATCGGATTCCGTCCCACCAGTCGCGTGGATTTCTTCTCTCGCTATGCGGCACACCCCCTATCGACAACTTACGTCGATTCGACCACGCTCTCCGCCCTGTTGCCGGCGGAGTTGCTGTCGGCCGCGGTGTCGGCGACCGTCTATGTCTCTGATTCGTTCAGCCGGGGCGTCTCGCGATCGCTCCCCTTCACGGTCGGCGCACCTTCGCCGGTGTTGAGCACGCTGAAACCAAGTTCCGCTCGTGCCGGTGATCCCGGCTTCGAACTGAAGGTGGAAGGCTACGAACTACGCCCGGGCACGCGCGTGCGATGGAATGGCGTCCCGCTGACCATGCTGCAGGCGGGGCCGGAGTGGATCGCCAGCGTTCCGTCGAGCCTCATCGCCAGTCAGGGATCGGCCGCCATCACGCTGATCAACGACGACGGACTGGTCTCCAATTCGATGGACTTTCCCATCACCGGCAGCGGCACGGTTGTTCCTGCCATCACGTCTCTCAGTCCCAATCCGATCTCCGTGGGCGGTGCAGCCGCCAAACTTCTCGTCAGTGGCTCCGGTTTTGTCACGGGTTCGGTTGTCTATTGGAACGGCACTCCGCTAAGTACGGTTTTCCTGAGTTCCGCTCAGTTGGAGGCCACCGTGCCGGGCAGCCTTCTGGGGAGTCCCGCGAGTATCAGCATCACGGTAGCCAATCCTGGCGGAACCACTTCGGCCGCCACTACCCTGGTCCTCCAGGCGGCCGCGCCGGTCATCTCGTCCATCGCGCCCAGCCTCTTTCCCGCGGGCAGCAGTTCCACCACGATGATCATCAATGGCTCGGGCTTCGTGCCGGGTGCCAGCGTCTACTGGGGCGCAATCTCTCTGGCCGTGACCGGCAATGCCCCGGCTCAGTTGACAGTCACTGTGCCCTCGAATCTCCTCGCCACCCCCGGCGCGGTGCTGATCAAAGTGGTTTGCGGAACCCAGGCGTCGAACCTCTACGCTGCCGTCGTATACAGCGTCTTCAGCGCCCCACAGTTGACGAGTGCCAGCCCGGCACAGGTGGACGCAGGCGCTCCGGGCTTCACTCTGACCGCCACCGGGGCAAACTTCCAGTCCGGGGCAAAGGTCCATTGGGCGGGCACGCCGCTCGCCACCACGTTTGTGAGCTCCACCCAGTTGACCGCCGTGGTACCGGCCAACCTTGTGGCGACCTCCGGCCGTTCTGTCGTCACCGTGATGAACCCCGACGGCGAGGCTTCGTTGCCCTTCACACAGATGTATGTCCAGCCGGTTCTGTCGACCGTGGCGCCCCTGTCCTTGCCGGCCGGCGCCGGAGCCACACTGTCGATCACGGGCCGAGGCTTCCGGCCCACGGCTGTGGTGCAACTAACTGCCTCCGGCCGGGAGTGGCCGCTGCAAACCAGCTACCTCAGCGCCACGGCGCTGAGCGCGGAAGTCCGTCCGGAACAAATCAAGGATGCGGGCACGGCCTACGTCACCATCACCGACAGCACCGACGCCACATTCTCGCGGAAACTGGCACTCACCGTCACCAGTACCGGACCGTCCGTCACAACGCTTCTGCCCAACACCGCGACGGCGGGCGAGCCAGACTTCCAGTTGACCGTCAACGGGCAGAACTTCGATTCCGGCGCCGTCGTGCGCTGGGAGACAACCAGCCTCCCCACGGTCTTTGTGAGCGCCCGTCAACTGACGGCATCGGTGGCATCCAGTCTCCTTGCCTCGCCCGGAACCGTCAGTGTCGGCGTCGTCAACCAGTCCGGTGCGAAATCGCCCTCGATCGTATTCCAGATCGTCCCCCGCAGCCCGAGCATTCTGAGTCTGAGTCCCAACTCGGCCGAAGCCGGCGGGCCCGAGTTCGTCCTGTCTGTCCATGGCGCCGACTTCTCCCAGGGCGCCATTATGAGCTGGGGGGATGCCCCCTTGGCCACATCGTTTGTCAACCCTTCCGAACTGGCAGTCACGGTGCCGGCCGGCCGCGTTGCAACGCCCGGCATGCCGTTCCTGGTTGTGGCCAACCGGAATGCCCAGTCCGCGCCAATCAGCTTCCCCATCAAAGCCGCCGGGCCCGTGATCGCTCGGCTCGACCCCGCCGAGACGACGGCGGGCGGAGCGTCGTTCCGTTTGACCGTCACCGGCAAGGGCTTTCAACCGGATGATGCCGTACGCTGGAATGGCACCGCCCTCCCGTCCGAGGCCGTGAGCTCCACGCAGATGACCGCCATGGTTCCAGTGGAATCCATCACATCCGCGGGGAGTAGCACGGTGACGATTGCCCGCGCCACTGGCGAGGAATCGCTCGCCGTCTCCTTCCTGGTGAATCCGGCCGACCCGTTCATTCGGGAGGTCTCTCCGAACTCAGCGACCCAGGGCGCCGGCGCCACCTCCCTGGCGATCAAAGGCAAGGGGTTCCTGCCGGGCGCCGTTGTGGCGTGGAACGGCCAACCGCTGGAGACGGAGTTTGTGGAATCCGGCTGGGTGACGGCCCACGTGCCGGCGGAACTCGTCACCTCCGCCGGGGAAGCGAGTCTGGCCATCACCAACCCCGCTGGAACCCCTGGCGCGCCCGCGGCGTTCCTCATCCATCCGCCCGTGCCGGAACTGCTCCGCCTCTCGCCTTCTTCCGCGACGAGCGGCGGGGCCGACCTGGCACTGGTGGTCCACGGGGCCGGCTTCCTGAAAGGATCCGCGATCCATTGGGAAGGCGTCACGCTGGAGACCACTTTCCTCGACTCGACCCGCCTCAAGGCCGTCGTCCCTGCATCGTGGATTCTCGGGGGCGGCATGGCCGGTGTGGCCGTCTCGAACCCGGATGGGCTGACAACGGACCCGAGTTCGTTCCCGGTGCTGGAGGCCAAGCCGACGATCTCCGCCGTGTCGCCAGGCACTTTGGGTGCAGGCGTCTCCGGTCTCGTGGTCACCGTGGATGGCAGCGGGTACCTGCCCGGAACCATCCTGACATGGGAAGGGGCTCCTCTGGAGACGAGCTTCATCGATCCCACGCGGCTCACCGCACAGGTCCCGGCGGACCTCATGGCGAACTCGGGCAGCGCCCGCGTGACGGCCGTCAATCCACAGGGCCAGACCTCCGCACCTTGGCTTCTGAGGATTCTGGGACTCAGCGTAGTGGGCTTCGATCAGCAGCATCTGGTGGCAGGCGGACCGGATACGATGCTCAAGGTCTTCGGTAATGGCTTCCAGCCGGGCGCGACCGTCTACTGGAATGGGTCGCCGCTGGGCACAACCTTCGCCAATAATGCATTGACAGCGTCAGTGCCGGCGCGATTGATTGCCACTGAGGGCATTGCGAGCATTGCCGTGGCCATTCCGGGAGGCCTGATGTCGAGTGCGCAGACTCTGTCCATCAGTGCGCCCGATCCAGTAGGGCACGAATAGCAGGCGTGAGGGCTTCCGGTGATAAGGCGAGGGCAGGACTTCTGAGCTCGTCGCCTTCTCCCGTAAGAACTCGCCGGGTGAATCCAGTTCGACCATTACAGGTAGGAAGACCTTCTCCTACAACGGGCCCTGCCATACAGTGCTGGATGAGGCTGCCAACGCACCAACGGCCGCAAATCCCGGAAGCAAGCTGGCGACTTGCGTCGATGCCGCTGGAAGAATCGCAAGCGTCACCGAGACAAAAGTCCTTACCCCTAGTCCCGTCACATATGTGACCACCTATGCCTACGATGCGATGGACAATCTGACGGACGTCTATCAGGGAGTTCAGCACCGGGAGTTTCGTTACGACCAATTGGGCCGGCTGCGGACCGCCAAGAACCCAGAGAACGGCACGACCACCTACGCGTACGACAAGAACGGCAACCTCATCTCGAAGTTGAGCGGCAACGACTACACGTGCTTCGGCCCAGTCGTGACCTCACCGCCCGCCTGCAACGCTTCTGCCGACTTCGACTCCTCCGGAGCCACTAACTACTATGATGCGCTCAATCGTCCAACGTCCAAGCAATACAGTGACGGAACCACGCCATCTGTCACGTACCGCTATAGTGAAGACCTAAGTGGAGGACCGCTCAACTACCAGAAAGGGCGGTTGACTTCTATCGTTTCTGGGAACACGACGATTCAGTTCAACTCATTCGACGCTGCTGGGCGGGTATTGCGCCATACGCAGACGACCACGGGCGCGGTGGGTTCACCCTACGTTTTTGGTTACCAGTACAACACAGGGGGGCTGCTCACGCAGTTGACTTACCCGTCTGGTAGAGTGGTTTCCACGACCTATGATGATGCCGGACGGGCAGGTAAGGTGTTGGGTCAACTGGGCAGCGTCTCGACGGCGTATGCCGGACCACCAACCGGCAAGATCTATATTCAATACGCTCCGCATGGTGCGGTGAGCCAGATGTTGTTGGCGGGAGGGACCAGCGAAACCTGGCAAATGAACGAGCAGCACGGCTACAATTCTAGGCTGCAGCCGACCTCGATCTCCTTGGCCACGACGGCCGGTACACCTGTGACAATTCGCAATCTGACATTCGGCTACGGTGGTGCGGAAAATAACGGCAACTTGCTATCTCAGGGCATAGCGGGCACCGGTCTGGCTTCCGCTTTGAGCCAGTCATATCAGTATGACAGGCTGAACAGAATCACCAAGGTAGGCGAAGGCACGACCTGGAACCGCAATTTCGATTACGATCAATACGGCAATGGGTGGGTGTCCGCCTACACTCCGAGTTCCTTTGCCCCGGATCCGTCCACACCCCAATCGCAGGGGACGATCAACGCCGACACGAATCAGACAGGCATAGCTGGATCTACTTGGGACGGCGCGGGCAATCTAAACAACATCGGGACAGGGAGTTTTCTTTTCTACTATGATGCGGAAAACCGCATGATCCGCAGCGTGCTGGGCTCGGCGACGGTGTACCAGTATGATGGGCAAGGTCGGCGTGTGGCGAGGATCGACTGTCCCTCGAATATGACTACCTGCGACGCGGCCACTGCGGGGGCGGCGGTGACCTCGTTTGCTTACGACGCCCAAGGCCAATTGGCGGCGGAGTATTCGAATCATCCTTCCTCGCAGCCCTGCACCACCTGTTACCTGCTCGCTGACCATCTCGGGAGCACCAGGGTGATGACCGACAGCATCGGAACGGCCGTTCAGTGTCACGATTACCTGCCGTTTGGTGAGGAGTTGCTCGCTGGTACATCCGGACGGAATGGATGCTACTTACCGGCCAGCGGATCCGGTGTGCTGTTTACCGGCAAGGAGCGGGATGCCGAGACGAGCCTCGATTACTTCGGGGCACGGTATTACTCGAGCGCACAAGGTCGCTTTACCTCGCCAGATGAGTTCCCCGGCGGCATCGTTGATCCATTCACAGACCAGCAGGCGAGCCAACCAGGGCCGCTTCCTTACGCCGACATCACTGACCCGCAGACATTGAACAAGTACGGGTATGTTCGGAACAACCCGCTCCGGTACACCGATCCTGATGGACATGACTGGCAAGATGCAGTCGAGTTTGTGGCTGGCGTCGGCAGAGGAGTAGCCGCAAGCGAGAGCTTCGGTGCAGTTGGTGCGCCGAGTGAGTCCGACTCGATGTCAAGCAGGATAGGACAGGCCGTTGGCACCGGCGTAGTTGGGGTCGTTGGAGCCATTGCGAGCGTTGGAGGAATCACTGGCGGTGTGCTTACAGCGCCGACAGGAGTGGGTGCGCTGGCAGGAGGCGCAGTCGCATTAAAAGGTGCCGCCTCGGCGGTGGGAGCCGCCAAGAACTTAGGCGCAATTCTAACTGCGCCGATGCAGCGCTCCTCGGATTCAGGTTCGTATACAAACACGCATGAAAGCGGTGCGGTCTACGTCGGTAAAGGAGATCGTGCGAGGTCGCAAGCTTCTGGACGGAGGGTTGCGAAGGAGACCGGGGATAAGCACGTTGCGACCGACCACACGTCTGCATCTAGTTCGAGAGAGGGATTCAAGGCTGAGTCTCGGCGCATGGATCAGGCTAGGAGTGAGGGTAAAAAGCTGTACAATAAGAGAGAGTCACCGGGCAAAAAGATGCGGCAACAAGATGGCGAAAACTGACATCTACGCCAAATATCGGGCCACTGGTCAGCAGCTCCAGAATCTGCGCACCATTGATCTTGGAGGGGGGCGTGCCGCGCTTTGGATGGACTCTGATTGCCTTGAAGCTTGCGTAGACTATTTTATTCGGAATAAACTATACGGAATCGCAATCTCGCCACTTGATGGCTTCAAGTTGTCAGATCTCGGCTTTCTGACTAGATGCGTTCCGGCAGTCGAGCACCTAGTTGTTCTCCACGTAGATATGATCGACGTATCCGCCCTTAATGACCTCCGTCTGCTCCGCAGCTTGCATATGACCGGGAGACCCAAGCAGAAACTGGACATCGCTAATCTCGACGCTCTGCATGAACTCGATGTTCAATGGTGGCCGAAATTGCGATTTGATGGGCGTCTTCCCAAGCTGCGTGTGTTGAAACTTAAGGGCTACCGCTCGAATGTTAACGGGGCTTTGGACTTACCCGCCCTTCAGGAATTGGAAGATCTGGAGTTGATTCAAACACCCATTCCCAGCCTTGCAGGTATCGACAGGTTTCCTGGGCTGAGGCGGTTGGCGTGCTATTATCTGCCGAAACTTCGCCACATCGCTCCCGTTGGGCATTCTTTTTGCGATAGGGATCTTACGACTCTTGAGTTCGGCCATTGCCCACACATCACAGATAACGACAGTGTTAGCTCAATCAGATCTTTGAGAACCTTGTGGTTCAATCATTGCGGGAAGGTGCCATCTCTGCGGTTCCTGGATGCGTTGCCTGAGCTCCAAAATTTCCGCTTTGTGGGCACGGAAGTACTAGATGGAGACCTGGCGCCTTGTCTGCGCATTCCATCAGTTGGATTCTCTGACAAGAAGACCTACTCTCATCGCTACGCAGATTTTGAGGCTAGGTCTAGCAGGGCATGATAGGAGAATTTATGGCGAATCCCTTTCCAAGCGATGATAACGGTCGTGTTCTACTTCGAATGCAAGAGAATGGCGATGATCTAGCAAAGCCTCGGGATATTGATTTCACGGTCGTGTTTCCCGGGCAGAGTTCTGCGGTGGCATTTGCGGACTACTTCAGGCGATCCGGATACAAAGTTTCCGTCGAAAAGACAGGATCTGTTCCCGAGTTGCCTTGGGATGTGATCGTTGTGAAGCATATGATCCCGTCGCACAACGAAATCGCTGAGTTCGAAAATACGCTCTCGGATTTCGCTTCGCCGTTGGGAGGGCGTAACGATGGGTGGGGGTGCTTTGCTCAGCCGACACGCCATTGACCTGGAGCATCCCCCTCTGGGCTTCGAGCTTGACTACCCAGAAGGCGGTTGAAAGGCGACAATTTGGAAAGGCGACAGCCTGACCCGTCCCACTTTGTAAGTAATTGAACGAATAGAACTTATAGATGACTGCGTGCACCTCGCCAAGCTCTTGGCATGTACTGCCGAGATCCGTCTGGTCGCCGCGCCAGACGCATAAGTGACGCAGCGTGAATAGCATGCGGTGAGCGCTACGCGAACCCCAGGTCCTCCGACCCGACAGCTCTACTTCATCGGGCCATCAGGCGATGCGGACTGACGCCGCTTCCATTCATCCGGCAGCCACTCGGCCAAGTCGCTGATGCGCACCGACGGCAGGTTGGTTAGCAACTGCGTCAGGTACAGTTGCGGATCCACGTCGTGACGGCGGCATGTACTCGTCAGGCTCGCCAGAATCGCTGCGGTCCGGCCTCCGCGCGCGTTGCCCACGAAGAGGGAGTTCTTGCGGTTCAGCACCACTCGCTTCATTTCCCTTTCGCTGATGTTGTTGTCCAGCGGCACCGCTCCATCGGAGCAGAACACCGTCAGCTCCTCCCACTGGCTCAGTGCGTAGTTCAGCGCCTCGGCCATCGGATGCTTCGGCAGCAACTGTTCTTTCCAGCCCAGCAGCTTCTCCCGTAACTCCGTCACCACCGGCACCGAGTTCTCCTGGCGCAGCTTCAGCCGCTCCGCCACCGGAAGTCCGGTCGCCTGACGCTCCACAGAGTACAGCGCGCGCACCATCTCCACCACTACCCGCGCGATCTCCGGCGCCGCCTTCTCCGCGTCCACTACCTTGCGACGGAAATGCGCCCAACACCTTGCGCGCGTGATCTCGTTGCCCGCCACCACGCCGTTGTATCCGCCGTAGGCATCGGCCAGCAAAACCTGCCGGTAATCTTTCAGAAAATGCTTCGGCCCGTCGCGGCCCCGGTTCAGCGTGAAGTCGAAGACGTTGTAGGCATGGTCGTCATCCCCCACATAGATCCACATCCGCGCATTCGCCGTTTTGCCTTTGCTCAGCATCGGCATGATGGTGTCGTCGGTGGCCACCACATGCGAGGACCGCACTCGCTGCGCCATCAATTCGTACAGCGGTTCGGCCAGGTCCGCCACATCGCCGCACCATACCGATTGGGTGGCGCGAGAAATCTCGAAGCCCTGCCGCGCGAAGATGTCTTCCAGCCGGTAGAGCGGCAGGTAGTCGGAATTATGTGGAAAGGCGACAGCCTGACCCGTCCCACTTCGTAAGCAATTGAACGAACAGAGCTTACTGGGAAAGGCGACAGCCTGACCCGTCCCACTTCGTAAGCAATTGAACGAACAGAGCTTACTGGGAACTCCGAGCACTTCGCCTCGGTTTTGGCATCTATTGACGGGATCTGTCTGGCCGCCTCGCCAGACGCATAAATGCCACAGCATCAACAGCATGCGGTTCACGCTGCGGCTCAATGCGCGAGGAATGCGACCCAGGCTATCCTGATTCCAGCCATCACAATTGCCACTGGGACGCATCAGTTCGAACGCAACGCTGGCCACAGCAAGCCCCCTGATCTAATCCTCCTCGAAGCAGGACCAAACTGACGGGCAGGAGCTGCGCGCCCCCGCCCGCACCCACTCCGCGGGTGACTGGGGGGCAACAAGAACCCGCACGTCCTTCGCCGCCCTACGGGCGTCTCGTCCGTGCAAATGGGGCATCTCTTGACCTCCTCCCCCCGACCCCCTCCTCGGCCTGCGGCCGAAGCGGGGGCGCCGTCCTGCGACAGGACCCTGCGGCCGCCGTCGTGCAGCCGCCCGAACTGACGGCGAGGGCACGCCGGCGGCCGCCTGGACGTCTTCCTCGGGTGGGAGCCAGCCCACAAATCCGCGCCACGACCCCACTTTTATCTCAATTCCATCATTAACCCATCTTCATTCACCGCCGGTCGGGTTATTTATCTCCCCTACTTCCCACCACTTGCGAGCCACACGCCCGGCAGCCCACCAACTCACGGCTATAATCCGCCCACTGGACACCGCGGTCTGTCCGCATCCAGCCGATCTTTGACTTCAGAACCTCCACACTTCCGCCGGAGGAGTCCGTCTTCACGCCATGAAAGGGAAGCGAATGCCGGGATTATGGTTGATCAAGGCCATTTATTCCCTCTTTCTTTCCTTTCCCGGACCAACGGCAGGCCCGCCCGACCCGCCCGGTGTCGAACCACTCACGTCACTCGCAATCCGCCACCTTTGAGGGATCAAACCCATTTCTTCTCTCTGTCTTCTCCTCCACGGCGGTTAGGTAGACACCCCGCGCGCACCCAAGGCCGACCCTCCGTGGCATATGCCATCCATAACTTCTGAGGGATCAAAGCCATTTCTTCCCCCGTTCTTCTCCCCTGTGCGAGGGCTGAACTCACTCCGCCTGGCCCGGATGCCACCGCGCCCGCTTCCTCCGCAATCCACAGATTGTGAGGGATCAAAGCCACTTCTTCCCCTGCTCTTCTCCCGTCGCGGGAAATGAATTCATCCCGCGCGCACCGGAGACCACCCCGCCCACTTCCTCCGCAATCCACAGCTTTTGAGGGATCAAACCCATCTCTTCCCGTTCTCATCGCCCTGTGCCACCGGCCCGTCGACCCGGCGGTGGCCAGTTGCCCGCCCACCCCGCCGGGAGGGCGGACGCCCTCGTCGGCAGCCGGTCCCCTGACCGGCTCACTTCTCTTGAAGATGGACCGTTCCTTTCCGGCAGCACGGAAGCACACCAAAGACGACCCGCCCCGTCCCCCCCGCCACCCCAATGCACCTCGTCTCCTGATCCGCAGAACGCTCGCCCTTGCCAGCTACTCTGCCCCTAAGCCCTCCCTGGACTGACTGTCTCGCCCCTGCCCGGGAGGTGCTAATCTGGGAAAGTCTAGCTTCCTGCTCAGGTGGGAAGGCGGGGGACCCAAGTCCCGGGGCGTATCGGCAGCGTTTGGCCGTAGGGTACTTTTCAGCCCGAGCCCGTCAGCTAACCTCGCAGACGAATTGAGAAGCCGCGGCCCGCTTTGGGGCGTGCGCAAGGAGCTGTTTGTGGAAGCGTCACCGCGAGTGGCGATGACCCCGAACCGGGTTGTCATCGCCTCAACGATTGCCCTCTCGTTCATTTCCTTCTGGCGGGCTGCCGCCATTGTGCTCTCCGACCTCGCCTCCTCGGCCTACTACGTCGGAGGCATCACCGAAAAAGCCATCGGTAAGTCCGCCCCCTGGTTCATCCTGGCCATCATGCTCTTCTCCTACGCGGTCCGCGCCGTGTATATCGAAGGCTGCGCCATGTATGTCCGCGGCGGCGTCTACCGCGTCGTCCACGAGGCGCTCGGATCGCGCATGGCCAAGTTGGCCGTGTCGGCGCTCATGTTCGACTACGTGCTCACCGGCCCCATCAGCGGCGTGTCGGCCGGCCTCTATCTGGCCGGGCTGATCAACGAGACGGCGGAGCACTTCTTCCACCAGCAGCACCTCATCAACGATGCCGGCTTTGCCGTGGTCTTTGCCCTGGTCGTGACCGTCTACTTCTGGCGCAAGAACATCATCGGGATCCACGAGTCGAGCCACAAGGCCCTGCGGATCATGCAGATCACCACGCTCATGGTGGTGATCCTCATCGCCTGGTGTCTCTACACCATCTTCCATGGCCACTTCCAGGCCGTGCCTATGCCGGTGCTGGGCAACATCAAGCTGAGTGAGGAGTCGCTGGGCTGGCTGCCCGGATCGTGGGTGCAGATGATTCCCGCCGTGGCGATTCTGGTCGGGTTGGGTCACTCGCTGCTGGCTATGTCCGGCGAGGAGTCGCTGGCCCAGGTGAACCGCGAAATCGCCCACCCCAAGCTCAAGAATCTTGAGCGCGCCGGCCTGGTCATCTTCATCTACTCCCTGGTCTTCACCTCCCTGGTCTCGTTCTTCGCGGTCATGATCATCCCGGATACAGACCGCAAGCTGTTCCTGGACAACCTGATCGGCGGCCTGGCCATGCATCTCGACGGGCCCATGCCGCTGCGCCTGCTGTTCCACGCCTTCGTGGTGTTCGTCGGCGCCCTCATCCTGTCCGGTGCTGTGAATACCGCCATCATCGGTTCGAACGGTGTGCTGAACCGCGTGGCCGAAGACAACGTCCTGCCCAACTGGTTCCGCAGCCCGCACAAGAAGTTCGGCACGACGCACCGTTTGGTGAACATGATCGTCGGGCTGCAGATCGTGACCATCATCCTCAGCCGCGGCGACGTCTACCTCCTCGGCGAAGCCTATGCCTTCGGCGTCGTATGGAGCTTCGCCTTCAACGCGACCTCGGTGCTGGTGCTGCGCTTCAAGGACAAACGGCCCAGGGAATGGAAGGTGCCGCTGAACCTGCAGGTCGGGGGCGTCGAGATTCCCGTCGGGCTGGGCCTGATCGCGTTGTCGCTGTTCACGCTGGCCATCACGAACGTACTGACGAAGAAGATCGCGACCGTGTCTGGCGTCATCTTTACCCTCGCGTTCTTCATCCTCTTCACCGTCTCCGAGAAGCTGAACCGCCGGCGCGCCCTGGCCGCGAACGCGGGGCACGAGCAGTTCCGCCTGGACGACTCGGAAGGCGTCTCGGCCGAGATTCTCGACGTGCGGCCGGGCAACGTGCTGGTGGCCGTACGCAATCCCAACCGGCTGAACCACCTCCACCGGGTTCTCCAAAAGACCGATATCCGCAAGATCGACATTGTGGCGGTCTCCATCTCCGATGAAGAAGCCCCTTTCACGGCCCGCGAATCCGAGTTGTTCACCAAAGTGGTGACCCTGGCGGAGAAGGAAGGCAAATCGGTGAAGCTGCTCACCGTGCCCGGCGACGATCCCAACGGGGCCCTCGTCGAAACCGCCGCGCGGCTGCAATCGTCGCGCATCGTCATCGGGACTTCGCCGAAGCTGACCACGGCGCAACAGGGACACGCCATCGGCATTCAGTGGGAACGCCTGCCTGAACCCAGGCCGGCCATCTCCCTGGAAGTCGTGCCCGACGATCCGGCGGAACGCCCGAGTTTCGTCAACCTGGGGCCGCACCCGCCGCGTCTGTGGCCCGAGGACATTGAGCTCCTGCACGAACTGTGGCGGGATCTTTCCGCTTCGGGGCCCGGACACCGGCTGCGTCATCGCGACGTGGTGGGCGTCGCGCTGCGCCGCCTGAAAGCCGAGCTCAATTCGAAGGAGCGGGATGAGATCCTGAAGGACATCTCGCGGTCGACTGACCTCTAATCCATGCACGCTTGCGCCGTGGCGCAGGCGTGCCATCATCACAGAGTGAGCGACGGAACCTTGTCAATCATAGAGGTCGGGCGATGACCGCGTGGGCGCAACGGCTGGGCATTTGGGGTACGGTGCTGCGGTCCCTGGCCGGAGTTGGCCTCGTCCTGCTGGTCTCCGCCGTGGCTCGCGTAGTCCTGGGCGTCAATGCCACTACCGTGGGCTTCGCGTTCCTCCTGGTGGTTCTGGGCCTGGCTACCGCCTGGGGGCTGCGTGAAGCAATTGCCGCCTCAGTGGTGGCGATGCTGTGCTTCAACTTCTTCTTCCTGCCGCCGGTGGGGCACTTCACCATTGCTGACCCGCAGAACTGGGTAGCGCTGTGCGCGTTCCTGGCTACGGCCCTCGTCGCCAGCCATCTGTCGAATCGCGCCAAGATGCAGGCCGTGGAGGCGCGGGAGCGGCAGCAGGAGACGGAACGGCTCTACTCGTTCAGCCGGTCCATCCTCTTGACCGACAATACTCAACCGGTGGGGCAGCAGGCCGCCCGCTTCATCGCGCAGACCTTCGACTGTCCGGCCGTGGCGCTCTACGACGCGGCGGAAGGCGAAGTCTATCGCGGCGGTGCCGGCGATCTGCCCACCATCGACGAGGCATTGAAGCGTGTGGCGCTGGACGGCGTGCGCAGTTCGGACGCCTCGAAGCTGCTGATTGTCCTGCCCATCACGTTGGGCGGCCGGCCCATCGGCAGCGTCGCGCTGCTGGGGCTGTCGTGCTCCGACGGGGCGATGGAAGCCATGGCGAACCTCGTGGCGATTGCGCTGGAGCGGGCACGGTCCGCCGAGATCGCCAGCAAGGCCGAGGCGGCGCGTCAAAGCGAGGAGTTCAAGTCCACTTTGCTCGATGCGATCGCGCACGAGTTCAAGACGCCGCTCACGTCGATCAAGGCCGCCTCCACATCGATCCTCAGTGAGCCGGAACGGGTAGCCCCGGATATCCGCGAGTTCACTGAGATCATCGACGAGGAGACAGACCGTCTGACGCTGCTGGTCAACGAAGCCGTGCGCATGTCCCAGATCGAGGCTGGCAAGGTGCTGGTGGAGAAGCAGGCGCAGCACGTGCCCTCGTTCCTCGCCCACGTGCTCTCGACCTTCCAGTCCAGGCTTGAGGGGCGTTCCGCCACGGTGGAAGCCTCAGAGGCTCTGCCCCTCGTCCAGTTCGATTCCGAACTGATCGCGCTGGCGCTGCGGCAGCTCATCGACAATGCGTTGAAGTACTCGCCGCCCGAGACGCCCATCCGGTTGACCTCGGCGGTGGTGGATGGCGCCCTGGAGATCCGCGTGATCGACCAGGGCAAAGGCATTCCCGAAAAGGAGCGCGAGAAGGTGTTCCAGGTCTACTACCGGCGAGACACGTCGAAAGGGAAGGTGCCGGGCACGGGCCTGGGCCTGCACATTGCGCGCGAGATCCTCAAGGCGCACGGCGGCAGTCTCCACATTGAGGGCCCGTCCGGGGCCGGTGCGGAGTTCTGCCTCCGGCTGCCGTTGGAGGCGGTCCGGGTATGACTTCCGGCAAGCTCCTGATTGTGGATGACGAGCCGCAGATCCGGCGCGTCTTGCGCGTGACGCTCACCACGCATGGCTATGAGGTGCAGGACGCCCGCAGCGGCGAAGAGGCCATGCTGCGGCTGCGCGAGTCGCGCTTCGACCTGATCCTGCTCGACATGAACATGCCGGGGATGGGCGGGCTGGAAGCCTGCCGCGAGATCCGGGCCACGTCCGAGGTTGCCATCATCATGCTGACCGTGCGCAGCACGGAGATGGACAAGGTGGCGGCGCTGGACGCGGGCGCCGACGACTACATTACCAAGCCGTTCAGCACGCCCGAACTGCTGGCGCGCATCCGGGCCGCCCTGCGGCGCCTGCCCGTGAGTGAAGAGAGCACCACTGATTCCCTGCGCTTCGACGACCTGGAGATCAATCTCGCGACGCGACGCGTCACCGCCAAGGGCAAGGAGATGCGACTCACTCCAAAAGAGTTTGACCTGCTTCGCTACCTGGTGGCGAATCCGAATATCCCGATTCCCCACGGCAAGCTGCTGCAGGCCGTCTGGGGGCCGGACTATGGCGACCAGGTGGAGTACCTGCGGGTGTTCATCAACCAGTTGCGTAAGAAAATTGAGCTCGATCCGTCCCATCCAAGGTATCTGCTGACTGAACCGTGGGTCGGCTACCGCTTCGCAATCCCCTCTAAATAAAGCACTTGGCGGGCATAAGGAGAAGACAATGGAATCCTTAGCCCGCCCTTATGACTTCCTTATGGCCTGCTCCGTATTCTCGGAATCGGAGATAGGACATGACCACCCAGCGGGCGTTTCAGCGGGAAGACACAGGGCAAGCCAGGGCGATCGAGACCGGTCGTGATGGCAGTGCGCCCCATTGCTTCGAGATCGTCGTGTTGTTTACGACTGTCCGCGAGACGCTTGGCGCCTTGCGCACGGCAGGGCGTCTGGCACAAGGCGTGGCCACCAGCATCCGGCTGCTGGTCCCGCAAGTGGTGCCGTACCCGCTGCCCTTGGACGAACCGCCTGTTTCGTCCGGCCACCTGATTCGCGAATTCCAGGTTGTCCTCGAGGACAGCCAACTGGAGACGCGCATTGATGTGAGGCGTTGCCGCGATCACTGGCAGGCGGTCGGGGCGGCGCTGAAGCCGCGCTCCGTCGTCGTGATGGGCGGCTCCCGGGGCTGGTGGCCTTCGCGCAAATACCGGCTGGCCGCGCGGCTGCGCTCCGCCGGGCATCAGGTGGTCTTCTCTTCTCCAGAGTGAGGAACTCAATGCTCGATCTCTTCTACTTGGCCATTGCGGTGGCATTCTTTATCGCCTGTTGGTGGTTCACCAAGGCGTGCGAAAAACTTTGATGCGCCCGCCTGGCGCGGGCAGGCCAGTCTGGGGCTGGTTGTGGGCTGGGAGAAAGGAAAGTCGAGATGGACTACGTGATCGCGGGGATCGCTGCTGTGCTGCTGTTCCTCTACCTGATCTATGCGTTGTTGAAGCCGGAGCGCTTCTAAGGGAATTGTCATGACTACACTGGGTGTACTTCAAATCTTGGTCTTCTTCGCGGTGATCCTCGCCGTGACGAAACCGCTGGGCGCCTTCATGACGCGGCTGTTCGCGGGTGAGCGGACCTTCCTGCACCCGCTGCTGCGGCCCGTGGAGAGGCTCATCTACGTACTGGGCGGCGTGGATGAGAAGGAAGAGCAGCGCTGGACCAAATATACGGCCAGCCTGCTCTCGTTCAGCTTGTTCAGCTTCGTTGTCCTCTATCTGCTGCAGCGGCTGCAGGGCGTGCTGCCCGTGAATCCGCAAGGTTTCTCCGGAGCCCACGCGCCCAGCGGCGCGACCGCGATGACTCCGGACCTGGCGTTCAATACCGCCGTGTCGTTCGTAACGAATACCAACTGGCAGAGCTACGTGGGCGAGACCACGCTCAGCTACCTGGTGCAGATGGCCGGACTCACGGTGCAAAACTTCGCTTCGGCGGCGGCCGGCATCGCCATTGCCGTGGCCGTCATCCGCGGCTTTGCCCGGCAGCAGGCCTCCTCGCTCGGCAACTTCTGGGTCGACCTGGTGCGCGGCACGCTCTACCTGTTGCTGCCCCTGTCGCTGGTCGGCGCATTGTTCCTGTGCTCGCAGGGCGTCATCCAGAACCTGAGCCCGTATACGCAGGTGACGACCGTTGAGGGCAAGACGCAGGTTCTGGCCCAGGGTCCGGTGGCGTCGCAGGAAGCCATCAAGATGATCGGCACCAACGGCGGCGGCTTCTTCAATGCGAACTCGGCCCACCCGTTTGAGAATCCGACCCCGCTCACGAACTTCGTGCAGATGCTGATGATCTTCATCATCCCGGCCGGACTCACCTATACGTTCGGCCGCATGGTCGGGGATACGCGGCAGGGCTGGGCGCTCTTCGCTGCAATGAGTTTGCTGTTCTTCGCCGGAGTCTTCGCGCTTTACGCCTCTGAGCAGGCGGGCAACCCGATCCTGGCGAAGATGGGTATCCAGACAGCGGCCACGGCCAACCAGCCGGGCGGCAACATGGAGGGTAAGGAAGTGCGGTTCGGTATCGCCGCAACCGCACTCTTCGCCACCATCACCACCGATGCCAGTTGCGGCGCGGTGAACGGCATGCACGACAGCTTCACGCCCCTGGGCGGATTGGTGCCGCTGTTCAACCTGCACCTGGGCGAAGTCATCTTCGGCGGTGTGGGCGCCGGCCTCTACGGCATGCTGCTCTTCGCCATCGTGGCCGTCTTCATCGCCGGCCTGATGGTGGGCCGCACGCCGGAGTACCTCGGCAAGAAGATCGAAAGCAAGGAAGTGAAGATGGCCATGCTCGCGATGCTGGCGACCTCGGCGGCCATCCTGCTCTTCTCCGGCATCACGGCCGTCATCCAGTTCCCGAAGGATGCCTACTGGAACGGGTCGTATGGACCGGGCGTGGGCAACCTGAACAACAGCGGCCCGCACGGATTGGCGGAGATCCTTTACGCCTACTCCAGCGGCGCCGCGAATAACGGCAGCGCCTTTGCGGGCATCAGTGCGAATACGCCCTGGTACAACCTGACCATCGGCCTGGCCATGTTGGTGGGCCGGTTCCTGATGATCATCCCGCTGATGGCCGCCGCGGGCAGCCTGGCTGCCAAGAAACGCGTGCCGGTGACCAGCGGTACGTTCCCGACGCACGGCCCTCTGTTCGTGGGCCTGCTGGCGGGCACTGTGGTGATTGTTGGCGCGCTGACGTTCTTCCCGGCGCTCTCGCTAACCCCGATCGTCGAACACTTCCTGATGCAACAGGGGAGGCTCTTCTAACATGCCGCAAGCTACTAAAGATGTACCGGTGGAGACACCGCAGCAACCAGTGGAAAGCGGCGAACTGCTGCCCAAGAAACTGGCGCACGCCCGTCCTCTCTTCGATCCGCAGATCCTGCGGCGGGCCATCATCGAGTCGTTCGTCAAGCTGAACCCGAAGGTTCTGCTGAAGAACCCGGTGATCTTCGTGGTGGAAGCGGGCGCCGTCATGACCACCGTGTTCCTGGTGCGCGACCTGGCGACCGGCGCCGGCGGCATCGGGTTCACCGCGCAGATCTCGCTGTGGCTGTGGTTCACGGTCCTCTTCGCCAACTTCGCCGAGGCGATGGCAGAAGCGCGCGGCAAGGCGCAGGCTGATGCCCTGCGGAAGACGAAGACCGATTCCGTGGCCAAGCGCGTGAAGTCGGGCGGTGCCACTGAGTCGGTGGCGGCTTCCATGCTGCGCGCCGGTGACGTGGTGATCTGCGAAGCCGGAGACATCATCCCTGGCGACGGGGAAGTGATCGAAGGCATCGCGACCGTCGACGAGTCAGTGATCACGGGTGAAAGCGCTCCGGTGATTCGCGAGTCCGGCGGCGACCGCAGCGCGGTGACCGGCGGCACGAAGATCCTGTCGGACCAGGTTCGCATCAAGATCACGTCGAACCCCGGCGAGACGTTCCTCGACCGGATGATCGCGCTGGTGGAAGGCGCCGAACGCCAGAAGACCCCCAACGAGATCGCGCTGAACATTCTCATCGCCGGCCTCACGCTGATCTTCCTGCTGGCCGTGGTGACGCTGCAGCCGTTCGCGCAGTTCAGCGCCGGCGCCTCGGGTACGGGCTCTGTCCCTTCGGTCGCGGTGCTGGTGTCGCTGCTGGTCTGCCTGATCCCGACGACCATCGGCGGGCTGCTGTCCGCCATCGGCATCGCCGGCATGGACCGCGTGATGCAGCACAACGTGCTGGCCATGAGCGGCCGCGCGGTGGAAGCCTCCGGCGACGTGAACACGCTGCTGCTGGATAAGACCGGCACGATCACCATCGGCAACCGCGAGGCGGTGGAGTTCCTCCCCGTCCCTGGCGTCACCGAGAGCGAACTGGCCGATGCGGCGCAGTTGTCGAGCCTGGCCGACGAGACTCCGGAAGGACGCTCGGTCGTCGTGCTGGCGAAACAGAAGTACGGCCTGCGTGGCCGCGAAGTGTCTCACCACGAGGCGCACTTCATCCCGTTCTCCGCCTATACCCGCATGAGCGGCGTCGATATCGACCAGCGCCGGCTGCGCAAGGGCGCAACCGAGTCGATCTGCCAGTTTGTGAAGGAGCAGGGCGGCCGCGTCCCGCAGGACCTGACCGCCATTTCCGAACGCATCTCCAGGATGGGTGGGACGCCGCTGGCCGTGGCCGATGGGGCTCGCGCGCTGGGCGTCATCTACCTGAAGGACATCGTCAAGGGCGGCATGAAAGAGCGCCTGGGCCAGTTGCGGGCGATGGGCATCCGCAGCGTAATGATCACGGGCGACAACCCACTGACGGCTGCCGCGATTGCCGCCGAAGCGGGCGTCGACGACTTCCTGGCGCAGGCTTCTCCGGCCGACAAGCTCGCCTACATCCGCAAGGAGCAGAGCGACGGCCGCCTGGTGGCGATGACGGGTGATGGTACGAACGACGCTCCGGCGCTGGCGCAGGCCGATGTCGGGCTGGCGATGAATACGGGCACCATGGCCGCGAAAGAAGCCGGCAACATGGTGGACCTCGATTCCAATCCCACCAAGCTGATTGAAGTGGTGGCCATCGGCAAACAGTTGCTCATCACCCGCGGGGCGCTCACCACGTTCTCGATCGCGAACGACGTGGCGAAGTACTTCGCGATCATCCCGGCCATGTTCATGGCGACGTATCCGGCCTTGGGCGCGCTGAACATCATGGGGCTGCACAACCCGCAGAGCGCGGTGCTTTCGGCGGTGATCTTCAACGCGTTGATCATCATCGTGCTGGTGCCGCTGGCGCTGCGCGGTGTGAAATACCGGCCGGAATCGGCGGCCAGCCTGCTGCGCCGCAACCTGCTGGTTTACGGCCTGGGCGGCATCATCGCCCCGTTCCCCGGCATCTGGCTGATCGATCAACTGGTGCATGTGTTGAGGCTTGCGTAAGGAGCTTATATGTGGAAACAAATCCTCCCCGGATTGCGAATGACGCTGGTGTTGACGGTGTTGACGGGCCTGGCGTACCCGGGCATCGTGACGCCGCTGTGTCAGGTGCTGTTCCCGAGGCAAGCGAACGGGAGCCTGGTCTCCCTGCATGGCCAGGTGGTGGGTTCGAACCTGATCGGCCAGAACTTCAGCAAGCCGGGCTACTTTCATCCGCGGCCCTCGGCGGCCGGCTCCGACGGCTATGACGCGTCGGCCTCCAGCGGCTCGAATCTCGGGCCGACCAGCCAGAAGCTGGTGGATCGGGTGAAGGCCTCGGCGGACCAGTTCCGCAAGGAGAATCCCGGCTACAGCGAGCCGATTCCGGCGGACATCCTCACGGCGAGTGGCAGCGGCCTCGATCCGCACATCACTCCGGCGGCGGCGCTGGCCCAGGCGGCCCGCGTCGCGTCCGCCCGGGGCGTGGGTGTGGAGCAGGTCAAAGCCCTGGTCGAGCAGGCGACGGAAGGCCGCGACCTGGGCATGCTGGGCGAGCCGCGCGTGAATGTGCTGGCCCTGAATATGGCGATGGATCAAAGGTTCCCGCTGGCCCGGTAACGATCGCCCCGGCAAACAGATGAAGGATGGAGCGGTGTATGACTGAAGTGGATCGCAGGCCAAGTCCCGAGACGTTTCTCAGGCAGGCGGAGTTGGAAGAGCGCCATCTGCGGCGAGGGAAGCTCAAGATCTTCCTGGGCTACGCCTCCGGGGTGGGGAAGTCGTTTCGCATGCTGGACGAGGGCCGGCGGCGGAAGGAGCGCGGCCAGGACGTGGTCGTGGCCGCCGCGCAGCATGCCGTGTCCGAGGACGTGGAGGAGCTGATCGATCGTTTTGAGGTCATCCCGCCGCGGATGGATCTCGGTGCGCCCGCCCTGGACGTCCAGCTCATCCGGAAACGCCATCCCTCCGTCTGCCTGATCGACGGCCTGGCCTATAACAATCCGCCCGGCTCCAAGCACCCTTACCGTTGGCAGGATGTGGAGGAGTTGCTGCGCAACGGCATCTCCGTGGTCACTTCGATCAACCTGCAATATGTGGCCGAGCGCCAGGAGCAGGTGGAAGCCATCCGCGGGCGTGTGGTGAAGGAGTCGGTCCCCCTGGCCTTCCTTCTCACGGCGGATGAGATTGAGATCGTGGACGCTCCGCCTGAGTATTGCGTGGACCGTGCGAACAGCCGGAATGGCGTGATGGTGGCACCGGAAGAGCTGTCCAGGCAGCTCTCGGAGCTGCGGGAGATTGCGCTTCTCCTCGCGGCGGAAGTGGTGGATCATCAGCTGGAAGAGTATCTGCACCGGAACGGTGTGGAGCAGCACTACGGCGCGAATGAGCGGATTCTGGTCTGCCTGACACCGCGCTCCAATGCGGCGCTGATGATCCGCCGCGCGCGCCGCCAGGCGGAGCGGTTCCACGGGGAGCTGTACGCCGTGTACGTCGAGCAGAGTGACCTGGATGAAGACGACCGCACAACGCTGGAGTCGAACCTGTCGCTGTCACGGGAGGCGAAGGCACAGGTGCACGTGCTGCATGGGGAGGATCCGGTGGGCGCCATCCTCAAATTCGCGGGGGAGCAGGGCGTCACGCAGATCTTCGTGGGCCACAGCCAGCGCACGAAGTGGTGGAACAGTTGGAGGCCCAATCCGGTGGAACGCCTCATCCTGGAGTCCGATGGCATCGACGTCAGGATCTTTCCCCATTCTGGAGGGGCAATGTGACTGAGCCGTCGCCCCGTCCGGCGGGGCGGTTGAAGATCATTCTCGGGTACGCGGCCGGGGTCGGCAAGACCTTCAAGATGCTGGAAGAGGGCCAGCAACTGCGGAAGGAAGGCCACGACGTGGTGGTGGGCTACTTTGAACCGCACGGCCGGCAGGACACCATCGCCAAGCTGGAAGGGCTGGAGCTTGTGCCGCGGCGGAACATCGAGTATCGCGGCCGGGTCTTCGAGGAGATGGACACGCCGGCGATTCTGGCGCGGAGGCCGGAGATCTGCCTGGTAGACGAGTTTCCTCATACCAATGTGCCGGGCGTGGAGAGAGGCAAGCGCTGGGAAGATGTCATGGTCCTGCTGGAGGCCGGCATCGACGTGTTTACAACGATGAACATCCAGCATCTGGAGAGCCTCAACGACCAGATGCGCGAGATCACGGGCATCCAGGTTCGGGAGACGATACCTGATTGGGTGGTGAAGCAGGCGGCGGAGTTGGTGCTGGTCGATGTGCCGCCCACCGCGTTGTTGAACCGGCTGCAGCGCGGAGTGGTCTATGCGCCGGACAAGGCGCAGCGCGCGATCAAGAACTTTTTCAAGGAGCCGGCCCTGGCGGCGCTCCGGGAGTTGGCCATGCGACAGGCGGCACACGAAGTGGACATACGTCAGAGTGAGATCGAACTGCCGGTGCATCCGGCGCATCATGCTGTGAACGGCGGCACTGCCGCGCCGAGGGAGAAGATCCTGATTCATATCTCGGAGGCTCCGACGACGGCGGCCTTGATCCGGCGCGGCCGCCGCGTGGCCGATTACCTCCAGGCGGACTGCTTCGCCGTCTGCATCCTGCCTGTGGCGGATCTGAGGCAACTGCCGGCGCCGGCCCGCCTGGCCATGGAAGAGCACCTGGAGTTCGCTCGCAAGCTGCGGGTGGAGACGCGTGTGCTGGAGGGCGAGGATCCGGCGGAAGCGCTGGTCGAGTTCGCCCGGCGCAATGGAGTGACGCAGATCTTCCTGTCCAAGCCGGCCAAGCGGCTGGTGGGCCTGGTGGTGCTGCGCGACTTCGTGATGAAGGTGGTGCGGCTGGCCAGCGATATGCAGGTCACCGTGGTGGCGGAACGGGCCAGCCGGACGAACTGACGGCCCGCGGCATATGCTGCCGGAGAGCCATCTAGTACAATGACGCAGTGACGCAGAGTAAGGGCTCCGATGCTCCCGTATTTGCGATGCGGCTGTCGCTGTGGACCGGCGTGGCCATGCTTCTGGCCAAGTCCGGAGCCTGGTTGCTCACCGGATCGTCCGCGATCTTCTCCGATGCCCTGGAGTCGGTCATCCACCTGGCCGCTGTCGCCTTCGCGTCCTTCAGCCTGTGGTTGAGCCGCCGTCCGGCGAATGAGCGGTTCCACTACGGGTACGAGCGCATCACGTTCTTCTCGGCGGGGTTTGAGGGCGCGCTGATCGCTGCCGCGGCGGTGGCCATCATCGTCACGGCCATCTACAAGTGGATGCAGGGGCTGCAGTTGGAAGCGCTTGGATTGGGCGCCCTGATCACGCTGGCGGCCGGCCTGCTGAACGGCGGGCTGGGCTGGTATCTGATCCGCACCGGCCGCAGGAACAACTCCATCATCCTGGTTGCCAACGGGAAGCACGTCTTCACGGACTGCTGGACCAGCCTCGGTGTCATCGTCGGGCTGGTGCTGGTGATGATCACAGGCTGGAAGCCGTTCGATCCCATCTGCGCCATCGTCATGGCGGCGAATATCCTGTGGTCCGGCGGCGTGTTGATGTGGACCAGCGCGCGCGGCCTGCTGGACTACGCCGACCCCGAGACGGAACGGCTGCTGCGCGCCCGGCTGGATGCCCTGGTGGTTGAGCTGGGCGTGGAGTATCACGAATTCCGGCTGCGTGAGACAGGCGGCCGGGTGCTGGTGGAACTGCATCTGTTATTCCCGGATTCGTTGCCGATTGGGCAGGCCCATGCGACGGCTACGCAGTTGGAGTCCGAGCTGGCGGCATGCCTCGACCGGCCCGTGGAAATCATCACGCACCTGGAAGGCAAAGAGGACCACGAGGAGCGGCACCCCGGCCGGCGGTGAGGTGCTATTCTTTGGGAGTTCTGATTATGGCATCCGGAGTCGACAGGTCCTTAACCGTGCATGAAGACCAGGAGCAGATGCTCCGTCACCTGGCTCACGAACTGCGCCAGCCGCTGAGCGGGATCGAGTCGATTGCGTACTACCTGGACATGGTCCTGGCCGCCGAATCGCCGCAGATCCAGCTGCAATGCGAGCGGCTGCGGCGCATGGTGCAGCACGCTCATTGGCTGATTGAAGATGCCGCGTTGGCCCTGCGGCTGCAGGGCACCGAACTGGCGCCTGTCTGCCTGCAGGACCACCTGATCCGCATCGGTACGGAGATGGCGTTGCACGAGGAGCGGAACCTCGAGATCTGCCTGGCGGAGCCGCTGACGCGGGCGCTGATGCCGGCTGAGTTAACCCACGCTTTTTGCCAGCACCTGCTTGCCTTCTTTCGCGGCGTGGCGCAGGCTAGGGATCCAATCCGGGTGAATATCGAGAACGAGGCCGGGTTCGTCCGCCTGGACATTCAGGCCGAGGTTGAGGCTGAACTGGATGATCTGTTGCGTGCCATCGATCCGCCTCCGCCCGGCAGCGGTGTGCGCCGGATTGTCACCTACTGCTCCGGGCAACTGCAGGCGATGGCGGAAGGACAGATGCTGGCGCTATCCGTCCACTTCCCCTCGGTCGAGTAGTCCGAGAACCTTTTCATCCTCAATGTGCGCCGGATCGACAGCCAGCAGGGCGAAGTCGTGTTCCAGGTGGCGGAGCGCCGCGCCGGATTCGACGATCCAGTTGGGCGTGTCGGCCAATAGCGCCTTGAGGTCGGGCAGCGCGCTGGCCAGATCGCCTTGCAGCCAGAATGTCCTGTGCGCGCCGGCTTCGCGGAAGCGTCTGGTGTCGCCCGCCGCGTCATCGGCCTGCAGGCTGTAAGGCGCTCCGCCGGGCGGTTGGTGGTGAGAGATCTTCACCGCGGTCCACTGGCGGTCGCGGGAAAGGGCTATGATCCGGCAGACCAGCGTGGTTTTGCCCGTTTTGCGCCCCAGGCCGCCCACGATGATCCTCACTCGTCCTTCTTTTCCAATGCCTTCAACCGCTCCTGCAGGTCAGCCAGTTCGCGCTTGAGCTGCGGGATGCGGGCAACGTTCGCCAACGCCTCCAGGTACTCCTTCAAGGGGCGGGCGGGCGTGCCCCAATAGACCTCGCCGCCGCCGCGGATGATCTTTGAGGACAGGACGCCCGCGCCGGAGCCGAGCACGGCGCCCGACTTGACGGTCACGTTGTCTCCCAGCCCGACCTGGCCGCCGATGACGGCATAGTCCTCAATGACGGTGCCTCCGGCCATGCCCGTTTGCGCCACGATGACTACGTGCCTTCCGACGCGGCAGTTGTGGCCGATGTGGACCATGTTGTCGAGCTTGGATCCGTCGCCGATGCTGGTAATGCCCAGGGCGGCGCGGTCGACTGCCGTACCCACTCCGATCTCGACGTCGTCACCGATGACGACCCGGCCGATCTGGGGGAACTTGGAATAACGGCCGTTTTCGAAGACGAAGCCGAAGCCGTCGGCTCCGAGGACCGCGCCGGAGTGGATGAGGGCGCGCGCTCCAATGGAGACGTCCGAGTAGATCGTGACGTGGGCATGGAGCAGGCTGTGCGGTCCGAGTTGGACGCGATCGCCCAGCACGCAGTAGGGGCCGATGGTACAGCCCTCGCCGATGCGGCAGTCCTTGCCGATGACGGCGGTGGGATGGATGCCGGGCTGCGGCGCCTCCAGCTTGCGGAGGCGGGGGATGATTTTCGCGAAGGCCGCGCGCGGGTCCTTGCAGCGGATCACGGTGCGCCCCCCGGTGTTGGCGAAGTCCAGGGCTACAATCAGACAGCCGGCGGCCGATGCCTGGGCATCCCGCGCCGCGCGGCGGTTTCCGACAAATGAGATCTGATGGCTGCCGGCCGAATCGAGAGGTGCGACGTCCTCGATCGTCCGCTCGCCATCACCTTCGAATGTCGCGCTCAGTTGCTCTGCAATCTCACGCACCAGCAATCGGTTTGTCTCCTTGTCCCAGCAGGGACCTGTATCATTATTAGTTTATGCCCGTTGATCCTTCGGCCTATGTGGCGCCGACGGCCCGAGTCCACCCGGACGCCGTCATTGGGCCGCAAACAAGAGTTGGTGAGTTTGTTGTCGTCGAGCAGGATGTCGTGATTGGCGCCGGGTGCCTGTTGGAGCCGTATGTCCTCGTCAAGCGCTGGACTACGATCGGCGACCGCAACGAATTCTCGGCCGGCGTCATTCTGGGCACGGATCCGCTGGACAAGAACTTCACGGGCGAGCGCAGCTACCTGATCATCGGGAACGGCAACAAGATCCGCGAGCATTGGACCATCTCGCGAGGCACCGCGCCTGAGAGCAAGACCATCGTCGGCAACGACAACTTCGTGATGACCTCGGGCCACATCGCGCACAACTGCATTGTGGGGTCGAACATCGTGGTGGCGAGCTGCTCGCTGCTGGCGGGCTATGTGGAGGTGGAAGACCAGGCATTCATCAGCGGCGGGGTCGTGGTCCACCAGTTTTCGAAGATTGGACGGTTGGCGATGATCGCCGGGAACGTGAGGGTCAACAGCGATGTGCCGCCGTTCTTTATGTACTCCGACTTCAACATTGCAGCCAAAGGGCTGAACTTGGTGGGGCTGAAGCGGGCGGGTTTCAAGCTGGCGGAGGTCTCCGCGCTCAAGGCGGCGTACAAGCTGCTGTTCCGCTCGAATCTCAAGCTGGAAGATGCGTTGGCGCGCATTGAAGCGGAAGTGCCCACACCGCACACGCTGCATCTCGTCGAGTTCGTGCGCAGCAGCAAGCGCGGCATCTGCCGCGAGTAGTCCTCAATCCAGGGGCTGCATGCGGCCGTCGGGCAGGAGTTCGGCCTTGCCGTTGCGCCAGTGGATCGTCCGGCCCATCAGGCCCGCCAGCCAGACGACGAACGCCCAGAGGTCCCAAAGGGGGATGAGCGCCGCGGCGAAGAGGGCCGGCCAGTGGCGCAGCACCAAAAACCCTCCGGTGACACCCATGCTGACGCGGGCCACCACCAGGACCACGGCCATGGAATAGTGTCCGGCGAGGATGTTCAATAGCGCCCAAAGTCCGGCCTGCGTGACCGGCAGGCCCAGGTAGCCTCCGCCGCGCGACACGCGGATGGTACGGGCCCAGCGCAACTGATGCCTCCACACGCCCAGCCAGGCCGGATCGGAGAGCGTCGTGGCTACCGTCACCTCGGACAGGAACGAGTGCCGCCCCAATTGGGTGATGCGTTTGGCGAGTTGATAGTCGTCGGCGATGTAGTCTTTGAGGGACTCGAAGCCGCCGATGGCTTTGAGGTCCTCCGCGCGGAAGCAGAGGGTGGAGCCGAGTCCAAACTCCTTCACGCCCACCAGCGGCGCGACCAGGGTGGAAGGGATGAAGTCGGTGGCAATCCCCAGGGCTTCCCATTGCCCGGCCACTGAGGCGGCGGTGGCGCGATAGAGGCAGGTGACGACGCCTGTTTTCTTCTCTTCCAGCGGGCTGACGACTCTCTGCAGGTAGTCGCGCGGCACTGAGATATCCGCGTCGTTCACCAGCAGGACGGCGTGTTTGGCGTGCTTCTCGAGTTCCAGCAGGATGGCGACTTTGCCGTTGGGCGCGTCGGCCGGACAGTGGATGAGCCGGATGGGCAGCTTGGGGTAGGACTCCATCAGGCAGCGGATCGCCGGAACGGCCGGATCGTCGAGGTCGCGGACGCCGAAGAGGATCTCGTATTCGGGGTAGTCCTGTTCCGCATGGCTGCGGATGGCCGCGGCGAAGCCGGAGTCCAGGCCGCGCACCGGTTTGAGGATCGAGATGGGCGGCCTGGGTCCAGTTGGAGGCTTGCGGTAGCGGAGGCGGGCGACGCCCCAGTGGATCAGGCAGGCCAGCAGCGCCGTGGCCTGGTAGCCCACCGCAACGGCACCGGCGATAAGGATGGCGAGGGACAGCATTTATGAATACAACTTCAATGCGAGAGGAGGAAGACTCCGGCGGCGACCAGGCCAGCGCCGAGACAGCGGCGGAGGTCCACGTTCTCCTTGAGAACCAGTTTCGCCAGGATGGTTTCGAGCACGATGCTGGCCGCTGTCGCCGGTACGCTGAAGCTGAGGTCGGCCACGGCCAGCAGTTGCGTGAAAGAGAAGAACGAGGTGGCCAGGAAGACGAAGGAGAGCGGCACCTTCCAGTTGGCGCCGCCGCGGCGCATGCCGTGCGACTGCAACAAGTCGGCACATACGGTGGAGAAGACGACACCGGCGACGAAGATCCAAGGGTTCATGGCTTGGGTTTCCCGTTGGTCTCGGCGGGGGTGAGGCCGGTCAGGGCAGCTCCGGCGAAGATGAGCAGGGTGCCGCTCCAGCGCTGCAACGAGACATGCTCGTGCAGGAAGACGGCGCCCATCACGGCGCTGAGGACATAGCCGACGGCGGTGACCGGCAGCACGAAGCTGAGGTCGGCCAGACCCAGCAGTTTAATGCGCAGCAGGGTCCAGGCGATGAGCATGACGATGCCCAGGATGACGAAGGGCTGCAGCAGGGACAGGATGGGGCCTGCGCTGGCTGGGGCGTGCTTCATACCCCAGCTGAGCGCAAAATTGCCGAGGACGTTCAACACGACCACCGCCGCTGTGAGGAGCAGGGTGGCGGGTTTCATTGCCGTACTAGTCGCCGTTCGCCATCCGCGCGGCGGCCGTGCTGGCCTGCTGATCAGCCACAAACTGCTTCCGCTTGCTGCGCAGGTTCAGGTACTCGCGCGCTTCCTTGTACAGGCGCTTGACGTCGCCGTTCATGACGGCCTTGCTGACCACGCGGAAGGCGGCCTTCGGACGGTAGTAATACTCGTCGTAGAAGCGCTGGACCCATTCCACGAGCTCGCCGCGGTTCAGGCCCGGGTAGACGATGTTCGGCAGTTGGTGGCCGGTCTCATCGGTCATCGAAGCGCCGAGCTGGATCAGGTTGTTCTTCTGGGCGTAGTCGTAGAACTCGGTGCCGGGGTAAGGATGGGCGATGGAGACCTGGATGGTCTCGCAATCGATCTCCTTGGCGAAGTTGATCGTGTTGCGGAGCGACTCGCGGCTCTCGCCGGGCAGGCCGACGATGAAATCGGCGTGGATCGTCAGGCCCAGCTTGTGGGCGTCGCGGGTGAAGCGGCGCGCCATGTCGATGGTGGCGCCCTTCTTGATGTTCTTGAGGATCTGCTGGTCGCCGGACTCGTAGCCGACGATCATCAGGCGGCCGCCGGCATCCTTCATGGCCGACAAGGTGTCGTAGTCGGTGGTGACGCGCGACGTGCAGGACCAGGTGACGCCCAGGGGCGCCAGCTTCTTGCAGAGCTCGATGGTGCGGGCGCCCTTGTAGTTGAAGGTGTCGTCGTCGAAGAAGATCTCTTTCAGGCCCGGGAAGTTCTCCTTCGCCCAGCGGACCTCGTTCACCACGTCGTCGGCGGAACGCAGGCGCCAACGGTGGCCGGAGTGGGTCTGCGGCCAGAGGCAGAAGGTGCACATGGCCGGGCAGCCGCGCGAGGTGTAGAGCGAGATGAAGGGGTTCAGCAGGAACGGGACGTTGTAGCGGCGGAAGTCCAGGTCGCGCTTGTAGACCTTGGTGACCCAGGGCAGCTCGTCGAGGTTCTCGATGTAGCCGCCTTCCGGATTGTGGACGAACTCACCGTTCTTGCGGTAGCTGACGCCGGGCAGTTCCGAGAGCGGCGTGCCCTTGGCATAGTTGACGATCTGGTAATCGAACTCGCGGCGGACGACGAAGTCGATGGCCGATTCCTTGAGGGCCTTTTCCGGTTCCGTGGTGACGGGCGGTCCCACGAAGCAGACCTTCAGCTTCGAGTTGACGTCCTTCATCATCCGGGCCATCTTCACGTCCACGTCGAAGCCCGGCGTGGAGGTAAAGAGCACGAGCAGCTCGAAGTCCTTCGCCATGGCGACGGTCTGCTCGATGCTGACCTTATGCGGAGGTGCGTCGACCACCTTTGAATCGGGCAGCAGGCCGGCGGGATAACAAAGCCAGACAGGATACCAGTAAGACTCGATTTCACGCGTGGCCGGCCAGCGCGAGCTGGCTCCGCCGTCGAAACCTTCAAACGAAGGAGGATTCAAAAAGAGAGTGCGCATTCACCCCTACCCAATTCAGATCGAACTTCCCAAACCATCATTGTATCAGGGCAGTTCATAGTAGCGACTGGGAGTAGGCTGAGCGGATCATTCCCGGGGGTGGACGGGACCGGAGGAGGGGCGGGCGGAGGAGAGGAGCGTCCCACCAGATGGGAAACGCTCCTGAACCTGGTTAGCGGGAAGCCTGGGCGGAAGCGGCCGGTGAGGGCCCTTCGTTGCCGTGGGCACTGTTACTGAATAGCACCAGGCCACAGCAGAACAGCATGATGACGGCCGCGATGAGCCACCGCGGGTTGAAGTGGAAGGTTGAATTCGCGATAACTTGAGGGGCCGGCAGCGGCAAGGACTCCACCACCACCTCGGGCTGGGGCTCTTCAATTTTCTGCGCCACTTGTTCGACGAACGCCGGCGCGTAGCCGCCTAGAGGAACTTCGATGCGCAGTTCATGGGTTGCGCCTTCGCCCTCATAGTACTGCTTCAGGCGCTTCCTCAACCGGTGCGCCTCGACTCGAACGATTGAATCTTTCTTAGGATCGAAGCCTTCCGTGCGGCCGAGCGCCTCAAGCGCGATGTTGGTCTCTTTGATCAGGTGCGATTCGCCGGCGAAGTGCTTCTTACAGATATAGGAGAGAAATTGTGCGAGAGACGGTGCCCGGGCGAAGATGCCGGAAGCGATCACTGCCTCGAGTTCCGCCTGCTGTGCGGAGGTATGAATTTGAAGGTCCAACTTGGGACTCCCTGAAAGCGGACTTAACGACTGGACAGAATATATCACCATCCTGACCAAGGCGTAAAGCCGGTCTCGGGCCCGAATGTTAATGTTGCCTTGAAACGTTTGTAACTAGATTGAAAACAAACGTCTTACTCGAGGAGATGGGGATACGCGGCGAGAACCCGGTCGATCTCTTGAGACTGGCCCGGCGAAAGGTCTTCGCGGGGGTTAAGGGTCCACCGGCCGGCCATGCGTCCCTGGCGGACGAGCACCTCGTGGATGCCCGCAATACAACCGCGGAACCCGTTGGCGACGTCAAAAAGGGCCGCGTTCAAGTCTGTGAGTTGAGCACCCAAGGCGAGAAGTAACGAGGGGTTGGTGCCCTCGTGGATGCGCCGAAGTAACTGCACGGCGCTCCTTGTACCCACGGCCCACTGGCCCAGCAGACCACCCGCGAAGCGCACGGTTGTACCGCCGAAGGTAAAAGGGGTGAGCAGGTCGGCCACGATGTTGTCGTCGTTGCCTGTATAGAGGGCAATGTCGTTTTCGCGCCCGGATTCTGCTACTGCCCGTACTACGTCGAGCGTCTGGTACCGATGGAACGGCGCCACCTTGATGCCGCACAGGTTCTCGATGGCGCAGAAGCGCTTCCAGAACTCGTGAGGCAGGATGCGGCCGCCCACTGCCGGCTGCAGGTAGAACCCGAACACGGGGATGATTTTGGACACCGCCTGGACATGCTGGATGAGTTCTTCCAGCGTGGCGTCCCGAAGAGCCGCGAGACTGAGCAGGCCGGCGTGGTAGCCCGTGTCCCTGGCCAGCGCCGCCTCGCGTAGCGCCTGTGCCGTGGGTCCGCAGACTCCGGCGATGAGGACTGCTCCGGAGCCTGCGGCCTCCAGCGCAGCCAGTTCCAGCACCGGCCGCAGCAGACCGTGTTCGCGAATCTCGAACTGCGTCGTGTGTACGCCCACCGCGACTCCGCCCGCGCCTGAGTCGAGGTAGTAGCGGGTGAGTGCGCGCTGGCGCGGTTCGTCGAGGGTCCGCTCCGCGGTGAGACACAGCGGATGGGCGGGGATGACGAGTCCCTGATGCAGACTGTCTCGCCAGGACATGATCAAAAACGCCCCTCCCGATTCTCGAAGTGTGTGGGTTTGTTCAGCAGCCGTCCGTCGCTCTGGATCCATGCATTCATTTGCGGCACGCCTACCCGCGACGGACCGAAGATTGAGTGGCAGAGCTCGGCATGGTTTAGCAGGGCGGTGGGCGCCTCGACGCTCTGCCAGATGACGTTGACTTGGCCCGTGGTGAAGTCGAGTTGCTTTTCCGTATGAATCATGTGCGGGTGATTGCCACAGTGTACCCACCTTCCGCCGGCGGCGTGGTGGAGGAGAGCCGGATGCGGCGCACCAGCGGGCCCCAGATCGGCTGCAGGCGCGCATCGGTGGACGCGTGCTCATCGATGACGGCCCGCAGGGACTTGTCGTAGCGCAGAACGAAGCCGCCTTCCAGGTGCAGTTCACCGGGGGCCACTTCCTTCGGTGCGCGGATGGTGATCAGGCTCAGCTCGACGGATTCGGTCTTGGTTAGTTGGAACTGGTCCTGAATGGAAACCGAGTTGGCTGTGCGATCCAGGCGTACCTGACGCCGCCATTGCTTTACACCTGCTTCCGCGAGGTAGGCATGCTGCAATTCCAGGGAAAAGAGAGCGGACCGGTCGTCGCTGGAACTCGTCACGGTCGCCGCTTCGAAGCGCCGGCCGGCCTGCTGGGACACGCCGTTGATGGTGGGGCAGTTGTGCCAGCCGGACTGCATGGTCCAAATTTCATAGCGACGGCTGGAGAAGGTCTTGGCAGTGTACATCTCCACGCCCACGTCGACGAGCACCGGTTCGCCGTCGTGGAACACGATGAAGTTGCCCACGTCGTTGTGGTTGTGGCTTTCCGCGTTATGACCGCCCTGGGCGGCGACATAGAAGCCTTCCGTCGAGCCCTGGCGGCGGCGTGCCGTGAAGACCTGTACTCCTGGCAGGAAGACGTCCCGCACCAGCGGCGGCTGGGCCGCGGCGCTTGCGGCGCGCAGGTCTGCGGTATGGAAGACTTCGTCGATGGCGCGGCCCAGCGCTTCCGGCTCCACGTGCGGTTTCGGATGGGTAGCGGCGATCCAGGCTCCGTGGGCGATCATTCCCGGATCCTTGATCCGCTGGCCGTAGCGCCATACCAGGTTGCCGTTGGGCACGACGCGGGCCGAGGCGTCGGCGAAGTTCACATACCAGTCGGCGGCGATGTGGGCCTTATAGATGTAGGTTCCGATTTCGTGGACCAGCGGCGTGCCGAAGTAGTCGAGACGCCCGGAGGAGGCGGAGTGGAGCAGTTCCAGGCACTCGAAGAGAGAGGCGCCGGCACGGCTCCAATAGCTGGGGCCTTCGTCGCAGCCGCCATCGGGATGGTAGTAGTCCAGGAAGCGGTCAATGGAGTTCAGGATCCGGTAGGCGGTGGCGGACCGCCTGGCTTCGTCCCGCTCCATGAGCAGGTTGGCGGCCAGCCAGTTGGAGTCGATCCAGGGTGTCCAGTTGTTCAAGGGGCTTTGATGCTGGGGATCGAGCCCCATCCAGCCGAAGTCGTTGCGGGTGGCGCAGGGCTCCAGCATGCGGCGGCGCACCTCGGCCAGCAGACGCGGCCGGATCAATGGGGACAGTTTCTCCAACTGGGCCCCGAGCAGGTAATCGGTCCAGGCGACTGTGTTGGCGGTCTCCGCGGCGAAGAGGTCGACGATGGGTTCGCTGATATCGGGGAGGCCGTTGCCGGCCTTCTGGGCTCCGATGTGCGCCGGCACGCCCCAGAAACTCTCCTCACAGACCAGCCAGAGGCCGTCGAGGATGTCGTCGAGAAAACGACCTTCGCCTTCCATGCACTCCGCCAAAACGGCCTGGCGCAGGCGGTTGCGCCGGCCGAAGCTGAGATCCTCGAAGCGCGTGCGGTTGCCGTTGCGCTGGAAGTCGAGGAAGACGGTGGCCGGAAGCGAGGGCCAGGGCTTCCCTTTCTGCTGGTTGGCCGCCGCCACAAACGCTGACCGGAGGTCCTGCGGCAGCGCCTGCCAGGCTGGCCGGTCGGTGGCTCGGGGGTATGGATTCCACTGGGTTCGCGGCAGCAGGAGGTTGGCGAAGGGCCCTGCCTCATACTTCGAGGACAACAGCCGGCGCGATTCCGGCGGGGTCTTGACGTCCTGGGCGTTGGCCAGCAAGGCGGCGGCAGGCGCCGCCAGGACCGCACGCCGGGTGGGAGTGAACATAAGACATTCATACACAATTGCCCGCTTGTGTGTAGCCTGGAAGTGATGAAGCTGCCTGAACTCAATGCGTACCTTCACCTGCTGGGGCCCACTCCGCTGGCGCCGATCCGGCTGGACGACGAGGGTCCGCTCATCTGGTGCAAGCTGGAGTTCCTCAATCCCAGCGGTTCCACAAAGGATCGGATTGCCCGCCATATCCTGACCAAAGCCTGGCGCGAGGGGCAGATTCAGCCCGGCAGCACCGTACTGGAGGCATCCAGCGGTTCCACCAGCATCGCCATGGCGCTTGTCTCCGCGCAGTTGGGCCTGCGGTTCATTGCCGTGATGCCCGAAGGGGTCAGCAACGAGCGAGTGCTGATGATTCGGGCCTTTGGAGGCGAGATCCGGCTGACACCCAAGGCTCTGGGAATTCGCGGCTCCATTGCCGAGACTGAGCGCCTGGCCGCCGAATTGAACGGCTTCCTGCCTCGCCAGTTCTCTAATCCGGAGAACGCCGCCGCGCATGCGCATACCACGGCGCGCGAGGTGCTGGATCAGATTCCCGGCGGACAGGTGGATGCGGTGGTGAGCGGAGTAGGCACGGGCGGAACTCTGGTCGGGCTTTACCAGGGTATCTGTGAGAGCGGGTGCGCGCCCATTCCTGTCCTCGCCAAGCCTGTGGACCTGGGGGATACCCCGGAGGTGGAGTGTTGCAGTTTCAGCGCGCGGATCCCGGGCGTCATCGACTGCATCTCGACCATCCTGAAACCCGAGGAGATGCCTGGCCTGGAGATCCTGGAGGTGCGTGATAAGGATGCTCTTGCCACGACCCGGGCTCTAATGCGGCACGGTTTCCCAGTAGGGGCCAGTTCCGGATTAAACTATGCAGCGGCGGTCCAGATCGCCCGCCGGCTGGGACCGGCGGCGCAGGTGGTCACGGTCCTGCCGGATCGAATGGAGCGATACTTCACTACCGAAGTCTTCGAACCCATGCGCGCCGCTGTTTAGTTTGCGAGGGAGGGTTGGATGCGAAGAAGGTCTTTCCTGGCGGGCCTGCCCGCGGTGGTGCTGCAGCCGCAGACAGCGGGGATGAAGCTGTTTCTGCTGGCCGGGCAGTCGAACATGGCGGGGCGCGGGGTAATCACGCCCGAGGACCAGGCACCGATCCCCGGCGTCTTCGCGCTGAACAAGGAGATGTCCTGGGTGCCGGCTGTCGATCCCATCCACTTCGACAAACCGATTGCGGCGGCCGGACTGGCCAGGTCGTTTGCACTCACGCTGCTGCGGTTCGCGCCGCAGCAGAGGATCGGCTTGGTTCCGGCGGCGATGGGCGGATCCAGCCTGGACGAATGGCAGCCCGGCGGTGCGCTGTTCGCCCAGGCGATACAACGCGCCAAGGCGGCGGCTCCGGGTGGGACATTCAGCGGGATTCTCTGGCACCAGGGTGAGGCGGACAGCGGGAAAGAGGAACTGGCCCGGTCGTACACGGCCCGGTGGGTGCCGATGATGACGGCCTTGCGCGGTGAATTGGGTTCGCCCGAGTTGCCCGTGGTCGTGGGGCAACTGGGCGAATTTTTGCGCACCACTGAAGGGGGTTGCCCGTTTTCCGGCGTGGTGAACGAGCACCTGGCGCAGTTGCCGTTGCGGGCGCGGCGAGTTGGGTTCGTGTCCTCAAGCCGCCTGAAGGACAAGGGCGACTTGATCCATTTCGACACGGCAGGGCTGCACGAGTTTGGACGGCGTTATGCCCTGGCGTACCTGGGGCTGGATGCTACCTGGGGCTGAGCGGCTGGGCCTGGAAGGTTCCTGGCGCGCCCGGAGAGACTCGAACTCCCGACCTGCTGGTTCGAAGCCAGACGCTCTATCCGACTGAGCTACGGGCGCGCTCGATTTGTATTCTATCAGCCTGCGCGGGAAATGAAACTGGCGTGTTTGGGGCCGGTTTGACTAAGACAGTGCGTCCCAGCCGCCGGACTTTTCTGCGGCCTCTTCCCAGTCGGATTCCGATGTCCGGGTGAAGATCTGCTTCATGCGCTGGGCGGCGGGGACGCTGGTATCGGCCAAAACCTTGCCGATCTTCGGATGCAGGTCGAAATCGGGCGCGACGAGGAACATCAGCGACACGTAGGCCGTGATCGCTTCCGGTTGTTCAATGCCGTGGCCCTGGGCCCGGCGGATGCCCACAGCCGCGCGGCGGCGGATCTCCTCATCGGCGATTTCGGCTACCGTTTCCGGCTGTTCCTCGCACAGGTAATCGAATACGTGGTCGAGCAGATCTTCCTCATCGGGCGTCATGACTCTTCATGGTACAGCGCCGCGCTGGCTCCGACCCACTCCATATTCCTGTTGTGGTCCACGCCCATCATCTTGCCGCGGCCCATTCGAATGATATGGGTGACCGGGCGGCGGTTGACGTACATCACCCGGATCTCGGCCTTGGTGAGCCCGAAGGGGGTCTCGACGACGGGGGTGAACTCCACCCGCTGTTGCAGGATGAAGTTGGCGCGCTGGGCGGCCGGGATGGCGTCGATGTCCGCTTTCTCGGGGCCGATCACCACGCCGAGTCCGGCGAAGGAGTAGAGCGGCTTCAGCACCCACTTCGACAGGTCGTCCGGCAGCTTTTCCACTCGGTCCAGGAAGATGGTTTCCGGTACCGAGGGGTGATGGAGGTAAGGAATGGAGAACTTCGAGACACGGAAGTAGAAGTTCGGGTGGCCGGCCCATTCCACGTCCAGGTCGTCGCGCCAGTCGAAGGGCATGGCCACCTGGCGGCGTTCGATCTCGTCGACGATGGCGCGGTTGTAGATGCGGCGGATCTCCACTTCGCGTCCGTCCCGCTGGTAGAACAGGTTACGGCCGCGCCTCACGACCTGGGTGAGGCAGACGGCCCTGACGCCGAGCATGCGCTCTGTCAGCAGGAAGTCGCAGCGCGTCTTCTGGTGGCCGGGATCCACTTCCAGCAGGACGACGTTTTCGGGGTCGTGGCCGCCGACGATCGAGTGCTTCAGCAGAGCCCAGTATTGGGAATTGTTGAGGCCGTCCAGCAGGTAGTGGAGGTCTACGGGCATCTCGTAGGCGTCGATGTAGCTCTGCGCGAGTACGGGCTGGAAGGCGTAGAGGGAAGGGAAGCCCTGTATCTCCACCAGCTTAGGGTGAAGGAAGCCGTCCTCTCCGCGGACCACGCCGAAGTCGACCTGGACGAACATCGGCTCAGCGGGTTCGTTTGGGACGTTGTATTGCTCGGGCAGCGAGGCGTCGGAGATCCGGCGGTAGGCGGGGTCGTCCACCAGTTGACTAATGAGTTCGCGGCCTTCGCGCGAGATGCGCTGCATGAAGTCCGAGTCGAAGAAGCAGGGCGTTTCGCAGAGGCGGAACCCGACGTGGGTGCCGCTGCGTTCGTCGATTAAAGACTGGAATCGCGCGAACCGCTCCGGCGTGAAGTGGCTGTTGAAGAGGCGCCGGAGTTCATCGCCTTTCACAGCGCGAACTCCCCGTCCTGCATGATCAGGCGGTCGTCGGCGTGAATGGTGAACTTCCGGCCCACGACATCGATGTGGGTCGAGGAGTACCACTGCGCTCCGGTGTGGTCGCCGTAGGGATTGCCGAAGGCGATGTGGACGCCGGGGATCTTCTCGTCCTGCAGGATGTTGCCGATGACATCGCGGACGCCCAGGTTGGTGCCGATGGCGAACTCGCCGACACGGTCTGAGTTCTCATCGGTGTGGGTGTACTGCCAGAACTCGGTTTCCAGTTCCTTGTTGGCGCAGTGTGCTTCCTTCAGCCGGTTGCCCTCGATGAGCAGCGTGAGCGGAGTGGCGGCCAGGTCGCCGTACTTCGCGCAAAGATAGTCGCCCACTACGCCGTCCACGACAAAGCGGCCGTTCACCTCGCCGGGGGTGGTCCAGACTTCGCCGCCGGGCAGGTTGCCCCACGTGTTCTCGCTGATAATCCCGCTTGTTTTCAGCCACTTGTAGTCGGGATTCATGGTCGCCACGATATCCGTGCCGGCGGCGTTGCGGGCGCGGATCTGCCTGGCTGGACGGGTGATGTCGAGCAGGCGGAGGCTCAGGTCGTCCACCGCCAGGTAGTCCGCCCGCATGCCTTCGAGCATGATGCGCTTCTCGATGTTCACCATGTGGGCGTGGCGGATCTTGCGGCGGTTCACCACGTCGGTCATCTGCATGCGGCTGCGGAGCTCGTTGCGCTGCGCCACCACGGCAAAGATGCTCACCTGGCTCGACTCCATGTCGTCCAGCACCACCTGCGGCATCGCTTCCAGAGGGCGCGCGGCGCACTCTTCGAGGACGAACGTCTGGTAAGGGGCTCCGATTTCCGCCAGTGCCGCCTCCAGTGCGGCCGCGATCTCGCGGGAGACGTTGTCGGTGATGACCGTTACTTTTTCGTGCGGTTGGACGCGCAGGCAGACCCTGACTGCGTTGCGCGCCCCTTGCGTCAATTCAGGGTCGAAAGGGATCAATTGAGCCCCGCTTCTGTTTCCTGGATGATGTAGTCCACGACGGCCTTGAGGTCGCGTGTTTCGTGGAAGACCTTTAGCTGCCGGTCGGCTCCGGTGCCTTCTTCGAGGATCTGCCGCAGGTAATTGATTTCGCCGAGGCTACCAAGTTCTTCGGCCACGGGCGCCACCATATTGAAATACTCCTCCATGAGGTCGCGGAACGGGACTTCCACCCGCTTGCCGAAATCGATCAGCTTGCCGTTGATGCCGTAGCGGACGGCGCGCCACTTATTTTCCATCAACAACATACGGCGATAGAGGCGGAAACCCTGGTTGTTGGAGTGGAGCTTCCAGAGCATGACCACGGTGGCCTGGATGAGCGCCGCCAGGGCGATGGTTTCGTCCAGGCGCATGGGCAGGTCGCAGATGCGGAACTCGATGGTGGAGAACGTCGGATGGGGCCGGAGGTCCCACCAGATCTTCTTGGCGTTGTCGATGCAGCCGGTCTGGATGAGGAGGTTTACCAGGCTCTCGTATTCCCCATAGCTCTGGAAGTAGTCTGGGATATTGGTGCGGGGGAACTTGTCGAAGACCTTGCACCGATAGCTGCGCAGGCCGGTTTCGTCGCCCAGCCAGAAGGGTGAGTTGGTGGAGAGCGCGAGGATGTGGGGCAGGAAGTAGCGCGCGGCGTTCATGATGTGGATCGCGGTTTCGCGGTCCTCAATGCCCACGTGAACGTGCAGCCCGAAGATCAGGTTGGCGCGGGCCACGTTCTGCATGTCTTCGACGATGGTCCGGTAGCGTTCGTCCGGATAGATGCTCTGGTTCCGCCAGTGGGAGAACGGATGGGTAGCGGCGGCCGCCAGCCTGAGTCCGTTCGCCTTGGCGAGAGCCACCATGTGGCGGCGGATGGTGGTGATCTCGGCCCGCGCCTCGGCGATGTTGTGGCAGATCTCGGTACCGACCTCGACCACGCACTGGTGCATCTCCGGCTTGACGCGCTCGCGCAGCACCAGTTTGCCCTGCTCGATCATTTCCGCGTCGATGTGACTGCGCAGCTCCCGCGTCACGGGATCGACGGTCATGTATTCTTCTTCGATGCCGATGGTGAAGCTTGGACTCTTCATGAGCGTCTCCTCCTGCTTACTAGCGTTGGCCGCCGGCCAGGAACCGGCCCCAGTGGTAGTCGTCCCGCGGCAGGACAGGGCTGAGCGCCGTGGCGATAGCGAAGTCGGCCATGGCCTCGAGAATCCACTCGAAGTTCTCCTCGCCGACGGAGAACCTGTCGGCGTCCGGAGCCGGATTCAGGTAGTCGATGGCGTAAGGGATGCCGTCGCGCACCGCGAACTCCACCGTATTCATGTCGTAACCCAGTGCCCTGCAAAGCTTTAGCGCGTCGGCCACGATCCGGTCGTAGAGCGGGGATTGCCTGGGGTCGGCGGTGGTGACGTAGCGCTGCTCGTGCGGGAGGCGCGGGTCGTAGGCCATGACATGCACCTTTTCGCGGCCGATGACGTAGCAGCGGTAGTAGTCGGTGAAGTCGATGTTTTCCTGGAGCACCATGCCCAGGTCGCCCGTCTGGTTGTAGGCGGCGTAGAGCTCGTCGGGGGAATTCACTTTGTAGACGTTCCGCCAGCCGCCGCCCAGATGCGGTTTCATGAAGGCGGGAAAGCCAATGTAGTCAAAGACTTCCTGCCAGTTGAGAGGGTGCATCAGGTTGCGCATCGACTGGGAGGTCGTGCTGGGTGGATGGGAGTGGTGCGGCAGCATGACGGTTTTGGGAACCGCCACGCCGATCTGCTCGCCCAGCGCGTAGTTGAAGAACTTGTCGTCGGCGCTCCACCAGAACGGATTGTTGATGACCTTGGCGCCGTGGAGGATGGCGTTCCGGAGGTAGGCCCGATAGAACGGGATATCGTGCGAAATCCGGTCGATGATGACCTCGTAGCCACTGGGTTTGTCCATGCGGAACGCGCCGGTCATCAGGCTCTCGGCGATCACTCCGTCCACCTGCCGCGCGTTGATGCGCTCCACCAATGCCATCGGGAAGGTGTTCTCCATCCCATACAAAAGCCCGATCTTCTTCATCCCTGCTTCCTCCGTTGAAGATGATTCCGCGATCTAGCTAAAGTACTTCTTCGACATGAGCTGCCACAAGGGCCAATCGTGGACCGCGCCCAGCCCCCAGTAGTCGAACCAGTGGGGGATGCCCTTGGCGTTGAAGATGCCCGAGATGCGGCGGTTCTCCTCCAGGCAGATGTCGTGTTCGCCCGCGCCGAAAACCCAGCGGATCTCGCGACGGTACTGGTCAAGATACCAGGCGTCCTGCGTGTTGGGCACGAAGTCCACCGGGTTGTTGAAGTAGCACTCGTTGTCATAGTAGCCGCCCAGGAACTGTTTGATGTCGTAGGCGCCCGACATGGAGACACAAGTGTGAACACATTCCGGATGGCGCAACGCAAAGTTCGTGCAGTGGTAGCCGCCGAAGCTGCAACCGGTCACCGCGACGCGGTGATGCCCGCTGCGGGCCCGCATCAGGGGCAGTACTTCTTTCAGGAGGTACTCCTCGTATTGCACGTGCCGGCGGACGCGGTCGGCTGGATGAATGCCTTTGTTGTACCAGCTCTCCCTGTCGACACTGTCGACGCAGAAGAGCATGGCCTGGCCCGTATCCAGTTGCCATTGCATGGCTTGCACCATGCCGCGATCCTCGTATTCGAAGAACCGGCCCATCGAGCTGGGGAAGACCAGCATGGGGATTCCCCCGTGTCCGAACTGGAGAATCTCCATTTCCCGGCCCAATCGTTGGCTGTACCACTTGTGATATTCGCGATTCATGGACGGCCCCAGCGCCTGCCCCCTTCCCGAGGTATTCTCCCAGTGTAGAGCAGGAGATTCGCGGCTGGATGAACCCCCGCGGGCCTCCTCCAACACCTTTTGAAGAAAAGACTTGTCAGCAAGCCTACACAGCGCTCAACTTTCCCATCCATTCTGTCGATAAACCCGACATGGACCTACGCGCGAGCGGCCTCCGGCTGGCAGCGTGCCTGGCAGCAGTCTGCCTGGCACCGCGCGTGTGTGCCCAAAAGTTTGCGTTTCAGGAGTTTGGCTACGCGGACGGACTGCTGAACCTGGCCGTTGAGCAGGTGATCCAGGACAAGGACGGCTTCCTCTGGGTGGGCACCCAGAACGGGCTGTACCGCTTCGATGGGCACAGTTTCGCCGAGTATGGCATCAAGGACGGCGTGCCGGCGACCTCGCTGCAGTCGCTGCACCAGAGTCCCGACGGAACCATCTGGCTGGGAAGCCAAGTTGGCTTGTGGGTCCAGAACGGAAACCGGTTCGACAAAGTCGACATCGCACCGGCCAAGAAAGTCGTGGGGGCACAGGGCGTTGCCTCGGACCGCTCCGGCCGGGTGTACATTGCGACGCCGTCCGGCCTGCTCATTGCCGACCGTCAGAAAACCGGGACCTGGAAGTACCACTACGCGACTGGCGTGAAGAGCCCCGTGGCCAGTGTGATGGTCAATCGCCGGGACGAAGTCTGGTTCGGCTGCCTGACGTCCATCTGCAAACTGGACGGTGAGAATGAGATCCCGGCCGCCACCTGGAGTGAGCAGCCGAAGGATCCATGGCAGTACATGCTGGAGGATCACGACGGCAATCTCTGGATCCGGAACCGGGTGACGGTGATGGTGCGCAGGGTGGGGACTGAGGAATTTGTGCCCGTCCCGTGCGACCGGTCGCTGAGCAGTCCCTGGGTGCCGCAGTTGGCCCTCGACAACAAGGGACGCCTGCTGGTGCCCCTGAAAGAGGGTTTCGCCATTCTGGAGGGGAACCGCTGGCGCTTTGTCACGCGGGCCCAGGGGCTCGCCGCAAACGACGTTTCCATGATCTTCCGGGACAAGGACGGTGCGATGTGGATCGGCCTGCTGGGCCGCGGGCTGTTTCGCTGGATCGGCTACGGAGAGTGGGAAGGCTACACCTACACGGAAGGACTCAACGACGAACTCGTCTGGCAGATCCTGCCTGACGGGCACGGCGCCATCTGGGTAGCCACGCGGGGCGGCCTTTATCTCGGGAGGAGAAAGTCGGAGAGGTACTTCTTCGAGCCGACTCCCGCCTTGCAGGGGGAAGAGATCCAGGCGCTCGCGATGGATCGGGATGGCAGCCTGTGGGCCGGATTGCGCGGCTTCGGCGCGGTTCACTTCTTTCCGGGAACAGGGCGTGTCGACCGGTATCCCATGGCCCAACTGGGGCGGAACAGTTACATCTCGCACATCGAGATCGACAAAGAGGGGCAGATCTGGGCCTCGACGACCACCAAGTCCGGGTTGAATCTCTTCAATCCGAAGACGCGCCGCTTCGAGCCGGTGGATGTGCCGGGTTCCGAGAAATCGACAGGGCTGACCATGAAGGTCCTGGCGGATGGCGAGCTCTGGTACGGCACAACCCACGGGTTGTTCCGCCGGACGGGCGGCCGATGGATCCGGTATGGGCTACGGGAAGGCTTGAAGTATGACGGCGTCTGGTCGATCAGCGACGGGCCGGACGATTCGGTGTGGATCGCCTATCAGACGGGCATGGGGCTGACCCGCGCCACCCGCCAGGGCGACAAGCTGCAACTTTCGCACCTGACCCCCGCGGATGGACTGCCGTCGAACCAGATTTACTTCACGCGATTCGACACCAAGGGGAACATGTGGGTGGGGTCGGATCGAGGCGTGGGCGTCTTCAACGGCAAGCAATGGTCCCAGTACCGGCGCGGCGACGGGCTGGTGTGGGACGACTGCAACTCGGATGCGTTCGCGTCCGAGCCGGATGGCACCGTCTGGATCGGGACGAGCGCGGGGCTCTCGCGTTTCCACGAATCCGAAGTCAAAGCAAGCCCGGGACCGCCCCGGGTGGTGCTTACTTCCGTCCAACTGGGTGGACACCCCCAGACGCCGTCCACTGCCGCGAAGGTGGATTACCGCTGGAACACGCTGACGGTCCGGTTCGCGGTTCTGTCGTTTTCGCGGCCCTCCAGCCAGCGCTTCCGCTATCGTGTCGTTGGGCTTTCGTCGGAGTGGCAGAACACGTCGCAGCGTGAGATGCAGTTTGCGGAAATGCCGCCGGGCGACTACCGCCTGGAGGTGTACGGGTTTGACGGGTACAAGGAATGGAGCCGCGAGCCGGCCGTTTTCGCGTTCACGATTATGCCCCCGTGGTGGGCCAATCGCTACCTGCAGGGGCTGGTGGTCCTGCTGCTGATTGCGGCGGGCCTGTGGCGCATCGAGCGCGCGAAGCACCAGCACCGCGAGGAGACTGAGCGGCTGGAACGCGCGGTGGACGAGCGCACGAAGCAACTGCGGCTGGAGAAGGAACGGAGTGAACGGGCCAATCGCCTGAAAGACGAATTCCTGGCCAACGTCAGCCATGAGATCAGGACGCCGATGAACGGCATCCTCGGCATGACGGAACTGGCGCTGGGTACGCCGCTGACGACGGAACAGAAGGATTATCTGGAGACCGTCAAGATCTCGGCCGACAGCCTGCTGGCCCTGCTAAACGACATTCTGGACCTCTCCAAGATCGAAGCGGGCTTCATGGAAATTGGCCACGAGGAGTTCCCGTTGCGCGATACCGTGCAGCAGGCGGTCCGCACGCTGGCCGGCCGGGCCGCGGCGAAGCGGCTGGAACTCACCTGCTCTTTCGACAAGAAACTGCCCAACCGGATGATCGGCGACAGTTCCCGGCTCAGGCAAGTGCTTCTGAACCTGCTCGGAAATGCCCTGAAGTTCACTGAGAAGGGATCCGTGTCGTTGAGTGTGGCCCTGGACCGCACCGTCGATAACGATGCGGAGATTCGTTTCGAGGTGAAGGATACCGGTATCGGCATTCCGTTGGATCAGCAAAAACTCATCTTCGAAGCCTTCCGGCAGGCGGACGGTTCAGTCACACGCCGCTACGGCGGCACGGGGCTTGGCCTGGCGATCTCGGCCAAGATTGTCGACGGGATGGGGGGCCGGTTGGAGGTGGAGAGCGAGCCGGGCAAAGGCAGCCTCTTCCGCTTCTGGGTGAAGATGCAACTGGTTGCCCCGCTGGAGAATGCTCCGGATCCCGAACCGGAGCCTGTGCCGGAGCCACCGGCCCCAGCCCGGCTGCGCGTGCTGGTGGCCGAGGACAATCCGGTGAACCGCAAACTGGTGGAACGCCTGATGAGCAAGCGAGGCCACGACGTGGTGGCGGTTTCCGACGGCAAGCAGGCCGTCGACCGGATCTCAGTGCAACACTTCGATGTGGTTCTCATGGACGTGCAGATGCCAGGCATGGACGGGTTGGAGGCGACACGGCAGATCCGGAGCCTGGAAGTGGCCCTCGGCCGGCACGTGCCCATTCTGGCGCTGACGGCCAACGCCATGAAGGGCGATGAAGGCTCGTGCCTGGAAGCCGGCATGGATGGGTTCCTCACCAAGCCTTACGAGGCCGAAAAGCTGTTCGGCGTGATCGACGAAATGACTCGCCGCAACCCGATTCCATGAAGCTCCCCGCCTGTGCGTGGTAGTGTTCGATAGATATGGCTTCTGCATCGAACCGCTGGTGGATTCATGAGGACTGGCTGGCCGTTTGGCTGGGGTTGGCGACACTGATTGTTGTTCCGTTGGGCCTCAGGCCGGCCCTGCCCGCCTTCAAATGGGCTTCCACCACCGCGCTGGGCGGGTTATTCAACGCCGCCAACCTACAGACATCGCTGATTCTCTGCGCAATTTTGTTCGTGATGGCGCTGCCTGGCGCCCTGGCGCTGGGTGCGAAAGCCGGAAAGTTCGCCCTAGGCTTCCTCGTCGTCTTCGCCCTGTCCTGGCTGGCTCAACTCATTGCGGGCAACAGTACGATGGCCTACTGGGGCATCGAGTACGTCATCTTCGCGCTGGTGCTGGGCCTGCTGTTCAGCAACGTGATCGGCTGCCCGGCCTGGTTGATGGAAGCGGTGCGTACGGAGTATTTCATCAAGAGCGGCCTGGTCATCATGGGCGCCACGATCCTTTTCCAGGACATCATGGAAGCCGGCGTCCTGGGCATGCTCCAGGCGGTGTTGGTGGTCGTGGTGGTTTGGTATTTCAGTTTCTGGCTGTGCCGCCGCCTGAAGCTGGACGATGAGTTCTCGGCGATGCTCTCCACCGCGGTGTCCATCTGTGGAGTGAGCGCCGCCATCGCGGCCTGCGGAGCCATCCACGGCGACCGCCGCCGGCTCAGCTACGTGGCCAGCGTCGTGCTGATTGTGGCCGTCCCCATGATCGTGATCCAACCCTGGCTGATCAAGACAATGGGACTCTCCGATGTCGTTGGAGGCGCATGGCTGGGCGGGACGCTCGACACGACGGGCAGCGTGGTTGCGGCCGGGTCGTTGATCAGTGAGACGGCCATGAAGATGGGCACCATCGTGAAGTTCTCGCAAAACGTGCTTATCGGCGTGGCGGCGTTCCTGCTATCCGTCTGGTGGTCGATGAAGTCCGGCAATGGCAATCAGCCCAAGGCCAGTGCGCGGGTGATCTGGGAGCGGTTCCCCAAGTTCGTGATCGGATTCGTCGCCGCGTCCCTGGTGTTCAGCTTCCTGGTGGATCCGGCTGTCGTGAAGGCGACCAAGGGGACTCTGACTGGACTGCGTACGGCCTGGTTTGCGCTCGCCTTTGCCTGCATCGGCCTGGAAACGAAGTTCACCGATCTGCTGACCATGGAGAACGGCCGGCCGTTCTTCGCCTTCCTGGGTGCGCAGACGGCCAACGTGATCTGGACGTTGATTCTGGCCTGGCTCATCTTCGGCGGCATGTTCTTCGCCGTGCCGAAGATCTGATCCTCTAGAGGAATCCCAGCCTGCGGCGGTATCCGCGGCTGATCTTGAGCTCCGTGCCATCCGAGAGGACGGCGCGGTGCTCACCATCGACGCCGAGTTGGACCTCGCGGATGCGGTCAATGTTCACGATGGTCGAGCGGTGCACGCGCACGAACTTCTCGGGATCCATGCAGCGTTCCATCTCGGCCATGGATTGCCGCACCAGGTGGGCGCGTCCGGCTACGTGCAGGCGGACGTAGTAGTCCGCGGCCTCGATCCAATCGATCTCGGGGGCCCGCACGAGCACGAGGCGGTTGCCGGTCCGCACGATAAAGCGGTCGGTAAACGCGGCTTCTCCCTCTTTCACCTGGCCCGGCCGCGCGGCCGCCAGCGCCAGCAAACGCTCGCCCAGTTGTTCCATCTCGCGGCACCTCACTTGTCTTTTGGCGTTCTCCAACGCCTTCGCGAATCGCTCGTCGTCGAAGGGCTTCAACACATAGTCCACGGCCTGTACTTCGAAGGCACGAATGGCGTGCTGGTCGTAGGCCGTCACAAACACAATCACCGGCATGTTCTCCGGATCCAGCGTCGCGATGACGTCGAAGCCGTCGGCCTCGGGCATCTGCACATCCAGGAACACGAGATCGGGCTCGAGTTTCGGAATATCCTCCATGGCTTCCAGTCCGCTGGCGCTCTCGCCGGCGACCTCGATCTCCTGGTCGCACTCCAGCAGCAGGCGCAGGTTCTTCCTGGCCAGCGGCTCGTCGTCCACCAGCAGGGCGCGGATGCGGGGTGCGGCCGTCACGCCGGCTCCTCCCGCAACGGCAGGTGAATCACCGCCTCCACGCCGGACGGCGTTGCATCGTGCACGTCCAGGCCGGCCCGCTCGCCGTAGAGGGTCGCCAGCCGCTGGCGCGTGTTCGCGATGCCGACTCCGGCACGCCGAGGGTTCTCCTGCAGCGACGGACCATCGTTATTCACCGTCAGCCGCAGCACGCCCGAGGACTCGGCCGCGCTGACCCGGATGTTCACCGCCGCATTGCGGGCCGCGACGCCGTATTGAATCGCGTTCTCGAGCAGCGGCTGCAGGATGAGGCTCGGCACCCGGGCGCCGCCCAACTCTCCCGGCACCGACCAGTTCACGCCCAGCCGCTCGCCATAGCGCATCTGCTGGATGTCGAGATACTGTTTGGCGAAGCGGATCTCCTCATCCAGTTCCACTTCCAGGTCCGGCGGGCTATCGATGACATAGCGCAGCAGGTCGCTCAAGCCCACCAGCATGCGGATCGCACAGGTCTGGTTGCCGTCGCGCACCAGGGCCGAGATCCCGTTCAGCGTGTTGAACAGGAAGTGCGGGTTCAACTGGGCCCGCAACGCCCGCAGTTGGGCCTGCGAGAGCTGCGTTTCGAGCTGCGCCTCGCGCACATCCCGTTCCTGGAGTCTCTGCTGCGACTCGCGCCACGCGCAGAAGATCATCACGCCCACATAGGCCAGCAGATCCATGTGCAGTTGGGCCAGGAATTGCCCGCCCAGACGCTCCAGAAACGTGCTTTTGCCTTCATTCGGCCAGTATTTGAGCAACTCGGTCGCCAACACCACCAGCAGCACCGCCCGGGTGGCGGCAATGCAGATCCAGGTGGCCAGATGCAGCGGCAAAGCCACGGCCAGGCCCGGCCTGCGCAGCGGATAGCGCCTGCCCAACTCAACGACCAGCGGCGTCGCCATGGCCCAGATCATCCAGCCCAGGAAGGCCCGGATGAAGAGGGGAGTGCCCGGCACCTCCGGCATTTCCGCCTTGACGCTGAGCACCACCTGGGTCGCGTTGAACAGGGCAAACGCTACCCAGACAGCGGACAACTTCCACCACGTCACGCGGATGCGCGACGGATCACGCGGTACAGCCGGATTCATGCCTTGCATTCCATCAGATTGACGCACGCCGGGGATCCAGGTGCAAGGAGAGGCGCACGGCCACCCCCTGCCCGCTCACCGTATTCGGCGTTACTTCCAGAACTCCGCGCCAGCTGCGGTCCCGCTCATCCCGAAAGCGCCACTGGCTGCGCAACGGGGCGTCCTCGCCGTCGATCTTCGTCCACTGCGGCGTCGACTCCATCCAGGTCACATGCTGCCGGATGGCTGTCTGGAACGCTTCGAAGACCACCTCGGGTGACGACGGGTCTGTGACAGCCCACTCATTCACCCATTGCTCTTCGTCGCCTTCCCGCCGGATCGACTGCGCGCTGGTCACCGCATAGCGAAAGGCGCACAGCCTGTCGGCCAGTTGCGACCTGACAAAGGATCCCTCGGGATCCCAGTTATATTCCACGGCGAGTGCCGCCATCTGGGCCGCGCCGCGCCCGTCCAGCTTCTCAAGCACGTGCAGCGCCGCGTCGATGCCCGCGGACAGGCCGGCGGAGGTCACATATTTACCGCTATCCGTATAGCGGACATCGTCCACGACTCGGGCCAGGGGCGCGATGCGGCGCAGCCCGTCCGTCAGTCCGAAGGTGGCCGTAGCCGTGTGATCGTCCAGCAGGCCGGCCTTGCCCAACAGGAAAGAGCCGTTGCTCACGGAGAGTACGACCTGGGCTTTGCCTGCTTTGTCGCGGAGGAAGCTCAGCAGCCGCGGATTCTCGAGTTCCGCCTTCATGTTGCTGCTGCCCGGCACCAGCAGGATGTCCGGATCGGGCGCGTTCTCGAAGGTATACTGCGCGTTCACGCTCAGGTCGCCGTTGGTGACGACGGTGGGCTGCTCCGCCACCGTGAAGACGCTGGTTCCGCCGTAGCGCAGAATGTCGATCGGCGCGGCGTAACCCATCACCTGCGCTCCGGGAAACAGGACTACGGCGGCCGTCCTTTGCGGCACGGTGCCGTCTCCGCGGACGGCCGTCAGCGGCAGTAAAACGGCGAAGAGAAGTCGACTGCATGTTTGGCTCATTACGGGGCCTCCCAGTCTCGGCTGGATACAGCATGCGGCCAGAGGCTCCGGTCAGGTTACGGAATGCAGGGAGAGGCGGCGGATTTGCAGCGAATGGCGGAATCCGGTCAGGCGAGGGGATCCCAACCGCGGGGTTGTAAACTTTCGCCGGCCAGGGTCACGCGGCCCGGCTTGCCCTCCACGATGAGCCCCACGCGGGTCAGTTCCCGTGGTGCGCGGCGGCCTGGCGGCAGCGTGCAGAGCAGTTCGTAGTCTTCGCCCCCGAAGAGGGCGTGCTCGAGCGTAGCCTTCGGCGCCGAGGGCAGTGGACCGTCCAGTTCAGCGGCCACGCCGGACTCCACCGCCAGGCGGTGCAGATCCATCGCCAAGCCATCGCTCAAGTCCATGCAGGACGTGGCTTTGCCGCGCAGCTTGCGGCCCAGTTCCAGGCGGGGGATGGGGCGGTCTTTGTATCCCTTCGCGGCGGCACGGCCCAGGGCTCCGCTGACGTAGATCACGTCGCCGGGTTTTGCTCCGTCCCTCCGCAGCGCCTTGCCGCGCGGCGTGGAGCCGATCACGATGACGTCGATGCTGAGCTTCTCTGTCTTCGAGACGTCTCCGCCGATGATCTGTACGCAATGGAGGCCGGCCAGCTTGTTGAAACCCTGATACAAATCCCGGACGTAGTTGTGACAGCACCAGGGCGCCAGGGCCAGGGAGACGAGAGCGTAACGGGCGTCGCCGCCCATCGCCGCGATGTCGCTGAGGCCTCGGGCCAGGGCCTTCCAGCCTGTGTCGATGCCCGTCTGGGTGGCGCGCGTGAAGTGGACGTCTTCGATCACGAAGTCCGTCGTGAACAGCAGATCCTCATTCGCGCGCGGCCGGATGATCGCGCAGTCGTCGCCGATGCCCTTCACCACGCCGGGCGCCGCTGTCTTGGGCGTCGACCACTTCCGGATTGCGGCGATGAGGCTGAGTTCGTTCATTCCTGTGCGGGAGCGGCCAGCACGAGACCGGAGGGTAGCTCTTCCCCGAAGACGCGGGCCATCGAGTCGAGATCGCTGGGTGTGTCTCCTTCAAATAGAGACAGCAGTTCGGGTGAGCCGGCCAGGGTACGCCGCACCATTTCCAGGGAGCCGGGCGGCAGATCGCGCGTCGCGTCGCCGGTGCTCTGGCCCAGGCGCGCGATGCACTCTTCACTGCCATTTACCTTGCCGATGCCCTCAATCCAACGCACCGCCGTGGCGGCCGGCAGCACCTGGTTCAACGGTCCATAGAAGAGCTTGCGGGCGCCGATGCGGGCCAGGCACCAGAAGTCCGACGCATTCGGTTCTGACCGCAGCCGTTTCACGAGGGCGTTGCCGAGGTCGGTTCGAGTGCCCGCGGGCAGCAGTTCCAGCGATGCCGCGCAGCGCCACATCTCGCGTTCCAGGCTGGAGTTCAGCCGCTGCGGCTTGCCCTTTGGCAGCAGCGCATAGGCGGTGCGCTGGAACACATCGGCCTGCTGGTTCCTGTTCAACCCGCCGGCCACTCGTCCCCAGAAGATCCACCACTGCGTTTCATTTTCGGGTTTGTTCCCGAAGGCCGGGCCCTGCGCCCAGACGCGCCGGGCGAGTTCGATGCGATAGTCGTCGCCGGGATGCCCGAAGCCGGGGCGCAGGCACAGGCCGCCCAGGTTCAGCCAGCGTACTTCATGAGCGGGCGATTTCCGCCGCCCTTCATTCAGTTCCAGGAACACATCGGCCAGCTTGCGGATCACTTCCAGCGGCCAGGAGTTGCGGCCCAGCGCCAGGATCTGTTCCAGCTTGCCCGGCAGTTCCTCGGGCGCCAGCGTGCCGTGCTGGAAGACCGCGCGCACGGCTTCTTCGGCCGCGGCCAGGGCTTCGGCGCTGATCACGGCCACGGGCCGCGATTTCTTCACCTGCTCCGCCAGCACGGGCTTGCGCAGCTCGAATTGAAGCCGCCAGCGGTGCTCGCTGATCTTCGACTCCGCCCAGATCTCCAGCGTGCCCACCTCGCTCAAATGCACGCCCAGCTTCACCGGAACCAGCCGTTCCTCCGCTTTTTTGCCGAAGCGGATCACCGCCTCCAGCGGAGCGTGTTGGTGCAGGGTTTCGGCCACTTCCTGAACGGGGAACTCCACCACTTCGCCCACCTGGTCTTCCGTGCGTAGCAGTGAGGAGTAGAGCTTGAATTTGACGGGCTTGTTCGCGACCAGTTGGAGGTTTTCGAGATCCAGCGTCAGTGTGGAGCCTTCCTCCGTGCCGCGCGGTACCAGGCACACCGTCTTCAAATTCGCCGCGTCGGGCGAGTCGACACCCAGGAAGTAGGCACGCGGCAGGCCGCCGCGCACCAGCACGCCGCTGCCGGTCCCACGCACGTAGGAGTAGTAGGACGCGCCCACGGCTACGGCCAAGTCCAGGTCGTTGTTTTCGAACACCAGCGGCCGCTTGCCATACCAGCTTTCCACGACGTCGGTGACACGCTGGCGCAGGATCTCGGGGATAAAGAATCCGCCGTTGAAGAGGATCGCGTCCGGCGCCGGTGATTGCGACGACTGCAGGAACGCCGCCAGGTGACGCGTGACGGCCGGGTCGCTGACATACGGCAGCCCGATCTCGCGGAACAGGCTCTTCTTGTCCTCCTGCGGCTTTTCGTCGAGCCCGCAGAAGGGCAGGAAACCCTCCATCGCGAGTTCCATCGCCTCTTCGCGCAGTACGGAGGCTTTGAGCGTCCCGCCGATGAGCGAAGTGCCTCCGCCGAGCACGGTGATGTCGACGCTCGCCAGATCCGGAGAACCCAGAAGCTTCTCTTTCGCGGCCGAGCACTGGCGGCGCAGCGCGCTCCGCTGGCGCAGGGAGAGCTGTTTGTTCAGCTTCGACTCCACCAGCCATGCCAGCGTCAGGTCGAGGTTGTCGCCGCCCAGCAGCAGGTGCCGGCCGACGGCCGTGCGCGTGAAGTTGACGCGGTCGCCTTCGCGGCCGACCCGGATCACTGTGAAGTCGCTGGTGCCGCCGCCGACGTCGACTACGAGGACAGTCATGCCGTCTGTCAGCGACTTCTGCGACTGCGAGAGGTGGTTGGCGATCCAGGAATAGAACGCGGCCGCCGGCTCTTCCAGCAGCGTCAGGTTCTCGATGCCCGCTTCGTGGGCGGCCTGGACGGTTAGTTCGCGGGCTTCCTCGTCGAACGAGGCCGGCACGGTGAGCACGACGTCGTGTTCAGAGATGGGTCCGCGGCCCGTTGCTTCCCACGCGTCGCGAATGTGCTTCAGATAGCGCGCCGACGCTTCCACGGGCGACACCACGCGGCCCGCCTCCTGCGCGTCCCAGGGCAGGATCTTCGCTGTCCGGTCCACCTCGGAGTTCGACAGCCACGACTTCGCGGAGTGCACCAGCTTGGTCGGGACCAGCGCCCCTTGTTCGCGCGCGTTCTCGCCGCTGAGTCCATCGCCTTCGAGGTAGAGGAACGAGGGCAGGGAACGCCGGGGTTCGATTTGGCCGCCGATGACTTCCTGCGGAATAGGCAGGATGTGGACTGGCGGAAAATCCGCGCCATCCGCCTCGTTGGGGTCGATAAACGCGCACGCGGAGTTCGTCGTGCCGAGGTCAATACCGATCTTCATGGTTTTCGTTTCTGTCCTGCGTCGCGCACCTGAAACTCGAGCTTCCAGCGGCGGCCATCGCGGGCCACACACCACAACTCCAGCACTCCGGTCTCGGTCACGTGCGCCTCCAGCGACACACGCACCATCTGGCCTTCCTGGCCTTCCAGATGGACCTGGATGGGCGCGATCTCTTCCAGGTCGGAATCAATCTCTTCCAGCAGCGTCCCCGCGTCATCGTGCTTGCGCGCCGAGGACGAGAAGAACCGGAACTCCGCCGGCTCGCCCACCACGAGGGCGAATTCGCGATTCGGGACTTTTGTGCCCGTGCCCTCTTCCATGCCGAAGGGCACAACGGTCAGAGCCTTCATGGGGGCCGCGAAGCCAGGCACCGCGGGCATGGCCGATTCGATGCCGATGTAATAGGTGCGTGGAACGCCGCCGCGAATCCGGATACCGCGTCCTTGCCGCGCGCGGCCGTAATAGGCGGCTCCGCGGGCAACGGCATGCATCAGATCGTCGCCTTCCAGCGAAATGACCGGAGGCTTCCCTTCTTCCCCGAGGAAGGCGTTCAAGACCTCAAGGACACGCTCGCGCAGATGGCGCGCGCGGAAGACGCCGCCATTGAAGAGGACGTGCGTCGGGCACGCCATCCCTGTCGCGTCGCGCCGCAGGAACCGCGCCAGGTGCCGTGTGATGGCGGCGTCGGGTTCGTACGGCAGCCCCACTTCCATCAGGCCGGAGCGGCGCTGCCGGGCCGGCATGTCGTGCGATGAGACGACGGGGAAGAAGCCGTCCACCAGCGTTGTCTCGACTTCAGAGCGCGTCAGTTTCCCTTTGATGGTGCCGCCGATCAGCGAAGAGCCGCGGCCGAGAATGGTCAGCGGCGCTTCCTGCAATTCGTCGTTCGAGAGCAGGTTCTCTTTGGCCAGGCGGCACTGCTGCCACAACGTGTGGAACTGCATGGCGTCGAGCTTGCCCATGCGCGCGGCGGCGGAATGAGCTAGGGCCAGATCCATGTTGTCGCCGCCCAGCAGCAGATGGTCGCCCACGGCTACGCGTTCGAGCTGCAGCGAACCGGCGCTTTCCGTGACGCTGATCAGGGTGAAATCCGTGGTGCCGCCGCCGACGTCGATCACCAGGATCAGATCGCCCGGCTGGACGCTCTCGCGCCAGTTCTCATGCCGTTCCAGCCACGCGTAAAACGCGGCCTGCGGCTCTTCCAGCAGGATCAGGTTGCGGTAGCCCGCCTGCTCGGCGGCCTTCTGGGTCAACTGGCGCGCCGCTTCGTCGAACGAGGCGGGCACCGTGAGCACGACTTGCTGGTCTGTGAACGGCTCATCCGGATGCTGGTAGTCCCAGGCGGCCTTCATGTGCTCCAGGTAGCGCTGGCTGGCCTCGACTGGAGACACGCGCGGAGCCCCGTCCGGTGCATTCACCGGTAGGATCGCGGCGGTCCGGTCCGCGCCTGTATACGACAGCCAGGACTTGGCCGAGGTGACCAGCCGGCCCAGCGTTTCGACCCCGCGGCGCGCCGCCAGCCGGCCCGTGATGGTCCGGTTGCCTTCGAGCCACGGCAGGTCCAGCGCGCCTTCCGCGAATTCACCTTCCCGGGCCAGATACAGAGCCGACTCCAGCAGTGGTTCGGCCTGCACCTCGCCAGGATTCGTCAGTTGCGGGATCGCAAACAGTTCCACCGCGGTGTCCGCATCAGCGGACGTCGAGGCAAACCCGCAGTTTGTGGTGCCGAGGTCGATACCAAGAATTCGCACGAAACTTCGCCGGCCTTTCCTACTCGACTTCCAACTCCGCCGGAGCCAGAATCGACAGGTTCGTCTTGGGATTCAGCGTGGGCAGCATGGTGGAGTCCACCCGCCAGCCCTTGTGCCGCAGCAGTCCGCCCGTTGGCTTGCCCTGCGCCGGCAGATTGCCGACGAACTTGATGGCCGAGGCATCCTTGGCGAGCGCGCCCGCCGACTCGGGCTTGGTGAACGTGCCTTCCACCCCGTCGATCACCGGGGCCAGCTTGAAATACTTCCGCAAAGCCTCCTGTGACTGGTCGTGCAGCGACCGCACCGCGGCGCCCACCTGGTCGTCAGAGAACGGCGTGATGTCTTCCATGACAAAATCCAGCAGGCGGGCGTCCCGCTGAAGAATGCCAAGCACTTGCATGGCTCCGGCCTCCGGTTTCAGCACCGGCTCCTTGGGCGGTTCAGGAGCCTTCTTCACCGGGGTCTTCGAATACCCGTGCGCCTGTGCGATGTCCTCTGCGAGAGAGCCTCCCAGAATACCGAAAAACGCACGAAAAGCCATACCAATGCGGCTCAAAGCGGATTTACCTCCAAAACTCAAGGATACAACGGGCTTCGGTAGCGAACGCCATGGAAAACCTCGCGTCCAGGTCCATGCTTCGAAGCTGGGTTTGGGACTGTCCTGGCCGAATTCCCCTCAACCGGCGCGAGGGGCGGGCTTCGCTGCCGGCGGAGAGGGGCGATCCGCGGCATCTTCTCTTGATAGTCACATCTTGACTATCAAGGGGAGAGTGCCGTACGCTGAAGACGCGGCATCCCGAGACTGAAACTCATGGACGAACAAAACACAGACCTTATCCAGGGCACCCTGGACATGCTCATTCTGAAATCGCTCGATCTGGAGCCCATGCACGGCTTCGGCATTGCCCGCCGGATCGAGCAGGTCTCGCGCGGAGTGTTCAAGGTGAATCCCGGCTCGCTGCTGACCGCCTTTCAGCGGCTGGAGCGCATGGGCTGGCTGGACTCCGAGTGGCGCCAGACCGAGAACGCCCGCAAAGCGAAGTTCTACCGCCTGACCCAGACAGGCAGGAAGCAGTTAGGGGTAGAGACGGCGAACTGGAACCGCCGGGCATCCGCCATCGCGCGCCTCCTGAAAGCCGAAGGCTAGCCCATGTCGCTGTGGCGCCAACTCTCCCGCGGCCTGCGCACGCTGACGAACCGGAATGCCGCCGACCAGGCGATCGACGACGAGATTGAGCATTTCCTGGAAGAATCCGCCGCCGCCTTCACGGCAAAGGGCCTTCCGCCCGAAGAGGCCCGCCGGGCCGCGCGCCTGGAGCTCGGCGCATCCCTGTCGGCCCGGGAGGAGGTGCGCGCCTACGGTTGGGAGAACCGCGTCGACAACCTCTGGGCCGACCTGCGCTATGCGGGCCGGACTCTGACCGGCAACCCGGGTTTCACTGCTGTCAGTATCCTCACCCTGGCCCTGGGCATTGGGGCGTCGACTGCCATCTTTTCCGTTGTCGATGCCGTGCTGTTGCGTTCGCTGCCCTATCCGGAGCCGCAGCAGATCGTCCGAATCTGGGAGCAGGCTCCAAATGGCCACCGCATCAATCTCGCGGATGGCAACTTCGACGACTTCCTGAGGCAGAACCATACTTTTGCCGCACTGGCTGCTTATAACGAGCGTCCGGCCTCGGTTTCGGGCGGCAGCGAGCCGGCGCGGGTCAAATGGTCGGAAGTGTCCAGCGGATTCTTCGGCACTTTTGGCGTCAAGCCGCTGCGTGGGCGGGTCTTCTCTCCCGATGAGAGCCGGACCCAGGGAACCCCCGCGGTGATCGTCAGCTTCCCCTTCTGGCAGCGCTACTTTGGGGGCGCGGACGATCTTGCGCCGCTCCATTTGAAGATCGAGGGCAAGGACTACGCCGTGGCCGGCGTGATGCCGGAGGGGTTCGACTATCCGGCCGGCAATGCGCTGTGGACGCCGGTGGAACTTCAGTCGCAATCGCAGAGTCGCTCCGCACACAATTGGCGCGGCATTGGGCGGATCCGGGCTGGCGTCACGCTGGTGCAGGCGCGTCAGGACCTGAGCGTCATCGCGCGCCGCATCCGCGCTGAGTACGGGAAGAAGGTGGATCTGCAGGATGCCGCGGTGTTGCCGCTGGGCAAGGCGCTGGTGGGCGATGTGCAGACCGCGCTGCTGACCTTGCTGGGCGCGGTGGGCTTGCTGCTGCTGGTGGCGTGCGCGAACGTGGCCGGCCTGTTGGTGGCTCGTGGTGCGGCCCGGCGCAAGGAACTGGCGCTACGTGTCGCCCTGGGCGCCGGGCGCGGCCGGCTGTTGCAGCAGTTTCTGGTGGAATCGCTGGCGCTCTCCCTGGCCGGTGGCACGCTGGGCGTTCTTCTGGCGGCCTGGGCGGTGCGGCTGCTACCGGCGATCCTCCCCGCAAATCTGCCCCGGCAGCAGGGCATCGTCATGAATACGGGGGTGCTGCTGTTCGCTCTCGCCGCGACCTTCGCGGTGGGTGCTGCCCTGGGCGCGCTGGCCGCCTGGCGGGCCGGACGCGGCAACGTGCAGCAGGCGCTTGCCTCGGGTTCCCGGGCCTATACCGGCACGGGCGCCAGCCAACGGCTGCGCGGCGTCGTCGTGACCGGTGAGATTGCAGCGACGCTGGTGATCCTCATCGCGGCCGGACTGCTGGGCCGCAGCTTCCTGCGTCTGGTTTCGACGAGCCCCGGGTTTCACGCCGGCAACCTGATCACGATGCAGTTTTCGGTGCCCATCGAGACGGAGCAGAACGGCGCGCTGGGGCCGGACGCGGTGGCGCGCCAGGCTCGTCTGCTGGAACGTGTCTCCGCGCGCTTGCAGGCGTTGCCCGGAGTGGAGTCCGTCGGCGTCTCCGGTGCGATGCCGGTGGCCGAGGGGGACAACCTGGCCGAAGGCGGTTTCCTGATTCTCAATGGCCGGAAGCCTCCTGCCGATTTCGAGGAGTTCCAGCGCATGGGCCAGAACTCCGGCCAGACGGGGCACGCCCTGTATGCGGTGGCTGGAGAAGAGTACTTCCGCGCAATGGGGATTCCGCTGGTGCGTGGACGGATGTTCGCGGCCCAGGATCAGGCGGACGCCCAACACGTCGCTGTGATCAGCGAAGCGCTGGCGCGGCAGCGGTGGCCCGGGCAGGACCCGCTGGGCCAGGTGCTGGAGTTCGGCAATATGGACGGGAACCTGAAGCCGCTCACCGTGGTCGGATTAGTGGGCGATGTCCGTGCACGCGGCCTCGATGCACCGCCGGGCCCGGTGGTCTACGTCAACTACCGGCAGCGCGGGATGAACCTGAACTCGACGCCGACGCTTCTGCTGCGCACCGCCGCACCGGTGAAGGAGGTCGTGCAGCAGGCGCGGGCGATCGTTCAGGAGATGGCGCCCGACGTTCCGCTCAAGTTCTCGACCTTCGAGGAACAGATGAGCGGCTGGCTGGCCGACCGCCGGTTCCTGCTCCTGCTCGTCGGCCTCTTCGCGGCAGCGGCGCTGTCACTGGCGGCGATCGGGATCTACGGCGTCGTCGCGTTTTCCGTGGCTCGGCGGACGCAGGAGATCGGCATCCGTGTCGCGATGGGGGCCCGGCGCGGTGACATTCTTCGGTTGGTGGTGGGGGAGGGGGCTCGACTCGCCATGCTCGGCGCGGCCATCGGCATCGCCGCCTCCCTGCTGATCACGAGGCTGTTGACCACTCTCCTGTTCGGGATCAGCAGCACCGATCCCGTCACCTTTGCAGGCGTCGCGCTGCTTCTGGGGTTGGTAGCCGTGCTGGCGTCTTATCTACCGGCGCGGCGCGCCATGCGGCTGGATCCCAATAGCGCGCTGAGGTATGAGTAAAAACCTGGTTCCGGGCCGCGACCTCTATCGACCGTTGTAGACTCGCCTCATGGTGTTCACCAAACGGCTGCGCGACGGAGTGCGCCGCGGCGAAATCACTTGCAGCGTCCGGATCTGGCAGCGCCCGCACGTCAAGGCCGGCTGCCGGTATCGAATGGAAGAGGGTGCGATCGAGGTGGACTCCATCACTCCCATCGGCCTGCCTGACATCACTCCGCAACTGGCGCGGGAGTCCGGCTTCCTGGGCGTGGTCGATCTCCTGAAAGTCGCCAAGCACGGCCCTGGCGAGAATATCTACCTGATCCGGTTCCACTACCTGCCCCCCGCCGCCGATCCTCCGGCCCACAAGGCGAAATAGGGAAGCTACCAGGAACAGTCTGCTTCAGGGTGGTGTCCATACCACGAGAATGAATCCCAAGGCCGCTATACCCATCGCCCTCGCCGTGTGCCTCCTGCGGGTGTCCGCTCAGCCGGCGCAGGACCCGGCAGCGGCGGTCGCTTCCAGCATCCTCAAACTCTTTGATGATCATCGGATCGTGATGCTCGGAGAGATGCATAGCTCCGTTCAGCAGCACCAACTGGTGAAGCTACTGGTGACGAATCCGGCTTTTGCGGAGCGCGTCAACGACATCGTGGTGGAGGCCTGCAATTCCCTATATCAGGAGGCGATGGATCGCTACATTGCGGGTGGGGATGTTTCGCCGGAGCGGCTCCGCCCGGCTTGGGAGAACGTCGTCGGCGCGCCCGGTGGAGCCCCGGTGCCGCCCTACCACGGCCTGTTCGCCGCCATTCGCTCCGCCAATCAGAAGTTGCCGCAGGCTCGCCGCATGCGCGTCCTCTGCGGTGACCCGCCTATCGATTGGACCCGCGTCGAAGCTCGCGAGGACATTGCGCCCTTCCTGGGCTTCCGCGACGAGCACTACGCCAGCGTGGTCCGCTATCAGGTCCTCGCCCTTCGCCGCAAAGCGCTGCTGCTCATGGGGAGCGGGCACTTCCAGCGGAGGGAGGGGAAGCCGGGTCTCATCGAACAGCAGATGCTCCAGGCCTTCGTGAAGCCCTACGTAATCCTGCCCGGCAGCGACACCGTGGGCGCGTACGACGATCTCGACGAACGCTTTCAGCAGCAGCCTGCGCCGTGGCTTGCCGAAATGAAGGACCATTGGGCCGGCGCCTTGCCGCGTTGGCAGGAGTCGCCGGTGATTGGTTACCCTGCGATAAACGTTCCCAAGACGAAGCTGGGCACCTGGGCACAGACTGGCGATGCCTACCTCTATCTTGGGACCCGCGACAAACTGACTCAAGGCGGCGAGGCATTTGACCTGGAGGGCACGCCTTACGGAGCCGAACTGCGCCGCCGGTGGAAGATCATCTTCCCAAAGCCTCCTGCCGACCTACCGAAGTCAGATGGCCAGGAGCGGCCTCTCTTCCCTCGGATGGCGCCGCCCGCGCCGGCACTGCCCCGGGTGCCCTCGCCCAATTGATTCGGCTTACCGGCATCGCCCGTTCCGGCTTGCGGCATTCCTTGCGATGGCCCGGGATCTTTGCCCCGGCCATTGAGCGTTCATCTCTACCAGGGCCATCCTGCACGGGAATCGGGGCAGCAGTGCGGAAGAACTCCTGGAGCAGATTGTGAGCGCGGTGCGCGAGTTCGGCGGGCCGGAGCCCCAGGACGACGTCACTCTCCTGGTGGCGAGGGGCCGTCCCTCGTAATCCAGCCAGGGAATCGACTCGCGTCGCCATCGCCGGCCTGATTCTCAGCTTGCACCCCGGCACTTCTCCTGGATCGCGTGCGCGGTCACAATCGCCCGCAGCAGGCCCGGAAACCGGCCTTCAATCTCCGCGCACCGGGCAGCGTTGCGCATCTCCACCCCGTGCCGCTCCCCCCGGATCAGGCCGGCCTCCCGCAGGACCTTGAGGTGCTGGGAGAGTGTCGATTTCGGTATGTGCCGGGTCCTGACTGTCGGAGAATCCGTACAGTTGCGCGGACACGCCTGTTCCACGATCTCGACAAAGAGGGCGGCCCTGGCCGGATCCGACAAGGCATGCAGGATCCCCTCCACGGTGATCTCCTCGAGTTTGGGGTGGAACAGAGGCCGCACACCTAGTAAGAGCATCCGCACTATCGATCGGGTTCAATAGTTCACAAGTTCAGAACAATTGAATCTTCCTGCCGGCTGCGCCCATCTATCCAGCTGAACCGGACGAGTGGCGGCCGAAAAGAGGCGCCCCGAAGGGTTCTCGCAATTCTATAGCGGTACCGGAAAGGGAACAAAACAATGAGCAAGCTCGCAGGAAAAGTCGCGGTTGTCACGGGGGCCTCCAAAGGCATCGGCGCCGCCATTGCCAAATCGCTGGCCTCTGAAGGTGCCTCCGTCATCGTCAACTACGCCTCCAGCAAGACCGGCGCGGATGCCGTCGTTGAGACGATTACCGCCGCCGGCGGCAAGGCTGTTGCCGTCGGTGGCGACGTATCAAAGGCCGCGGAAGCCAAGGGACTGATCGACGCCGCCATCCAGAACTTCGGCCGGCTCGACATCCTGGTGAACAACTCGGGCGTCTACGAGTTCGCCCCGATTGAAGGCGTTACGGAAGAGCACTTTCACCGCATCTTCAACATCAACGTTCTTGGCCTCCTATTGGTGACGCAGGCCGCGGTCCCCCACCTGGGTGAAGGCGCCAGCATCATCAACATCGGCTCGGTGGCCAGCAGCGTGACTCCGCCCGACACCACGGTCTACTCCGGCACCAAGGGCGCGGTTGACGCCATCACCGGAGTCCTTTCCAAGGAACTTGGGCCGCGCAGGATCCGCGTTAACTCGATTAACCCCGGGATGGTCGAGACGGAAGGCGTCCACACCGCCGGGTTCCTGAATTCCGACTTTGCGAAAGCGACCGTCGCCCAGACACCACTCGGCCGCATCGGCCAGGGGCACGACATCGCCACTGTCGCCGCGTTCCTTGCCTCCGATGATTCGAACTGGCTGACCGGCGAGATCATCCGCGCCGGCGGCGGACTCCACTAAGCGCAACGAAGTATGGCCCGCCCGCAAGTCCACCAGGAAAGAAAGGATCTGTCATGGGAAAGCTTGAAGGAAAAGTAGCAGTCATCACCGCCGCCACCTCCGGCATGGCACTCGCCACTGCCAAACGCTTCGTGGAAGAGGGCGCGTACGTCTTCATCACGGGACGCCGCCAGAACAAGCTGGATGAAGCCGTGAAGCTCATCGGCAGGAACGTAACGGGCGTCCAGGGCGATGCCGCGAATCTGGCCGACCTGGACCGTCTCTATGAGACTGTCCAGCGCGAAAAGGGGAAGATCGACGTCCTCTTCGCCAGCGCCGGGCAGGGCGAGTTCGCCAAGATCGGGGAGGTCACCGAGGAGCACTTCGACAAGACCTTCGACCTCAACGTACGCGGTACCCTCTTCACCGTCCAGAAGGCGCTGCCGCTCTTCAACAACAACGGCTCCATTATCCTGAACGGCTCCATCGCCAGCATCAAGGGCTTCCCGTCCTTTGGCGTATACAGTGCCAGCAAGGCGGCGGTCCGCTCGTTCGCGCGCACCTGGCTGTTGGAGTTGAAGGATCGCGGCATCCGCGTGAACGTCATCAGCCCCGGCACCATCGACACGCCGGCCCTGGACCCCCTCGGCCCTGACGCGAAGGAGTTCTTTAAGACGCAGATCCCCCGCGGCGAGATGGGACGCCCGGAAGAGATCGCGGCCACCGCGGTCTTTCTCGGCTCCAGCGAATCCAGCTTCGTCAACGGCATCGAACTCTTCGTCGACGGCGGTACGGCCCAGGTCTAGACAACCGGCCGCCGCTTCGATGGTCCATCGGGCGGGACTCGCCGGCCGCGGCGCCTGGCCGTCTCCGCTGCGAGTCCCGCACCGACCATACCTACCGTGATCCGGCCGAATCGAGAGTCCTGTTCCGTTCCCCTTCGAGGATCGAAGACAGCTCCCGCAACAGTGAGGCTCCATCTCCGCGATAGGCGCTCCCGTGCTGGCACGCCAGCGTCGACGGATTCAGGTCGGCCAGCCGTTCCAGGATCCCCTTTGTCGTTGGCGCCTGGGCGTAATAGTCCATCATTCCGCGCATCCCTTCGCTGGCGCTGAGAACCTCCGACTCCGTCACGGGCGGCAGGTCCGCGCCGGGTTGCGTGAACAGATCCCCGCAGAGCAGGGTCCCGGTCGAGAGATCGAACAGGATGCCGCAATCCCAGCCATGCGGCACATGTGGCGTGTAGATCCACTTCATGCGCCGGCTCCCAATCGAGAACTCCTCCCCATCGCCCAATCCGCGCGGAGTCCGCACGGCAAAGTCATTCAGCGAAGTCATCACCCCGACCTCCGACCCAAATGCAGTCGCCTCCGGCGCCGCTGCCAGCAGGTCGTTCAGCGCGCCAAACTCATCGCTTTCGAAGTGCGATCCTCCGGCCCAGCGCAGCTTTGTGACAGGCATCACTTTTTGGATGGCGGCCAGTGTCGTCGGAAACAGCTTCCGGTACCCGGTGTGGAATAGCAGCGGCTCTTCGTCCTCGATCAGGTAGGAATTGAAGGTGAATCCGCCCGGGATCACGTCCATGCGGGTCGATATGCGGTAGATCCCGGCCGCGACCTCGTCGACCTGGGTGCCTGTGAGCTGATCTGCGATCAATTGACAATCTCCTTTTTCTCGATCGGGCCGGCTGGCGGCCTCAATCCGTTTTCGCTTCGGGATGTGTAACGAACACCGGCCCCCGTTACACGTAAAATGTGGATCAATGGTCACTGGGCAGACTGATACCGAACTGGTGTTGCGAATTGGTGCCGGAGCCGACCGCGAAGCGGAAGCCGAACTTGTCCGCCGCATGGCTCCGCGGATTCGCCTGTACGGCTTGCGCCACTTGCGGGCGGAACACGCCGCGGACGATCTCATGCAGCAGGTCCTCATCACCACGCTGGAGACCCTGCGGGCCGGCCGCCTGCGCGAGCCCGAAAAACTCGCGTCCTTCGTCCTGGGTACCTGCCGCATGACGGTGCTCGACCTCCGCCGCGGCGCGCAAAGAAAGGAGCGGCTGCTGGAGCAATATGCAGCTGGCCTGCGCGTACCGGCCGGACCGTCCTTGCCGCACCTCGACAGGGAGCAGCTCGCCCGCTGCGTGCGAAAGCTGAAAGAGCGCGAACGTTCGGTTGTCGTGATGACCTTCTACGGCGATCGGGACGGTCCGGATGTGGCGCGGTCGCTTGGTCTCTCCGAGGCCAATGTCCGCGTGATTCGCCACCGCGCGGTCCATCAATTGCGCGAATGCATGGGGGTGCCCGCATGAACCAGGACGGCGGATCCGAAGCACTGCGTTGCGTGACGCCGATCGACGCGGCGGTCCTCGTCGACTACTGGCTCGCCGCACTGGTCGGCCTCGAGGAGGAGACCATCGAGGAGCACCTGTTCTCCTGCGATTCCTGCGGTGCTCGCCTGCGGGAGGTGATTGCGCTGGCCGAGGGCGTCCGCCTCCTGGCCCGCGAGGGGTCGCTCCGGATGGTGGTGAGTGACGAATACGTTCAACGCGCTGCGCGCGAAGGCCTGCGAGTCCGGCAATATGCGCCTCCGCCGGGCGGCAGCGTCGAATGCACGGTGACCGCCGAAGACGACCTGCTCATCGGGCGCCTGGCCGCGAACCTGATGGGGGCTCAGCGGGTCGACCTCTGTTTCTGTGATGAGAGCGGCGTGGAGCAGTTCCGGATGCCGGACATCCCCATCCAGCCTGACGCCGGAGGCGTGGTCTACCAGGAGTCCATGATCTTCGCCAAGGCCTCGCCCTCCAGCAGCCTCATCGCGCGGCTGGTCGCGCTGGACGAAGCAGGCGCCGAGCGTTTACTGGGGGAATACACCTTCCACCACACGCGCTCACTGCCCGGGCCCGGCACGTGGCTGCGCATCTAGACACCCTGGTGGCGGGCCGGCCAGGACCCGCATGCAGCGCCGGGTACGGCTTCAGCGCTTCTTCTCGGCGATCATCCGCACCAGCCGGACCTTGTCGGTCGTCCAATCCGGAGCATCCGTCACATCGTCCAGCTTCTCAATGCGGAATCCCTCGAACGCCTTCCTCAGCGCCACGGGATCGATGTCCACTGGACGCCGCCCGGCGCTGCCCGTATCCGAGGCGAAGCTCTCGATCACTACCAGCCCGCCCGGCCGCAACGCGCTCTTCAGCCGCTGAACATAGTCCGCGTTCTCCACGGCAAACGGCACATACGTGAAGACCATCAGGTCCCACTGAGCCACGCCGTAGTCGAACTCCTTCTCGCTCTTCTGCACAGCCGTGATCTGCACACCGGCCTTCTCCGCATTCTTCCGCGCAATCGCCAGCCCGGCGTCGGACACATCGAATCCGGTAACAGTCCACCCCTTCAGGGCGAGGAATACGGAGTTTCTGCCCTGGCCCATGCCGGCGTCCAGCGCCCGCCCCGCCGGCCGCCCCTCAATCGCCGACATCAACAGCGCATTGGGACGCGTGCTGAAGCCTGTGCCGGCACTGGAGTAGATGTTGTTGAAGATGACCTGCCAGCCATCCTGGCGGGTGCGCATCAGGGCGGTGATGGTATTGATTTGACGAACCGCGGCCGGCTCGTCAGTTCCGCCGGCGATCAGGTGCTTCCGGTACTCCGCTAGCAGCGTGCGCGGATTGTCGCTCGGCGGAGCCTTGGCCAGCCAGCCAAGAAACTGCTGCCATACTTCCTCATCCGGCATCTGTGCGCCGGAAGCGCCGGCCGCCAAACCCAGCAGACACAGCGCGGAAACCGCGGCCCAGAAACTGAACTTGCCCATACCGCAGCTTAGCAGAGCGGCCGCTGCCCGTCGCCGCTTGCCGCCTCACACAGCTGCACGATATGATCGCGGTGGATTTATTTGCGGAGGTATAGCTCTGAAACGCCGAATTTTTATCGCTGCCGCTGCCGGAGCTACCGCCGCCTGTTCGCGCGCCCCGCTCGCCCCCTCGTCTCTCCGGGTCTTGTCTCCGGAACAGGCGGTGCTGCTCGAAGCCTGGGTGGACGCCCTCATCCCGTCTGATCAGGATGCCGGAGCCCGCGATGCCGGCGTCGTACAGTACATCGATCGCCAACTCGCCCGTAAGTACAAACGCCAGCAACCGGCCTATCGCGAAGCCCTCGCCGCGATTAACCTGCTGGCCGAAGGCCAGTTCGCCCAGATTACCCTCGAGGAGCGGACGGAATTTCTCACTGCCATGGAAAAGGGCGAGGCTCCGAAAACCCTCTTTCCCGATGGCGGCAAAGCCATTTTCGAAATGGTGCTCGCGCATACAATGCAGGGCTTCTACGGCAGCCCGCGCCACGGCGGCAACAAGGATTATGCCTCCTGGAAAATGATCGGCGTCCCCCCCCTGCCGGTCCGCGGCCGCCAGCAATATGAGGTGAAATCGTGAGCGCACTGCCGCGCGTCAAGGCCGTCATCATTGGAGCCGGAGCCGGCGGACCCATCGTCGCCAAGGAACTCACTCAGGCCGGTTGGCCCGTCGTGCTGCTCGAACGCGGCCAGTGGTACACCGCCAACGACTGCCGCAAGGACGATCTGCGCAACCAGCGCAACTCAACCCTCGGCCATCCCTTTGGACCCGACGACGACGGCAATCCGCGCGTCGTGGTCACCGCCAATGGCCAGCAGCGGCTGGTTGAACCCTCCGGACCCGGCTACTCCAACAACGCGGCCTGCGTCGGCGGCGGGACCCTCTCCTATGGCGCCATGGCCTGGCGCTTCCACCCCAACGATTTCCAGATGAAGACCGTCTACGGCGCCCAAGTGCCACGCGCCGTCGAAGGCTCCACCCTGGCAGACTGGCCCATTACCTACGACGAACTGGAGCCCTTTTACGAGAAGGCTGAGTGGGAGCTCGGCGTCTCCGGCGACGTCTCCACCGACCCGTTCCACGGCCCCCGCAACAAGCCGCTGCCCATGCCGCCGCTGCCGCCCACCCGCGAGCACCTGATCCTCGAAAAAGGCGCCAAGGCCCTGGGCCTGCATCCCTTCCACATCCCCATGCTGCGCAACTCCGTGCCCTACAACGGACGCCCCGCCTGCATGCGCTGCCGCTGGTGCGTGGGCTTCGCCTGCGAAGTGGATGCCAAATGCGGCACCCAGAACACCGTACTGCCCACCGCGCTCAATACCGGGCTCCTGGAACTGCGGCTCCAGTGCATGGTGAAAGAGATCCTCGTCGACGAGCACGGCAAGGCGACCGGCGTGGCCTACTTCGACCGCCAGGGCCAACTCTGGGAGCAGCCCGCCGAGCACGTCATCGTCTCCGGTTCGGCCATCGAATCCGCCCGGCTGCTTCTGAATAGCAAGTCCCGCCTCTTCCCGCAGGGCCTCGGCAACCGCTACGACTGGGTGGGCCGCAACCTCCAGGGCCACACCTACACCGGAGCCTTCGGCCTCTTCGACCAGGACACCTACGACGACGTCGGGCCCGGCGCGGGCATCGCCATTTGCGACTACAACCACGGCAATCCCGATCTCGCCGGCGGAGCCATGCTCGCCAACGAGTTCATTCGCCTGCCTTACCAGTTCGTCAGCGGCCTGCGCGCACCAGGCGTCCCCCGCTGGGGCGCGGCCCATAAGGAGTTCGTCCGCCGCTTTTATCGCCGTTCCATCGCTGTCCAGGGGCCCACGCAGGAGATGCCCTTCTTTGAGTCCCGCGTCACCGTCGACCCTCAGGTCCGCGACAAACTAGGCATCCCCGTGGCCCGCCTCAGCGGCAACAAACATCCCCATACCATTGAGATCGGCGACGCCATGACCGCCAAGGCCGAGGCGTGGCTCAAAGCCTCTGGCGCCATCCAGACCTGGCCCAAGAAAGCAGGGCAGGGCACCAGCGGAGGCCAGCATCAGGCCGGCACCTGCCGCATGGGCAACGACCCGCGCACGTCAGTTGTCGATCGCTGGTGCCGCCTCCACGAGGTGGAGAACGTCCACGTCGTCGACGGCTCCGTCCACGTCACCAATGGCGGCTTCAATCCCGTCCTCACCATCATGGCGAACGCTTACCGCGTAGCCGGCCATCTCGTGGGCGGTGCGAAATGAAGATCGCCCTCATCCTTGCTGTCCTCGCCGCGGCCCTGGTTCTCATGGTGCCCGCCGCCAGCTTCGTCTACGAATCCGGTGGCCCCGGCGCCTGCGCCCGCTGCCACGAGATGGGCACGCCCGTGGGCCAGTGGATGGGCTCCACCCATCGGAAAGTACCCTGTGCCGATTGCCATGGCGACGCCATGACCACCGATCCCGGCTTCCATCTCACCAACGCCCGCCGCGTCCTCGATCACGCGCAAGGCAATATCCCGGACCGCGCCCATCTCCGCCCGTCCGACATCTTCAGCATGCTGCCCCGCTGCCAGCGTTGCCACCAGCAGGAGTTCGCCGCCTGGGCCAATGGCCCGCACGCCACGCCCTACAAACGCATCTTCCTCGATCAGAAACACAACAGCACGCGCCATCTCATGGACGACTGCCTGCGTTGCCACGGCGCCCATCTGGACGCCGGCGTCCGTGATCTCGTCCAGCCCATGAACCGCAAGGGTCCCTGGACCCTGATCCGCGCTGAACTCTCAGACCGTCCCGCCATCCCCTGTCTCAGTTGCCACGCCCTGCACCGTGCCGGCATGCCTCTGGAAGACCGCCGCCTTGAGTCGCGGACCCTGGGCAACCGCCAGGAGCGCTTTCGCCCCTCGCTCGCTTTCTACGATCGCCGCGAGCAGGAATCCATCCCTGCGTCGATGTTGCCCGTCCCTGCCGTGTTGGATGGGGACCGGCCCGTCAAGATGAGCCCGGATCCCCGCGGAGCCCTCTGCTACCAGTGCCATGCGCCCATGTCCACCATGCAGGTGCGCTCCGGTGACGACCGTACGCCCATCGGCGTCCACGAAGGACTGTCGTGCCTTGCCTGCCACGACAAGCACCGCCAGACCACACACGCCAGTTGCTCCACCTGCCACCCGCGCCTCTCCAACTGCGGCCTGGATGTCGAAAAAATGGATACGACCTTTGCCAAGCCCGGCAGCGCCCACAACGTTCATTTTGTGAAGTGCCAGGACTGCCATCCCAAGGGCGTCCCACCGCGGAAGCTAGCGGCCGCCAAGGCGCCCTAGTTCGCCCGTTACTCCTTCGATGGATAGGACTTCACGAAGAAAAGTACTCCAAATTTCCGTGCCAATGATGCAGAGGCCGTTCATCTCGGATACGATTGTGGTTTGAAGCGAGTATTGCTCATCGCGGTGTTGGTGTTGGCAGGGGGGGGCGTCTCGGACTTGATGCGCGGGCAAAGCCCGAATCCCGCGCCCCACGGCACCAACTACGACCCGCCGATCGTCGCCCGGCCCAAGGATCCGGCCCCGCCTCCGCCACCACCTCCGGAGGAGCCGCTCTTCAGCCTGCAGGACATCGACCTCGACAAATCTGACACTTGGGTAAAGATGGCGCTACTAATGGGCTCCATCGTCCTCGCGTTGCGTGCCTTCCGCCAGATGCGGGGCGATTAGGCACTCCCAGGCAGGGCAACCCGGCAGGAAACACGAAGGGCCGCCTCGTTGGAGGCGGCCCTTCTGCTTGCGGGTAGGTGCTACTTAGAACGGATAGAGCGAAATGGCTTCGCCGGACGAGGGTCCGCCGGCGCCTACCGTGGCGACATCAGCTTCCGCATTGATCACCCGGCAGAAGATGCCCGTCTCGCCCAGGTACACTTCATACTCGGCCGGACGCAGCAGCGAGCCCTGGATCAAAGCCTCCGACAGCGGATCCTCGATGTACTTCTGCAGCGCCCTGCGCAGCGGCCGCGCGCCGTAGCTGCGGTCCGTGCAGGTCTTTTCCAGAATGTACTTCGCGGCATCCGGCGCCAGCTTCAGCTTGATCTGCTTGGCCACCAGGTTGATGTTGATCTGAGCCACCATCAGGTCGATGATCTGGATCAGGTCTTCTTCCGCCAGCGAAGTGAACAGGATCACCTCGTCCAGGCGGTTCAGGAATTCCGGATTGAAGGCGCGCTTCACTTCCGCCTGCACCATGTCTTCGATCTTGGACGGCACTCCGGAGGCCGTCTGCGCCGCGAAGCCCAGTTGCCCCTTCTTGTCGAGGAACCGCGCCCCAAGATTCGAGGTCATGATGATGATCGTGTTCTTGAAGTCCACCGTATTGCCGATACCATCGGTCAACTGGCCGTCTTCAAAAACCTGCAGCAGGATGTTGTAGATGTCCGGATGAGCCTTCTCGATTTCATCCAGCAGGATGATCGAGTAAGGATTCCGCTTCACCCGCTCGGTGAGCTGCCCGCCCTCCTCATAGCCGACATAGCCGGGAGGCGAACCAATCAGCTTCGACACCGAATGCTTCTCCATGAACTCCGACATGTCGAAGCGGATCAGCGATTTCTCACTGCCGAACAGGAACTCGGCCAGGGCGCGCGCGGCTTCGGTCTTGCCGACGCCCGTGGGGCCCAGGAACAGGAAGCAGCCCGACGGCCGCTTGGGTGACTTCAAGCCGGCGCGGGAGCGGCGGATGGCACGAGCCAGGGCGCTGATCGCCTTCTCCTGGCTGATGACCCGCTTGTGCAGCTCTTCCTCGATCCGGATGAGCTTGCTGACTTCTTCTTCCTTGATCGCCGTCATCGGCACGCCGGTCCACTTGGCGACGACTTCTTCAATGTCGTCCTTCGTGACCACGCCCGTCGACGTATCGTCCAGGTTGTACTTCTCGCGCAGCAGCCGCAGGTTCTCGCGTTCCTTGCGCTCTTCATCGCTATAGAACCGGGCCTTCTCGAACTCGTGGTTCGCGATGGCCGTCTCCATGCGGTGAACAATGAACTTCACCCGCTTCTGGATGTCGCTGATGTCCGGCGGCAAAGTGGTTTGGCGCAGCTTCACTCGCGCACCCGCTTCGTCGATGAGGTCGATCGCCTTGTCGGGCAGGAAGCGGTCCGGAATGAAACGGCTGGAAGCGAACACCGAGGTTTCAATCGCATCGTCCGTATAGGCGACGGCGTGGAACTTCTCGTAGCGCTCCTTGATGCCGAACAGGATCCGGCAGGCATCCGCCTCACTCGGAGGCGGAACCTTTACCGCCTGGAAGCGGCGTTCCAGCGAGCGGTCCTTCTCGATAGACTTACGGTACTCAGCCGGCGTCGTGGCGCCGATGCACTGAATCTCGCCCCGCGACAGCGCGGGCTTCAGGATATTGGCGGCGTCCAGCGAGCCTTCGGCCGAACCGGCGCCCACCAGCGTGTGCAACTCGTCGATGAAGATGATGGCGTTCTGGTTCTCCATCAACTCCTTCATGATCGTCTTGAGCCGCTCTTCGAACTGGCCGCGATACTTCGTGCCGGCCACAATGAGCGACAGGTCCAGGGCCAGGATGCGCTTGTCCGCCAGGAAACTGGGGACGTCGCCTTCGCTGATCTTCTGGGCCAACCCTTCGACAATGGCCGTCTTGCCCACACCTGGCTCGCCGATCAGCACCGGATTGTTCTTGGTGCGGCGGCACAGGATCTGAATCACCCGCTCCAACTCATAGTCGCGGCCGATCAGCGGATCCAGCGCGCTATCGGACGCCGACTGGGTGAGGTCGCGGCTGAACTCGCTCAACAGCGAGGACTCTTTCGGTCGCGAAGCGGTGGTCTTCTCGGAACTGGCACGCGCTATCTCATCGCGCACCTGGTTGAGCCGCAGTCCGCGCTCGTGGAGGATCTCGGCGGCAAAGCACTTCTCTTCGCGGAGCAAGCCCAGCAGAAGATGCTCAGTCCCGATGTGCTTGTGCCCCAGGCGTTCGGCTTCTTCCGCCGCATACGCCAGGACGTGTTTGCATTCCGTGCTCAGCGGAAGGTCGACCGACGTCGATACCTTCTCCCGGACAGTCGTCTGCGCCTCGATCTGCTTGCGGATCGACTCGATGTTCGCCTGCGACCGCAAAAAGCGATTCGCCAGCGGCTTGTCTTCCCGCAGCAGCCCGAGCAGCAGATGTTCCGTCTCAATGTACGGGCTGCCGAACTGGCTGGCCTCATAGCGCGCGAAGAAGATTACTCTCCGCGCCTTTTCTGTATAGCGTTCAAACATAGGTTTGCGCCTCTCGTGGAGCCCGGGACTCGGACGGAGATGCCCCTGGCTTCCCAGCACCGGCGCGACCAGAGCCGATGCGTCTATCCCGCGCGCCGGTCTGCAGCGCGCCCTGTCCTAATTCTAAGATGCCGGAGGGGTCGCCTGCGCACCCAGATTCCGTATTTTCCCGCCCCGCAGTTCCAGAACCTTCGTTGCGCGCTCCGCGTAAGCTGGATTGTGGGTCACATATAGGGTCGTTAATCTACGCCGCTCGTGGACCTCCTCGATCAATTCCATGATCATGTTACCGGTCCGCTCATCCAGGTTTCCCGTCGGTTCATCCGCCAAAAGCAGCTTAGGACCGGCCACCAAGGCCCGCGCCAGGACGACTCGCTGCTGCTCTCCGCCGGATAGCTCTCCCGCCAGGTGATGGCCCCTGGCCGCCAGCCCGACCTCGGAAAGCAACTCCTGCGCCTGCTCCGCCGCACCTTTCCGCTCGCCCCGGATCAGCAGCGGCATCATGACATTTTCCAGGGCCGTGAACTCCGGCAGCAGCGTGTTCATCTGCCAGACGAACCCAATGGCCCGGTTCCGCAGGTTGGCCAACCCGCCCTCATCCAGTCCTTCCGTGGCCTGGCCATCCACCCGGATTGTTCCCTCGCTCGGCGCATCCAGCAGCCCTAAGAGGTGCAGCAGCGTGGACTTACCCGTCCCGCTCTCTCCGGTCAGCGCCACCCGGTCGCCCGCCTCCAGCCGCAGGTCCAGCCCCGCGAAGACCGTCAGCTCCGCCGGGCCGCTATGGTACCGCTTGCCCAGTCCGCGCGCCTCCAAAGGCGGCACGTTCTCACCGTGTTTGGCCATTTGTCACTTTAAATTCTATCGGATAGCCGGCCTACGCGGCCATTTTCCGTTTGCGCAGCTCATCCAGCACCACCGCCAGAATAATGACCGCCCCGATAATCGCCTGCTGCAGGTAAGGCGAGATCCCCAGCAGGTCGCTGCCATTCGACAACAGCCCCATGATGTAGGCGCCGATCAGCGTGCCCACGACGGACCCTTCGCCGCCCCGCAGAGACCCGCCCCCAATCACCACCGCCGCAATTGCCTGCAGCTCATAGCCTTGGCCCGCCGTCGGCTGCCCCGTCATCAGCCGCGAAGTCTCGATCATGCCCGCCAGCCCGGTCAGCAAGCCGCCCGCTGCATAGATCGTCGTCACATGGAACGACACGGGGATTCCCGCATAAAACGCCGCATCCGGATTCGACCCGATCGCAAACCCATAGCGGCCCATCCGGGTATGCTCCAGCAATATGTGGACCCCCGCCGCACACACAAACAGCACGTACAGCACGAACGGAATGTGCAGCATCGCCCCCTCGCCCAGGAAGGCGAAGTCCTTTGGCATGTTCTGGATAGGCAGCCCGCCCGAAATGATCAGGCCCAGCCCGCGATAGATGCCCAGCGTGCCCAGCGTGGCGATGAATGGATTGATCCGGAGTTTCGTCACCAGCAGGCCGTTGACCGTCCCGCACGCCACCCCCGCCAGCAATCCCACCGCGATGCCCACCAGGATGGGCTGGCCCTGCGCCATGGTCATGGCCCCCAGCAACCCGCACAACGCCATAATCGAACCCACACTCAGATCGATGCCGCCCGCGATGATAATCATCGTCATCCCCAGGGCCATGATGTTGATCACCGCGGTCTGCCGGATCACCGCCGCCAGGTTCACGGCCGTCATAAAGTGCGGAGTCGCCGCCGACAGCCCGGCAAACAGCAGAATCAGCGAAATAAACGGCAACAGGCGCTCGATCATGCCACTCGCTCCGTCCCGCCGCCACCCAGGGCGGCATGGCGCAGAATCTCCTCCTGGGTAGTCTGGCCCGGCAGTTCGGCCACGATCCGGCCCTGCCGCATCACCAGGATCCGGTCGGCCAACTGCAACAGCTCCGGCAGCTCGGAGCTCACCATCAGTACGGCCGCTCCGCCCCGCGCCAGCTCGTCGATCAGCCGGAAGACCTCGATCTTCGCCCCGATATCGATGCCGCGCGTCGGTTCGTCGAACAGAATGATGTTCGCGCCCCGTGTCATCCAGCGGGCAATGACCACCTTCTGCTGGTTGCCGCCGCTCAGTTTGCCGGCCAACTGTCCGGGCGAGGCGGACTTCAAATTCAACCGCGTTGACTGCCCGGCCACCACTGCCTCCTCCTGCGCATGATTCAGGAAGCCGAATCTCGACACCCGCTCCAGCGACGCCATCAGCATGTTCTGCGCGACCGGTAAGCCAACCGCCAGTCCATTCTTCTGCCGGTCTTCCGGAATCAAAGCCATTCCAACCCGCACGGCGTCGCGCGGCGAGCGGATCCGCACCGGCTGCCCCTGCACGCTAACCGTGCCCGCATCAATGGGATCCACGCCGAAGATCGCCCGGCACAGCTCCGTCCGGCCCGCGCCGATCAGCCCCGCCAGCCCCACCACCTCGCCCGCGTGCAGCCTGAACGAAACACCGCACAACACACCGCGCCGTTCCAGGCCCTCCACGCGCAGCATCTCCTGGCCCGGCGGCAGCGACGCCCGCTGGTAGACCGCCTCAAACGGGCGCCCCACCATGTGCCGGATCAGCTCCTCCGTAGTGGTGCCCCCCAGCTCGCCCGTAAACACCGTCTCCCCATCGCGCAACACTGTGACGCGATCCCCCAGTTCCCTCAACTCGTCCATGCGATGCGTAATGTAGATGATGCTGGTGCCGCGGTCGCGCATCTCGCGCACAATGCGGAACACCTCCGCCGACTCCGCGTGCGACAGCGACGACGTCGGCTCATCGAAGATCAGCAGCGACGACCCGTGCGCGATCGCCCGCAGGATCTCCACCAGTTGCCGGCCCGCCGGGCCCAGCCGCTGCACCGTCCAGTCCGCTTGCAACGGGAAGTGGTGCTGCTCGATCAGGCGCCGGGCGTCCTCCACGGCTTTCCGCCGGTGGATCAGTCCGAACGGGGCAGCCGGTTCGCGGCCCAGGTAAATGTTCTCGGCCACCGTCAGGTGCGGGGCCAGCAGGCTCTCCTGGTGCACCATCGACACCCCGGCCCTCTGTGACTCCGCCGGGTTCGCGAAGCGCATCGCCTGGCCCTGCCACTCCAGCGTCCCGGCATCCGGCCGCTGCAGCCCGGCCAGGATCTTCATCAGAGTGGACTTGCCCGCGCCGTTCTCGCCCAGCAGCAGATGCACCTCACCGCGCCGTACCTCGAGGTTGCCGTCCCTCAGGGCCACGACGCCCCCAAACCTCTTTTGCATCCCTCTGACCTGGAGAACCATCTCGGTAGTGCCGCTCACGCGAACTACACAGCTTATCAGCCATGCCCGAATACGTTCACTCGTCCGTCTTCCAGACCTCCGTCGAGCGGCTCTTCGCCTTTCACGAGGCCCCCGACGCCTTGCAGCGCCTCATGCCGCCCTGGCAGCCCGCCGAAGTGATTTCGCGCGCAGGCGGACTCTCAGTCGGCGCACGGGTTGAGCTGGAGTTGAAGTTGGGCCCGTTCCGGCTGCGTTGGGTGGCGCGCCATACGGAATTTGTGCGCAACCGCCTGTTTGCGGACATCCAGGAGTCAGGCCCGTTCCGCCGCTGGAGCCATCGCCACGAGTTCGCGCCCGAAGGCGCAGCGGCCCGCCTCACCGATCGCGTCGAGTTCTCACTGCCCGGCGGCCGTCTGGTGGATTTCTTGGGAGCGGCCATCGCCCGCCACCAACTCCGCCGCCTGTTTGCCTACCGTCACGCGGTCACGAAACAGGCGTGCGAGGGCTGAGTTTACTCGCCGTGGTCGTCGTCGAACGAATCGGCCGCGTTCTCAAACTTCGTGTAGTTGTGCAGGAACACCAGCGGGACCTTGCCCGTCGGGCCGTTACGTTGCTTGGCCAGGATCAGCTCCGCCACGCCGCGCAGGTCTTCGCGGTCTTTCTGGTAGACTTCCGGCCGGAAAATGAACGCCACCATGTCGGCGTCCTGCTCAATCGAACCCGATTCGCGCAGGTCGGCCAGCTGCGGCCGGTGGTCTCCAATGCGCTGTTCCGGAGCGCGGCTCAACTGCGACAACACCAGGAACGGCACTTCCAGATCCTTCGACATCAGCTTCATGCCGCGCGACAGGGCGCCCACTTCCTGCACGCGGTTCGAGTTGCGGCCCAGCGACGGAGCCGGCATCAGTTGCAGGTAGTCCACCACCACCAGGCCCAGGTCGTTCGACGCCCGCAGCTTGCGCAGCTTGGCGTTGATGTCCATCAGCGTTGTGCTCGACGTATCGTCGATAAAGATCGGCGCTTCATACAGATCGGCCGCCGCCATACCCAGCCGGGCGCGCTCTTCGCGGTCCAGGTAGCCCGACCGGAAACGCTGCTGGTCCACCCGGCCCAGGGAACAGATGAGGCGGGTCAGCAGCGACTGCTTCGACATTTCCATCGAGAAGACGGCGACCGCCTTCGGATTCTTCTTGTTCGTGGCCACATGCAGCGCGACATTCAAAGCCAGGGCAGTCTTGCCCATGGCGGGACGGGCGGCGAGGATGATCAGTTCGCCCGGCCGCATACCGCCGGTCATCTCATCGAACTTGATGAAGCCCGTGCTGACGCCCTGCACGCGCCGGCCGGGGTCCAGAAACGCGTTGACGCCGCCCTCTTCGCTGTCGAAAACCTGCTGCGCGCTCAGCAGCGAGTCCTTCGCCCGTGCTTCGCCCAGCTTCAGCAGCCCTTCCTCGGCATGCGAGAGAATCAGGGCCGGATCGTCCTCCGCCAGCATGCAGCGCTGGATCGTCTCCTGCGCCGAATAGATCAACTGCCGCAGCAGGCTCTTGTCGCGGACGATCGCGATGTAGCTCTCGATGTGGAAGATTTCCGGCAGGCCCTCGTCCAGCGATGAGAGGTAAGTGAGGCCATCCACCGCTTCCAGTTCGGAGTGCCGCATTAGCTCATTCGCCACGGTGACGCGGTCAATGCGCTCTTCCCGATTGTTCAAGTCCATCATTCGCTGGAAGATGCGGCGGTGCTTGTCCAGCGAGAAATCATCCGGCGACAGGCTGGCGGCGGCCGTGATGAACGTGTTGCTGTTGATCAGGATCGAGCCTAGAACCATCCGCTCGGCGTACACATTGGACGGCAGGCCCCGCTCGAAGGACTGGTCAGTTTTCGAAGGCTGTGACATCGTGGAACGTTTCCCAATGTCGCAGTCCACGGCTGCTCTTTCAACTAGTATTTCGGCGCCGGTTTGTGGTGCGCCGCTCAAACCTGTGAGTATCCTGTGGACATCCGCCGGTGCTCAGGAACGGGCGCAACAGGATTGAATTCCGAAGCCGGCATCGGCTAAGCTAATAGTGTCGACGTATGAACGGAGCGGCTAAACGCCGTGGCGTCGATCCCGCCGGGTGACCGGCCCCCACCCAAGTGTGGGGATACTCAAGAGGACCGATTAGGACTAACGGAAAGAGGCTCCCAGCCCGGGGGCCTCTTTCATTTGGGCACCCGGATCGCTTTATTGTTCAAAACATTGAACAGGATGACCGGGAAGCCGATCGGCTTCAGCTTGGGCCGGTTGGCTAGGTGCTCAGGATCGCGGACATAGGCGCTCTGGACAACGAGATTGACGCGCCCACTGCGCGACGATCGGCTGGCCACGAAATAGATCTCGTATTCCAGCCGGGCGCCAGTCCGCTTGTCGACGATTTCGATCGTAAAGAAGTTGCCCTTGCCGGAGTGGTAGACCTTGCGCCCGCACAGGCCTCTGACGATGTCCGGCAGTTGATGCGAAAGCTCGTAGCGCTGGAAGTCGAAAACGCGCGTTTCACGATCGTCGCGATAGCACAGGTTCGGATCCGGACATTCACCGGCCTTGATGCCCCGCGTGAAGCAGTGCATGGAGAAGATCACGTCGACGGTATAGCAACGCGCGGGCTTGCCGCCTTTAGCTTCCTGCGCATAGGTGATAGTGGCCGGATGGAGGTGGCTTAGATCATGCTCCTCCCCTCCGTGCCGGAATGGACGCCAGATCACCAAGCGTCATCCCTGACAGCACCCGCCGAGAACATGCGTACTCGCTCAGTCTAGTTCACAACGGTATTCGACCTGCAACTTGCAAATGACTTGCAATATCCAATAGGGAGAGCTATGGAAACCTTAAACATCGTCCTGAAACGCGAACTGGCCCTGTTGCTCCGTACGTGGAACTACCACTGGAACGTAGAGGGCCCTCTTTTCCCGAGCCTCCACAAACTCTTTGAGGCTCAGTACGACGAACTCCAGGAACTGGTCGACGAGGTGGCTGAGCGGATCCGCTCACTCGGTGGCGTGGCTCCCATGCAGGTCAGCCTCGATCTCACCACCGCTGAAAGCACCAGCCACATGCTGGATGCCCTGGCCGATGCTCACGAAAGCCTCAGCGCGCAGATGCGCACCGAATGGGTGCCCGCACTGAGCGAAGCAGGCGATATCGGGACGGCCGATCTGCTCACCCGCGCTCTCCAGCTCCACGACAAGGCTGCCTGGATGCTGCGCTCCACCGCAAAATAAAGTTTGCTTCTGTTGTTCCCTGGCTCGCGTACCGAGGTCTAATCCAGGCAAGGGGTCTCACCTTCGGTTCTTTCGTTCCTAAGGTACGTACCGCTAAGTGGGATCAGTCGGGACCGGTGTTCCTGGAACGGCGCCGGTCCCAAACCGTTTTCTGCCTAGTGCAGTTCCACCTTGTTGGCTTCCAGCGTCGTGCCCAGCACCTGCTGCAGCCGCGCCACCGCCTTATTCCTCAACAGGAACGAGCCCACCAGCCGGCGCCTTGTATCCAGCAGTTCGTTCTGCCGGGTTAGCACCAGGAAGTTCGTACTCTCCCCCGTCTGGAACAGCCGGATCTCGCTGTCCATCTTCTCCGCGGCGGCCTTTTCCGCGGCGCGGGCCGCTTCCATCCGCTGGCGCGCCGTTTCCAGCGCCTGCAGTGAATTCCGCACCTGGGCCGAAATGCCCTGTTCCAACTGCATCCGCGTAAGCTTCAGCCGCTTCTCCGTGATCGCGGTCTGCTCATACTGCGCTTCCGCCGTACGATTGCGAGGCGACCATTCAATGCTCAAACCCGCCTGCACGGACTGGTAGTTGCCGCTGAACAGGTTCGACAGCCCTTGTCCATAGCCGCCCACGAAGGACGCCGGAACCGAGCCGCCCAGGCTGATCGCCGGCAGCGGCGGCAGCCCCGCGACCGCGGAAAGGTCATTGACCCGTCCAAACAGCGGAGAGAACGCCGCCGCGAATCCACCGCTCGACGTCGCTGGCACCGTGCCCGCTAAACCCGAATTGATGTAGTTCGCGTTCAGGTTCACCTGCGGCTTCGTGCCGCTGCGCGCCAGATCCTTCTGGACGTCGTTCTGCTGGGTCCGCAGCTCCAGCGACCGCAGTTCCGTCCGCTTCTCCAGCGCAATGGTCATGGCCTGCTTCAGGTCGTCGATGGGCGTCTCCAGCGTAGTGCGCTCCGAGGGCATCAGCCGGTCGTTCCACAACGGATCGTTGCGGTCCGGCGTGAGGATCACCTTCAGTTCGTTCTCCGCGCTGGTCACAATGCCGATCGCCGTGACGTAGTTGTCGATGCGCCGTTGCAGCTCCGCTTCCGAAGCCGCCAGTTCCACCGGAGCCAGCGTGCCCGCCGAAATCTGCCGCTGGTTGCGCTCATGCTGGTCGCGCGCCAACCGCACGCCATCGGCCGCCACCACGGCGTCTTCAATCGAAGCCGCCAGATCCCAGTACGCCGCTTGCGTGCGCGCAATCACGTCGATCACCCGGGTCTCGAAATCCGTCTCCGACTGCTGCTTCTGCTTCGCCCGGATCTTCAGCACGGCCCGGTCGTTGTCCAGGTCCCGGTAACGCCACAGCGGCATCGAGAACCCGGCCGTCAGCCGCGACGTGAAGTTCGGATTCAGCGAGACGAACGGGTTGTTCGTGCTCTGCCGCTGGTTGTCGAAATCCACATGGAACGACAGGCCCTGCCATGGAGTCTTCTGCTTCACCGACAGGTTGTTGGTCAGGTAGTGCTCGCTCACCTTGCCGTTCGCCGCCGCCAGGCTGCTGGCCGCCGGCGAGTTGTTCGCCTGTATGGAGGGCGCGAACAGCACCACGGAATCGAAAGCGCCGCGAGCGCCCTTCAGGCCCGCCACCGAAGTCGCCACCGTAGTGCGCTCCAGTTCGATTTCCAGGTTGTTCTTCAGCGCCATTTGCACGGCTTCCTGCAGCGACAGGGGATGCTGTGTGCCGCTGACGCCGACGCGCTCGGCCTTGGAGACTTCTTCCAGGATCTTCGTCATCTCCGCGTTCTGCGGGAACGTCAGATCCTGCGGCTTCTGCTGCGCGCGCAGCGGAGCCGCCCCGATCAGCAGCAGGATCAGCAGCATCGCCGTGACGGGCTGGATCACTTCCTTGCGCCGCGTACGGCGCTTGAAGAACTCGCCCATGTCGTCAAACAACGTATAGGCCACGGGCGTGACCACCAGCGTCAAAATCAACGCCATGGCCTGGCCGCCGATCACGACGATGGCCACCGTGCGGCGTGTACCAGCGCCGGCGCCCGAGCCGAAGGCCAGCGGCAGCATGCCCGCGATCAGCGCCGCCGTCGTCATCAGGATCGGCCGCAACCGGTCGTCGCAGCCGCGGAAGACCGCCTCCAGGCGAGGCACGCCTTCGCGCCGCAACCCCTTGATGTGGTCCACCTGCAGAATCGAGTTCTTCTTCACGATGCCGAACAACACCAGGATGCCCAGCGAGGTGTACACCACCGAAAAGTTCTCGCCCGCCAGGAACAGGCTCAACAAAGCAAACGGAATGGACAGCGGCAGGCTGAGCAGAATCGTAATCGGATCCACAAAGCTCTCGTAGTTCGCCGCCAGAATCATGTACATGAACACGATGGACAGCAGGAAAGCGAACAGGAAGTTCGTCACCGCCTTGCCCAGTTCCTTCGACCGGCCCACCGCCCCGTGCCGGTACTCCGGCGGCAGGTTCATCTTGACCATCTCCTCGCTCACCGTGTTCAACAGGTCGCTCAGCGCCAGGCCCTTGTTCAGACTGCCCTGGATCAGCACGCGCCGCTGGCGGTTCCAGCGGTCGATCGACGTCGGACCCGTACCCAGTTCCATCGAAGCCACGTTCGAGATGGGCACATTGCCCAGCGTCGCCGATGGCACGAACAGCCGCTCCAACGCCTGCTGGGAGTTGCGGAACGGCTTCGAGACGCGCAGCAGCACGTCATAACGGTCGTCCCCTTCGCGATAGGTCGTCACCTGGTCGTCGCCGCCCACCAGCACGCGCATCGCGTTCGCCACCTGGGCCACGTTCACATTCAGGTCAGCCGCCTTGTCGCGATTGATCTGCACCCGCACTTCCGGCTTGCCGGACTCATAGGTCAGTTCCAGATCGGCCATGCCCGGAATCGAATTCAGCTTCGTCATCAGCCGCTTGGCGTACTGCTCCAGCTTGCCGAGGTCCGGACCTTGGATGGAGTACATGAAGTCGCGATCCGCGCCGCCCGAAATTAGCGACGGCAACTGGACGCCCACGATCAGGTCCTTATACTTCTTCAGCTTGTCGCGAGTCATGTCCATCAGCACGCGCTGGCTCTCCTTGCGCTTGTTGGTATCCACGAGCTCGACGATGATCGACCCGCGATCCACCTGACGGCGCTGATCCGCGCCCACCGTGGTGAGCAGGTCGCGCACGCCCGGCAACACCTGGATGTCCTTCTCGATCTGCGCCATTACCTGCGTGGTGCCCTCCAGCGAACTGCCCACCGGCATGCGCACCGAGACTTCGAACTCGCTCTGGTCCTCGACAGGCAGAAAATCCACACCCATGCGGCTCATCATCGGACCCGTCGAAAGCACCACCAGCACCGAAACGACGACGATCACCCAGCGGTGGCGCAGCGACCACGCCAGCATCTCGTGATACGGCATCGACATGTACTTGTGGAAGAAGCCGGATTTCGTGTCGTGATCCTTCTTGCCCAGGCGCAGGAACCGTGAACACAACATCGGCGTCAGCGTGAAGCTCACCAGCAGCGAGATGCCGATCGCAAACGCCGCCGTGTAGCCGAAACTCGACATGAACCGGCCCACGATGCCGGGCATCAGCGCGATCGGGATGAAGATGATGATCAGGCTCAACGTGGTCGCCATGACCGCCAGGCCAATCTCCCGCGTGCCGTGCACCGCGGCCTCCATCGCCGACATGTTCTTCTCTTCCATGTAGCGGAAGATATTCTCCAGCACGACGATAGCGTCGTCGATCACGATGCCCACCACCAGTGTCAACGCCAGCATGGTGATCTGGTTCAGAGTGAACCCCATGTAGTTCAGCAGCGTGAACGTGGAGATGATCGATGTCGGAATCGCAATGGCCGCAATCAGCGTCGAGCGCCAGTTGCGAATGAACAGCATCACGATGATGCCGGCGAACACGCCGCCCAGCACCAGGTGCTCCTGCACCGCTTCAAACGCCGCTTCAATGAACCCTGACTGGTCGCGGGCGTAGGTGATCTTGAAATCCGGCGGCAGCGACTTCTTCAATTGCTCGATGCGCGTCTTCACCGCCGCGATTACGTCCAGCGAGTTCGTGCCCGACTGCTTGCGGACCGCCAATACCACCGCGCTCTCGCCGTTCAACCGGGCCAGTGAGCGCGGCTCTTCAAACCCGTCCACCACTTGCCCGATGTCCGCCACGCGGATCGGCGCGCCGTTCAGGTTGCCCACGACGATGCGCTCGAAATCCACCGGCCGCTCCACGCGGCCCATCGTGCGCAGCGAGAGTTCGCGATTCCCTTCATCGATGCGCCCGCCGGGAATCTCGATGTTCTGCGCTGCCAGCGCCGCCCGCACCTGCTCGATGTTCAGGTTGTAGGAATATAGCTTCTCGCCGTCCACCACCACCTGGATCTGCCGCTTGCGCTCACCCACGAAACGCACCTGGCCCACGCCGCTGATCGATTCGATGTTCTTCTTCAGGCCGTCATCCGACAGCTTCGTGATCTCCCGCAGATCGCGATTGGCCGACACCACGACATTCAACACGGGTGAGGCATCCGTGGCGATTTTCTCGACAATGGGCGACTTGGCGTCCTTCGGCAATTGGCCCAGTACGGTGTTGATCTTGTCCCGTACCTCCTGCGCCGCCACTTCCGGATCTTTCTCCAGCAGGAACGCGATGGAGATGATCGACACACCTTCAGCCGACGTCGAGTTCAATTCGTCAATGCCGCTGATGGTGTTTACCACCTCTTCCAACGGCTTCGTCACCTGCGTCTCCACCTCTTCCGGCGAGGCGCCGGCCAGGGTCGTCGTAATGTTGACGTACGGAAACTCCACCTTGGGGAAATAGTCCACGCCCAACTGGCGGTAGCTGGCCATGCCGACCACCATCAACGCCAGAATCAGCATGGTGGCGAAAACAGGCCGCTTGATGCAGATCTCTGCTAGTCTTTGCATTCTGGTGCGCCTCCGGCTAGTTCTGACCGGCCGTCCGCACCGGCGCGCCGTTCGTCAGCATCGGCAGATTGGAGACCGCCACCTGGGCGCCGGCCGCGATGGTGCCTTCCGGCATCTCCACCATTCCGTTGGAACCCAGAATCTGCGGGATCTTGTGCTCCACCGCCTTGCCGTTCTCGATGGAGAAGAACTTGTTCAGTCCGGCCACCGTGTAGACCGCATCCTTCGGCACCGCGATCACCGGGTAGGCTTTGTTCGTCACCAGGCGCACCTGCACGAACGAACCCGGCTTCAGCCGCGCATCGCCATTCAGCAGCCGCGCTTCCGCCGTCAGCGTCCGCGAACGGTTGTCCAGCGCCGGATTCAACTCCCGCACCACGGCCTTGAACGTCGCGTTTGGCACCGCTTCTGTCGTGAACTCCAGCGTCGTGCCCACATGGATCTCAGACACAGCCGACTCCGGGATCTCCGCCCGCAGCCGCAGCGGCGTCGCCTTCACCACCGTGTAGATCGCCACGTTTTCCTTGATGTACTGGCCCGGCGACACGTGCTTCATCTGCACGATGCCATCAAACGGAGCCACCACCGTCGCGTCCCGCAGCCGTTTCTCGGCCAGCTTCACATCGGCCCGCAGCGAGCGGATCGCCGCCAGTTGCGTGCGCAGTTCGTCCTGCGTCGCTTCCAAAGCCGCCCATCGGGCCCGATACGCTTTTTCCAGCTCAGTAAACCGCTCCGTACTGATGTCGCCCGTCTTCACCAGCTTGGCCGCGTTCTCATATTTCGATTTCGCGTCTTCCATCTGCGCCTTGGCCTGGCGGGTCTGCGGCGTCGTGTCCGGAATCTCTTCCTTCGTTGGATCGATGCCCACCCGCGCCATCGCCTGCGCCAATGATCCGCGCGCGCGCTCCACTTGCAGCGCCAACTCCTGCGTATCCAGCTCGGCCAGGATCTGGCCCTTCTTCACCATCTGTCCAAAGTCGTAGTTCAGCTTCGTGATCCGGCCCGGCACCTCGGAACTCACCGTCGTCGTCTCATCGGGCTGCAGCGAACCCGTCGCCATGATGGCGCGTTCCACCGTCTGTGCCACAGCGGGTGCGGTCTTGATCGAAATGGGGTCTGGTGCTGTCGTCGCTTTGGCTGCTTGCGGATCTTTCCTGCCGCAGCCGGCGGCTAACAGGATGGAAATGAGAAGAAGGGCCAGGGAAAAGGCACGCGACATATACTACAGGTCTCCTTCCGCACGGGGGCGGATGCCATTCAAAAAAAGATCAACGAATTCTCGGACGATCTCGTTCCGTGGGCGTTCCGGCAGGGGGCAGCGGAACACAGTCGAAACCAGTCCATAGTGGGCAATCGGCCCCACGAAGGCGAAAGATAAGGTCTGCGGGTCAAAACCGCGAAAAGCGCCGTCCTTGATCCGCCGCTCCATATAGGACGCCACAAAGGCTTTGAATTGTGTGGTGGCCCGCTCATGCCACAGCTCCGCCAGTTCATGACCCTCCAGCCCGCTGAACATCAGCAGGCGGATCTGCGCGGGATCGTCCAGATACCAGCCGAGGATCACTTCCCCCAGCGCCATTAGCAATCCCACATCGTCCTGCTCGCCGTCCACCTTGCGCATGCTCGCGTCGAAGGTAAGCGATGCCTCAGCCACCATGTGGTCCACGATGGCTGTGTAAAGTTCCCGTTTCGTCGCGAAATGCTGGTACAGCACCGGCTCACTCACGCCGACGGCCGAAGCCAGTTCCCGCGTCGTCGTACCCCGGAAGCCTCGTTGGGCAAACAGCTCCACCGCCGTTCGGAGAATGGCTGCCCGCCGCTCTCCACTGCGCAACCGCTGCTTCCCCACGACTGGAGTATCGAAATTAGCGTCCGCTAACATAGCACCTACTAAGATAGCAGGCGCTAGCTTGGTCCGGCAACGCGACAAAGATCACATCACAAGCCGCGCAACCTTTTTTCGGATATTGCCGTCTTAATTCTTACGGTAAGCCAATGAAAATAAACAATTTAATACTGATTGGATTGCTTGCCTCGTTCTGCCCGGGCAGCCTCCTGGCTCAAGTACCGGATTCCGTCATCGATAGCTCCACCAAACTCTATGACTCCAGCGTTCTCCATCAATTCGATCTCACGATGAGTCCGGACGACTGGGCGCTCCTGAAGCAGAACTACACCGAAGACACCAACTACAAAGCCACCATGAGCTGGAGCGGCATCACTGTCACTGATGTCGCCGTCCGCAGCCGCGGCAGCAGCAGCCGTTCCGGCGTGAAGCCGTCGCTGAAAATCTCAATCGATAAATACGTGGATGGCGCCAGGTTTCTTCTCCAGAAATCCCTGGTGCTGATCAACATGATCCAGGATCCGCCCATGCTGCGCGACTACCTCAGCATGCAGATGTTCCGCCGGGCCGGCGTGCCCGCCCCCCGCAGCGCCTTTGCCCGGGTGAATGTGAACGGCGAATACCAGGGGCTCTTCCTGCTGGTGGAGGACATCGACACCCCGTTTCTGGCTCGCAATTTCTACACCAATACAGGCTGGCTGTACGAGTACAACCTCGTCAACATCTATCACTTCGAGGACCTTGGCGACGACCCTGCCGCCTATTCTCCAGATCCCTTCGAATTGAAAACCAACAAGAAAACGCCCAATACCGGAGAGCTGATAGCCTTCATCAAGGCGGTCAACTCCACCACGCCCGAGACCTTTGTCGACGACATCGCCTCCCACCTGGATATCAACCGACTGCTGCGCCATGTGGCCGTCGAGACCTACCTGGGTGAGATCGACGGCCTCGCCGGGGTGGTCGGTTCGAACAACTTCTACCTCTACCAGGCCGGCGCCGGCACGCCCTTCGAGTTCATTCCCTGGGACAAGAGCGCCGCCCTGAACTACTGGGACGAACCCATCTTCGCCCGGCTGGATGAGAACGTCATCCTGCACACCGCCCTCCAGGTGCCTGAGCTGAAGCAGCGCTTCCTCTTCCATCTGAACGAGGTGAACCGCCTGGCGGGCGGCAAGGACGGCTGGCTCGACCGCTTGACCGCCCAGGCCATCGCCTTGACCAAAGCCTCCGCGATTGAAGATAAGAACAAACCCTACACGCAGGCGGAGTATGATGAGGCGTTGGATTGGACGATCTTCTCGATCCGCAGCCGCTTCACCTTCATTCAGGAGGCACTGGCCTCCGAGGGTGTCCAGAACCAGGAGCCGGATAGCCGGGTTCAGTAAGCGCCTGCCCAGACAGGTTTTGTGACGCAATGACACATCACGGGCGCCGGCTTTTCCTCAAGGCCCTGCTGGCCGGAATGGCCGGCTCCCGTATGCTGCGCGCCGCGCCTGAGGCCTCCACCGCGCGCCTCCAGTTTCTGCCCGGCGGCGGAGCCTCGCTGCTCTGGGTTCTCACCGAACCGGGCTCCGGACTGCTCTCGTGGCAGGCCGGCGATGGCGAATGGTCACAGCTCGAAATCGGGGTCCGGCCTCTCCCCCCCCAAATCACCGGACTCGACTCCGAGCTAGAACTGCTCATCGCCCGCCTGCCCGACCTTCCGCCTGAAACCGACATCCAGTACAAGCTGGAATGGAACAGCGCTCCGGCCGGTTCCGGCACGTTCCGCACACCCGGCCCGCATGGCCCCACCGCGACCTTTCTCGCTCTCGGCGATTCCGGCTCCAGGCTGCCCGAGCAGGATGCCGTCGCCGCCGCGATGCAGCAGGAGACCGATGCGGATTTTGTACTCCATGTCGGAGATATGGGGTATCCCGCGGGCAGCTTCACGGATCTCCGCGAGGCCTACCTGAAGCCCTATGCGGCCCAGATGGCCCGCATCCCCTTCTACTCCGCTCCGGGCAATCACGAGTACTACACCGACAGCCTGCGGCCCTACATGAAGCTGCGCCTCGGGCCCGACGACCAGTGGAGCTATTACTCCGTCCAGCACGGCCCCGTCCACGTCATCTCTGTGGATTCGAACGATCCCGTGCTGCCGGATCCCGATACCAACCGCATGCTGCCCTGGCTGGAGCAGCAACTGCGCGACAGCACCTCCTTCTGGCGGGTTATCCTCTTCCACCATCCGGCCTACACCGCGGGTCTCCACCGGGACGATCCCTTTGTCGCCCTCTCGCGCGAGCGCCTGGCCACCCTTTGCGAACGCTACTCCGTGCCGCTCGTGCTGAATGGCCACGAACACTTCTATCAGCGCACCTGCCCGGTAAAGGACGGCCAGCCGGCCCAGGGCGGCGCGGGCACCACCTACATCATCACCGGTGGCGGCGGAGCCAAACTCTACCCCTTCTACGTCCACCCGCTCACTGCCTACGGCGCCTCGGTCTTCGAATATGTGAAGGTGCACATCGACGGGCTGCGCATGGTGGTCAGCGCCCTCGATGCGAACCGGCTCGAATTCGACCGGGTGGAGATTGCGCCCCCACCCGCGATCCGCGATCTGGTGAACGCCGCTGACCAGCGGCCGGCTCTCGCTCCGGGTTCTCTTGCCGTCCTGCGCGGCTACCACTTTTCACCAGACCGGCCGGTCCGCCTGCGCTGCGACGGACAACTGCAGGACGTGATCGATTCCAACGCGGTCACCGCGCAGTTCCAGGTTCCCTATTCGGCCTCCGTGGTGGTGCGCCTCCAGGTGGAGACGCCGAATGGACTGGCGGAGACGGAGGTGCGCATCGCCACCCTGGCTCCGGCGCTGTTCCCGCTCGATCCGCAACTCACGGTGGCGCCTGGCGCCGCCTCGGACGTCTTTGCCACGGGCCTGGGCGCTCTTGCCGGAGACCTGCCGGCCGCACCGCTCGCCCTGGCCATGGCCTCGAATTACATGCCCGTGACCCCCATCGCCACCGCCCTGCCCGGCGTGTACCGCCTCGACTACACCGTGCCGCTGGATGCGCCGGAGGGCAATGTGGAACTCCGGCTCAACGCCGGAGATGAGTGGAGCGGGCCGCTGTTCGTGCCGGTCGTCTTCAGTCCCGCACAATCAGCTTGAACATGCGCTGATGGATCTCATAGCGCGATTCGTGGATGAACTCCAGAATCTCCAGCAGCTCCTCGAAGATCGCTTCGTTGTTCTGGCGCAACTGTTCCGGAGCCCGGAACAGCACCACCCACCCCATGTGCGAGTCGTTCGGCAGGCGCAGCAGATTCTGTCGCAGCGCTGACAGATCGGCGCTCAGCAAGGCAGGCGCCGGCGCGGCCGATGCGAATCGTTCCAGTAGCGAGGCCGCATCCGTGACCGGCGTGGTTCCATCGAGATTCAGCACCGAATAACCGGCGCGATGCAGAGCCGCGGGGAGGCTAGCCCAGAGACTGTCCGGGATACTTGGGTCCAGCCACACCACTGGCGTGCCTGGATCCTCCACCCGCAAGAGTATCTGACCGAGGGATAAACTCATGGCGGAGCGCTTATAGTCTTCCAGCATATGCGATAGACTTTCCCGACAGGAACACACTTTGGAGGAAATTCCATGACCCGGCGCGAAATGTTGGCGGCCACCACCGCCCTGGTGCCCGCGGCAATGGCATCCGGCCGCACCCGGATGACCATCCACCTGGACTGCGGCTCGATCGGCGTAAAGGCCTCACAGCCCGAGGCTTTGGCCTATGCCGCCCGCTTCGGTTTTGAATCCGTCACCGCCGATTCAGCCTGGCTCGCCGCCCAGGACGAGAGCGCCCTCAAGCGCTTCCTCGACGACATGAAGGCGAAGAAGATTGTGTGGGCCAACGCCGGCCTGCCCGTCGAATTTCGCAAAACGGACGAGGAGTTCGCCAAAGGGTTGAAGGACTTGCCCGTACGCAGCGCCGCCCTGCGCAAGGCAGGCGTCACGCGTGTCAGCACCTGGCTCTCCCCCAACAGCGACACCCTCACCTATCGCGAGAATTTCGACATCCACGCGCGCCGCCTGAAGGAGTGCGCCCGCATCCTCAAGGGGGACGGCCTGCGCCTGGGCCTCGAGTACGTCGGCCCGAAAACACTTTGGACCGCGCGCCGCTACGCCTTCGTTCACACCATGAAGGAGATGAAGGAACTCATCGCCGCCACCGGCGAACCTAACATCGGCTTCCTCATGGATAGCTGGCACTGGTACACCGCCGGAGACACAGTGGCCGATATCCACTCCCTGGCCAACAAGGACGTCATCTCCGTCGACCTCAACGACGCCCCGGCCGGAGTGCCCGTCGACCAGCAGGTGGACAGCAAGCGCGAAATCCCCTGCGCCACCGGTGTCATCGCCGTGGCCGACTTCCTCAACGCCCTGAACAAAATCGGCTGCGACGCGCCCGTGCGCTGCGAGCCCTTCAACGCCGCCCTGCGCGCCATGCCGCCGGATGAGGCCCTGCAGACCACCGTCAACGCCATGAAGAAGGCCTTCTCCCTGATTACGTAGGGGTTGGGCGCGGACCAACCGGATGATCGCATTGGCTTTTACCCCGCCCATGCGCTATTCTCAGCCGTTCAGGGAGTTCTTATGATTCTAGGTCCTCTGGATTGGGTGATTGCCCTTGCGTCGATCCTGATTTGCTTCGTTCCGGCACTCTTTTTTGGCAAGCGATCGGGCAAGAGTACAGCGGAGTTCTTTGCCTCGGGCCGCTCCGTTCCCTGGTGGCTGGCCGGCCTTTCCATGGTCGCCACCACCTTCTCCTCCGACACCCCCAACCTGGTTGCTAACTTCGTTCGAACCCAGGGCGTGGCCGGAAACTGGCAATGGTGGGCGTTCACGCTCACCGGCGTCTCCACTGTTTTCTTCTACGCCCGCCTGTGGCGCCGCTCCGGCGTGTTGACGGATCTGGAATTCTACGAGGTCCGCTACTCCGGCAAGGCGGCTTCGGCCGTGCGCGGCTTCCGCGCCGTCTACCTCGGCCTGTTCTTCAACTGCATCATCATGGCTTCGGTGAACCTGGCGGCCTGTAAGATCGCCAGTGTCCTGTTCGGCATGAGCCGCTGGCAGACGCTGCTCGCCGTCGGCCTGCTGAATGTGGTCTTCGCCGCCCACTCCGGCCTGTGGGGCGTGCTGGTCATCGACATGATCCAGTTCTTCATCAAGATGACGGCCGTCATCGCCGCGGCGTACTTCGCCCTCAAGCTGCCGCAAGTCGGCGGCATGGCTGGCCTGGTGGAGAAGCTCTCCCACAAGGTCGGGCCCGGCGGCCTCAACTACCTGAACGTCCTGCCCGACTTCACCAGTAGTTGGGATCTGGCCCTGGCGGTGTTCATCATCCCCCTCACCGTGCAATGGTGGGCGGTCTGGTACCCTGGCGCCGAACCCGGCGGCGGCAGCTACATCGCCCAGCGCATGCTGGCCTCGAAGTCGGAGAAGGACGCGCTCGGCAGTTCACTCTTCTTCAACCTGGCCCACTACATCCTGCGCCCCTGGCCCTGGATCATCGTTGGCTTGGCCTCGCTGATCATCTACCCCGAACTCTCCGACATCCAGAAAGCCTTCCCGCACGTCGATCCATCGCTGGTCGGCCACGACATCGCCTATCCGGCCATGCTCAAGTTCCTGCCCACCGGCTTCATCGGCCTGATGGTGGGCGGCCTGGTGGCGGCCAACTCCTCGACGATCCTGACGCACCTCAACTGGGGCGCGTCTTACCTGGTCCACGACTTCTACCGCCGCTTCCTGAAGCCCGGCGAAACGGAAAAGCATTACGTGAAAGCCGGCCGCTGGGCGACAATCCTGCTCTTCGTCGTCTCCTCGGCCATGGTGTTCGTGCTGCAGACGGCGCAGGACAACTTCAACATCATGTTGCAGGTGGGCGCCGGTACGGGCCTGCTCTACCTGTTGCGCTGGTTCTGGTGGCGCATCACGGCATGGTGCGAAATCGTCGCCATGATCAGTTCCTTTGGAGCCTCCATCGCGTTCCTGATCCTGCACAAGAACGGCATCGTCCTGGGCACCTACAAGGAACTGCTGCTCACCATCGGCTTCACGACGCTCTGCTGGGTCATCACGGCCCTCTTCGGACCCCAGACCGACCACGACAAGCTGATCAGCTTCTACCGCCTGGTGCACCCCATCGGGCCCGGCTGGACCACCATCCGCCGGGAAGCCGGTGTGGACCCGACCGAAGCCGCCGCCTACGCTCGCCAGGACAACATCCCGTTGGCCATGGTGGGTTGGGTCACCGGCGTCTCCGTGATCTGGTCCGGCCTGTTCCTGGTCGGCAACTTCCTGTATGGCCGCATGGACTACGTCATGATGTTGACGGCGACCCTGGCGGTCAGCGGCACCATCCTGATCCTCGTGATCCGCCGGTTGTGGGAATAGCTCCCTCTTTGCTCCTACCGCTGCTGAACCGGCGGCGCCGGGCATCCTGACGGGTGCTCCGGCGCTGTTGTGCACTCTCTGAGAAGTCTTGCCAAAATCTGCTCTCGCCGGGCGGTATCTTTGATCCGCACAGCCTGCCCGTAAGTTAGCGACCAAGCATGATTATGGGACGAGCCCTTCGTACGGTCCAGAATGTCGAGCATTGCCTGAATGGCGTCGGGTGTGTCGAATTTGGCCAGCGACACCATGGCGAAGTCGTTCGGGGACTGGCTGGACTTCACGCCTTCCAGGATAAACGGCACGGCGACCGGATCATGGAACGCACACAGTCGGCCGAGAAGTATCGCCCTTTCGGATTCATCACGCGCGTCCTTCAGATCTCGGACAAGCTGCCGGCATCGTTCGGTTAGCTTCTGCTCGTTACGAGGTTCAACGAGCAGGGAGAGCGAGCCCTCGGAGCCGCTCGGGAGATGACGGATGGTGAGAATGTACCGGCCCGGCTCGCGGAACGGAGTTCGCTCGTCCAGGATGAGCTGCAGCCGGGCGGTGCCTCGGCCCAGCACGGGAAATGGAAAACTCGCAGTGTCGCCAGAAGGTGGGTGGTATGGGTATTCCACCGGCTTCCCGTCAGGGCTAGCGACAGTCCAGACGAAGTTGCCAACTCCGTTATCACCGGTTTCCAGATCCAAGTCGTTGGCGCCAAGGTTCTCGAATCGCACGATGACATCCACCGGTTCACCGACTGAGATTTCGGCTCGTCCCAGCGTGTAGGAAATGCGCGCCCTTCCTGGCATCGCCGTCTCCTGCGCAAGAAGAACCATGGCCGGCAGGAGAACAAATCCGGCGACGCCAATCAAACGAAGCGGCAAGCCGATCCAGGAATAGTTATGGAAGGTCATAGGTATTGGATACTCCGCTTTTCTCAATTTTGTACTGCCAGCGACCGCTTTCGTTCGTGATAGAGCGAACGATCTGGATGTCGCGGAACCCACCTATAACGGTCCAGTCCGTATTTGATCCACACGTACACCTGAACTCGTAGTCTTGTGATGCCACGAATGAATTCGTACTATATGGCTTAGCAAACTGCATTGTTGAACTTAACTTGTGCTGGTCCTCCATAAAACCGTATGAGGCAGGCCTCCCGTCGTTAGGTGGGTATATCGTGGGGTTTATGAAGCCAGCATCAGTCGGCCACGGTGGGCTGGGAGGGTAATAGACTGATCCGCTTGGGTAACGCACTACTTCGCGGATTGAGCATCTGTTCAGATCCGCGAGATTCCCTGTTGGCGAGACCCATTCATACCTGAAGTATAGCCATCCCTGAGGTGCCGGCGTTCCAACTGTCTGATGGAAACCAGTTGGTTCGATGCAACTTGCCGTAAATGTCGCTGAATTGCTGGTTAGGTTGTTGGTGACGGTCACGTTGTGTGCCCCCATTGACATGTTACTACTGTCAAAGCTGACGTTGATTGAAGTGCTCGACGCGCTAGCGACATTGATGCTTGAGGCCCCGTCGATGTTCACCGTGGGGCTGGTGCCGAAGGCGAGTCCTGATATCACCATTTGAACACCAGATCGCTGCGATGCATTGCTTGGCGTCACTGTAGAGATAATCGGAGCCACCGCCAGGTCTTTCTGCTCGGTGGTTGGCAGATAGAGATATGGTGGGTAGACGCTGTCATCCTGTACCTTCCAGAAATTGCTTGTTGCATATGTTCCGGTAGCGTCGAGAATTGGTAGCTGGACAGTCGCTTGGGCGAGTCCAGGTATGTAGTCCCCTGGGCTTTCCTCTCTTGCCGGCGGTCCGCCAGATGGCCTAGTTAGATCAACATATGTGTAGAACGAGCAAGGATTATATCCGCCGATGGTGGATGTTGCGATAACCTTCAGTTTGTCAGATGATCTCTCAATTGTTAGCGTCTTATTGTAAGTATAGCCGGCGCATGTGGTTTCAGTTGGAGGAGAAGCTGAGAGTTGCAGAAGTATCGCTGTGGAAATAATTAGTGGGAGAATAGTCCGTTGCGACATTTCTATCTACTCTCTTCTATTGTCCCGGGACGACCACCATATTAGGCTTAATTTTGGTGTCTACGAAACTCCTCAGCCGTGCGCTTCCCGCCTGTCCAAGGCCCCGCTCAAGCGCGGCCCTTGTCTTTTCGAGGCCTGTCCACCCTTCGGCGAAAAGAGCGTCAAATTGAACGAATACGGACTGTGGGAGGGGCCGGGAAAGATTTTTCTATTTGATTGTCTTCACGCGCAGCATGATCGAGTCGTATGAGCTACGAAATTCATTCGAGGCACTAACTATCAAACCTGCCTCGACGGAGCCTAGCCCGCCATCCTGCAAACGAAAGAGACGGTCGTTCTTGGGGACGGTCGAACGGTCTGACATAGTGAGAAAAAGAACCATATACGCCTCTCGATCAGGCACGAGATCCGGGTGTTCAGAGCCGTTGATCTCGGTTTTAGTGCTTGAATTGGTCTGTGCGTGCGTTGGTAGTAGCGCCGTCGAAACAAACAGCGCAAAAAAAATTCATGTAGAACCTTGCTGCCGCACCTTGTCCTAGTTTCAGCATAGATTATGTTCTTTCAAGAGACTGATTGCTTCGCACCTCTGGTCTGCGACGGGCTCAGTATGCGCAAGAATAAACCACTTGTCAAGCGATTTCTTGCGGTATGCGCACTTACATGATTGAATGGCGGAGCTAATTTACGGGGAATTGCAATGATGAGTGGATCAATATATATCAGTCTTGATCGTGAGGGTTGCTGCCGTCCGAGCACATCACGCCAGGGCTCGGTTTTTCTGCGGAATCCCGATTTTGGGCCGCTTGGAATTGACTGGCTGTTGGCGGACTTAGCACGCAGGAGTTCTCCGCGCGCATCCAGTCGCGGCACAGATTCACTTGGCACCACCATAGACTTATCCCGTTCACGTGAAAAAAGAGTGGCTGTGGTCCAGGAAGAAACTCCATGTTTTGCATTCGCACTTGCGAGCCACGAGGGCCCATTCTGGGCGGCTCGAAGGATAGATCCGATCCACGGTTCCGGATTGGGCATACTAGGCACTAGGCCAATGCCCAATCCGAATCTCTCTCCCTCGCGGCGTAGCTTTCTCCAGCTCACGGCAACCCTGGCGAGCGTTTCCGCCCAGACGCCGAAATCGAATCTGCTCTATGTCGGGACTTACAACCAGGCCGACGGGCCGGAAGGAAGTCACGGCAACGGCAAGGGGATCCATCTCTTCCAGATGGATCCGGCCACCGGCGCCCTCACCGTGCGCGACGTCCTCACCAGCGTCCCCAACCCTTCCTCGCTGGCGCTGCACCCGGACGGCAAGCACCTCTACTCGGCCAACGAGGTCGCGACCTCGAAGGAAGAGAAGGGCTCCGGGTCGGTCAGCGCGATGTCCATCGATCGGGCCACCGGTCATCTCACCGTTCTCAATACAGTCAGCTCGCGCGGCGCCGGACCCTGCCACCTCAGCGTGCACCCTTCCGGCAAGTTTGTCTTCGTGGCGAACTACCATGGCGGCACCGTGGCCGTCCTTCCAGTTCAGGCCAATGGGTCACTCGGCGCAGCGACCGACGTCAAAGAAGGGCAGGGCCAGCTTGGGCATCTGCCGGCCGCCAGCGCGCCTCCTGGCAGCTTTGCCATCAGTGGGCACGATCGCACGCACGGCCACATGATCCAATCGGATCCGTCTGGCAAGTTCATTGTCTCGACCGATCTGGGCCTCGACCGGATCTGTGTCTGGACGCTCAATGGCGGGAAGCTCGTGCCCGCCGCGACACCCTACTTCCAGGCACCCTCCGGCGACGGGCCGCGCCACTTCGCCTGGCATCCCAAGGGCAAGTGGTTCTACAGCATCCAGGAAGAGGCCTCGACCCTGATCGCCTTCGACTACGATCCGGCGACGGGCAAGCTCGCGGCGAAACAGACCCTCAGCTCGCTGCCCAAGGGCTTTGCCGGGACCAACTACACGTCGGAGGTTGCGGTCTCAGCGGATGGCCGTTTCCTCTATGCCGCCAATCGTTTGCACGATTCCATCGCCGTGTTCGGCATCGGTGCGAACGGGACGCTCTCGTGGGTGGGCGAGGAGTGGACGCGCGGCGACTATCCGCGCAGCTTCACGCTCGATCCCAGCGGCCGGTTCCTGTATGTCTGCAACCAGCGCGGCGACGCAGTGACGTGCTTTAAGATCAACGCGCAGACCGGGTTGCCGGCGTTTACGGGACAGTACACACCCGTGGGGACGCCGTCGATCATTACGTTCCTATAGAGTTTCAGCAGCGGCCAGGTCTTCCGGCCGTCCAACATCGCGCCAGGCGCCTTCGATCGCCGAGATCCGCACTTCGCGGCCCTCGTCGAGCATCATCGTGAAGATGGACGTCAGTTCATACTCGCCGCGCGGGGACTTCTCGAGACGGTCCAGGTAGGGGAAGACCTGAGGACTCATGGAGTACAGGCCCGCGCTGTTCCACCTGGTTGTGGACGTGCCCTGGGGAGGCTTCTCCACGACCCGCGTGACCACGCCCTGCTCTTCGTAGACTGCCGCCCCCTGCCAGGGGTCGTCGACGTCCTTCACGCCCATCACGGCCAACGTGGCCGGATGGTCCGTCAACGTATTCGCGCACAGCGTATAGGCCGGAGGCGGGCAGAGGATGTCGGCGAAGGTCAGCAGGAACGGATCCTGCGCGGCAAAATCGCGGGCCAGGCGCGTGGCCGAGCCGGTGCCGTCCAATGACTCCTGCACCCGGAAATCGATGGGCAGGCGCCACTGCCCGAAGTACTCCTCGACCATCTCGCGGCGGTAGCCGGTGACGACCAGGAACCGCTCGACGCCGACGGAGGCGAGTCCGTCCAGGACGTGTTCCAGCATGGGACGCCCGCGCACGGGCAGCATGGCCTTGGGCGTGTCGACCGTGTATTCACCCATCCGGGTACCGCGGCCCGCGGCGAGGATCACCGCTTTTCGAATCATGTTCAAACTCCTACAGATACAATGCACCAGCGCAGGGCGTGGCGGTCAGGAGGTGTACTTCCGGCACGAATCCAGACCGCTTTGAGTAGTATCGTTCGATGACGCCGGCGCGCACTTTCTCCAGGTCGGCTGTGCGGCACAGGATGACGGCGCAGCCGCCGAAGCCGGCTCCGGTGAGGCGGGCGCCCAGGGCGCCTGAGGCGCCGGCCGCGAGTACAAGTTCGTCCAGATCGTTGTTGCTGATGCGCAGGTCGTCGCGCAGGCTGACGTGGGAGGCGTTCAGGATGCAGCCCAGGGACTGGCCATCGCCCTCTTTCAGGGCCTCGACGGCGCGGGTGACGCGGCTGGCTTCGGTGATGACGTGGCGGAAGCAGCGCTGCTCGGGATCGCGCAACCGGCTGGCGGCCATGGACTTGAGGTTGCCCACGGAGTGCTGGGCGAGCGCCTCGCCGAACGAATCGAAGCCAAGCTGGCGCAGGCCGCTGGAGCCGGCGGTGCGGCGCGCGTTGTACTCGGCGCGGACCTCGCCGGATTTCTCGGCCGTGGTGAGGCTATGTGCAACGAGGAACGAGAGATCCGCCGGGATGGGCACCGGAGTGGCGGACAGCGGCGCGAAGTGGATGAGCAGGGCGGCGCCCTCGCGGCAGGCCAGGACGGCGGCGTGGTCCATGCCTCCGCCGCGCGTGCCCACGAAGTACTCGCCCTCGGGCAGGATCTCCATCAACTCCTCGAAGTTCGCGTCCAGGCCATTGGCCCGGAGCAGGGCCAGGGTGATACCCGTGAGCAAGGCTGAGGACGAGGACAAGCCCGCGGCTGGGGGCAGGTCAGAGACTACGGCGACGTCGATGCCGTAGGACAGTTCCCACTTGTGCTGCACGGCCTGGGCGGCGGCCTTGATGTAGTTCTCCCAATCGCCGGCGGCGGAGGGCTGGAGGCGGGTGGTCCACTCGAATTCGCGATCGCCGAAGACGTCGGAAGCGGCGCGGATGTGGCGGTCTTCGCGGCGGCGGAAGGCGAGATGGATGCGCCGGTCGATGGCGATGGGCAGCACCGGCAGCAAGTGGTAGTCGATGTGTTCGCCGATCAGGTTGACGCGGCCGGGGACAGAGAGGCAGGCCGAAGAACCGGGGCCGAAGCGTGCCGCGAGCAGCGCGGCGGAATCAGGAGTGGGCATGGTTCACCTAGAGAGTGGCTCGACCTTCGTAGAAGTCGCAATGTCTTTGAAATCCCAGGCGTTGGTAGACGCGTTCAGCCGACTGGTTGGCCTGGTGGACGGAGAGCACGATGGTCTCCATGCCTAGGCCCAGCAGTTCCTGGACCAGGGCGGTGGTCAGGCGGGTAGCCCAGCCTTGGCCGCGGTGGCATCTTCGAGTGTAGACGTTTCCGATGGCGGCCACATGGTCCGTGGTGGAGACCAGGTGAGTTCCGGCGACGGCCGCCAGTTCGGCGCCGTGCCAGCCGCCGATGAAAACGGCCTGTTCCAGCATCGACGGGAAGAAGAATTCGGGCGCCTCGCCGGCGGCCTCGCCATCGGCATAGAGATTCTCCAGGGCGGCCAGGTCGGGCGGCCCCAGGCGGACCGCGCCGGTGGTGTCTCCGGGCTGGAAGCGGTTTAGATCCAGCGACATCCGCCACATGGGCTTGAGGTAGGCCATGCGATAGCGGCGTTCCAGCAGCGGGATCACCGGGGGCTGGACCTGGAGGATGTAGGACTGCTCCCGAGGCAGTTCCCCGGCCAGGTCCGCCAAGTCCTGGTCCTGACCCTGCATCCACAGGACGGGGGTAGGGAATTCGCGGTAGATCAGGGCCGTGGCATTGCCTGCCTGGAGCCACGAGCTGTGCTCGAAGTAGCCGTCCGCCAGGTCGCCGAGCGCGTAGGCGGCCCAGGGCGTATCCCGCTGGAGCCGGGCCCGGATCATGGGTTTTTCAGAAATCTGAGGCATGCGTAGAGGGCAGTCACAAGGGTACCGTATTTTTTCTCGCCTTGTCTTTTGAAGAGGATAGGGCGAAATCGCAGGGTAGGGCGAGCTGAATTTTAGAAACAGTGTGTATCTTCTGCCGTGGAGGTTTGCATATGACGGAGAGGATTTATAAATTGCAGCCGGACCGGACGGTGCAGCTGCGCGGTTTTGATCATCTGGGCGCATCGGCGGCGGTCCATCATGCGACAGCGAGCGGGTTCTCGGTGTCGGGCCATTTCCGGGACGCGGCGGATTTCGCGGTGGTCGTGTTGTACGACGCCGATAATTTCTATGAGCATCCGGATTTAAAGTACCTGCCGGATTTCCGGTTTGACGGGCTCAAGCTGGATTTCGACGTGACCTATTCCGGGCTAATGCCCCTGACGTCGAAGAAGTACCCGACCATCGACTGGCCGTTCCTGGACGTGGAACTGGCGAGCGGGGGCCGGCAACAGGTGCGGTTGTCGGACCACGCGACTGTGGTGGAGACACCCGATGCGCCCGCGCGCGCCGAGTTCAAGATTGCGGGCAAGGACCTGGATGCGTGGGACCGGGTCACACTCTGGTATCAGAACTACGCATTCGACTACATCGTGCCGGGCCAGGTCCGCAGCGAGCACGAGATCTTGGCCGAGGGGGAAGGGCATATTCATTCCGTGGTGATCCGGGACCGGGGCTACGGCTATGAGGAGTTCAAGGGCGACACCGCGGCGGAGGTGGTGGCGGAGCTGATCGACAGGATCAACGGGGTCACGCCGGGGTACGAAGCCGATCCGGAAGTCGTTGCCTCGCGAGGCAGTGAGCCGTGGATGATCGACCTGGAGCGGCGCCTGGACGATGGGACGCGCGTGCCGGTGAACGTGGACGGCGGCTTTGCCGAGTACCTGTATCACGTGAAGGAGTCGACTGTCTGCCGCGCGCTGCGGGACCAGATCAACGGTGCAAGTTACGACACAGCATCGACTTACGCGCTGCGAGCCGAGTTGGACGGCAGCACCTTGCGGATCGAGACCACGGAGGGCGGCTACGACGCGAACTTCCTGCGGATGTACTGTACGTCGAAGAACTCGCGCCTGACGGCGGGGCCCGGCCACGTGCAGTTCGCGGGCGGCACGTCCACGGCGAAGCTGCACATTTCATTGGACTTCGGTGCGCTGGGGCTGAAGGAGGTGCGGCAGATGTGGCTGACGCTGGCTCCGCGGCTGGCGGACAGCCAGGAGTATGAAGCGTCGCCGTGGTCGGCCAAATTCGAGAACTGGGCCGTGACCGGACCGGAGGAGCTGCGGCGGCTGCAAGTGGCGGGGCCGGACAGCGTCCGCGTGGGGACGTTGGACAAACGGTGCCTGTACGAGGGGCCCTGGCAGCCCGAGTCGGGCTTCTTCCTGGACAATTGCGCGCGGGTGACGAGGACGGCCGGGGCGTCGGTGACCGTGCGGTATCACTGCGACAAACCGCATGATTTGTGGCTGGGGACTTCGCTGTACGGGGACCGGGGCGGCGTGCGGGTGGAGGTGGATGGAGTGACGGCGGGGGACGTGCATACGTTGCTGGGGTCGGAGCCGGCCGTGGTGACGCGCCGGCCGGCGGTGAGAGGGGTGGCGCCCGGAGACCATGTGGTGCGGCTGACGGCGCTCTCCGGCTCGCCGTTCTACTTCGATTTCCTGGAGGCCGTGGTGGCCGGCGACGTGCCGGACGCGGCCCCCCCGAATGCCTTTCCTACCCCGGCGCTGGACTATTCGACGGACCATGCGTACAAGCTGCCGCCTGCGCGTATCTTGTGGATTCTGGATAAGTTAGGCGCGGTGGGGCCATTGAATGAGTACCTCGGGATCTTCTGGTGGAACGAGCGGAAGCGCGTGGGCGGCTCGATGCCAGGACTGTGCCTGGAGTTCAGCGGCGAGTTCAAGCCGGGCGACCAGGCGTTCGTCGATATCGGGGGGCAGAGGTGTGGCAAGTCGGTGCTGTCGGACGAACAACCGGAAGCCGTGGCGCTGCACTTCGCCTACCTGATCAACGCGAATTATGTGGGTGTGCGGGCGGCTGTGGATCAGGCGAAGCTGTGGATCTGGCCGCGATCGGCGTCGGCGGCGTACGAGTTTCCAGTGAAGGCGTGGGTGGAGCGGGCGGCGGAGTCGACGGCGGTGGTGAGCGGGTCTCCGGGGCAGTTGACCGGCGGAGCGATGGGCGACTGGGTGGTGGACGAACTGGCGGAGCACGCCTTGAACGAGGGGGCGCGGGCCTGGCACTCCGACTTCTACCGCCTCTGCGCGGCGTCGGGCCGCGAGGTGACGACGTCGGTGTCGATGGAACTGGTGAATCCGCCGCCGGGATTCGCGGCTCAGTATCCGGACGGAAAGGCGGTGCTGACGGACATGAGCTTCGGGGGGCTGAGGTCGTCCCACTGCTCGTTCTCGCCCGGGATGCAAGCATTTCAAATCCGGGTGTTTAAGGAGCTAGCCGGGCTGATGTCGGCGGCGGGGCTGACGCCGGATCTGCAGATGGGCGAGTTTACGTGGTGGTACTTCACCAATCGCACCCCGGATAATCCCTTAGGGGGGATGGCTTACTACGACGCGGCCACGACAGAGGCGGCGGCGGAGGTTCTGGGGCGTGCCTTGCACCGGTTCGAAGGGCCGGACGACGACCCGCAGGTGAATGGGGGCAAGGATGTGTTGTTTCTTCGGAACAGGTTACGGGCCCATGCGGCGGCCATCGGCGATGCGTTGAGGAAGGCATTCCCCGCCGTAAAACTGGAGATACTTTTTCCAAACGACGTCAATCATCCTAAGCCAATCGGAATCCATCAGTTAGGCGGGCGGCTGAACCGTGGGGTCAACCTGCCGGACGAATGGGGTACTAAAGATTCATCCGGCTTCGACCGATTCAAGATTGAAGCATTGGACTGTGGTGCGTGGTCCAGAGACCTGGACTTGGCTCGAAGTTGTATGCGGCTTCCGATTGAGCTTGGCTGGCCGCCGGGCGCCGTTCGAGCCATGATCCCTGTGTTCAGAGGCTCGTATCCGTGGTCCCGGGAGGTTGCCTATGCGAAGGACCTCGGGATGGACTGTACCAGTCTCTGGGCCTTCGATCATGTGTGCCTCTATGGGATAGATTTGTCGGCGCTGGGTGTGGGCCGAGCGTACCGATTCCGATGAGCAGGCCGGTTGGTTAAGGGATTTTAGGATCCCTGGTGGGGTGGCCAACCCTGAGGCGGAGGAACTTTTGCACCTAGTGGGGTATGAACCTACAAGGTCACTGGTACTATTCGCTAGTTAGCGGAGAAAGCGGATGCGTTGTCAAAGGTGCGGGAAACCGATCAGCCCGCTGAGGCAATTGACGGACCGCGAGTTCTGTTGTGAAGGCTGCAGGAAGCGGGGGCCGCGTGCCTCAGCTTCGATGATGAGGGACTTGGAATTCGAAGAAGATCCATTCTGGGATTCGAATCGATCAGGGGCTCAAAAGCAGCCGCAGCAGGGTAAGTCGTCCAACACTGCCTTGGCAGGAGCTGTGTTCGGGGTTCTGGCCGCCATGTTGGGTCTGCGGTTGTTGTTCCCCGACAGCAACGCAGGCGGCGGGCCCAGTCCTCTGGCTACCACTGCGCCCACCACTTTGCCGAGCACAGGGGACAGCCGGGACTTGTCGCGGCGGTCCAGTTTCTCGAACAATTGGTCGAGCTGGCTGCAAAGCCATATGCCCGGCGAGCAGCCGTTGCAGGTAAAGTCGGATTTCCGCAGCCGTCTCTCGGAGTGGACGGGTGGGAGCACCGGTTGGTCGTGGAACGGCAATGCGGTATCCCCGGGCAAACTGAGGTTATGGCGGCCTACGTTGAACAGCAAAGACTACGAACTGCAGTTCCGGGCCTCCATTGAGCGCAAGGGGATGGGCTGGGCCTTCCGGGCGCGCGACACGGACAACTACTACGCGACCAAGATCCTGTTGTCGCGGCCGGGCGAGGTCAGCGGCGCGAGTATCGTGCGGTATGGGGTGTTGAACTCCTGGACGTTCGACCGGGCGGAACTTCCGCTGCCGGTGGTGCTGCAGAAGGACCGGCGGTACAACATTACGGCGATGGTGCGGGGGAGCCGCTTCACGACGCTGATCGACGGGCATGTCGTGGATGAGTGGACGGATTCGCGGCTGAAGTCGGGCGGCGTCGGGTTCTTTGCCGATGACGGGGATTCGAGCGCGATCGAGTGGGCGGATTTCCGGGAGCAGAAGGGCTGGCTGAGCCGGTGGCTGTCGGCGTCGTTATTTATCTCGCCGAACCTGATGGTGCCGTAGGGCCGGGCTCAAGTTGGAGCAAAAGCGATGGCGGCTGGCAAGCTGGCTTCGGAAGTAGACACCAGCGGGTGCGTGGCGCCGCTTAGGCAAGCACCCCAATGCCCAGTCAGTTTTCCGGTGGATCACAGAGGCCTTAGGCTTCGCGCGGACAGTCATTCAAGGTTGCGTTGGGCCGTCCAGAGTGATTCAGAAATCCGCGAGACACTGGATCTGAATCGTCCGTCTACCAGCCCAAGCCAGAATTTGCCAGCTGCGAAAGTCGCTCAATATCGGTTTCGACGATCGAGTCTGCAATCTCGCAACGTGATGGGTCCAGCGCTTCCGTGCCGATCTCCCTCAAATACTCATGAACGGCAGCGGCCTCGATCAGGATTTTGCCCGACCCGGCCCAATGACGGTCTTGCCCGTTCCTTTTTACGCCGGAGATCCAGAAGGACTCGCGCGTTTCCACATCGACATAATTGCCTCCGGACGATGCGCGTCGTTGACCTTTGAGTTTCACGAGCCCGCGACCATTGAAATATAGGGTTCGACCCGATTTAGACGGTCTCACGAAACCAATCCAGGCCGGACCATTGTCCGAAAAGCCGCTCTTTAGCTCAACGTACTTGAGAAGCTTCACGACCGAATTATTGCACGTTCCAACGTGGCCGCAAACGATGAATCGACCTGCTATGCTTGTGCTTTCCAGACCAGCCATGGCCATCCAAAACCTCTCATTCCTGGTCGCCGCCCTAAATCCCCCCGAGCAGCTGGAGCTTGCCGTAGTGCCCGTCATTGACGGTCTCCTGCTCGCAGATTTGGTGACGGAGTTTGAAGCCCGGTTTGGCTACCAGCCGGCCGGTGGATACGGCGGAGTTGTATTTGCCTTCGGTAGTATTGACCCGTTGGACAACTTCCTTGGCATCTCCTCGGAGACCTTCCTGCTGGGGTGTGATTGCGGTGAACTGGGCTGCTGGCCTCTGTGCTGCTGCGTCCGGCATGAAGGTGAAATGACCGAATGGACGAATTTCTCGCAGCCGCACCGACCGGATCGTGACTATTCCGCTTTTGGGCCTTTTCGCTTTGAAGGGCGTCAGTACCGCGAGGCGATCTCGTCCTTATCGGCGCAGCTTGCATCCAGCCGTCCGTGACGAGAGACCATGCCCGAAGGAGCCGTGCTCCAAAGCTCGATCGAAAAACTCTGGTGTTCTACGCCGCCGGTGAGAGCTGGCTACAACTGGGGATTCGGCCGGTCCATTGGGGTCGAGAGAACGATGGACGTCACGGTGGGCCCGAACAGACTGAACTTCTGAATGAGCTGTTCCAGCTCCGCCACGTCGCGCACCGAGGCTTTCAGGACGAAGGCTTCCGCACCGGTGACGTGGTGACATTCCTCTAAACATGGTTCGAGCGGTACGATGCGCAGGAACTTCGGGTACTCCTTGGGCGGGACTTGGACGCGCAGGAAGACGCGCAGGGGCCGGCCTATCGCCGCGCGGTTGATGCGGGCCGTGTAGCCCTGAATGATGCCCTGGTCTTCCATGCGGCGGACGCGCTCCGCCACGGCGGGCGGGGTGAGCTTCACGCGGCGGCCGAGTTCAGCGAAGGGCATGCGCGCATCCTCCTGCAACAGTTTCAAAAGCTCCCAGTCTCTGGCGTCCATCGATTCCATGGTGTTTCCTCCATTCGGCTTACGATCCCGTCTGTTCAAAACCGCCCTAAGTTCCTAACATACTGCCATGGACGCATTTTTCAAGGGAATTGTGCTGGGTTTCTCGATTGCGGCTCCGGTGGGTCCGATTGGACTGCTGGTGCTGCGGCGCTCGCTGGCCGGGGGGATGCGGGCTGGCTTCATCTGTGGCCTGGGGGCAGCGGCGGCGGATCTCTGCTACGGCGCACTGGCCGTGTTTGGCGTGACGCTGCTGGCCTCGTGGCAGCGGCCGGCGGCTCTGATTGGCGGGTTGATGCTGTGCTGGCTGGCGTGGCAGACGCTGCGGAGTGAGCCGGGCGCGCAGGCGGCCCAGGGCTCGGGCTTTTGGTCGACGTTTCTGCTGACGGTCTCGAATCCCATGACGATCCTGGCGTTCGCGGCGATGGTGGCTGGTCTGGGCGCTGCCGCGCCGGGCTGGTTCATCGGCGGGGTCTTTGCGGGTTCGATGCTGTGGTGGGCGATTCTGTCGACGGCGGCCTCGCTGCTGCGCCAGCGGGTGACGCCGGTGGCGTTCCTGTGGATCAACCGGGTGGCCGCGTGTGTGTTGTTTGGGTTTGGGGTGAGGGCTCTGAGCGGGCCTCTGCTGGGGGCATAGGTCTTTGAGGTCGCGGGTGGCCCTGCTTGGTTTGCGGGTTGGGGCGGGTGCGGGATCGGGGGATCCCGCGCGGACCAGGGGGTCCGCCGTCCCAACGGGGAGGTCGCGGTTGTAGGATGGCCTCTAAGCCCTGAGCCCTGGTCACCAATCGCTGCGGGCTTGTGCGCGGGCCTCTCAGTAGATCGGGATTCTTGCACCTTGGGTGACGTTGGCCGTCAGGCGGCCTACGCCGTCGATGCGCGATTCGACGACATCTCCGGCCTTGATGCGGGCGCCCTTGGGGCAACCGGTGGAGATCAGGTCTCCGGGCTCCAGTGTGAAGAAGTCGCTGTGGAAGCGGACGAGTTCGTAGGGCAGGTGCCGCATGTGGTGGACGAAATCGCGGGAGCAGATGCCGCCGTTGTGGCCGGTGATCACTTCGAGGGCCGCGACGTCGGGGACTTCATCGGCCGTGACGATGACGGGTCCGAAGCTGAAGAAGGTATCGATGGACTTGGAGCGGGTGAGGTAGCGGGTGTTCTTCGCCAGGACATCGAGGGCGGTGAGGTCGAGCGTGGTGGTGTAGCCGAAGATGACCTCGGGCACGTGTGCGGCCGGGACGAAGCGGCAGCGGCGGCCGATCACCACCCCGAGTTCGCCTTCGGCGTCGACATCGTTGGAGACTTCGGCCGGGGGCAGGACGATGTCGCCTCCGGGAGGGAAGAGGCACGAGGCGGGCTTCATGAAGCTGCCGGGCTCTTCGGGCTGGACGGCGTTGATGTCCTCGGCGTGGCTCTTGTAGTTGAGGCCGATGCACCAGATCTTGGGCGGGGTGAAGGGTAACTGTGGCGTGATGCCGGAGAGCGGTTCGCCTTCGATGCCGCGCAGGTCGTGGAGGGCGCTGAGGTCGCCGGACTGGATCAGGCTGAGCAGGTCAGCGGGCAGGGCCGCGCCGCGCTTCGCGTTGATCTCTTTGAAGAGGACGGCGGCGCCGTCGTGGAGCACGGCCGGACCGTGCTGGGTGTTCATCAGTTTCATAAGCTTCTCGCGATGTCGACGAGGTCGGAAAACAGGCCGTAGGCGGTTTGATCGAGGCCGGGCTTGAGGGTGAAGACACCGAGCTTGCCCATGAGATCGGTTTCGAGCACCAGAAGGTTGGAGGTGCCGCGCATGGAGGCGAGGATGTCGTCCTTGTCGAGGACTTCGGCGCGGACGCGGAGTTTGACGGCTCCGGCGGCGCGTTTGGCGCGGGCGACGAGGGCGACGGTCTTGCCGGTGGCCTGGATCTCGGCGAGCTTCTCGGGCGTGAGTTTGCCGATGCCGCGGCGGTCGACCTGTTGGGGGGTGACGCGGGCGTCCATGATGACGTTGGCGAGGGCGGCGGCTTTGCAGGCGGAGTCCCAGCCATCGATGTCGAAGACGGGATCGGCTTCGGCGATGCCCAGGGTGCGGGCCTCGGCGATGCCTTCGTCGAGTGTGAGGCCGCGGCTCATGGCGGCGAGGATCACTTTGGTGGTGGAGTTGAAGACTCCGGCGAAGCCTTCGATTTTGACCCCGGGCAGGTTGTTGCGGACGAGGTTGTAGACGGGGGTGCCGTCCATGGTGGTGGCCTCGTAGCGGAACTCGAGTCCGGCGCGGCGGGCCTCCTCGTGGAGGGCGGCGGAGGCGAAGGCGACGGGTCCTTTGTTGGCGGTGATCACGTGCATGCCGCGCTGCAAGGCGGTGCGGATGTGGGTGATGGCGGGCTCGCCGGATTCCGGGTTCAGCGGGGTGAGCTCAAGGGCGATTTCGGCGCGGGCGTTGGCGAGGAATTCGTCGACGGTGGGGGCGGCGGGGCCGAAGGCGGGCTCGACGGGCAGACCCTTCAGATCGTAAGCCGAACCGTGGCGGGCGGTGTGGACCGCCACGATTCGGAAGGGATAGGCGGAACGTTTCTGTTCGAGGAGGCGCGCAAAGGCGCGCCCCACATTGCCATAACCGATGATTGCGACTCTCAAAACTCTAGCTTCTCAATGAGGGCGTTGAGTTCAGTGTCGAGGGTTGTGTGGCGTTTGCGCAACTCGCTCTGGCGGTCGCGGAGCTGGGCGAGGGTGGTGTCGAGCTTGGCGAGTTCGGCCGCATAGCGATTCACCTGGGCTTCCTGGCCGGCGATGCGGCTGAGGGAGTTGATGTTCTGGCGGATGCGCTCCTGGTCGCGGCTGATTTCCGCGGTCTGCGTGTCGATCTGGCGCAGTTCGTTGTCGGCGGAGGCGATGTCGGCCTTCTTGGCGGCAATGGCTTCGAGCTGTTTGCGGGCCGCGGCGGTGAGCTGCTTGTTCTGGATGTAATCGGCCAGGACGTCCGGCGTCAGCGAACTGACCATGATGGTCTGCTGGAGTTCGCGTTCCTGGACGACGGCGAGCTTGGCGTTGCCCTTGGCGGCGAGCTTGATGTTGAAGCGGTATTTGTTGGCGCTGGTCTCGTCGGCCTTGGGGCTGAGGAGCTTCTGGGTGGGATCGACGGGGTGCTCGATGACGAGGGTCTTTTCCTTGGCGTCTGCGTTGTCGATGGTGTAGGTCGTCGTGGTGACGATGGCGCTGTTGGTGATGAGGATGCCGCGGTTGGCTTTGAAGGAGCGGACGAGGTCGCTGGTGGTTTCAAAGTTGGTGGTGACGCGGGTGCCCTGGTCGACGGAGTAGCTGATGAGGCGCTTTTCGCCGGCCTTGAGGGTTTCCATCAGCGCTTCGCCGGAGTAGCCGCCGGCCTGGTAGACGGTGATGGGGCCGCCGTCGAGGGTCTTGCCGGTGATGTTGGTGATTTCGGCGGCGTTGCGCGGGTTGAGCTGCGAGCGGTCCGAGTAGACCAGGAGCTTGCGGGCGCCGATCTTCTGCTGGAGGAAGGGGAGGAGCATGGACTCGCCCTTCTTGGCGGTGACGGGCGTGGAGAAGCGGTATTCGAAGAGTTCTCCGGCCTCGCGGGCTTCGGTGTTGATGTTGAGCATGCCGGAGCCGGCCGAGAAGGACAGGGACTCGGGCGCGGGCGCGGGGGCCATGGCCATGGCGGGCGCGAAGGCTCGATTGGACTTGGCGGCGCGATCGGCTCGCATGCCGCCGACGGCGACTCCTTCCGCGCGGGCGTCCGCTTCCTTCTTCATGGCGCTCTCATAGAGGACGGGGGCGACGGGCTGGTCGTCGGGCAGGGAGACTTCGGGCCGGGTGAGGAACTTGGGTTCGTAGAGCCGGCTGATGAAGGAGACAGGGCGTCCGCTGACGACGGTGAGGTCGACGTTCGTCCAGTCTTCGCCGGAGGCGTTGTCGACGATGGCCCAGCCTTCGAGGGTGGAGTCGCCGGTGTCGGCCAGGGCGAGGCGGTAGCTGGACTTCCAGACCGCGGCGGGGATGAGGTAGCGGGCGATGAGTTTGCCGCCGGCGGCGGTGTCGATGAAGACGGCGCGTTTGTCCTTGGAGCGGGACTGGGCGATGGCGGCCAGGGCGTCGACGAACTGCTGCTGGAGCTTGGCGTCGGTGAGTTTCAGGCCCTGGGCGGCTTCGAGATCGATGAGGCGCATTTCGCCGGAGTCGGTGAGGATCGACAGTTCCTGGCGCTGGCCCTGCTGGGGCAGGGGCGCGAGGCGGCCGCTGATGATGACGCCCGTGAGGGCGACGCCACCGTACTTGAGCTCGATGTGGGCGCCGCGCCAGCGGTCGAGGAGCTGGACGAGGGGCATTTCCTCGCGGATCTGGATGCCTTGTCCGGCGAGTTTGCGTTGGAGCGGTTCGCTGAGTTCGTAGCGAATGCGCGAGACGCCGCCTTTGGCATCGACGACGAGCGACTTGAGGACGTCGTCCATCTCCGAGGCCTGGAAGTCGAGGCGGCCTGGTTCTCCTGCTTTTACCTCCCCCGCTCGCTCATAGTAAGCGACTCCGTTCTTGTAAAGGATGACCTTGGTCACCGGCAAATCGGCCGCCTGCATCAGGCTGGCTGAGAGTACTGCGGCGAGCGCTTGTTTCATGACGCCTCCCCTATCTAGATGGTATGTTCAGAGGGCGCACTCATGGCGAACCTCTCGCTACTCCTGGTGGACGACGAACTTCCGCTGCTGAACCTGCTCCGCAAGTATCTGGAGCGGCAGGGCTATACGGTCGACGTATGTGAAACCGGCCAGGCTGCTATCGATAAATGCCGCCAGTCCCCGTGTCCCTTTCAAATAATCGTGCTCGATTTGAAGCTGCCGGACATGACGGGTGAGGCTGTGATGGAAGTGGTGCTGCGGGAGTCGGCCTCCGTACGGATTCTGATTTCCAGCGGGTCGCCCTTCAGCAACGAAATTCTGGATCCGGCGTTGCGGCCGCGTGTGGGCTCGCTGTTGAAGCCGTTTGTGCCCAGGCAGTTGCTGGCGGCGATTGCCGAGTTGGTGCAGGTGGCCAAGGCGGCGGGGCACAGCGGGTAGGTGGGCTGCCTCCTCCTCGCTGGAACAGGGAGGGAGGACTTCATTGATACAGGCGATGTTCGGGGTCAACCCAGACCACAAAGAACGTCTGGTCGATGAAGAAGCCATGGACACGCCCATGCTCATTGCTGGATACCTCGAATTGCCAGGCCGGCAAGCTTCGTAGCTGGTCGTTGAGGCAGCGGAAACCGCCTGGTTCTGTGGTCGCGTTCCAATCCAGCGAATGGCAGCGAAGGGACTTGGATTTGTTGTGCTTCAGTTCGCTCACCTTGAAACCGTGCAGGGCCTTGAGCCGCTCCAGCAGCTTCGATAGGTAGCCCTCCCTGCACCGGTCCAACGTAAATTTGGGATTGGTGGCCAGGTCCAGATGCTTGAAGGAGAACACAAGGGAATCGTCAAACTGCTTGACTTCCGGTTGCGGAATCTTCCCGTGTGACTTGGGGATCCCCGGCCTGATTTTACCCATTCATCCGCGAACGGTAAAACGCCTTCATGTCTTCATGCGAGATCACAGCGTTGGACGGCTCGTCGGCCGGGATTCCAGCCCGAGCGTTTCTCCATGGGGCTTCTTCGTGGGTCAAAAGCTCAAGACCATACGCGGTCATGGTTCCGTAGGTCCCCATTACCTCTTCCAAGTGCTCATTCGTTCTCTGGTCCAGCGCTGGAATGGCAGGAGTGTCCTCAATCGGCTTCCATGCCCAATCCTTGTAGTGCTGATATACCGACGGCACAACTGGTCCGTGCACCCAGGCTTGAATCGGATCCCTGAAAAGAGGCTCGTCATGGATCGCCAGGTGCCAGGCCTGAGCGTAGTACAGGAGTTTCTGAAGCTTCAGATTTGACACAGGATCGCCGTGCTGGTGCGAGAATGCAACGACAAAATCAGCAGCGGCCTGGGCTGTAATCACGCGGCTCCTTTCTTCAATTGCCATGCTCATGCTACTGCAGCCGCCTAACGAGCGCAATCAGCCACTTTGCCTATCCATACTGGCCACAAGGGGGATCTCCCGGGCAATAGGCTGCGGACAACTGGAGGCCTTCCGGCCAATAATAGTTCCGAATTGCCAGTGGCTTCGGCTTTGCTCAGTCCAGCATCAGCATCAGTTTATCGACGAAGTTCTCCTCGTCTTCGGACCAAAGGATGCGGCGGTCGATGATCAGCTCGTTTTCGATGTCCTGGGCCAGGTGCAACATGCTGCGGATGTTGGACTGCACCGGACGAAGCTGGTCGCTTTGCGGCTGGGGCAGGTAGAGCTGCTCGGGTCCAAAGTCGACCCTCGCGTGTTCGCCCCGGCCGCTGTCAAACTCCGGGCCGTAGATCTCGATCGTGACGGGGGAGGGCTTCAGTTCCCAATCTCCATCCCATTGATAGAGTTCCCAGCGGGTTTCAATCTGCAGGGCACAATCGTCGTGGAGAAAGTCCTGGGCCCGGGTGGCCAGGCCTTGCGGGTCGAGTTCGCCTTCGATGTATTCTTCCCAGAGCGGCGGCTCGCGGAAGCTGAGGGCGCAGACACGAAAGATGCCGCCTGGGGCCAGGCGGGAGACCGGCAGAACCCCCAACGCCTTCTTCATGTACAGAGGAAGGGCCAAGGTGGAATAGTTCTTCAGCCAGAGAGAGAGGTAGAGGGGATCACCCATTACCTCCATTGTAAAGCGGCGGGGCGGATTAGCGAACTTCCTCGATCTCCAGGGAGATCGCTTCCCATTCGGCCAGGACCGCGTCGAGTTGCTTGCGGCGCTGGTCGAGGAGTTCCATCTGGCGGCGGGTCTCCTCGGCGTTGACGAAATCCTGGAGGGCCTGTTCGAGCTGGCCGATTTCGGCTTCCAGCTCCATCGATTTTGCTTCCAGCTTTGCGGCCTTGTCTTCCAACTGCTTCACTTTCAGCGGGTTGAGGCGTTGCTTTCGCGCCTCTGGCTTGGGGGCGGAAGGATCCTCGACGACTGCCGCGGCGACTGGAGCCGAGACGACGGGGGAGCCGCCGGCTTTGCGGTATTGGTAGTCCTCGTAGTTGCCGGGGAAGACTTCCACTTCGCCGTTGGCGATCTCATAGACCTTGGTGGCGAGCTTGTCGATGAAGTAGCGGTCGTGCGAGACGAAGACCACGGTGCCGGTGAAGGCCTGGAGGGACTCGAGCAGGACGTCCTTGGCGCGCAGGTCCAGGTGGTTGGTGGGTTCGTCGAGCAGCAGGAAGTTGGACGGGTTCAACAGCATGCGGGCCAGGGCGTAGCGGTTGCGTTCGCCGCCGCTGAGGACGCCGATCTGCTTGAAGACGTCGTCTTCGCTGAAGAGGAAGCAGCCGAGGAGGCTGCGGAGCTCGGTGACGGTCTTGCCGTTGGCGACGCTCATCAGGTCGTCGAGGAGGCGCGAGTCGGTATCGAGTTCCTTGTACTGATCCTGGGCGAAGTAGTCGGGCTGGACGTTGTGGCCGATCTTGTAGTCGCCGCGGGTGAGGGATTCGGTGCCGGCCAGGAGCTTGATGAGGGTCGACTTGCCGGCGCCGTTGACGCCGACGAGGGCGACACGCTCGCCCCGCTCGATGGCGAAGTTCACTTTGTCGAGGATGACGCGGTCGCCGTAGGCTTTGGAGACGTTGGTGAACTCGGCGACGACACGGCCGGAGGCCTTAGGCTGCGGGAAGGAGAAGTGGATGGCCTTCTCCTCGGGCGGGATCTCGATGCGCTCGATCTTCTCGAGTTCCTTGATGCGGGACTGGACCTGCTTGGCCTTGGTGGCCTGGTAGCGGAAGCGGTTGATGAAGGCTTCGAGCTGCTCGATGCGCTCCTGCTGATTGCGGTAGGCGGCTTCGAGGAGGGTCAGGCGCTCGGTTTTCTGGGAGAGGTAGCGCTCATAGCCGCCGGTGTAGAAGTGGAGGTTCTTGTTCCAGAGTTCGACGATTTTGGAGACGGCGACATCGAGGAAATAGCGGTCGTGGGAGATGAGGACGAAGGCGTTGGGGTAGTTGCCGAGGTACTCTTCGAGCCAGTTGCGTGCTTCGAGGTCGAGGTGGTTGGTGGGTTCGTCGAGCAGGAGCAGGTCGGGCTGTTCGAGCAGGAGCTTGGCGAGCGCGATGCGCATCTGCCAGCCGCCGGAGAAGTATTCGGTGCGCTTGGTCCACTCTTCCTTGGGGAAGCCGAGGCCGCTGAGGACGCTGCCGACCTTGGCTTCGAGGGCGTAGCCGTCGCGATTGCGGAACTGGGAGTCGAGGTGGCCGAAGCGGTCGGTGGTGATGGCGTACTCTTCGCTCGTAGGGTCGAGCTCGCTCATGGCGTGGGCGAGCTGTTCCATCTCGCGTTCCATGTCGCGGATGTGGTCGAAGACGGAGAGGCACTCCTCGAAGACGGTGCGGCCGGAGAGGCTGAGGCCATCCTGGGGCAGGTAGCCGGCGGTGATGCCTTTCTGGGTGGTGACGTCGCCGGAGTCGATGGTTTCGAAGCCGGCGAGGATCTTCATGACGGTGGACTTGCCGGTGCCGTTGGCGCCGACGAGGCCGACGCGGTCCTGCGGGGTGATGAGCCAGTTCACCCCTTCGAAGAGGAGCTTCGGACCGAAGCGTTTACTGGCGTTTACGAGCGAAATCATTAATTCGGGAACTCTCTTGTCAGCGCGCGGCGTGGCGCAGGATGCGGCCTCCGCGGGCGTCGGTCAATTTGCCGTCTTCCACCATGACGATGCCGTTGACGAGGACGAAGTCGAAGCCTTCGGTGTACTGGTGGGGTTGGGTGTAGGTGGCTTTGTCCTGGACGCGCTCGGGGTCGAAGACGAGGATGTCGGCGGCGGCGCCCTCGCGGAGGACACCGCGGTCCTGGAAGTTGAAGGTGCGGGCAGGCAGGGAAGTCATGCGCCGGACGGCGTCTTCCCAGGTGAGGACTCCGCGTTTGCGGACGTATTCGGCGAGGACGCGGGCGTTGGTGCCGTAGGCGCGCGGGTGGGGCATGCCTTCGCCGAAGATGCGGATGCCGCCGTCGCTGGCGATGCCGGTGTTGGGGTAGCGCAGGATGCGCAGGATGTCGTCGTCGCCCATGGAGTGGTAGATCATCTGGGCTCCGCCGGCGGCCACCATTTCGAGGATGGTGTCGATCTGGTTGGCGACGGTGGGCTCCTGGCCGCGCAGTCTGGTGACGTCGACTATGTTTTTGCCTTCGAACTCGGGGTTGGGGGTGTAACGGGCGACGATGGCGTAGCTGTAGTCGGCGTGGCCGAGGTCCTTGATCATGCGCTCCATCTGCTCGGCGATCTCCTTGCGGGAGCCGGGCGTGGTGAGGCGTTCCTTGATTTTGGCCTGGCCGTCGGCGAGGGCCCAGGAGGGCAGGGTGATGCCGAGGTTGGTGGACGAGTGGTCGTAGGGGTACTGGTCGACGACGACGTCGACGCCCTTGCGGCGGTAGTCCTCGACCAGCGCGAGGGACTTGTCGCTCATGCCCCAGAGGCGCGGGGTGTCGATCTTGAAGTGGGAGAGCTGGACGCGCATGCCGGCTTCCTGGCCGACGCGGGCGGCCTCGTTGATGGCGTCGAGGATTTTGGCTCCTTCGTCGCGCATGTGGGAGGCGTAGACGCCCTGGTAGGATGCGGCGGCGCGGGCGAGGTCGACGACTTCGTCGCTGTTGGAATAGGTGCCGGGGATGTAGATGAGCCCGGTGGAGAAGCCGACGGCGCCTTCCTGCATGGCCTCGTGGATGAGCGCCTTCATCTTGGCGATCTCGTCGGGGGTGGCGGGACGGTTCTCGGTGCCCATCACCTGGCGGCGGACGGTGTTGTGTCCGATGAGGGAGGCGAGGTTGAGGCCGAGGCCTTTGGCTTCGAGGGACTGGAACCACTCGGCCATATTGACGACGGAGCCGCCGCAGTTGCCGGTGACGATGGTGGTGACGCCGTCCAGCAGGTAGTTATCGCCGCGCGGGACCTTTTCGACGGCGCCCTCGACATGCGTATGGACATCGATGAAGCCGGGGCTGACCAGGCGGTTGCGGGCGTCAATGACACGGGCGGCGGTGGCGGCGGGCAGGGCTCCGATGGCGGCGATGCGGCCATCCTTGATCGCGATGTCGGCGCGGAACCAGGGATTACCGGCGCCATCGAGCAGGCGGCCGTTGCGGATGAGCGTGTCGTACTGAGTGGGCGCTGCCGCGGGCTGGGCGTGCGCCAGCGCTGCGCTGAGCAGGAGGAGCGCGGGCAGTCTCCAGGATGGGTTCATGGATCGATTCTCAGGCGGCCAGCGGACCGCAGAAGAAGTCGAGCGAACGGGCGATGAAGGCACGGAGTTCGCTGCGCTTCACGACTGCGTCAAGGAAGCCGTGCTGAAGTACGAATTCGGAGCGCTGGAAGCCCGCGGGCAGCTTCTGGCGAATGGTCTGTTCGATGACACGCGGACCGGCAAAGCCGATCTGGGCGCCGGGTTCGGCGATATTGAGGTCGCCCAGCATGGCGAAACTGGCGGTGACGCCGCCGGTGGTGGGATCCGTCAGCAGGCTGATGTACGGGACCCTGGCTTCGTCCAGTTTCATCAGGGCGGAACTGATCTTGGCCATCTGCATCAGACTGATTGCGCCTTCCTGCATGCGGGCGCCGCCGGAGGCCGAGACGATGATGCAGGGCGACTTGTCGGCGATGGAGCGTTCGATCATGCGGGTCATCTTCTCGCCGACGACCGCGCCCATCGAGCCGCCGATGAATTTGAGTTCCATCGCGCAGACGTGGACCTGGCGGCCCTGGATCTTGCCGGTGGCCGAGATGACGGCATCCTTCATGCCGAGGCTCTTCTGCATGCCGGCCAGGCGCTCTTTGTACGGCTTGGAGTCGACGAATTCCAGCGGGTCGGCCGACATCATGCCGGCGTCGTGTTCCTGCCACTGGGCGCCGTCCAGCAGATAGTTCAGGCGTGTACGGGCATCAATGCGGAAGTGATGACCGCATTTCGAGCAGCACTGCAGGGTCTCTTCGAGGTCTTTGCGCCAGATGATCTGACGGCAGCCGTCACACTTGATCCACAACCCTTCGGTGCGGATGTGACGCTCTTCCTCGCTTTTGACAGCGGTGACTTTCTTCTGGAGTTTGAACCAGTCCATGGGTGGGCGCAGTCCGCCTCAAACCACCGTAACAAGTCGGGGCGGGTGTACTCAACTGCCATTCTCGGCGATACTGTCCCCTTGAAGCTGTATTTGTATTTCATCGGCAAGCCGCGGGACGTGCACTCGAACGGCATGGCGCAGGAGTTCGTGAAGCGGGCATCGCGGTATATGGCCTGTGAAATGAGAGAGATCCAGCCAGGAAGGTTCGATCTCTTCGCGCGCCATACGACGGCCCGCAAGGTGTTTCTGGATCCGGCGGGCAAGCCGATGGACTCGCAGGCTTTTTCCGCGCTGGTGGGCAAAGCGGAGTTGGAGGCGCGGGACGTGGTATTTCTGATAGGCGGGCACGATGGGCTGCCGCCGGAGTGGAAACCGAAGGCGGACCTGCTGCTGTCACTGTCCCAGATGACGATGCCTCACGAACTCGCCCGGGCCGTTCTGGCCGAACAGATTTACAGGGCGCTGACGATGTTGCGGGGGCATCCGTATCCACGCTGAAGTTTCTCGAAGTTATCGTTTAAGTACAATAAAAAGACAAGAGTTCTCCTTCATGCTGAAACAGACCATTTTTCGTGAGTACGACATCCGCGGCATCGCCGATGTGGAGATGCTGAGTCCGGATGTGATCGGCCTGGGCCGGGCCCTGGGGACTTTTCTGCTCCGCAATGGGGCGACCAGGATCAACGTCGGCCGGGATGTCCGCCTGAGCGGCCAGAGGTTGAAGGACGCGTTGGTGGAGGGACTGCTGAGCACCGGGTGCCAGGTGACGGATCTGGGCCAGGTGCCGACGCCGGTTCTTTACTATTCAGTGCATTACCTTGGCTCGGAGGCCGGGGTGATGATCACGGGTTCGCATAACCCTTCTGAATACAACGGTTTCAAGACGATGCTGGGGAAGGGCACGATCTACGGCGCCCAGATCCAGGAGGTCTACCGGATTCTGAGGGACGAGGATTTTATCGTCGGGCAGGGCACGCTGAACATGGCAGACGTGATCACCCCCTATGTGGAGGAGATTCCGCGGCAGTTCCAGTTCTCGCGGCGGGTGAAAGTGGTGTTCGACGCCGGCAACGGGGTGGCGGGGCCTACGATGCACCGTTTGCTGGAGAAGCTGGATATCGAGGCGACGGAGATGTTCTTCGAGCCGGACGGGGCGTTCCCGAACCATCACCCGGATCCGACGGTGGAGCACAACCTGGAGATGCTGAAGGCGGAAGTGGCGCGACAGGGCGCCGAGTTGGGCATCGCGTTCGACGGGGACTCGGACCGGATTGGGGCTGTCGACGAGAAGGGCAATGTCATCTGGGGTGACATGCTGATGCTGATCTACGGGCGTGAGATCCTGACGCGCAAGCCGGGGGCTACGTTCATCGGCGAAGTGAAGTGCTCGCAGGTGATGTATGACGAGCTGAACCGGCTGGGCGCGAACGCGATCATGTACAAGACCGGGCATTCGCTGATCAAAGCCAAGATGAAGCAGGAGCATGCGGAACTGGCGGGCGAGATGTCGGGCCACATGTTCTTCGCGGACCGCTACTACGGGTATGACGACGCGCTCTATGCCGCCTGCCGGCTGATCGAGATCGTGGCGGATTCCGGCAAGCCGCTGTCGGCGCAGACGGACGGGCTGCCGAAGATGGTGTTCACGCCGGAGCTGCGGGTGGATTGTGCGGATGAGCTGAAGTTCCAGGTGGTGGACCGGGTGAAGGCGCATTTCCAGGCGATCCGGCCGACGGTGGACGTGGACGGGGTGCGAATCCTGTTTGATGAAGGCTGGGGTCTGGTGCGCGGTTCGAATACGCAGCCGATTCTGGTGCTGCGGTTTGAGGCGACCACGCAAGAGAAGCTGGAGGAGTACCGCCGGACTGTCGAGGCTGTGGTGGAAGAGGCCAAAACGGCCGTCGGGGCGTAGGGTTCAGCCCGCGGGGCTGCCGGCGAGTTCGCGGCGGACCCAGAGGCGGGCTACGGCCCACTCGCGCTTCACGGTGGCTACGGAGAGGTTCAGGGCTTCGGCCGTTTCCTCGATGCTGAGGCCGGCGAAATAGCGTAGTTCCACGATCTGCATCTGGCGCGGGTCGACGTCTTTGAGGCGCGAGAGGGCCTGGTCGAGGGTGAGGATGTCGACCATCTGGCGGTCGCTCACAGCGGCGGCGCCCGGGTCCGGCAAAACGCCGGAGGAATCGCGGCGAGCGGCGTTGCGGGCTTCGGCGTAGTTCACCAGGACGCGGCGCATCATGCTGGCGGCGACACCCAGGAACTGCGCGCGGTTGCTCCAGTCGACGGTCTGCTGGCCAATGAGGCGCATGTAGGCTTCGTGGACCAGGGCCGTGGGCTGCAGGGTGTGGCCGTCGCGCTCGCGGCTGAGGTAGGCGCGGGCGAGGCGGCGCAGTTCCTCGTAGACGAGGGGCAGCAACCGGTCGAGCGCGGACTTGTCGCCGGCTGTGTGCAGGGCCAGAAGCTGGGTGACGTCGTCCACGCCCAGATTCTAGCGTTTTCGTGAGCCAGTTTGTCCAGATTCCCTGCGTTAGCATTCGTGACGCAAAGAACACCTTTTGTCCTACTCGTATTCGGAGCAATCGCACTGGCCCAGGCGCCGCCCACGGGGCTGACGGTGGTGGAGGCCACCAAGTCGGCTGTCTCGCTGAAGTGGGCGGCGGGGGACGATACCGCCACGTCGTATGTGGTGGAACGCAAACCGTTGAATGGAGAGTATGGTCCGGCGCTCACCATCCTGGAGTCTACCGGAAGGGACACCGTGATCGACTCCTATGCCACCTATGTCTACCGGGTGCGCGCGGTGAAAGACCAGAACCTGTCAGACCCTTCCAATGAGGTGACGGTGGGTCCGCCGCCGGTGGGCTTGCAGGTGATTGTGCCGGAGCCGGAAGACGGCTCGGCCAGCTATGTGGGGCGGAGCCTTGCGCAGGCTTTCGATGCCAACGGCGACCCGGCCCTGGCTTACCTGATCGACGATCCCAACCAGGATGGCGACTACTCCGATTCCACATTGTGGTTTCTGAGCTGGAACCGCGCGCTGTACAAGTGGAACGACGCGGTCCAGGTCGCGGTGGTGGGCATTGTCAGCGGCGCGGCGCATTCGATTCCGCCCATCTCGCTGGCCCACGACGATTCGGACAACACGTGGGCGATCGCGCATGCGACGCAACTGATGGAGGGCGCGTCGATGATCGAAGTTCACTTTTCGCGCGACAACGGGTTGAGCTGGAGCCGGCAACTGGTGGCGTCGGACCCGCAGAACGCGGTGAGCGCGCCTGCGATGGTGATGACGGGCGGTATCGCGCATATCGCCTGGTATCACGACTACAACGGGGTGCGCTACGCACAAGGGAAGCTGGTGGCGGAGGCTGCGCCGTTCGACAACAGCGTGGTGCCGTTCCTGCCGGGGTCGAGCAGCGCGACGCCGTATCTGAGCATGGCTCTGGACGCGAACAACAATCCGGGACTGGCGATGATCGGCAACGACGACTCGAACGGCTACAACCGGCTGGTGGGGTTCTGGCGGCCGGGCACGGATCCGGTGCTGGTGACGACGAGCAACGGGTATCAGATCGACGATCCGCAGATCCGGCTCGCGTTTGCGGGCGTGATGCCACGGGTGTTGACCACGTTGCGGCGGGATGACAACTACTACTCCGACTACAATCACGCGCTGTGGCTGTCGCGGTCGGATGACGGCGGGACGACGTGGGCGGAGGCGGTGAACATCCCGTCTGACGGCTCCCGCTCGCTGGATCCTTCGATCGACCATGCCTACGGCTCGGCAGGGCAGGGCGCCCTGGTGGCCGAATCGAACGGCGGGAGCCTGGACGGGGTGCAATGCGGGGAGCCGAAGCTTTCACGGTCGGACGACCTGGTGAACTGGAGCACATGCGGGCCCGCTCCGCTGGGTACGCCGAACACGTCGGCCGCTTTTCCGACGGTCCGCTTCGCGGGTAACGACAAGCTATATGTCGCGTTTCTGAACTTGGCTTATGGGGACGATGCGCTGCCGCGCGGAGTGGTGCTGTGGCGGGAGCCGTTTTAGAAGAGCTCCGGGCGCAGTACCCTAACGGGAATGGACACGCGGCGGTGGCTGGAAGTGAAGTCTGTGCTGGGCGAGGCGCTGGATCGCCCGGCCGGCGCGCGGGCCGCGTATCTGTCTGAGGCGTGCGCCGGAGATGCAGGGTTGCGGGCCGAGGTGGAGGCGTTGCTGGCGTACGAGCAGGAGGCGGATCTGCCGCCCCTGTTCGCCGGCGACGCGAGCCCGCACCGGTTGGGGCCGTGGCGGATCCTCAGGGAACTGGGCCGCGGCGGGATGGGCGTCGTGTACCTGGCGGAGCGCGACGATCAGCTGTATGAGAAGCGTGTCGCGATCAAGCTGATCGACAGTGCGGTGCAGCCGGAGGAGCTGCTGCGGCGGTTCGAGGCGGAGCGCCGGATTCTGGCGCAACTCGAACAGCCAAACATTGCGCGCCTGATCGATGCCGGGATCGGTCCGGACGCGCGTCCCTACTTCGTGCTGGAGTACGTCGACGGTTTGCCGCTGGACGAGTTTGTGCGTGAGGCGGCATGGCCGCTGCGGCGGCGGGTGGAACTGTTTCTGAAGGTGTGCGATGCGCTGAATTACGCGCACCGCCAGTTGATCGTGCACCTCGATCTCAAGCCGGGCAATATCCTGGTGACGGCGGACGGGACTCCGAAGCTGCTGGATTTTGGAGTGGCCCGGATCCTGGACCGGGAGTCCGGCGGTGGGCTGGAGGGCTCTCCCGTGCGGATGCTGACGCAGGCGTATGCCAGCCCGGAGCAGAAGTCCGGGGGCGGGTTGAGCGTGGCGTCCGACGTCTACTCGCTGGGGGTGCTGCTGCGGGAGGTGGTGCAGGGCGAACCGCAGGAGGATCTGGCGTGCATTGCCGGGAAGGCAACCGCGGCGGAACCTGCGGCGCGGTATGCCTCAGTGGAGCAATTGGCGGGCGACCTGGGCCGCTTCCTGCGGGACGAGCCCGTCAGCGCGCATGAGCAGGGGTTTGCCTACCGGGCCGCCAAGTTTGTGCGGCGCCACCAGATGCCTGTGTTGGGCGGCGTGGTGGCGCTGAGCGGGCTGCTAATCGGGCTGTCGTCGGCGATCTATGAGGCGCGGATCGCGAACCGGCGGTTTGACCAGGTGCGGCACATGGCGAACTCGTTTCTGTTCGAGTTTCACGATGCGATCCAGAATCTGCCGGGGTCGACGCAGGCCCGGGCGTTGGTGGTGCAGCGGGCGTTGGAATACCTGGACAGCCTGGTGAAGGAGTCGGGCGGGGATGTGGGGTTGAAGCGGGAGCTGGCGCAGTCGTATCTCAAGATCGGCGATGTCCAGGGGCTGTACTTCGAGGCGAACCTGGGGCAGCAGCGGGAGTCCGAGGCCAGCTACCAGAAGGCGCTGGACCTGTTCCAGGAGATTGCGCGGCAGCGGCCGCTGATGCCGTCGGCGCAGCTGGACCTGGCGGATGCACACATCCGGGTGGCGACTTCGCTGTCGGCGGCCCAACGGCACGCAGAGGCGCTGCGGCATCTGGACCAGGCGATTGCGACGGCGTCGTCGGTGAGATTCAAGATTCCGCCAGTCCGGATCGCGCTGGCGAAGGCGAGTTTCGGGCGAGCCGAGAATCTGGAGGGTTTGGGCCGAATCGACGAGGCCCTGAACGAGCGGCGGAAGACATTGGCGATTCTAGAGGAACTGCGGCAGTCGAGCCCAAAGAATGCGGCCGCGCGGCGCTGGCTGGCGCTGGGGCACAAGCGGTATGGGGCGACGCTGCTCAATCGGGCCGGGGCGGTGGAGCAGGCGCTGGCGGAGATGAGGACGGCCGAGAAGCTGGATGGCGAGACGTTTCGCGCGGATCCGAATAACGCGGTGGCCAAAGGGGATGTGGCGCTGGATGCGCAGTACCTGGCCGCGGCGCTGACACGCAAAGGCGACGTAGAGGCGGCGCGGGCGGAGTGGGGGCGAGCGATCCAGATGCAGGGGGAGCTGGTGCAGGCCGATGGGCGCAATGTGCGGGCGCGGTTCTTCCTGATCAGGGGGCTGCAGGAGTTGGGCGCGCTGGACCGGCAGCGGCGGGCGTGGGTGCAATCGAAGGAGTCTCTGCAGAGGGCGCTGACGCTGGCGCAGGCGATCCGGCCCGGGACGGAGGAGTCGATGGAGCTCGTTGCTGGGTCGGAGGGGCAACTGGGCCGGACGTTGGCGGCTGAGGGGGCGTGCGGGGCAGCGAGGGTCCATCTGGAGGGCGCTCTGGCCGGGTATGCGGATTTGAAGGATCCACGGCGGCTGCCCGCGGTGGGGGCGCAGCGGAAAGAGTTGGCGGCGCTGCTGGCGGGCTGCCGGGGCCAGGGCCGCTGAGCCGCGCGGCATTCACCGCTTATTCACTCCACAGTCGTCAAGACGAGATAACGGGTCTCTACCATGGCCAATTGGCGGCGGCGCGTGTCGCGCCCAGCCTCACTTTGGAAATGGAGAACCCTGTGAACCTGAAACGAGCCCTGCCGGGCGTCCTGATGGTGCTGGCGTGCATGCCTGCGTTCGCGCAGAGCAGCGCTCCGAGTGTGCGCATTCTGTTGCCGGAACATACGCGGCTGCTGGAGAAGCAGCAGGTGGATATCGTGTTGGAAGTGCGGAACGCGACCGCCGTCAGCGGTTTGAAGGTGCTGGCCGGGGGCGTGGATTGGACGTCGAGGTTCAAGGCTCCGGTGAAGGCGGCGCTGGATTGCGATACCTCCAGCGACTGGGTGGTGCGGGCGGACCTGCAGTCGTTTCCGACGCCGGGCCAGGTGAAGCTGGAAGTTTCGATTGCCGCTGACGGCACGACGGTGACGGACACCCGGACGGTGGAAGTGCGCGAGTTCAAGCTGCCGGACGGGCAGGCGCGGAACATCATCCTGTTTATCGGCGATGCGATGGGTACGTCCTATCGGGACGCGGCGCGGCTGGTGTCGCGGGCGATTGTCGACGCCAACGGCAAGAACTCGTTCCGCGACGGCTACTTCGACGATCTGCTGCAGATGGATAAGATGCCGGTGAGCGGCATGTCGATGACCTACGGGACGGACTCGATTGTGCCGGATTCGGCCAATACGGGGACGGCCTGGGCCACGGGGAACAAGAGCTTCCTGAACGCGGTGAACTCGCTGGGCGACGGCACCGACTGCGCGTGGCGCACGACGGGTTTGACCAACGTAGCGACACTGCCGTATATGACGGACAATCCGCGGGTCGAGAATCTTTGGCAGTACCTGAAGCGCCGCTATAGCTACCGGACGGGGATCGTTTCGACGGCGGCGATCACCGATGCGACTCCGGCTGTGGAGGGGGCGTACGTGGCGTATCGCCAGATGCGGCTGGAGATCGCGCGGCAGTATCGCGAGAATCCGATGCTGAACGGGCGTCCGGCGTTTGATGTGATCCTGGGCGGCGGCGCGGATCCGTTCACCGCGGCGGGCCGTACAGATAAGCGCGACCTGATTGGGGAGTTCCAGGCTCTGGGGTACAACTATGTGACGACGGCGTCGCAGCTCAAGAATGTCTACGGGCCTTCGGTGCTGGGCCTGTTCAAGGGTTCGGCCAGCCCGGCTCCGGCGAGCAACGGGATCGCTACGGCTTCGGATGTGAACATGGATGTCGCTTACGACAAGCTGGGCCTGACGCGGCCGGCGTCGGAGCCGACGGCCAACCTGGGCGCGTATCCCGACCAGCCGATGCTGGATGTGATGACGCAGAAGGCGATCGACGTACTGGCGGGCAGCTTCACGCAGGCTCCGTTCATCCTGATGGTGGAAGCGGCGTCGATCGATAAGCAGTCGCACCCGAACCAGGCGGCGGGCGTGTTCTGGGACACGATTGAGTTCGACAAGTCGATTGGCGCGGCTCGCGCGTGGGCGGCGAAGCGGTCACTCAAGGATACGTTGATTGTGGTGACGGCCGATCACGACCAGTCGATGCACATCATCGGGGTCAGCAACACGCCGGATTCCGAGTACTTCGACCGGACGAAGAGCGAGAAGATCTCGTACACGACCTCGCACGGCGACCAGAACTTCACGGTGTGGGGTGACGCGTACTCGAACGCGCGCGCCGGGCTGCCGTTCATCAACACCAGCACGACGGCTTCGAACAACGGCGGGGCGGCGGGCATGCCGGGCAGCTTCGCTTCGACTGACAGCACGAGCGATCCGGCGTCGAGCACCTATTCGACCTACTCCGGGTTGACGGCTTACAAGCTGGATGCGGCGACGGGCTATCCGGTGAACTCAGGGACAGGGCTGCGGCGGCTGGCGGTGGGCTTCCGGACGGGCGACCACACGGGCTCCAGCGTGCCGGTGACGGCGGAGGGTCCGGGCGCGTTCCTCTTCACGGGGTATATGGACCAGACCGATATCTTCTTCAAGATCGCGGCGGCTGTCTCCAGCGATACCTCAGAGGCGGACAAGCTGCTGGACCTGCTGGTGAACGGCAAGTATCCCAAGACGGTCGGAAAGTGATCACGGGGCGACGATGAACAGACTGCTTGTTCTGATGGGGGCGCTGCTGACCGCGGCGCCCCCCGCGCTCTTTTCGGCGGCTGAACCGGCGTCGCGATTGCCTGCGCTGGCGGATCCGCAGGTGAAGGCTGCGGGGGTGGTGTGGCTGACGCTGGAAGAGTCGATGGAGGATGTGGCTCGGAGCCTCGGCCGGCCGGCGCTGGTGGCGGAGTCCGGGGCCGGGCTGGTGTCGTGGCAGTTTCAACTGGGCGAGATCGATCACCACGATTTCTCGCATGTGCTGGTGTTCCGGGCCGCGGACCGGAAGCTGTTGAGCGTGACTCGGAATTATGAGCCGGAACGGAAGGTCGAGGCGCTGTTTCCCGCGGCGGAGACGCGCGCTTATGCTGCGCCGGGGACGGGCGCCTACCACCTGAAGGTGAGGAGGCTGCCGGGCGGGCGCCTGCTGATGGCGATGAGCCTGGCGCAGGCAGGTGCGCCGGTAGGGCAGTTGGTGTTGATGAAGGAGACGGAGGTTGGACGGTTCTATCCGTGGCTGGCGGCGGAACTGGCGGGCGGGCGGTAGGCGCCGACCAGGGGGGCCGCCGTCCCAACGGATTTGTGCCGCCTGGCTTTAGCGGGGTGGGGCGTCGACGCGGCCGGCTAGGGGCCGGACCACGGTGGTGGGTCCGCAGATGCCTACGCCCACTTTCTGCAGCGCCGAGAGGAAGTTGAACAGGACCGCGTAGAGCACCTTTTCGTTCAACGGCTGGCGGCCGGGCAGGCGGAAGTGCGAGGGCAGTTCCTTGAAGACCTGCACGGAGAGCGCGCGGGAGTGGGGCCGGCCTCCGGCATCGCGTTTGTTGGCGACGACGAAGGGGGTTTGCAGAACTCCGCCGGTGCGGCCGTCCACATAGAACTGGCAGCGGGAGAACCAGCCGGTGTTGGTGGGGTCGGAGGCGTCGAAGAGCAGCAGCGGGCCGTCGCGGTCGAGCGCGCTGAGTTCGAGCAGGGAACTGCGCGGCGTGTCGGTCACCTCGCAAACGAACCCGGTTTCCTCGGCTCCCTGGCGAAGCAGGTCCGTGTCGAGTTCCAGGACTACTACCTGATGCGTTCCCGCCTGAAGCAATTGCATTCCCTATCATTCTACCCTGAGGAGATGCCCCGTTACGCCAAATCCCGAGTGCTGGTGCTGTTCGATATTGACGGAACGCTGTTGCGCCGGGCCGGGCCGCATCACCGGCAGGTGCTGGAAGAGGCGGTGTGGCAGGTGGCGGGCGTGCGCGCGACCACTGAGGGGATTCCGGTGCAGGGGATGCTGGATGGCGCGATCCTGCAGTGCATGCTGCGGCAGGCGGGCGTGGCGGAGACCGCTCCGGCGCAGATGCTGGCCATCATGAAGAAGGCGCAGGCGCTGTATGTGCGGCGCTGCCCGGACTTGCGCGAGAAGATCTGTCCCGGGGCTCCTGAACTGCTGGAGCGGCTGGCGGCGGGTGGGGCGGTAGTCGGACTGGTGACGGGGAACTTATCGCGGATCGGATGGCGGAAGATGACCCAGGCTGGCTTGCGGGCCCACTTTCGCTTTGGAGCGTTCGCCGAGCAGGCGGAGACGCGGGCGGAGCTTGCGGGGTTGGCGCTGCAGGAGGCCCGGCGGCGCGCCTGGCTGGATACGCCCATGGTGGCGACGCTGATTGGCGATCATCCGAACGACATCCTGGCGGCGCGCGCCAACGGACTGCGCAGCGTGGCGGTCGGGACGGGTGTCGTACCATTGGAGGAGCTTGCGCAACACCGTCCGGACATCCTGGTGCCCGACTTGCGCGCCCTGAAACTGGAGCAACTAATTTGCGCGGATTAGTGATTGTGCTGCTGGCTGCGGCCTGCCTGGGCGGCTGCCGGCGGAATGCAGGCGAGCAACCCAAGGTGATCCTGGACGCCATTCTGATGGATGGATCCGGGCGGCCACCCGTTTCCAGCTCGGTCGTGGTGGTGCAGGACGGGGTGGTGAAGGCGTTCGGCGACAGGGCCCAGACCCCGATTCCCCCCGACGGCGTCGAGTTCCACGTGCCGGGCAAGTTCATCTTTCCGTCGGACCCGGCCGCGCCGCTGCGGGTGGGCGGACCGGCCAACCTATTGATTGTGAAAGTGAACCCGGCCAGCGATCCGGACTATGCCAAGAAGACCAGCGGCCGCATGACGAACGGCCACTGGGATCAGTATCCGCAATAGGCGGAGTTTAGGGGAGAACCCGGAAGGGTTGCTGGACTTCCTGAGGACGGTTGCCGCGGGCGTTCATCTGGCCGATTTTAGCGGAGGCGCGGAAGATGGCGCCGACGGGGATGATGCCGCCGAGTTTGAAGTCGGCTACGGCGCCCAGCACCATCGAGGCGATGCAGCCGCAGGCGGAGCAATCCGGATTGCCACCGAACTGGCAGGGCGTAATCTCGGTTTTGAGATCGGCGGAGACGGTTTGGGTGGTCTGCGCGAAGACGCAATCGGACGGGCTGGACGGCGGGGTGGCGAACTGTTTGATCAGCCGTTCCGGCATGTCGAGCTTGGGGAATTGCTTGCGCAACTGCAGGAGATCCGTGATGACCTGGGCGCGTTCGGCCTTGGTGAGCATCTCCGGCAGGTCGTCGCCGATCTGCGGGGTAAACAGGCTGAACCAGATTTTGCGGATTTCGTCGCGCGGGGCCCAGAACTCCAGGAACTCCTTGAGGTAGCCGGGGCGCTTCATCATCTGGCCGGTGATGGTGCAGTGGACGGTGATGCGCTGGCCCTGGATGTTCTTGAGGATGCGGTCGTAAGTGGCGGGCGTGCGACGGACGTCGTGCTCCTCGCGCAGGCCGTCGATGGAGACGACGACGTTCAGGCGGGGCAGGTCGACCCAGCCGGCCGGGAGCGTGCGGAAGGCGCTGGTGACGATCTGGACGTGGATGCCGCGGTCGAGCAGCAGGGGCACCATCTGCTCCAGTTCGCGATAGCGAACGAGCGGGTCACCCCCCACAATTGACAGATGTAACGGTTTTAGGCGATCCACGACGCCCATGACACCGTCGACGAGAGCCTGGCCTTTGCGGTCAGCCAGTTCCCGCAGGGTGACTCCTCCACCGAGGTGGGATTCGTCGTAGGCGTAACAGCCGGGACAACGCAGCGGGCACTCACGGGTAATTTCGATCGATAGGGTTGGGCGATTTCCCTTTAGAATCATGCCCCAGGCTTGCACTACGTGTTTCGTCTGCACCCGGCTTCACTCCTTCAACAATTTTGTCCAGGAAAGCTATAGGACAGACTCACTCGGCCTCGGACGGAGAAGAAAAGGCCAATGTAAAGGCCATTGAAATGTTCATGATTGGTCACGTGAGCTGCGGGTTTATACCCGCTTATTCCTATTGGATGCGTCGCATGACGGTTTTGTTTCAGAGCTTTGGCAACAGGGAAATCACACCTTGGGAGGGGCTGGGGATGACATGCGCCGCGACGAGCTTGCCAAGGCCCTCGACCTTCTTTTTGCCGGCTTCCACAGCGGCGGAAACGGCCGCCACGTCGCCTTTGATGATCACCGTGATGTAGCCGCCGCCCAGTTTCTCGCGGGCCAGAACCTCGACGGCCGCGGTTTTGAGCGCGGTGTCGATGGCCTCGAAGACTGCCGTAAAGCCCTGGGTTTCAATCAATCCGACGGCGAAACCTGCCTGTTGATCCACGACTTTCTCCTTTTGTTTTGCGCTACCGGGCACTTGCACTGTTGCCTGCGAGAACAGCGGGTTGAAATCCGGCAGGGCTTCGTAGGCTGCCGGGGCCCCTTCGTGCGGCGCGGCGATGACGTCCGCGACGATCTCAACCATCATTTTTCCAGCAATTTGGCGGGCTGCGGCGGCGGCCGACTGCACATCGCCCAACGGTCCGATGACCTTGAGGCAGACGCCGGGCTGGTCGTTCAATTCCGCCTGGAGGACACGGACAGACCCTGTCTTCTCCATGGCGTCCAGAATCACCATGGCCGGCGACCAGCCGCCTACCTCAATCAATGCTAGGGCTTCCGGCAGATCAGACCCCGTTCTTCGAGCTGCTCGACGATCTCGAGCGCGATTTGCGTAATGCGATCCCGCTCTGACTTGCCGGTGCGCGGGGCACACCCGCCGGCGGGCGGTTCGACGATGCCGGAATCGGCCAGCATGCAGCGCAGGGTACGGGCCAGGGCGGCTTTGTTCTCATCCTGCTTGGGCGTGGAGGGTTGGCGGCCCTGACCGAAGTCGAACCCGCGAAGGGCCGCGCCGGCGCGGAAGCCGTCGGGGAACTCGAACGGGTAGAGCATGAGATCGAACAGTTCCAGAATGGTCGTCTGGAGCTTGAGGGCGTCGTTCCACTGGCCGGAGACGGTGAGGTCGTAGAGCTTGCGCATGAGCTCCGGCGCGACGTTGCTGGTGGCATTGGTGCCGCCGTCGGCGCCGATCATCAGCATGGGCGCGAGGACGACGTCCCAGCCGGTGAGGAAGGTGAAGTCCGGGCGGTTGGGGCGAACAGCGGCAATCATGCGCAGCATGAAGGCGACGTCGCCGGTGGAGTCCTTGATCCCGATGATGCGCTCGAACTCGGAGAGCCGCTGGATGGTGGGCACGTCGATGGGGCTGGCGAACATGGGGATGTTGTACAGCGTGACATCGATGGGCGAATTCTTGGCGATTTCGGCGAAGTGGGCGTAGAGCGACTCTGGCCCGAGCTTGTAGTAGAACGGCGAGACGATGGCCACGGCGCGGGCGCCGTATCCGGCGTAGGTTTCGCAGGCCTTGAGCGTCTCGCGGATGTTGGCTTCAGCGGCACCGGCCAGTACCGGGACGCGGCCTTTGGCGACCTCGCAGGTGATGCGGGCGATGCGCTGGCGCTCCTCGGCGGTGAAGCGGGTGAACTCGCCGGTGGAGCCGTTCGGATAGAGACCGTGGACGCCCTTGTCGATCAGCCAGGACAGGAAGCGCCGCATCTCGGCTTCGTTGATTTGACCCTTCTCATCCACCGGGACGAGGGTTGGGGTGAAGACGCCTTTCAGTTTCACTTCCATCCACGATATCAAGTTCCGGCACAGGACAAGAAACTACTGCTGCGGTGGCTTTTCCTTGAGCTTGTCTTCGGGGATGGGGTCCGCGCTGGTGTCGAAGGTGATGGACGATTCGGCGCCGAACTTGCGGTAGTTGCGGAACTGGACTTCGTTCTTCACCAGGATTTTGCCTTCGCGCATCTGCATCTCGGAGCGCAACGGCAGCAGGAACTGGTTGTTCGAGATGGAGGTGAAGTCGTAGTCGAGCATCGTGGTGGCGACCTGGATGGGGAACGAGACCGGAATGTTCTCGGCTTCGAGGGTGACGCGCAGGACGATGGGGGTGGTCTTGTCCACGTAGAGCAGGCCCTTGTAGCCGGGCACGATCTCCATCTGGCGCTGCCAGGAGACATGCCACTTCGAGTGCGACTGGCTGACGCGGTAGGAGTAGACGTGGACGAGGTTGCCGCGCAGCTTGGCCCAGCGTTCCCAATGGAATTCGGCCTCGGTGGAGGGCTCGAAGATCTCGCGCAGCATACTGCCGAATTCACCGCTGGAGGTGGCGCCGCCGAGCTTATCGCGATCCATCTCGGTGAGGTTGCCGTTGACGGAGATGAGTTTGTAGTTTTCCTTCTGCTCGAAGTAGCTGAGGCGCTCGATCACGCGGTCGACCATATGGAACATCTCCAGGCCGGAGGGGTCGACGTAGCGCTGGGTGACCTGGGTGCAGATAAAGTCCGGCAGGCGCTTGGTGTAGTTGAGTGCGACTTCGCGGGCTTCCTCAATCACCTTCGCCTGTTCTTCAGAGCTGGGCGGCGGCATGGGCGGGGGCGGAGGCGCCTTGGCGACCACGGGATCCTTTGGCGGCTTCGACATGGCGGCGGTGGAGGTCACCAGGGCCTGCAAAGCCTCCGATGTCCGGGCGCCGATCCCCTCACCCTGCATTTCCTCAAGGTCGCGAGCCGTGAATTGCTCAGTCAGCTTCACGTTTTTCAGATAGTCGGCGACCTGTTTGTCGGGGTGCTTGAGCTGGATGGACGAGCGGAGGAACGACTTCAACTGGCCCACGGTCAACCGCATGCCCTGACCGAAGGTGAGGGCGGCCGCCAGACAGAACACAAGTAGAGAGCGTAGGCTCATGCCATTAGAATAGACGCCGCTTGCGGCCCGCGGGTTGTGCCGGATTCGACGGGCCGAGCGCTTTTTCGATAGCCGCGGTGGCGATGGGCGCCATGATCCGGTAGCCGCTGGGGTTGGGGTGCAGGCCGTCATCCGCCAGATTCGGGGCGAGTTGTCCATCGGCGCCGGCCATGATGGGGTAGTAGTCCAGATAGGTGTAGCCGCGCTTTTCGCACAGCGCCTGCAGCCACTTGTTCATCTCCAGGATGGCGGCGGGCGGGCGGAGTTTGGTGCGCTCCCACATGGGATTCACCTTCTTGTGGTGATCGGATACGGGGAGGATGCTGGCCAGGATCACCTTGATCTTGTGGAGGTCGGCGAGGTCGCAGATCATCGTCAGGTTGTTCTGGATGACGGCCGGATTGACGCCGCGCCCGATGTCGTTGGTGCCGGCCAGGATCACGACGGCGGCGGGCTTCAGTTGGACCACATCGGCCTGGAAGCGGGCCAGCATCTGGCTGGTGATCTGGCCGCTGATGCCGCGATTGACATAATCCTTGCCGGAAAAGTACTCGTTCAAGCGCCAGAAGTCGGTGATGGAGTCGCCCAGGAAGACGACGCGCGGATTCTTCGGATCGGGCGCGGTGAGCGAGGCGTTGGCATCGCGGTAGCGTGCCGTTTCGTCGCGGTCCGGCGACCTCAGTTCGGCTTGCAGGGAGGCGATCTGCTGCTGGAAGTAGAGTTCGATCCGGCCCAGGTTATCGCGCAGTTCGGCCAGCTGCTGGCGGCCGATCTCCGGGAAAGGCACCGGCTTGGGCACCGTGTCGGAGATGAGGACGAAGGCCCGGAGATTGGTCATGAACCGGTAGTGGAGTTGCGGGTTCCGGATGCCGAGAAACTTCAGGCTCTCGAGCGTCTGGCGCATGTTCTCCGCCAAGGGAACACCGGCCCGGCCGAGTTCGGGGCTGGCCACTCCGCTGGCCTCAATCAACTGCAGGCAGCGTTCATACAGGACCATTACCTGTTGATCATCCGGTACCGCGGAGGCCGCACCCTGCGGCTGGGCGGCCAGTGGCAGAACGGCCGCCAGGAATGTACACATGGCAATCCTCAGCATGAACAATTGTCCCTCTTCTCCGGCCTACTGGGTTTTTTCGAGTTGCAGTGTGAGCGTGCCCACATAGAACGGAAGTTGGATTCTGATCTGCACCGGCAGCCGTTTGTCGTCATCGCTGATCCAGATGAACAGCCGGCCCTTGCGGCCGTACATCACTCCATTGAACAGAAACGCCTCATACCGCGTGGACGGAAACTGTCCCAGGGGTGTCTTGATGGTCTCTTTCTGCTGGGCCTCGACGCGGGCCATGACGACCTTCTTGCCGTCGCTGATGGGGAGTTCCAGGACGGAACCAGGCGCTGGGTGCAGTTGGCGGAGTTTGTGCAGGCCGCCGGTGGCGTCGTGGACGCAGGCGGGTATGTCGATCTCTTTGGCGAGGGCTACGGTGTTGGTATTGAGGTCCTTCTCGAGAAACGTCGAGCGCTTCCTGGTGCGGTCGAAGGTTGCCTTGACCTCGCGGTTGCGGCGGCCTTCGTGCACGTCCCAGGTGATGGACGTGGCGCAGAGGCCGTGGTCGAACATGGCGCGGTAAGAGTCGTTGACGGTGAACAGCGTGGCCACCAGGCCGACACTCTTCATGAGCATGTCCAACTGCCGGTCGCCCTCCGACCATTTCAACTGGACTTCCCCGGCCCGCACGAAGCGCCACTCCACCCCGAAGGTCAGAGTTTCCGGCTGATTGAGCGCGACCGTCTGGGCAAGGCAAGGCCCCGCCAGCAAGAGAGTCCATACTGCAATCGCGCCGCCTGGCGGATTCCACAAGCGCATGTCCACTCCAGTCTTGCAGATGCACTCTGAAAGCCGCAAACGCGGGGATGAGCTTTCCTGCTGAACGCCCGTCCTGGCGGCACTAAAGTTACGAGTCCGCGGAGCCGATGAAGAGGACATGAGCCGAACCGCGTCCGAGGTGCATCCGTGAAGACGACCTGGTGCCTGACGCTGACCGCTTTTCTGGCCCTGGTTTTCGCGCCGCTCACCTTCTCGAAGGACAAGACACCCGCGCAACGGCGTCCGCCATCGAAGCCTCCAACGGTCCAGCGGGCGATGAAGGAGCGCAAGCGGCAGGTGAAGCGGGACAAGCGGAGCCGGCAGCAGCTGGAAGCGTTCCGGGCCCGCCCCAAAGTCCGGCTGTAGGCCCCTATTTCAGCGGATCGCGCGGTTTGTAGCCGAGTTCCCGCGTGAGCACTTCCACTAATCGTTCCAACACTTTGACGCGCGCCCAGTGCTTGTCGTTGCCTTCGACCACAGTCCAGGGAGCGGTGCGGGTGCTGGTCTTCAGCAGCATCTCCTCGACGGCCTCTTCGTAGTCGCTCCACTTGGCGCGATTGCGCCAATCCTCGTCCGTCAGCTTCCACGCTTTGTAGCCGATCTTCTGGCGTTCCTCGAAGCGCCGCAACTGCTCTTCGCGCGAGATCTGCACCCAGAACTTGGCGAGGATGCAGCCGGAATCGCGGAGCTGCCGTTCAAAGGAGTTGATCTCTTTGTAGGCTCGCTTCCACTCGGCTTCGGTACAGAAGCCTTCGACGCGCTCCACCAGGACGCGGCCGTACCAGGAGCGGTCGAAGATGGCGATCTGGCCTTTTTCCGGCAGCCGGCGCCAGAAGCGATAGAGGTAGTGGCGGGTCTTGTCTTCCCCTTGCGGCGCGCTGATGGGGTAAACGACGTAGCCGCGCGGGTCTAATTTCTCGGTGACGCGCTTGATGGCGCCACCCTTGCCGGCGGCGTCCCAGCCTTCGAAGGCGAGGACCACGGGGCGCTTCTGCTGGTACACCTGCCAACCGAGCTCCCTGAGCTGGATCTGGCCGCGGGTGAGCCGTTTCGCATAGTCGGCACGATCGAGTTTCTGTTTGAGATCGAGGGTTTCCAGCATCAGGCTTCTCCGTTACCCTCGTTGTCCAGCGTGTCCATGATGCGCCGCAATTCGGCATCGTGGCGGATCTCCGCGGAGCCTTCCTCCACGGGCGGCACGTGGGGGCCCAGAGCCTTTTCCAGGGCCGCATTGATGGTGAGGAAAACCTTGCGCCGGGCGTACCAGCGGGAGGTTGCCTCCACGATGGTCCACGGAGCGAATTCGCTCTCGGTCAGTTCCAGCATCTCCTCGGCCGCTTCCAGGTACTGGTCGTAGAGTTTGTAGCGCGCCCAATCCTGGCTGGTGACGCGCCAGGATTCCAGCGGGTCGGCCTCGATGTTCTCGAAGCGCCGCTTCTGCTCCTTCTTGCTGATGTGGAACCAGAACTTGAGAATGACGGTGCCGTCGTCGGCCAGCATTCGCTCGAAGTCGAGGATGTCCTTGTAGGCTTTGCGCCAGGTCTTTTCGGGCACCACTTTTTCGACCCTCTCGTCCAGGACGCGGTGGTACCAGGAGTGGTCGAAGATGGTCATCTCTCCGCGATTGGGGGCCTTCAGCCAGAAGCGCCAGAGCCAGGGGTGATTCTGCTCGTAGGTGCGCGGCGGCTGGATGGAGTAGAGCTTGAAGCCGCGCGGATCCAGGCGCTGGGTGAGGGTGGAGATGGAGCTGCCTTTGCCGGCGGCGTCCCAGCCTTCAAAGAGGACGATGGAGGGGATGCGGTGGTCCCAGCAGGCCTTTTCGAGCGTATACAGCCGCCGCTGGAGCGCCGGCATCTCCTGCTTGTAGTCGGCACGCGCGAGCTTCCGTTTCAGGTTGACGTTTTCTAGCATCGGCTTTTCAGCAGGATCGCCTGGGCACTGTACGGTTTCTCGGACTCCTTGCGTTGGATTCGCTCATAGGTGCCGTCGGGCTTCATGCGGCGCGCTTTCACGTTGTCGGCCAAATAGACTGACAGGATTCTATCGCGGATCTGCCTCACCAGCGAGGCCCTTTGAATGGGGAACAGGGTTTCCACGCGGCGGTTGATGTTGCGCGGCATGATGTCGGCCGAGCCGATGTAGATTTCTTCTTCGCCGTCGTTGCGGAAGTAGAGAATGCGGCTGTGTTCCAGGAAGCGGCCCACCACGCTGATGACGCGGATGTTGTCGCTGACGCCGGGCACGCCGGGCCGCAGGCAGCAGATGCCGCGGCAGAGGAGGTCGACCTGCACTCCGGCCTGTGACGCCTTGTACAGCAGGCGGATGACGCGAGGGTCCACCAGCGCATTCATCTTCATGATGATGCGGGCGTCCTTGCCGGCTTTGGCGTGGGCGATCTCGCGTTGGATGAGCCCTTCGAGGCGCTGCCGCAGATTGATGGGCGCCACGAGGAGCTTGCGGTAGTCCGATTTGGCGGAGTAGCCGGTGAGGTAGTTGAAGAGATCGGTGCTGTCCGCGCCGAAGTCCTCGTCACAGGTAAACAGGCCCAGGTCCGTATAGAGATGCGCGGTGACGGCGTTGTAGTTGCCGGTGGAAAGGTGCACGTAGCGGCGCATGAGGGTGCCCTCGCGGCGCACCACCATGGCCACTTTGCAGTGCACCTTCATGCCGACGAGGCCGTACACGACGTGAACGCCCTCTTTTTCCAGGGCGCGGGCCCACTCGATGTTGGACTCCTCGTCGAAGCGGGCTTTCAGCTCCACCAGGACGGCCACCTGCTTGCCGTTCTCGTTGGCTTCGAGCAGGGCTTCGACGACGGGTGCGTTGCGGCCGACGCGGTAGAGCGTCATCTTGATGGCCAGCACCTGCGGGTCGCGCGCCGCCGCGCGGAGGAAGTCCACCACGGGCTGGAAGCTGTCGAAGGGCTGGTGCAGCAGGATATCGCCGCGGCGGACCATGCCGAAGATGTCCTCATCCTCAGCGAGTTGTTTCAGCGGAGCAGGCGTGAAGGGGGCATCCTTGAGTTCCGGACGGTCGAGCGAGGCCAGGTGCCGCAGGCGGACCAGGGAGAGCGGGCCTTCGGTTTTGTAGACGTCGGTGTCGTCGATCTCGAGGTTGGTCTTGAGGATCTCAAGCAGGCGCTCCGGCATTTGCTTTGGCACCTGCAGGCGGACGATGGCCCCGAAGCGGCGTTGGCGCACGCCTTCCTCGATGGTTTCGAGCAGGTCTTCCGCTTCGAGTTCCTGGATGGCCATTTCGGCGTCGCGGGTGACGTGGAAGGGATGCGACTCGACGATCTCCATGCCGGGGAACAGCGCACCGAGGTTGGCCTGGATCACCTGTTCGATCCAGACGAAAGACACGCCCTTGCCATTGCGTTTCAGGGCGCCGCGCTGCAGAGGCACCAATTGGGGCAGGGAATCGGGCACTTTGACGCGGGCGAAGTGTTCGACTCCGTTGGGATCGCGGATCAGCACCGACAGGTTCAGGCTGAGGTTTGAGATGTGAGGGAAGGGGCGGCCGGGATCGAAGGCGAGGGGCGTGAGCACCGGGTAGATGGTGTCGTCGAAGTAGCGCCGGGCATGGTCCTTCTGGTGCTCAGTCAGCTCCTTGTATTCCAGGACGTGGATGCCGTGGGTGCGCAGTTCCTCCAGCAGCAGCCGCCGGCACGCCTGCGCATCCGCAAAGAGGGATTGGCAGTAGGTGCGGATAGCCTCCAGTTGGCGCGCTGGAGACATGCCGTCCGGACCGGCGTCGAGGATGCCGGATTCGATCTGGTTGGCCACGCCGGCCACGCGCACCATGAAGAACTCGTCCAGGTTGGAGCCGAGAATCGAGAGGAATTTGACGCGCTCCAGCAGGGGGTTGCTGGGATCGCGGGCCTCCTCCAGAACCCGGGACTGGAAAGCCAGCAGGCTGAGTTCCCGGTTCAGGTAGAGCGAAGGCGCATTGAGGTCGACCGGCGCCTGCTCCGGTTTCTCTTTCCTGGGGCTTCCTTTGGAGGTCGCGGCCGGAACTACTTTTTCTATTTTCCTTTTGTTGCCCGGCATATACGCTTCTAACAGGGTAGCGGACGGCCGCCACTGGCGCTGGGACGAGTTTCCCGCTCGACAAGATTGTGCGCCACGTTCTCTAATCAAACAAGGAGCCTGTGCCGCAGACAGCTTGAGGATGGCACCTGGCCGGGCAGGCTATGAGTACTTAATGAGAGACGCTGGGAAACTACCCGCCTTCCGTTTGTGGACCAGTCTCCGCGTGCTGTTGAGCGTGGTTGCTGTGGTGGCGTGCGGCGGGGCCGCCGTGCTGATCTGGCATCTCGGTATGTACCGGACGCTCAGCCAGCACGCGTTCCGCGTGGGTGCGGACAATGCTCCACCTTACAGTGTGCTGCGGCCGGGCCAACCGCCTACTGGTCTGGCTGTCGAAGTCCTGAGAGAAGCAGCGCGGCGCAAAGGCATCCGGCTGATCTTCGTGGAGACGCAGGTCGGGGTGGATGAAGCGTTCCGGCGCAATCTGGTGGATCTGTGGCCAGCGGCGACCGACACGCCGGAGCGGCGCAAGTGGCTGCATGTCTCCGATCCCTGGCTGATGAACCGGCTGTGCATCGTTTCCCGCAGCGACAACCCGGTCCACGCGATCGCCGACCTCAAGAACAAGCGTGTCGGCAGCGTTTACCTGCGCATCGTGAAAGAGATCGGCGGGCCGAATCCGCCGCCGGGCATGACCGCGCGAGAGGTTCCGGGCCGTGCGGAAGGGCTGCTTGCCCTCTGCCGGGGCGAGGTGGAGGCGAGCATTATCGAGCAGCGCTTCCTGGAGCAGAAACTGCTTGTCCGGCCGGCCGCCTGCGATGGGGTTTCGCTGGTTGTCATGAATGTGCCGAGCGCCGACCGCATGCTTTCGGTGCTCGCCAATGAACAGAGTGCGGCGGCGGCGATCATGTTGCGCAAAGGGATCACTGAGATGAGCCGCGACGGTTCGTTCACGCACATCCTGGACTTCTGGTCCTCGTTCATGGGGAATGAAATGCGAATCGTTTCGGAGCTGGAGACGAAGGCCCGGCAGTCGCGCATTTCGTTCTATGGCACCGTGCTGCTGGCGATCATGGGCATCGTGCTGGTGGTGCAGAACGGCAGGCTGCGGCACGCCAACCGGCTGGCGGGCGCCGCCACACGGGCCAAGAGCGATTTTCTGGCCTCCATCAGCCACGAGATCCGTACGCCGATGAACGGGATACTGGGGATGTCGCACATCCTGCTGGAATCGCCCCTGCCGCGGGAGCAGCGTGAGCACGTGCAGATTATCGAGAGTTCCGGGCAGTCGCTGCTCCGCCTGATCAATGACGTCCTGGATTTCTCCAAGATCGAGGCCGGCAAACTGACGATCGAGCAGGAGGCCTTCAACCTGCGCCAACTGGTGCAACAGGTGGCGGCCCTGGTGCTGCCGAGCGCGGAAGCCAAAGGGCTCAAGTTAAACCTCTCGGTCGCCGGCGACCTGCCCGCGATGCTGGAGGGCGACCCTGGCCGCATTCGGCAGGTGCTGCTGAACCTGGTGGGCAACGCCGTGAAATTCACTGAACAGGGCGCGGTGAGCGTGGAAGTTTCGATGGGGGAGGCTTCCGGCGAACTGGTGGCCGTGCGGATTGCCGTGCGCGATACGGGCATCGGTGTGGCGGCTGAGAATCTGCCCCACCTCTTTGAGAAGTTCTACCAGGCTGACTCTTCCGCGTCCCGGCGCTTTGGCGGCACGGGCCTGGGGCTCTCCATCAGCCATGAGCTGATCCACCTGATGGGCGGCACGATCCAGGTGGAAAGCCAGCCTGGCACCGGCTCCAATTTCTGCGTGGAGCTCAAGCTGCGCCGGATCTCCGGAGTCTGGCAGGATGAGCTGGTTCCCGAGCCTGCCGCCGCGGCGAACCTCCCGCCGACGCCGCGAGAGGGTTTGAAGGTGCTGCTGGTGGAAGACAACAAGGTCAATCAGCGAGTGGCGACACGGTTCCTGCAGCGCCTGGGCTGCGAGGTGGAACTCGCCGAGAACGGGTTGATCGCGCTGGACCGGGTCCGCGTGCTGGCGGACGGGTCGCGGTTCGATCTCATCCTCATGGATTGCTTCATGCCCGTGATGGACGGCTTTGTCGCCACGCGGAGCATCCGGGCCGTGGAGACTGCCGCCGGATGGCGGACTCCTGTCGTGGCGATGACGGCGTCCCTGCTGGAGGAAGACCGCCGGCGCTGCCGCGAAGCCGGCATGGACGACTACATTCCGAAGCCTGTGGATCCGGCTGAACTGCGACGGGTGGTGGCCCGCTTCGCTCCCGCGAAGGACGCGAGCCGGCCGGAGTCTGCCTGAATCCACCTATCGATTGAGCCCCGGGCCGGATCTTCTAATATCGTAGAGTGACTGAGCCGGACCCCCAACTGCGCGAGCTGACCGTCAAATCGGTTTTCCTCGGACTTTTCCTGGCCTTTGTATTCGGCGCCGCCAACGCCTACCTCGGGATGAAGGCCGGGCAGACCGTGGCCGCCACCATTCCGGCGGCGGTGATTGCCATGGCTTTGTTCCGGATTCCCGCGTTTCGCGGCGGCCTGCTGGAGCAGAACATTGCGCGTACGGCGGCCAGCGTCGGGGAGGCTCTGGTGGCCGGAGCGATCTTCACTCTGCCGGCGTTCCTGCTGGTGGAGATTGACGGGCAGAAGCTGTGGGCGGATCTGCGGGGGCACTACTGGCAAGGCGTCGTGATCCTGCTGGCGGGCGGGCTGGCCGGGATCTTCTTCATCATCCTGCTGCGGCGCGCGCTGTGCGTCGAGGCGGGTCTGCCGTTTCCGGAGAGCGTGGCCAGCTATGAGATCGTCAAGGCCGGGCAGGAGTCCGGCGACGCTCCGCGGTTGGTGTTTGGCGGGATGGCGTTCGGCGGGCTGATCCAGATTCTCAAGAGCGACAAAGGGCTGCAGATCTTCCAGGAGTACGCCGAAGGCTTCATCGCCTTCCCCCGCAGTGTCGTACGCCACTTCAATTTCTCCAAGGCGCCTATCGGAGCGGTCACGCACCAGGGCGGCATTCCCTGGTCGACGCCCGCATTGTCGCCTGCCCTGATCGGCATCGGTTATATCATCGGGCCGGAGTTGGCGTCGATCAACGTGGCGGGCGGGTTTCTCGCGTGGTGGGTATTGATCCCGCTGCTGCTGTTCTTCGATCCGGATCTGTCGAATCGCATCGGCGGAGCCGGGCACGATGTCGCTGCCTACACGCTCTGGTACAACATCGTGCGGCCCATCGCGGTGGGCATGATGCTGGTGGGCGCCGCGAATACGATGTTCTCGATGCGGAAGTCCATCGCGGAGTCGCTGATGGGCGCCTTCCGGGCTTCGGCGAAGTCGGCTCACGCGAGCGGGGAGGTGCCGCGCACGGAACGCGATATTCCGACGAAGTGGGTGCTGCTGTGCATCCTGGCGCTCTTTGTGCCGGTCACGGCGATCTATTACGGGTTCACGGGCGGCATTGGGACGGCGATGGGTACGGCGCTGGTCATGGGTGGCGCGGGGTTCCTGCTTTCGGCGGTCGGCGGGTACCTGGTGGGGCTGGTGGGCAGCTCGAACCAGCCGCTGAGCGGGCTGACGCTCTCCGCACTGATCCTTTCCGCATTGCTGATGCAGGCCATGGGCGTGAAGGGTGCGGCGGGTGTGGCGGCGGTTTTGGGTGTGGCGGCCGTGGTGGCCGTGGCCGTCTCCGTTTCCGGGTCGCTGATCCAGGATCTGAAGGCGGGACATCTGCTGGGCGGTACGCCGTGGAAGATGCAGGTGGTCGAGATCCTGGCCGTGATCCTGCTGTCGGTCTTCCTGATGGGGCCCATCATTGCGCTGCACGAGGCGAATCTGTCCACCGGCGGGATTGGCGGACGCGCGCTGCCGGCGCCGCAGGCCGGACTGATGGCGCAACTCGCCAAGGGCATCGTCAGCGGCGACATGGCCTGGGGGCTCCTGGCTATCGGTGCGGCGTTCGGATTGGCCCTGCTGCTGTGTGGGGCACGGGCCATGATGCTAATCGCAGTGGGCATGTACCTGCCGTTTGATACGAGCTCCGCCATCTTCCTGGGCGGGCTCATCAAGTGGGTGGCGGACAAGGTGATGGCTTCGTATGGTCCCGAGATCAAGGCGAAGGCGGAGGAGGCGGGGACGCTGCTGGCGTCCGGGCTGATTGCCGGAGAGGCCGTTGTCGGCATTCTGCTGGCTGTGCTGTTCCTGACTGGCGTTTCGTCGATTACGCACGTTTTCAGCGGGACGGACCAGTTCTCGTGGTTCCCGGCGTGGGGCGGGTGGCTGTCGTGGCTGCCGATGGCGGCGATCGCCTGGGTCCTGATCCGGGTGCCGATGCGGCGTTCCGGTCAGTAGGGCTTGGCGTCGGCGGCGACCGGCCGCAGGAAGAGATCGTGGAAGTCGAAGCTGAAGTCGGTGAGCGGCGAGACCGCGACCATCTTGGCGGAATCGATCTTGCCGTCGGGCTTCAGTGAAAACGTCATGTAAGCGTCCGCGAGCAGGGTGCGGTCGTTCCAGCGCGCGACAAACGTGTCGTACTGCCAGTGCACCAGTTCGCCGGTCAAGGAGGGGGAATGGCTGAAGCGGATCAGCAGCTTACCGTCCTTCTCCTCGATCAGGACGTCGCCGTACCAGGCATCGCGGAAGCGCCCGGCATAGCTGCTTAAAGGCAGGGCAGGTTTTGAAGCCGGATTGTGGGCAGCGACCGCCTTGCTGATGTTTTCACCGGCCTCGTCCAGGCGCGTGGCCTGGTAGGTGGCATAGGCTCCGACCCAATCCTTGGTCGGGGCGTTGAGATAGTGGTCCAGCACCGTGTAGGTGACTGCATTGAAGGCCGCGCCGACCTCCTGATTGGTGAAAACCAAAACGCCCAGCTTGAGCGACGGGATCATCGTGACGCGCGTGACCATGCCGGCCAGGCCGCCGGTATGATGAATCATCCTGGCGCCGCGGTAGTCTGACACCACCCAGCCTAGCCCGTAGGCCTGGAAGTTCGGCTTGGACTCGGAGAGTTCGCCGGGCGGGTTGCCCAGGGGCATCACCGTTTGGGCCGACCACATCTCCTGGCTCTGTTTGGCGCTGAAGAGGCGGGTTCCGTTGTACTCGCCGCCATTCAACTGCGCGACGACCCAGTGGGCCATCTCATTGACGCTCGAGTTGATGGCGCCGGCTGGTGCGTTGTTGTCGAGATTGGTGAGGGCGATGGGCTCCAGCTTCCCCTCGGCCGCGGCGTGCGGAGTCGCGTAGTCCATGCCCGGCTTGAGGACGGTGGAACTGGTGGTGGAACGGGTCATGCCCAGCGGCTTGAAGAAGCGTTCACGAACGAAAGCGTCCCACGGCTTGCCGCTGACCGCTTCGATCACCTGGCCGGCCACCAGATAGAGCACGTTGTCGTAGGCATAGCGGCTGCGGAAGCTGGTCGCGGGGCGCACCCAGCGCAGGCGCTTCACGATTTCAGCGGAGCTCAGGTTGCTGGTGGGAAAGAACATCAGGTCGCCCGCGCCCAGGCCCAGGCCGCTGCGGTGCACCAGCAGGTCGCGGACGGTCATTTCGCGTGTGACGTAGGGATCGTACATCTGGAAAGCCGGCAGGTACTGGATCACGGGATCGTCCCAGCGGAGCTTGCCCTCATCCACCAGCATGGCCAGCGACGCGGAGGTGAACGCCTTGGTGTTGGAGGCGACGCCGAAGAGGGTGTCAGCCGTCACGGGGGCCGGATCCCCCAGCTTCCGCACACCATAGCCCTTGGCCATCACCAACTGGCCGTCCTTGATGACCCCCACGGCGATGCCGGGCACGTTGAACTCCTTCAAAGCACGTTCTACGACGGAGTCAAGATTCGGCTGCGCGAGGCCGAAGGATGGCAGTGCGAGGGCGAGGGTGAGAAGGGCGGTTGCGAGACGCATTTTGACTATTGTGCGTCAATCTCCGCCACGGCGGTAGGCCTCACCGCGCGCCAGCGTTTCAACCAATCGGCGGCGGCGGCGATGCCGGCGGAGAAGGGCTGGTCGTCCTTGCGCGGAGGACATACGGCGACAAAGGCCGTGCGGATCTCTTCGAGCAGCGGGCTGGTCTTCAACGGGCGCAGGCATTCCAGCGCCTGTGTCGCCGTCATCAGTTCGATGGCCAGCACCTGCCGGGTGAGCTCTACCACCTGGCGCAGTTTCAACGCCGAGGTCATGCCCATGCTGACGAAGTCTTCCTTGTTGCCGCTGGTGGTGATGGAGCCTGGGGATGCCGGCGTGGCCAGCACCCGGCACTCGGCCACCAGGGCGGCCGCCGTCACCTGCAGCATCATGTAGCCGGATTCGAGGCCGGGGTGATGCGCCAGGAAGGGTGGCAGGCCTTCGTTCAGGGCCGGGTTCACCAGGCGGTCGATGCGGCGTTCGCTGATGCCCGCCAGGGCCGTCAGGGCGATCGCCATGAAGTCCATCGCGAACGCGAGATGCTGGCCGTGGAAATTGCCGCCCGAGAGAGTCTCTTCCCCGAAGACGAGCGGATTGTCCGTGGCTGAGTTCAGTTCGATGCCGAAGACGCGCCGCGTCTCTGTCAGGGTGTCGCGAACCGCGCCGTGGACTTGGGGCGCGCAGCGGAGCGAGTAGGCGTCCTGAACCCGCCGGCACGCCTGGTGCGACGCCCGGATCTCGCTGCCTTCCAGCAGGCGCCGCAACAGCTTCGCGCTGGCAAGTTGTCCGGGATGGGGGCGGACTTCGTGGATACGCGGGTCGAAGGCCTTGGGCGTGCCGCGCAGGGCGTCGAGGGAGAGCGCGCAGGCGACGTCGGCGGCTTCGGCCAGATCTTCTGAGTCCAGCAGCGCCAGTGTGCCCAGGGCGAGCATGGCCTGGGTTCCGTTCACCAGGGAGATGCCTTCCTTGGAATGCAGGCGCAGGGGCTCGATGAGGGCGGCTGACAGGGCGGCTCCTCCGCTCATGCGCTGGCCCTGGTAGACGGCTTCGCCTTCTCCGATCAGCACGAGAGCGATGTGGGCCAGGGGGGCGAGGTCGCCGCTGGCGCCGACGCTGCCGCGGGAGGGGACCAGCGGGGTGACGCCTTTGTTCAAGAGACCGCAGATGCGCCGGGCGACGACGGGCCGGATGCCGGAGATGCCCTTGGCCAGCACGTTGGCCCGGATCAGCATGATGGCGCGGACGACATCCTCCGGCAGGGGTTCGCCGACGCCGCACGCATGGGAGCGCACCACGTTGCGCTGCAGTTGTTCGAGTTCCTCGGGCGCGACGCGCGTGTCCGCCAACAGGCCGACGCCGGTATTCACGGCGTAGACGGGGGCTTCGCCGGCGGCGAGGCGGTCGATCACCTCGCGCGCGGCCTTCATGCGCTTGACGGCATGCGGGTCCAACTCGACTTCGCCGCCGTGGCGGGCCACCTGGGCGACATCTTCCAGGGTCAACGCGGATCCATTCAGACTAACCATACCTTCACGCTATCCTAGTCCTTTCATCGTGGATAGCCGATTGCCAGTCGTGGTCGTGCTCGATCATGTACGCAGCATGTACAACGTCGGAGCATTCTTTCGCACAGCCGACGCCGTGAGGCTCGAGCGCCTGGTGCTGTGCGGCATCACCGCGCACCCGCCGCAGGAGGGTATCGGCAAGACCGCGCTGGGCGCCGAAGAGACCGTGCCCTGGGAGTACCACACCGATGCGCTGGTGCCGCTACGCATGATGCGGGCGCGCGGCTACCATGTGGCGGCCATCGAAACCGGGGACTCCGCAACCGATATTTTCGACTGGCAGCCGAGTTGGCCTGTCTGTGTCGTCTTTGGCAACGAGGTGGACGGTCTGGGGGAGGGCGTGCTGTCTTCCTGCGATGCCCACATCCGCCTGCCGATGAATGGTGTCAAAAACTCTTTGAACGTCGCCACCGCGGGCGGCGTCGTGGTGTACGAACTGCTGCGCAAATTCCGGGAGAGACGATGAACCGACTTTTTCTGCTGTGCCCGCTTTTCGTGATGCTTGCCGGAGCTCAACCGGCCACCATGTTTCCGCCCGTGCGCGGGACGCGGGAGATGGTGGGGGCCGGCAACAACTTCCAGGTGGAGGCCGGATGGCGGATGCTGACCACGGGCGGCAACGCCGTGGATGCGGGGGTTGCGGGGATCCTGGCGGCCACGGTGACGGAGCAGTCGCGCATCGGGCTGGGGGGCGAGGTGCCGATTCTGATCCAGATGGCCGGCAAGCCTGCCATTGCGATCAGCGGAGTTGGGACCGCCCCTGCGTTGGCCATACCGGAGTTTTACCGCGCCCGCAAGCCCGAGGCGTGGGAAGAGCCCAGCCGCATGGCTCCGATTCCTTCCATCGGGCTGAAGGCCGCCATTGTGCCCGGCATGTTCGACGGGCTCATCCTGGCGCTTTCGCAGCACGGCTCGAAATCGTATTGCGAGGTAGTCCAGCCCGCGATCGAGGCCGCGCATGGGTTTCCCATTCCGGATGAGTACGCTCGATTTATCGGTGAGCTCCGCAACTTCCTGCACCTGTGGCCTGCCTCCGAGCAGTTCTTTCTGCCCGGCGGGGAACCGCCCAAGCGCGGGGAAATCTTCCGATCGCCCACCCTTGCCGCCACGTTGGAGTCGCTCTGCACCATGGAGAAGAACGCCAAGGGCGACAGGGCCGCCAAGCTGCAGGCGGTGCGCGACGAGTTCTACAAAGGGTCCATCGGGCACAAGCTGGCCGATTTCTCGCAGGCCAACGACGGGCTGTTGCGGTACGACGATCTGGCGAAGTTCCATGCCGAGATCGACAAGCCGGCCGTCGGGACGTATCGCGGGTACGGCATTTTGAAGCCGGGCTTCTGGACGCAAGGGCCCGTCATGATCGAGGCGCTCAACATCCTGGAGCGCTTCGACCTGAAGGCCATGCGGCACAACTCGCCGGAGTATCTGCACACGGTGATCGAGGCTTTGAAGCTGGCCTTCGCCGACCGGGACCGCTATTACGGCGACCCCAAGTTTTCCAAGATCCCGGCCGAGGCGCTGCTTTCCAAGGAGTACGCAGCCGAGCGGGCCAAGCTGATCGACTCCGAACACGCGTCCATTGAACACAGGCCGGGCAACCTGGGCGGGCCGATGGCGCTGGCTGCCAACACCCATGGAGCGTCCATCGACCACGACACGACCTGTATCAACGTGGTCGACCGGTTCGGCAACGTCTTCTCGGCGACGCCCAGCGGGGCCTGGCTGCCGTCGGTAATCGCCGGGGATACGGGGATTCCGTACAGCATGCGGCTGGAGTCGTTTGTTCTCACCGCGGGTCATGCGAACCTGCTGGCGCCCGGGAAGCGGCCTCGCGTCACCTTGAGTCCCACCATCGTGTTGAAAGACGGCAAGCCGTGGCTGGCCATGTCGACGCCTGGCGGCGACAACCAGGATCAGGCGATGCTGCAGGTGCTGCTCAACCTGATCGATTTTGGGATGAGCCCGCAGGAAGCCGTGGAAGTGCCGCGGCTGCAGACGGAACACTTCTACGCCTCGTTTGGGAATCACGAGTTCAGCCCGGGCCGGGTCAATATTGAATCCCGCATTCCCGAGGCCACGGCCAAGAAGCTGCTCGACAAGGGCCACCGGTTGGCCATCCTGGGGCCGTGGTCGAACGGCTCAGCGCCCACCGTCATCCGCATCGACAATGGGGTGCTGGACGGCGGTGCGGATCCGCGCCGGTCGCGGTTCATCTTCGGCCGCTAGCCTGGCGGTTGAGCTATGTTGGGAAGCAGCCATGCTGCTGCCGATTTTGGCGCTCCTGATGGTCAGTCCGCCGGCCGAGACCGAACACCTTCCTTCCGCGGCCGGATTTGTCACCATCTGGCGCACCCATGCGTTATCCGGCTCTGCCCACGCCGGGATTGAGCGAGCCTTCCTCTTGGTCCACGGTGCCGGCCGCAATGCCGAGGATTACTACCGTTGGGCCCTGGCTTCGGCCATGGCCGCCGGTGAGATCGAGAAGACGATCGTCATTGCGCCGCACTTCAAGTCGCGTGCCGGCGGCGATCCCGTCGAGGCCGGCGAGTTGGAATGGTCTGGAGGCGGCTGGGCCTCCGGTGAATTGTCCATCGCAGGCAAGACCACATCCTACGATGTGATTGATCTGGTTCTGGAGATTCTGAACTCTTCTGAACGGTTTCCGGATTTGAAGGAAGTGGTGGTCGCCGGGCACTCGGCCGGAGGCCAGTTTGTCCAGCGCTACGCCGCGGTCAACCGCATGGAGGCCCGGATGCGCGTACCGGTCCGGTATGTGGCGGCCAACCCGTCCAGCTACCTGTACTTGAATGAACTGCGGATGCAACTGGGCGCAACCTGCTCAGAGAATGGGCGATGTACGGGCAAGTTCGTCAAGTATTGGGACGCGGCCAACTGCACCACGTACAATCAGTACCGCTACGGAATGGAGAAGCGCACCGGGTATGCGGCGGGCACGTCGGAAGAGAACATTCTCGAACTCTATCCGCGGCGCAAGGTCACCTACATTGTCGGAGCGCTGGATACCCGCACAGACGACTCGAGCCTCGACCGTTCGTGCCGCGCCATCGCGCAGGGGCCGAATCGGAAGGAACGAGGCCTGATTTTCTACAACTACATGAAAACGCAGTTCAACGCCGTGCACACCCTGGAAATCGCCCCGGGCTGCGGCCATTCCGCGGTGTGCGTGTTTGCCGGACCGGCCGGCGTCAAAGCGGTCTTCGGAAAGTAAGCTCAGGCGTAGGTCTGGCGCCAGTCGGCCAGGCTTTTGGCCATAGTGTCGCGCACCGTCACATAACCGGGGTTGTCGTAGCGATTGTTCTTCTCCAGCGAATCCTGACGGAGATCGTAGAATTCGTTCGAACCCTGGCCGCCGTCGCGGATGATCACCTTGTAGTAGTTGTCGCGGGCCATCTCGGTATCACCCATATCCGCGAACACCAGGTCCGACCAGGATTTCTTCTGCGCCGGTACGCGGTTCATGACGACCTGCAGGAAGTCGCGGCCGCACAAGGACTTGGCGTCGGCCTTCAAGCCTGCCGCCGAGCATAGGGTGGGGAAGACGTCGTAAGCGCTCACGACTTCAGGCCGTGCGGCCTGGACCGGAAACATGCCGGGCCACTGCCAGATCATCGGTACGCCGACCGCCTCGTCGTACATGTTCGGCGGGTTGGAGGCCCGCCCGTCGCCCCAGAGCCCGTGCCGGCCCAGCAGGTGGCCCGACGTGCCGGTGAAGACGACCAGCGTGTTGTCGAAGAGGCCCTTGGCGAGGAGCTTGCCGGGCAAGGCGGCGAGTTGGCCGTCCAGTTCCGTTAGTCCGGCCGCATATTTGCGCAGGTTGCCCAGCGTGTCAGACAGGTATTCCTTGCCGAGCGCCGCATGCGCAGACACCGGCATGGTGCCGTAGCTCTCGAACTTCGCCGAGGCGAAGCGCGCGTGGAACTGTTTGGCGCTGCTCTGCTGGAGCAGCATCGGGCTGGGGTAGGAGAGCGCCAGGAAAAACGGGGCGTCCTTCTTCTGCTCGTCGAGGAAGGCCAGCGCCTGGCTGGTGACGGCTTCCGCACCGGAACCCTTGCCCGAGATAGCGGTTCCAGCCGAGCTGAACCCATGGCCGGGGGCGCCCGATGCGGCGTCCCACAGGCCCGCATAGCCGCAGCGGTAGCCGTTCTGCGACAACACATCCGATAGGAGTTTCTCGCTGGCGAACGAAGCCGGCAGGGCTGCTCCGGCGTCATGTAGGCCGTGCTGCCTGGGCGTCCGCCCGCTGAGCAAGGTGATGCGGTTGGGCGTCGCGGCGGGCGTGCAGGCGAAGCTCCGGACGAAGCGCGACCCGCCGGCCGCCATGCGGTCGATGTTTGGAGTGGGGATCTCCTGATTGCCGTAGCAGCCCAGGACCCACGAAGGGACTTCATCCGCCATGATCAGCAGGATGTTGGGTTTGGGTCCGGGCGCATCGCCCTTCTTGCCGCGCCGTTGGGCGAAAAGAGGCGCAGCGGCGGCGCCGGTCAGGAATGTTCGTCGGGTCCAGTTCATCTTGCGAGCAACTCCAAACTATTTAGCCTACAGGACATCGGCAAAGCCGCGCTTCAGGTGGCGGAAGAACATGCCGCCAATCGCGAAGACGGCGATGGAAACGGCGGCAAGATAGAGGAAATCTTCGAGCGAGGGGATGGTGGCGGTCAGTAGCCGCTCCCGGTAGCCTTTCACGACGTAGGCCAACGGATTCCAGCGGATCAGGAAGCGTGCCCGGACTGGAAAGGCTGTTTCGTCGATAAAAATGGGGGTGATCCAGAACCAGGCCGTCAGCATGACAATCACGACCTGGGCAGTATCGCGCAGGTACACCTGCAGGCTGGCGGCGATCCAACCCACGCCGATCGCGAAGAGCCCCAGAAAGACCGTATAGATGGGCAACAGCAGGATCAGGACACTGAAGTGTCCAGTGGTAAAGCGGACTACGCCGATGGCTATGGCAACGGCGAAGAGGTGGCTCCCCAGGGAGGACAAAAATAGAGTGACCGGAACGATTTCCGAGGGAAAGACCGTTTTCGTAATCAGGTTCGACTGATCGAGCAGCGCCGTGGCGGAGCGTTGGACGGTATCACTGAAGAGCAGCCACGGCAGATATCCACAGAAGAGGCAGAGGGTATAGTTTCCGCCGCAGGCCGCGCTGGGGGCGGGCGCCTTCATGCAGTACTGAAAGACGAAGACCCAACTGGCCAGGGTGACCAATGGATGGATCAGGGTCCAGAGCCACCCGGCGGCGCTACCGACAAAGCGCTGGCCGAAATCGCGGCGCACCATCTGGTAGATGAGGGCCCTGCGTTCGACCAGGACGCGCAGGAACATCGCGCCGGGCAGACGTAGACGGGGAGTCGGGATAGCTGCGGTGCTCAAACTTGAATTCTAGCAGGCCTGTTGAATACGGACCTTCAGGTCCTTTTGAAGGCGTGCGGTGATATATTGGTGTCATGCCCGAAGGGTATCTGCCAATCTTCATCTTCCTGGTCGTTGCGACGCTGTTCCCTTTCATTCTTTTGATGCTCGCTCGCTTCGTCCGGCCCCAATTGCCATCGCTGGCCAAATTGGAGGCCTACGAGTGCGGTATCAAGGCGGCGTCCAACTCGCGCGGCAGGTACACGGTCCGCTTCTACATCGTGGCCATCCTCTTTGTGGTCTTCGACGTGGAAACCATCTTCCTCTTCCCCTGGGCTGTGCAGTTCAAGCAACTCGGCTGGTTTGGAGTGAGCGAAGTCACCGTTTTCCTGGCGATCCTGGTGGTCGGATACATCTGGGCATTCAAAAAGGGAGCTCTTGAGTGGGTCTAATCAGAACTGGATGGGTCCCCGCAGTGTGTGTTGCGCTGGGACTGGCTGGAAGTGTGTCCGCGGCCCCGAGGCTGCGTCTCAGTAGCGCAGCGGTGGGCCCCATCAGCACGGCGAGCGCCGCCGATGCTCCGGCCCAGATGGTGGAAGCCTACAACATCGGCGATGGCCAACTCGCCCTGCAGGTCAGCTCCAATGCGCCGTGGCTGTCCGGGTATCTGGGTGAGGCCGCGAACTGCACCCTGCGCGCCGGACTTTGTACGCCGATCAACATCGCCTTATCCACCGCCTCGCTCGCCAAAGGCCGCTATACAGGCCTGCTCACAGTGGCCGACCCGAATGCTGTGGATGCGCCGCAGACCATCTCAGTGACGGTGCAGGTGGGCGGCTCCGTGCCGGATTCCATCGACTTCCACGTCGCGCCTGGCGGTTCTCAGGAATACGTGATTCAGGCCAACAACCTGCTCGGAATCATCCCTTCAACGGAAACCGGGGGCAGTTGGCTCAGCCTCCTGTCCGAAGGCGGCGGAAGCTTCCGGTTCAACTTCAACTACCGGATTCTGGCCCGGCACCTGGAAGGCATGGCGGACGGCCAATACGCCGGAAAGCTCAACGTATTCAATTCCGTCGTGAATGAGGAGAATAAGCAGGTTCCGGTCACCTTGACGGTGACCAGCGGACCGATCCTCGTGGTGCCGGAGCGGCTGATGCCCCGCCTGGCCGCGGGCGGACCCGCAATGACCGGCCTGCTCGCCCTGGGCAACCGAGGCGGCGGCGATCTGCAGGCATCCAGCGTGACCTGGACCACCGCCACCGGCGGCGATTGGCTGGCGGCGGAACTGGTCAGTGACGGCAGGGCCGTCGCTTATGCGGTGAACCAGGCAGGTTTGGAACCGGGGCTGTATAACGGGGTCCTCGAAATTACTTCCAACGCATCGAAGTCAGTCCAGCAGATTCCCATCACTTTGGACGTGATGGCCGCTGAGTCGCCCATGGTTGCGCCGGCATCGGTGCTGGATATTACTACCCTGGAGGCAGGCGCCGCCTTAGCTCCGGGTTCACTCGCCAGATTGCAGGGCACACAGCTTTCGGCGCAGCCGAAGGCGATCAATGAGGGCGTTCCTTTGCCCGATACGCTGGGTGGTGTTCGCGTGCTTATCAATGGCCTGCCGTCGGCGCTGTTTTCCGTGGCGCAGGACGAGATCCTGTTTCAACTCCCATATGGAATCGAAGCAGGCGAGGCACTGCTGCAGGTGGAGCGCGACGGGCAGCTAGGCAACCAGGTGGAGCTCACGATCATCCCGCAGGCTCCGCGCGTGGAATTGGCCGGGTCAGGCACCTATGCGAAGGCCATGTTCGACGATGGCAGCCTGGCTCTTCCTTCCAGCCTGGGCGGACGTCCGGCCATGGCAGGCGAGACTCTGAATGTTGCCGTCACCGGACTGGGCCGCACGGAACCTGGGACCGCTACCGGCCAGGCGCCCGATCCGGCGAATCTCGTGGCAGCGCCGGTGCGCGTGTCGTTCGGCAGCAACCTGTTCAGCGAGGGCGTGGTGACCGATGCGGTGAGCGCTGGACTGATTCCCGGATTGCCCGGCCACTACAAGGTGAAAGTAACCGTGCCGGAGGGCGTCACCCCCGGCGACAGTGTCAACCTCATCGTCTTTGCGGGCGGTGTTGCCAGCAACAAAGTCCAAATCGCGATTCAATGACCGAACGCCTGTATTACACGGATTCCTCGCTCGCTGACTTCGAAGCCAGCGTGCTGAAAGTGGACGAGAGCCGTACCCGGGTCGTTCTCGACCGGACTGCGTTTTACCCCGATTCCGGCGGCCAACCGCGCGACCATGGCCAGATCAATGGCGTCGAGGTCGTCGATCTCGTGGAAGAAGAAGGCGAGCTGATTCACGTCCTGGGTGCAGCTCTGCCCGCGGTTGAAGCTGTCCAGGGGCGTGTGGACCGGGCACGCCGCTTCGACCATATGCAGCAGCACAGTGGGCAGCACCTGCTCTCCGCCGTGTTCGATGCCCTGTTCGGGTACGCCACACTGAGCTTCCACATGGGCGCCGAGGCCAGCACCATCGAGTTGTCCGCGTCCGCCCTGGATTCCGGGCAGTGCCAGGCGGCTGAACGCCGCGCCAACGAGATCGTGTTCGAGAATCGTCCGCTTTCAGTGGCCTTCGAAGAGGCTGCCGAGGTGGAGGGGTTGCGCAAGGAGAGCAAGCGCGAAGGACTGCTGCGGATCGTATCGATCGAAGGGATCGACCGCTCGGCCTGCGGCGGTACTCATGTCCGGCACACGGGCGAGATTGGCCCGATCCTGCTCCGCAAGCTGGAAAAGATCAGGGGGAACGTCCGAGTCGAATTCCTGTGCGGACATCGCGCCGTACGGCGGGCGCGGCTTGATTACGATGCGCTCTCGCAGATTGCGCGGCTCTTCTCCTCCCCCCTGGATGACACTGCTGCTTTGGTCGCTGCCCAGTTGGAGGATGCTCGGGAGGCGGAAAAGAGCCGCCGTAAACTGGCGCTGGAGATGGCCGCTTGCCGTGGCCGCGAGCTCTACGCTCAAACCAGTGAGGGGCCCGATGGCCGCCGGCGGTACCTGGATCAGCGCGCCTCAGGACCTCTTGACGACGAAACACGGGCCGTCGGGCAAAGCTTCTGCGCGCAGTCCAATGGGCTTTATGTGGCCACTTCCGCCCAGCCTGCAACGATCCTGGTGGTGGCCTCGGCGGATGCCGGAATCCACGCCGGAAATCTTCTCAAACAGGCTTTGGCTGCGGCAGGTGGACGAGGCGGCGGAAATGCTCAGGTGGCGCAAGGCAGCCTCCCCTCGGCCGAGGCGGTGGCTGCCCTGTTACCTCAATTGGGCTTCTAGCGGAGCGGCGCGAGCGAGAGCAAGGCCAACCCGGCAACGAACAGCACAAACATGAGGATCAGGCGAGTCCTGACTCCTCCCTGCGCGCCAGCGAACTCCTTCCAGATCAATAGGCCCCAAAGCGTGCTGACCAGGGTGGCGCCCTGCCCCATCGCGTAAGAGGTAGCCGGCCCGACGTTCACTGATTTCGGGGTACTGGAGGCCACGAAATTCGCGATACAGCCGATCGTCCAGATGATCCCGCCGAGCAGGCCGAGCAAATGCTGCTTGCCCGAGCCCTGGAAGTAGTCGCGCATGCCCAGCGGCGCTCCCTCCACCGGCATATTCATGAAGAAGATGTTGAACACCGGGGTCGACAGGAAGACACCTACTGCGAACAGGAACGCCGCCGCGTAGGGGCCAAGCCCCAGGTCGCTCTGTTTGCTCAATTCCACCAACGGGTAGAACAAGCCCATCAGGATGCCGGCGGCGAGGCTCAACATGATTCCCTTGAGTGGACCCGTCTTGGATCCCTTTGCGGAAGGCCGCTGGATGGCGCGAGCGCCCGGGACCGTCTTCAATTCCTCTGTCGCCACCACGGGACGCTTGGAGGCGTTGTATGCGGCGTGCGCCATGGCCGTGGCCAGGATCGCCAGCAGAATCAAAGCCATTCCGCTGAACACGTAAATCGGGTTTCCGCTGGGCCGGATGATGTGATTCAGGACCGTCCCCACGATCAAGGCCAAGCCGATGCCCACCGGGAAAGCGACAGAAAGTCCGGCAACCGAGATTGCCGCCACCAGCAGGATGTTGGCCAGGTTGAAGATGACGCCTGCCGCGAGAGCATACGCCATCTGGGTCTTGGACGCGACGGTGAGATTATCCACGAACGAGAATGCAGGGCCGGCGAGATCCGTGGTGGGGCCGTCGATGGATCCGAACGTAAAGGCCGCTACGGTAGCCGCGATCAGCACTCCAATCGAATAATCGAAATAATACAGTTCAAAACGCCATTTGCCCGACAGCTTCAGGGTATTCGCCCACGAACCCCAGCAGACCATCGATAGTACGGCCAGCAGGAGCGCGACCGCGTAGGTGGAAGGAATCATCATAAGGATTTAGTTCGTCTCGACGACTTGCCTCAAACTCTGTACTATATAACAGCGAAACCGGGGAGGCCGCGTCCGAAGCGCCTCGGCGATTTGCATCTCTCTTCAGACGGCGTCCGTTCGGGGAGTTGGCGCCGGCTGCGGCACACAGGAATTTCCAGGCCGTCCGGGCACTCGTTGGTGTGTGCGCCACAACTTCATCCTGGCCGTGACTGCCGCGGGCGTTCGAGGTGATCCCCGAGGCCTCGCATCTCCATCCAACCGTTCCAACCGGAGACCGAATCGGGCTCTCCATCCCCCACGCCGCACGGCGCATCAAACCCACTCAGCCCGGACCGGCAATCGGAGCCCGGCGCGCAGGCGGGAGTCCAAAATAAGCACAGCCGCGATGCCTCCTCGCAGACGGCTGACCCGAAACACATTATTGCGCTTAATGGGGTCGAGGAAAAGCTCCATTTTGTTGGACGGGCGCGCGCAGCGGATGGCATTGGCCTCCAGATAGGGGAGCCGTGCGGAGGGTGACCCGTCCGGCTGTTTCACAACCCTGGGTGTCCTTCGTGAAATACTTCAATGGATATGCCGTGGTGCGCTGCCGCTTCCAGGTTGCTGCCTGGAAGGAGTGCGGTGCGATCGCGGCCGGCAGATAGTCTATGCACATCCTAGTTCCCAACCTCGGCTCCACCTCCCTGAAGTACCAGATTCTGGATATGCCGGGCGAGCACGTGCTCGCCAGCGGCCGGTTTGAGCGGGTCACCGACTACCGCTCGGCGATAGGCGACATCCGCTCCGGCGACACCACGGTTGACGCGGTGGCCTTCAAATCGGTCCACGCCGGCCCCCACTACCGGGGCACTTTCGTCATTGACGAGGGAGTGGAGGCAGCCATGCGGGAGTTCCTGCTGGCTGCTCCGGTCCACAACGCCATCTACCTCACGGCGGTGGAGGCGTTCCGCGAAGCCATGCCCGGCGTCCCCCTGGTTGGCGCATTCGAGACGGAATTCCACCGGACCATGCCTGACTTCGCCCGCTTTTATGGCGTGCCGGCCGATTGGCGGACGCAGTTCGGGATTGAGCGGTATGGCTTCCACGGCGCCTCCCACGAGTTCATCAGCGGACGCGCGCCGGAGTTCCTGGGCCGCCCCAAGGACGAGTTGCGGACCATCAGTTGCCACCTGGGCGGCAGTTCCTCGATCTGTGCCATCGACCGCGGTGTGTCCGTCGATACAACCATGGGGTTTTCGCCTCAATCGGGACTCGAGAACGCGACCCGCCACGGCGACCTGGATGTGTTCGCCGTACTGTACATGATGGACCGCAACAACTGGTCCACCGAAGAGGTGCGCGGGCAACTGGCGCGGACCAGCGGTCTGGCCGGTCTCTCCGGCATCCCGTGCGGGGACGTCCGCGACATCTCCGCTGCCGCCCAGGCCGGAAGCCAGGATGCGCAGCTTGCCCTGGATGTGTTCACCTACCAGGTTCGCAAGACGATCGGCGCCTATACGGCGGCGATGGGCGGGGTGGATGCGGTTGTCTTTACCGGCGGGATTGGCGAAAACTCCCCGGTGTTGCGGCGGAAGTCCTGCGAGGGCCTGCTGCACCTGGGCATCGAACTCGATGCTGAGCGCAATGAAAAGGGCCAGGGCGACCGCCTTCTGTCCAGCGATAGCTCGCGGGTGAAAGTGCTGGCCCTGGCCGCAAATGAGGAGATCGTGGTGGCGCGCCGCGCCTACCGGGCTCTGACAGCCTCGGCCTAGCGCGCCGGACGGGCGCTAATGCCCGCCTTCGGAAACATTCACCGGATGATCCAGTTTTAGCTTGCCGTCGGTGCCCGTGGGCGGGGCGGCAAGCAGCTTCTCTTTCCGGTAGACCAGGGTCGACGTGTTGTAGCTGGCGAGTTCGAAGCCATGCCCGTGGGTGATGGCGTCGGTCGGACAGGCTTCCACACAGTAGCCGCAGAAAATGCAGCGGCTGTAATCGATGTTGTAGACCTCGGCGTAGCGCTCGCCGCCACTTATGCGCACCTTTTCCGTGTTGTCGGCGGCCTCAATGTAGATGCACTGCGTAGGGCAGGCGGCCGAGCAGAGGAAACAGGCGACGCACTTTTCCAGGCCGTTTTCGTCGCGCTGCAGCACGTGCAGCCCGCGATACCGTTCCTGGAACTTCGGCGGGGCGTCGGGATAGTCGTCGGTGATGACGGGATTCATCATCTCTTTCAGAGTGATGCCCATGCCCTTGGCGATTGCCGCGGCACCGGAGAGAATGTCGTTGATCGTCGGCATATATTCCCAGCTACTGTCGCTCTCTTCTGCTTCCGTCCGGCTCCACCCGGGAGCCTAGTTCTTCGAACCTCAACCAAACTTTGCTTCCGGCACCTTGTCGGTGGGCCGGAAGATCGCCCTGCCCGCCCGCTCGGCGAGCGTCTCCAACTCGCGCTTGTGAAACCCCGTCCACGTCCACGAGATCCGGCGGTCCGGCTCAATCAGGAACATGGTAGGCACATGCGTAATGCCGTACGCGTTGCTCACCGGATAGCCGTCATCCGCCTTGTCCAGCAGATTCGGCAGCTCCACCTCAAACGCCTCGTTGAACTCCTGCGCCCGGTCTGCTTCGTCCTGGCAGACCGCCACCACCTGAAACTGACTGTCCTGCAAACGCTGCAGATAGGGCAGCGTCAACTGGCACGTGGGGCAGGACACCTTGTAAAAAGTGACCAGCGCGGGACCCTTGGCAAGAATCTGTTCCAGGGAACGGCTGCCACCTCCCGCGAGTTCCAGTTGGAAATCCGGTGCGGTCTCGCCAGTCTCCAGGGTGCGTTCCGGCCCCTTCCCCATACGCTTCCAGTCTAACAACTTGCGAAACAGGAGCAGGGGCTCCTCAATCCAGCGCCTTGCGCAACTGGTGGGCGGCTACCAGCAGCGGATCGTTCACTGTCGCATACGGCGGGGCGTAGGCCAAATCCAGATCCGCGAAATCCTCGACGCGCATTTTCGCCGCCAGGGCGGCGGCCACCACATTGATGCGTCCGGCCGCGTCCTCGTCGCCCGCGATGGCCGCCCCCAGCAGCCGCCGGGAATTCCGGTCGGCTACGAGCTGCACCTGCAACATCTTTCCACGGAAGTACTTAGGCCGGGCGCGCGATTCGATCAGGACATCCACGGGGGAGAAACCGTCGCGCCGAGCCTGCTGCGTGGAAAGGCCCGTCATCGCGACGGCCATGCCGCCCACCCGCACCACGGAAGTGCCCACGATGCCGCTGAAGCGTTCCCGCTGCCCGGCTGCATTCGAGCCCGCCACCCGGCCCATTTTGTTCGCTGTTGTGCCCAGCGGCACCCAGACCGGCCGGCCGCTGACGACGTGGGTAGTCTCGCAGCAATCGCCGGCCGCGTAGACTCCGCTCAGCGTGGTCTCTTGCTGTTCGCTGACGCGCAGGGCGCCGGTCCGGCCCAGTTCCGCGCCGGCTTCGGCCATTACTTCCACATTCGGCTTCAAGCCTGTGGCGCACAGCACCAGGTCGTACGGCAGTTCGGCCGGCGCTGCGGCGCGGGTGTTCAGCCTGACTTCGACCCGGCAGCGCTCCAGTCGCTCGACCAGTTTCTTTGTCAGCCAGTCTTCTTCCCGGTGCAGCAACTGGGTCCCTTCGTGGAACAAAGTGACCGCCAGGCCGCGCGCGCGCAGGGCGGTCGCCATTTCCAGGCCGATGTAGCCGCCGCCGATCACGGCTGCCGTGCGCGGTTGGCGGGTCCGCAGGAACTCCTGCAGCCGTTCGGCGTCGACATCGGTGTGCAGATTGAAGACGCGCTCGTGTTGAATTCGTTCGGCCGGCCGCGCACCGGCCGCCCACACCAGACGGTCGTACCGGATACGTTCGCCACTCCGCAGTGCTACTTCGCGGCGCGAATGCTGCACGGTGGTGACTTCGCAGCCGGTGCGAATCCGGATGTCTCGTTCCCGCTCGAAGAATTCGGGCTTGTAGACGGTGAGCTCGTCCATCGAGCGCACCTGGCCCTCCACCCAGTACGGCATACCGCAGGCTCCGTAGGAGATCCGGTTGCCCTTCTCCAGGACGACAATTTCGAGGGATCGGTCCAGCCGCCGGGCTCGTGACGCAGCGCTGAGGCCGGCCGCCACGCCGCCGACTACCACCAGTCTCATTCGCGGACGCCACCCTTCTTACGCGCTCGCTGCGTCTCGACGAAATTGAGGATGTCGAAGGGCTTGGAATCCCGGTCGGGAAAACACAGGTTCACCGCCTCGACCTCGCTTTCAGCAATGCGGAAGACTGTCGCCAGTTTCGTGATCACCAGCAACTCGATCGTGCGGCGGTTCAGCCCGAACATCGGCATGACCCCGCCGGCTTTGTGGAACTTGGTGTGGGCCACGACCAGGCAGCCGAGGGCGCTGGAGTCGATGTAGTCCACGTCGCTGAAGTCCAGCACCACCTGCGTCCGGCCCTGCGTATATAGCGCGTCGAGCGTGTTGCGGAACGTCTCCACCGCTTCGCCGATCATCAGCCGGCCGTGCGGGGCCAGAATCATGACTCCGTCGTGCTCTCTGCGTTCTATTTCGAATGGCATCGGAAACCTATATTGTATGTGCTATGCAGTCTACCGCCATTACCCGCCGCCAATTTGGGGCGCTGCTGGCCGCTTCGGCCGTTTCCACCGCCGAGGCCGCTCCGCCGCGCCTGCGGCGCTCTGAGAGTTACTTCGGACTCCATTTTGACCTGCATCCGAATGAGAAGGACACGGTTCTGGGGAGAGATGTTACAGAGGCGATGGTGGAGAACCTGTTGGCGCAGGCGCGGCCGGACTTTGTCCAGTATGATTCCAAGGGACATCCCGGCTGGCTCGGCTGGCCCTCCAAGGTGGGTCCGTCGGCGCCCGGCATCGTGCGGGACTCCCTCGAGATCTGGCGCAAGGTGACGGCCCGGCGCGGCGTGGCGCTTTACATCCATTTCTCCGGCGTCTGGGACAGTGAGGCCGTCAGGCGCCATCCGGATTGGGCGCGCGTCGGACCGGCCGGCGAGGCAGAGCCGAATCAGACGTCCACCTTCGGACCGTACGTCGATCAGTTGATGATTCCGGAGTTGCGCGAAGCCGCCTCGAAATACGAACTCGACGGCGCCTGGGTCGACGGGGAATGCTGGGCCACCAAACCGGACTATATCCAGGCGGCCCTGAAGGCCTATGGCAAGCCCGCTCCCAAGTCGTCTCGTGATCCCGGTTGGAACGACTGGTTGGAATTCCAACGGGAGCAGTTCCGTAAGTACGTCCGCCACTACGTAGACGAAGTTCACAAGACGAACCCGGGCTTTCAGATCGCCAGCAACTGGTTGTACTCCACGTTTGTGCCGGAGGAGCCGGACCTGCCTGTCGATTTCCTCTCCGGCGACTACCTGGGCAACGCCAGTATTTCCACCGCCCGGCTGGAGGCACGCTACATGGGGCAGACCGGCCGGCCCTGGGACCTGATGGCCTGGGGCTTCCAGCAGGCTCAGTCGAACGCCATCGGCCACGTTCACAAACCAGCCGTGCAACTGGAACAGGAAGCATCGGTGGTACTGGCCCAAAGCGGCGGCTTCCAGATCTACTACGTCCCCACGCGTGCGGGCTACTTCGAAGAGAGCCACGTCAAGACGATGGCGCAGGTGGGCAAGTTCTGCCGCTCCGTGCAGGCCGTTTCGCAACACACTGAGACGGTGCCGCAGATCGGGGTGGTCTTTTCCCGCGAAACGCTGTACCAGACCTCGAACAAGCTCTTCGGCGGGTGGGGGAAGGCCTCGGATCCGGCTCGTGGTTGGCTCGACCTGCTGCTCGGCTGCCAGTGGTCCGTGGACGTCCTGCCTGATTGGAAGCTCGATCGCGTGGCGGTCCGCTATCCGTGCATCGTACTGCCGGATTGGGCAGCGCCGGGCCAGCGGGTCAAGGATCAGTTGGTGCAGTACGTGAAGGGTGGGGGCAAGCTGATTGTCTGCGGCGCCGGCAACGCGGAGCTCTTCTCGGCCGAAACCGGCATTCGTCCGCTGGGGCCGCCGGCCGACACACCCGCCTTTGTGCAGGGTGCGGTATTGGGCAATGTGACGGGCCGATGGCTCGACTTCGATCCCGGCCTGGCTCAGGTGCTGGCGCGGCGATTCCCCGACTTGGACACCACTGCCGCAGGGACGCCCGCCGCGGTTTCCTTGAGTTTGGGGAAGGGCACGCTGGTGGTCTGCGCCGGCCCGGTGGGTACGGTCTATGCGGCCACGCATGCCGCGTCTGTGCGCACCTTCGCCCGCAATCTGGTCGCGCCCCTCTTCGAGCCTCTCGTCAAGGTAAGCGCACCGCCCTCAGTGGAGGTGGTATTGCGCAGGAAGAACAGCCAACTCCTGGTGCACCTGCTGAACGCCACCGACATGCAGGTGGCGGGAGACTACTCAACGGTGGACTTCGTTCCCCCTCTGGCTGGTTTGAAGCTCTCCTTTGGGGCTCACAAGCCGAAGTCGGTTAAGTTGGAGCCGACGGGGCAAGCGCTCGAGCCAGCGCTGGTCGACGGGAGTTGGACGGTCGGAATTCCGGTCCTGGAGATGCATCTCGTGGCGGTCGTGGTAACATAGAAATGTCCGTGCAACGCGGGCCTGTAGCTCAGTTGGTTAGAGCGCTACCTTGACACGGTAGAGGTCACAGATTCGAGTTCTGTCAGGCCCACCACCCACCCTTCCGCATCGCCTTTAGCAGGCGAACCATGTGCTCCGTCGGCGAATCCGGCCGGAGGTGCCTCACGGGACGCGGTAGAGCACGGCGCCGCAGGCCGGAATCAGTTCGTACCCGTCATCAAGCCCCAGCGTTGTCTCGCTCCCACCCAGCAGCAGATGCCCGCCTCGGAAGAGGGTATTCCGAATCTCGCCCAGGATGCGCCGCTTCGTCGGAACGTCAAAGTAGATCAGCACATTCCGGCAAAAGACCACATCGAAAGGACCCATGGCGCCCATGCCCTGCCGCAGGTCGAATCGTTCAAACCTGATCATGTTCCGGATTTCGTCCCGGATCACCCAGTCCAGCCCATCCCGCCGGAAATACTTCACCAGGTATTGGACCGGGAGCCCACGATTCACCTCGATCTGCAGGAAGCGGCCCTCGCGTGCCCGTTCAAGAATCTGATTGGACAGATCGGTGGCGGCAATCTGGATGTACCAGTCGTCCAGTCCCATCTCGCGCAGCATCATCGCCAGGCTGTAGGCTTCCTGGCCGCTGGACGCGGCGGCGGACCAGAAATTCAGCCTGCGCCGATCGCGGCGCCGCTCCATGAGTTGCGGCAGCACGATCCGGCGAAGGGCGTCGTATTGCACGGACTCCCGGAAGAACATCGTCTCGTTCGTGGTCATGGAGTCCACTACCTGCTGACGCAGGCCTGCCGGGCTGACGGCCCGCAGCAACTTGCAAAGGTCGTTCAGTGAGCCCAACCTTTGTTTGGTTACGATCGGGCTGAGCCTCGCCTCCATCAGGTAGTGCTTGTCCTGATCCAGCACGATGCCCGATTCACGGTATACAAACTCCTGGAGAAATCGATAGTTCTCCGGATCCAGCCGGGCGTCTGCTTTTTCCGGCCCATTCAGCGTCGTGCTCATTCTGCTTATCGTCCTTAGGTTTTCCGGATTCGCCGCACGATTTCCGGCACTATCGAGTCCAGAGGCAGGATGGCGTCTGCCAGCCCGGCGGTGGCCACGGCGCCCGGCATCCCCCAGACAACGCTGCTCGCCTCGTCCTGGGCCAGCACGGTGGCGCCGACGGCCTTCAAGGTGGACGCCCCGCGCAGTCCGTCGAGACCCATGCCGGTGAGTACGGCAGCCAGTACTCCTGCGCCGTACACCTCGCCAGCCGACCGGAACAGTACATCCACCGAGGGCCGGCAGGAGTTCTCCGGTGGCGATTGATCCAGCCGTATGGTGGCCCGGCCGTTCTCCCTCCTGACGCGCATATGGAAATCCCCGGCGGCGAGCACCACGGCGCCCGGCCGGACCGGTTCGCCTTCCGCCGCCTCAACGACGGGAAACGGACAGAGCCCGGACAATCTGTTCGCCAGCAGCTTGGTGAACTGTGCCGGCATGTGCTGGACAACCAGGATGGGCAACGCAAACTTCGGAGGGAAGCTTGGCAGGATGCTGGCCAGCGCCGCCGGGCCGCCCGTTGAGACCCCGATCACCACGGCTTGGCCCAGGCTGCGCTCTGCCTGGAATTGGGTTGGAGGCGCCGTGCCCGCCTGGCCACCTGCCCTTGCCGCCGACACTCGAAAGAATTGCCGGATCTTCGGCGCCAACTCACAGCGAACCCGGGCTGCGTCCTGCTCGGAGGGGGGCTCCTGGGGCGGCTTGGATACATAGTCGTCCACCCCCTGGGCCAGCGCCTCCAGTGTTGCCGGAGCGCCCCGTTCCAGTGCTGCGCTGATCAGGATTACCCGCATTTCCGGATACAGGCTGCGGACCCGGCGCAGGGTGTCGAGCCCGTCTTTGTCCCCGGCTTCCAGATCGAGAGTGAGAACATCGGGATTGATCTGGGGGATCCGCTCCAACGCGACCGTTCCGGTGGCGGCTGCTCCCACCACCTCGATGAGGGGATCTGCCTCAAGGGCGTGTGCCAGCAGCCGGCGCACCATAACGGACTTGTCCACTACAAGCACCCGGATTCTCGACCCGGGTGCCAGTTCCCTTCGCGCTCGGGATGCATGCATGGTCCCTACTCCAGCAACCCGATGATGCGCAACTTGTCCGCGATCATCTCCCGCGTGAACGGCTTCATGAGGTACTCGTTGGCTCCTGCTTCCATGGCCCGAACCATCTGGCCCATGCCCGTCTCGGTAGTGACCATGAGAAGTGCTGTCGATAGGGCCTCGGGCTTTGTCCTTACTGCCTGCACGAACTCCAGCCCCGTGATGCCAGGCATGTTCCAATCGACAAGCACCAGATTCGGACACGAAAGCGGCGGTTCCAGTAACTTCAAAGCCTCGGTGCCACTGGCAGCCTGGGTTACCTCGAACCCGAGCGCTGCCAGTTCCCTGGACAGAATCATCCGCATTGCGCGTGAGTCATCCACCACCAGTGCGTTCATTGCCAGCTCCCCTTCAGATCGTGAATTCGCCAACCAGCTTCTGGAGATGGGCGGCCATCTGGCTGAGCGATCGGGCGGCTTTCTCTGAGTCGGCTGTGCCGGCTGTCGTGCTGCGCGCAGCCTCGGCTACGCCGGCATTGTTCTTGGCGATCTCATTCGTGCCCTTGGACGCTTCCATGACATTGCGCCCAATCTCATTGGTGGTGACCGTCTGTTCCTCCACGGCGGAAGCGATGGTGTTCGAAATGTCGTTGATCTGCGCGATGATGGCGGTGATTTCGCCAATTGCCTTGACCGCGCCGACAGTATCACCCTGAATGGCTTCGATCTTCTGGCCGATCTCCTCAGTCGCCTTCGCTGTCTCCTTCGCGAGTTCCTTGACTTCATTGGCGACAACCGCGAAGCCTTTGCCTGCCTCTCCGGCTCGAGCCGCTTCGATAGTCGCGTTCAGGGCCAGAAGATTCGTTTGCTGTGCGATGGAGGTGATCACCTTGATCACCTGGCCGATCTCGATGCTCGACTCACCCAGCTTAGTGATGGTCTGATTCGTGGTTTCCGCGGTGCTGACCGCGTTGCGGGCGACTCGCGCCGCTTCATTCGCGTTCTTGGCGATCTCGCGAATGGACGACTGCATCTGCTCGCTGCCGGAAGCCACCACGGAAACATTCTTGGAAACCTGTTCGCTGGCTGCGGAAACGACATTCGCCTGAGTCGCGGTCTCCTCCGCATTGCCCGCCAACTGCTGGCTGATCGAGCTCAGCTGTTCAGAGGCCGTCGACAGCGAACTGGCGTTTTGCGCAATCTGATGCAGGCTGCCGCGCAGATCGTCGGCCATCTTGTTGATGTTGTCCTTGATGCTGGCATGGTCGCCCCGATACTGGCCTGCGACCCGTGCCGTCATATCCTTCCGCGCAATCCGCTCCAGCACGACCGCCGCCTCGTTGACCGGCTCCAGAACCGCATCCAGGGTCTTGTTGACACCTTCCACGATCGAGCGGTACCCGCCTTCAAACCGCGTGACGTCGCCGCGTGTCGATAGTTTCCCTTCTACCGCCGCCTTTGTGAGGGTCTCCGTCTCAGTTGCCAGGCGCCGCACCGCTTCCACCACTTTCACGAAGCTCTTGCCCAGCACATCCTTCTCCGAACTTGCCGTGATCTGCACATTGAAATCACCCGCGGCGATGCGCTGTGCTTGTTCAGCTCGCTCGCGAATCACAGCCGTCATCGTTCGAAAGGCGCGTGCCAGCAAACCAAGTTCATCCTTGGTGTCAAGCTCCACATTCACGCTGGCATCGCCCTCAGCCAACTGAGCCGCGGCGTTCTGCATCGCCTTCAGCGGCCGGCCGATCATTACAGCGAAAAGCATGCCCAAACCGATGGAGCTGAAAACGCCCAGTCCCAGGAATGCCATGATCTTGGTCCTGGCCTCACTGGCAGCTACTTCATTCGCCTTGCGGTCGGTTTCTGCTTGTTTGGCGTTGATGTCGATGAGCGCTTGTATGCTATTGCGTACTTCCGACTGCAACACCCGTAGCTGGCCAAACATCATGTCCTTTGCCTGAGCCTCGCGGCCCGCCTGGACCAAGCCAATCACCTGGTCGCGCCCTCGTTTGTACGTGGGCCAGCTGGTGCGGAACTTCTCCAGCATCGACTTTTCCTCATCCGTGAGATTGGTCTTCGAGTACGCGTCGATGCGGGCCTCGAGCTTGTCATTGTCGTCCTGAATGGCGCTTACAGCCCGCTGCCGCTCCTCCTGGCTGTTGCTGAGCAGCATGTTGCGCACCTCGGTGCGAATGTTCAATACCGCTGCATTGGCGTACCCAAGATCACGAATGGGCACAAGGCGGTCAGCGTATAGCATGGACGACCGCTGATTCATTACGCTAAGGCCGGATAACCCAACCCAACCGATGAGCCCGGCAATGCACGCCACCAGGGCGAACCCGGCCTGAAGCTTGGCGCCGATTTTCAAATTGTTAAACCACTGCATGAAACGTCCCCTTCTTCGATCACTTGGCCGGCCTAGCAGGCCAGTTGCCCAACCACCGCGTCGAGATTCAGCGTCTGCCGAATGTCCAGCACGAGCAGCAGGCGGCCCTTGAGTTTGTAAATGCCGCTGACGAGGCTGCGCAGAACCGGGTCGAGGCTCTCGGGAGGAGCTTCGAATGCCTGCTGTTCGCCTTCCACGACGTCCCCGATCTCATCGACCAACAGGCTCACGACCCCGTCTTCCGTCCTGACGACGACGTTCATCGATTCTTCTCCGTCACCCCTGGAAGGCAATCCGAGGCGTTGACGCATCTCTATGGCCGTGACAATCTGGCCGCGCAGATTGATGAGACCTCGGATGACGGGTGGAGCCAGGGGCACCGGGGTCATCGCCTGGTGCCGCAGCACTTCCTGGACCTGGGTCACATCGGTGCCGAAATAGTGGCCGGCCACCACGAAGGTGGCATAGCGGAGAGCTGCCGGACTGTCGATTGTTCTGTTTGCGGACGCCATGGAATCAGACTTTCTCCCTGGACAATTCACTGCTTCTGGACTTTGAATCGATTGCGGCAGCCAGGCAGCTCAGCTCCACTTGCGCCGCGCTTGTGCTGCCGCCGATCCATTCAGCCCAGCCAACCCTGAGCACGGTCTCGAGGTCGAGCAGGTCGGTAAATCGTTGCCCGATGATCGCGGAGCCCAGCAGGCCACGCCGTCCGCTGGCTTGGCTCATGCTGGCGCTGTCCTCCACGATGTCTGCCAGGCCATCGATCAGGAGTCCCAGGGTGCGCTCGCCGGACTGGAAGACCACCGCCTGAACGGGGTCTTTTCCCGACGCTGTATCACCGAGGCCAGGCTCCAGAATCGGCGCCAGGGGGATCAGGGGTAGTATCCGTCCCCGATACTGCACCGCCAGCCGGTTGCCCGCCCGCTCCAATTGGGATTGTGGAAACTCCTCAAGCCTCGAGACCGTGGACAAGGGCACGGCCAGCCGCTCAAATGGCCCTGAACGAAACAGCAGGAACGCCTGCTTGCCAGCCGCTTCCTGGCCGGTCTCAGCGGCCTGCTCGCTGTGCTCCCGTTCGCGGCTGCTGTTCACCATTGCCCCGCAGCGCTGGGCAATGCCCAGTACGTCAAGGATTAGCGCCACACGGCCATCACCCATGATGGTTGCGCCCGCATAGCAGGTCAGCCCCTTCAGGTGCTTGCCCAACGGCTTGACGACGATCTCCTGCGTATCCCGTATTCCATCCACCACCAGCCCGAACTGGCGGTCCCCGGCCTGCAACACCGCAATGTTGACAACCTCGGAATCCTCTTCCCGCGCCGGGCATCCCAGCACCGTGCGCAGGTAAACGATCGGCAGCAGATTGCCGCGCAGCCGGTACACCGCGGTCTCACGGATCCGCTCAATCGAATGACGCGCGGTGTCCCCCTCCAGCCTGACAAGCTCGATCAGGCTTACCTGGGGGATGATGAAGTGCATTGTGCCGCCCAAGGGGCCGGCCCGTTCAGGCCTGGGTGCTGAGCGCCGTTCTCCCAGCGCCACCACCAGTCCGGGAATGATGGCCAGAGTGAGCGGAATCTTCAGGCGGATCGTCGTGCCGGCTCCGGTCCGGCTTGAGACTTCGGCCGCGCCGCCAATCCGCTCGATGTTCGTACGCACTACATCCATGCCGACACCGCGGCCGGAGACGCTGGTGACCATCCGGGCGGTCGACAGGCCCGGCTCGAAGAGCAGGTTCAGTATTTCGCGCTCCGACAGCGATTCCGCCTGCGCTGGCCGCAGCAGGCCTGCTGCAATCGCCTTGGCCTTGACGGCCGCCGTGTCCACTCCACCGCCGTCATCGGCGATCTCGATAATCACCTGCCCGCCTTCGTGGAAAGCGCGCAGCGTGAGACGGCCCTCAATCGGCTTGCCCCTCGTCTTCCTCAGTTGCGGTTTCTCAATGCCGTGGTCGCAGCAATTCCGCACGATGTGCGTAATTGGATCCTTGATCGCTTCAATGATGGTTTTGTCCAGCTCAGTGCCGGCGCCCTCCATCTCGAGCGATATCCGCTTCCCACACGCCATCGCCACGTCGCGCACCAGCCGCGGCATCTTGTTCCAGACCACCCCGATGGGCTGCATCCGCGTCTTCATGACGCTCTCCTGCAGTTCCGAGGTGATGAGGTTCAGGCGCTGCGAGGACGATATCAGCGCGGCCCCTTCCTGGCTGGAGGTGAATTGAAGGATCTGATTCCTGGTGAGCACCAGCTCCCCAACCAGGTTCATGAGCTTATCCAAATGATGCACATCCACCCGTATGGCCGAATCGGCTACAACACTCTGGGCGCGTTGAGGCGCCGAATCGCCTTCCATCGGGGTGCGCGCGCCGGCTGGTTTGCCCTCATCCGTGGCGGCCTCCAGCAGGCGGCAGAGCTCATCATCATTGGTTTCGGCCTCGCGTCCCCCGGCTTCGATAGACCCCAGGTGGAGCCGCATGGCGTCGACAGCCCGCAGGATCAGTGAAGTCAGCCCGGTCGTCAGCTCCAGTTCAAACGAACGCAAGCGGCATAGGATATTCTCCGCCTGATGGGCCACCCGCTCGAGCCGGCCGAAGCCCAGGAAACCACAAGTGCCCTTGATGGTATGGAAAGTTCGAAAGACTCCGGCGAGCAACTCCGGCTCACCTGGGTTCCGCTCCAGTTCCACCAGTTCCTGGTCCAGGCGGCTGAGGTTCTCACTGCTCTCGATCAAAAACTCTTTGATAACTTCCTGATCTTCCATGGGCCTTGCTCGTTCAGAGGGTCGCTGCCCAGCTGGACGGTGGGCGGGCCGGCCATCGCATCTGCGCGCGATGCCGGGCTGAATCAATCTGATTCCAGATACCCATATCGGTCTCCGTCGGGGCTCCGTGAAAAAGAATGATATTTAAGGAGCGGTTATTTCGGTATTATGTAGGTTAAAGTTTATTTATTTTGCAATGCGTGGATCGTCCCTCCTCCGGCGGAGTATGTTCGCCACTTAGCTGGAACATGAAGACGTTGAGGGTGTTAGAGTTCTTAATAGCTGATTAAGAACAAAGCGAGTCCGCCATGAATCGAGCACTGCCTTCTCTTCTGCTGCTTTTCGTTTCGCTTGTTGCCCACGCCCAGCGCGTGGACACCATCTCTCTGGATACCGTCTACCAGCGGATCGACAACTTCGGTGCTTCCGATTGCTGGACCATGCAGAAGCTCTCGAGCTGGAGCCTCTCGTCCCGCGAACGCGTGGCCGATCTGCTCTTCTCGCAGTCCAACGGCATCGGGCTTAGTTGCTGGCGCTTCAATATCGGTGGCGGTACAAATGTGAAAATCACTCACCCCTGGCGGAGTCCGGAGACTTTTGAAGTATCCGAGGGTAAATACGATTGGACGCGCCAGGCGGGCGAGCGCTGGTTCCTGGGCGCGGCCAAACAGCGCGGTGTGCCTCAGTTCCTGGCCTTCGTGAACAGCCCGCCCGGCCGCATGACCCGCAACGGCCTCACCTTCACAACGAAAGGGGAAGGCAGCTCAAACCTGAAACCGGGCATGGAGCCGCAGTATGCACGCTACCTTGGCGACATCTTGAGCCACTTCCGCTCCAATCCTGACACGAGGGAGAGGCTCGATTTCCAGTACATCAGCCCGATCAACGAGCCGCAGTGGCAATGGGATGGCACCTCCCAGGAGGGAACCAGGGCGAGCAACTCCGACATCAAGGCGATCACAAGAGCCTTGGCCGCCGAACTGAGCCGCCAGAAGCTGACTACGCGGATTGCCCTTGTCGAGAGCGGCAGCCTGCCGGATATGGTCCACCCTAATCCTGAGATGACCAAACAGTACGGATCCACCTACGGAAACTACATTGATGAGTTCCTGGGTGACAGTTCCGTGGCTTCGCTGTTGGCGCCCATGTTTGGGTACCACGCCTACGGCTCCGATCGGTTGACAGGCTCCATCGTCGAGGATCGGCGGGTGCTCGCCGAACGGATGAAGAAATATCCACAGCAGCGGCTTTGGCAGACTGAATACTGCATTCTCGTCGGGCCGGAGGGCAAAGGAGGCAATAAGCGCGACCTGACGATGGCTACCGCCCTGGATGTCGCCCGCATCATTCACCTCGATATGGCCGTGGCGAACGCGTCGGCGTGGCAGTGGTGGACAGCTATGTCCCCCGAGGATTATAAAGACGGGCTCATCTATACCGATTACAAGAAACCAGGGGATCCCGAGTCCATCCTGCCGTCCCGGCTACTTTGGGCGCTGGGGAACTACAGCCGCTTCGTGCGCCCCGGCATGTATCGTGTGGTGGTGGCCGGTGAACCGGACGACATCCGCGGACTGATGCGGACGGCCTACCTCGATGCGGAAGGCAGGCGCGTCGTCGTGGTTTACGTAAACGTAGGCCAGGCCCCCCAGAGTGTCACAGCGAAGTTTGATGTGGCGAAGCGCGGCTGGCGGCTGCGCCGGACCACACCCTGGGTCACGTCCGATCTTGAAGGCGACGAACTGAAGGCCTACCCTCGCCTCAAGCCGGGCGAGGCATTCCAGCTTCCTGCACGTTCCGTTGTCACGCTGGTCTCGGAGTTTGAACCTGCCGGGAAATAGCCGGGCTTAGTCGCATGGTCCGACAGGGCGTAGCGGGTCTGCCTTCATTCCCCTCGCCACAGCTTGGGCAGGAACCGGTAATAGAGAAGATGACGCCAGGTCGCCCAGTCGTGCCCGCCGTTGCCTCCGACATAGTATTCGTGGACGATCTTGTGGTTGAGCAGCGCCTGGTGCAGCGCAACGCACCTCTCACCAATCCGCTCATTCGCCTCGCCTGTGCCCTGGCCCACGAACAGGTAGGCCACTTTCCTGTTGACGTCCGGATCGTTGAGGAATTTGCTGCTGGTTTTCTCACTGTCTGTGTCGCCTGCGCTGAGCACTCCGAAGGAGGCGAAGAGATCCAGGCTGTTGAAGCCGACGAACTGGGTGTGCCTTCCGCCCATCGACAAGCCCGATAGCGCGCGGCCTCGTGGATCCTTGCGCGTGCTGTACTGGCTGTCGACCAGGGGAATGATGTTCTGCCGCAGGTCCGCTTCGAACAACGGGAAGGTCAGTTCCGTGTGCCTGGGATGGTTCCGGTGCACCATTTGATTATTCGGGATGGCGATAATCATGGGCAGCGCTTTCCCTTCCGCCAGCAGGTTGTCCATGATGAAACTGACTCGGCCATCGTAGATCCAGTTGTAGGCGAGTTCTCCGCTGCCGCCCAGCAGGTACAGCACTGGATAGCGCTTCGCCCGGTCATAGCCCGGCGGAGTGTAGACGTACAGTTCCCGCTCGCCATTCGTCACGCCGGAATGATAAACGTGCCTGGTCACGTTTCCGTGTGGCACGTTTCTTGCGTCGTAGTACGCGGGCCCGTCGCCCGGCACAACGAGTTGGCTGAAGGCCGGTTGAGCCGCGGTGCCCGCGATCGTGTTGTTCGGATCCGCCATGCGCACTCCGTCCACGGTCAGGGAGTAAACATACATATCCGGCTTCAGCGGCCCAATCGTCAGGGTCCATGCTCCGTCGTCCCCCCTAAGGAAAGGCACCGGCTTGTTGGCCGCGCCCAGGGCGATCAGCAGGGCCGGGCCAGTCAGTTGGACCTCATGCGCCTGGGGCGCCTTCAGGCGGAACGTCACCATCCGGTCGTCCCGTACTTCCGGAGACAGGATGGCTGCGCCAAATGGGATGAGATTCTCAGTGTTCTTCTGCGGGTTATGGTCTAGGTTCACGTTCGCCTGCTGGGCGAACAGGGCGGGCAGGCAGGCAAGCAGGACGAGTGATCGCACTATCGGTTACCTCAGGTTGGGGATCTTCCCTCGTAACGGTATACCCTGCGGCCCATCGCCTGCTAGTCCGTCCGCCAGCCGGGCCCGTGCATAAACCCCGGCGGTTCCACGGAAGGCCCGTTGCCCAGTGGTAGACTGTTGCGACGCTCTTATGAACAAACGCTCGCTGGCTGCTGGTTGTGCCGCCGGATTTGCCTTTTCCGCCAACTACACGAATCATGCGCCCATGGTTCCGGCCCTGCGCGGTGAGTTCGGCTTCGACAATGCCAGCGCCGGGTTGCTCACCACAGGCATCTTCCTCACCCACGCCCTGATGCAGATTCCCGGAGGGCGGCTGGCCGATCGCTTCGGACCTGCCCGCGTGTTGACGTTCGCCCTCGCCTGGGTGGCCGTGGCGAATCTGGCGATCGCCTTCGCGGGCTCTTACTGGATGCTTCTGTTCTGGAAGGCGTTTGCGGGCATCGGAACCGGCGCCTGCTTCACGGCGGGTGCCCGGTACATCGTCTCGTCCTTTGAGGGCCGCGAACTCCATGTGGCGCAGGGTTTCTTTGGAGGTTCGGTGGTGCTCGGCTCCGGCTTCGTGCTGTTTGCGGTGCCGCAATTGCTGGGCGCCTTCGGCTGGCGGGGCGGGTTTGCCGGATCGGCGATTGTGGCGGCGGTCGTGTGGTTAGGTTGGCTCGTCTCCGCTCCGCCTGCCGCCTCTCGAACCCATTCCCCGGGGAGTCTCTCAGAGATGTTGCGGAGCCGCCAGTTGTGGCTGCTGGGGTTCATCCAGATGGCCTCGTTCGGGCTGGTCATCGTGGTGGGGACCTGGATCACCACACTGCTGAAAACCGCCTTTCAAATGCCCCTCAAACAGGCAGGACTGCTGGGGTCTGCCGTACTTCTTCTCGGCATCGTCTCCCGGCCTCTCGGTGGCTGGCTGCTGCACCGCATTCGGATCCACACGCTCATTCAGTGTGCCCTACTGGCGAATGCGGCCGCGTGCGCCGCCCTTGCCTGGGGGCAATGGGTGGAACTCACGCTTGCGGCGGTCGCCGTCCTCGGGATAGGCTGCGGATTGCCGTATGCGGGTCTATTCAATCGGGCCGCCGCGCTCTTTCCTGGGCGCGCTGGGGCCGCCATGGGACTGGTGAACATGGTGGGGATCCTCATGATTCTCGCGGGTGCGCCGGCTGTCGGCTTCCTCGCCGACTGGACTGGCCAATTCCAATCGAGTTTCCTCGTGCTAGGCGGATTCTCTCTGGCGGCAGCCGCGTCGGCATCGGCAATTTCGGAGCAATAATGAACCTCATCCAGTTATTCGATCTCTCCTTGAAGGGCCGCCGCGACGAGGTGGCGCTCGAGTTCAGTGGAGGCTCCTTCACCTTCGGAGAGATCGATGACCGCAGCAATCGCATGGCCGCCCTCTTTCAGCAGCGCGGGCTCGAGAAGGGCGACCGGCTGTGTGTCTACCTTTCCAACTGCGTCGAGCTCATCGACATCTACCTCGCCTGCGCCAAGCTCGGCGTCATCTTTGTTCCAATCAACATCCTTTACCGCGAACGCGAGATTCTGCACATCCTCGCTGACTCCGGCCCCAAGGCCGTGATCACCGCGCAGGAGATGCCGGGCACTGTTCCCGTGTGGCCAATCGCCGGACTGATCACTCCACCAGCAGCGGAGCGGCCCGATGTAGCCCTTAATGGCGATTCGCCGGCGGCGCTGGTGTACACCTCAGGAACCACCGGCGCCTCAAAAGGGGCGATCCTCACACACAACAACTTCGCGGTGAACGCAATCAATCTGAACGCGTGCTGGGACATCACGAAGACCGACCGATTTCTACTGGCGCTGCCGCTTTTCCACGTTCACGCGCTGGGCAACGGCCTGCACTGCTGGCTGATCAGCGGCTGCCGCATGCGCCTGCTGGAGCGCTTCGAGCATCAGAAAGCCGCCGCGGAGTTTCTCGACTACCGGCCTACCCTCTTCTTTGGCGTGCCGACTGTCTATGTGCGCCTTCTCGACTTCCCGGCTGACATCGCAGGTCAGGTGGGCCGCTTCATGCGGCTGTTTGTCTCCGGCTCGGCTCCACTGCCGCCGCAGGTCTTTGAGGAGTTTCACGCCAAATTCGGTCACACCATTCTGGAGCGCTATGGAATGACCGAGACCCTCATGAATATCTCAAATCCCTACGTGGGCGATCGCCGGCCTGGAACCGTGGGGCTTCCTTTGCCCGGCATCTCGGCACGGATCGTGGATGGCGAACTCCAACTCCGGGGACCCAATGTTTGCGCCGGCTACTGGCGCCGCGAGGAGGCGACGAAAGCCGCGTTTGAAGATGGATGGTTCAAAACCGGCGACGTGGCCGAATGCTCGGCCGACGGGTACTACACTCTGTTGGGCCGCAAGAGTGACCTCATCATTTCGGGCGGGTTCAATATCTACCCCCGCGAGATCGAGGAGTTTCTGCTGGAGCAGGAGGAGGTCGCGGAAGCCGCCGTGGTAGGCGTCCCCGACCAGCTACGCGGAGAAATCCCCGTCGCCTACATTGTGCCCCGTGCCGCGATCGACGCCGCCACCCTGGATCTGCGCTGCCGGGCGAAACTTGCATCCTTCAAAGTGCCGCGCGATTTCCTCGCTGTCGACAAACTCCCGAGAACCGCATTGGGCAAGATTCAGAAGCACCTGTTGCCTCCGTGGACGAAGTAGCGGAAAACCGCCCCTCGACGCACGACTCCCTTCCGCCGCGCATCATCTTCGCTGCTGCTTCCGGTGTGCGAGCGGAGGCGGAGTTCTGATCCGGCCGCCCCAGCCAGGCCAACGGCAGGACGTGGGCCGGCTGGGGCGGGTGACTCTTCCGGATCACCCATTCGCTATGAACGCTGGCGATCCTTGCTGCGAAACCGCGCTAAGACTTAGTGACGACGAACTCGCCGTACTCGTGCCCGCACTCGATTCCCTTGGTCTGCACAGTCCGGAATGTCCGCATGCCCTTCTGGCCGGTAACATCGTACGGGCCGCCGTACGCCAGGTCCATGAATGCGGCCGAAATGCCCTGCAGCATGTAGGCTGCGGGTTTGCTGGCGGCCCCGTAGCTGACGATGTCGGCCTCATAGTAGTCGTAGGCGCGCACCACCATTCGCTCCCCCGGAACAAGTTCGGCAATTTCGCACTTCGCCCAGCCCCAGGCGGTAAGAACGGCAAACGCGCCGTGCAGAATGTCTTCCGGCACTTGCTCCACCATCGGAGCGATGACCGCGTTCCACTCTTCCGACGTAATGATCCCGTAGCCTGTGTGGTAGCCACACTCGTGTGCGGCGTTCACCAGCAGGAATTCTGCCGCTTCCGTTAGATCCAGCCCAACCTGCCGGGTCAGCCGTTCGGCAAACGAATTCCAAAGGACTGCCGGGAGCTGGTTCACAAACACGCCGAATGCAGGAATCAATCCTTCCTGATTCCCCCCAATATCGATCTTGGACAGGTTCTCGATGACTTTCTTGCGGTTGATTGACATACTCTGCCTTCCTTAGTTCGCCACCACCTCGAACCGCGAGCGCTCCGCGCCGGCAACAATGCTGGCCACTTCATTTGCGCTGAACGACCGCGGCTTCAGTCCGAAAACCGCCGCGAACAATGCCGTCACATAGCCGCACGTCACGTAGTTCACCGCCTGGTCGCGCTTGCCGAACTTCCTGATCCAGCCGGCATCCAGGTGCGAGGTCAAAAGCTCGACTTCGCCGCCACCTGCGCCTGCGCACGCCACCTTCAATTGCCCCAGGCCGCTGAACGCGTAGTATTGCTCGCCGATCAGAACGCGGTCGGCAATCGTTGCGATGCCTTGCTTGCGGTAGTAGTCCGACAGGATGTGGAAGAACGCATCCTCACTGACCTCTCGCAGCAGTTTCTTCCCATCAAGAAACGCACAGTCCTCCGCGAGTTGCGTGTACAGCGTCAGGTAGTGATGGCAGTGTAGAACATGAGTCACCCCGTTGATGTTGTGCCGCGACCGAACTGGGTCAAAAGTCCGCTCTATGATAAGTTCAGTTTTCTTATTAACCGGCATTGCTTCTCCTCCTCACACGTTGGGGGCTTCCAGGCCCGTTACTTCGCGGATTGCGGCGCGGAATTTCTCAATAAGCTCCGGAGAATCCGGCGTTTGCTCCGCCTTGTTGGACGGCACCAGCGTCTTCATAGCGACCCGCATCTTTGCAGTCGCTCCGCCATGGTCGTGAACAAAATCGTAAAGTTTGACTAGCTTTTGTGCCATAGACACTCCTCCACAGGTATTGCCTCAAGCGCATCGTTCCATGTGCGTCGAATTTCTTCTTTGTTCCGGCGCGGGAACGTGGCCCGGCAACTTGATTCGCCCTCCACTCCCTGTGCAATCAGTCCTTGTGCTGATCGCAAGCGGAAGTAGGGACGAGGGAAACTTGAGAAGTACTGAACTTCCCCGAGATGGCGCAGAGCGAGGATATTCTCCCTGGTCCACGCGGATGCGAGCAGATATCGATAGACGGCGCTGCCGTCAAAACAATCCTCCAATTTCACTACTTCAACGATGTGCATCGGGATACTCTTGACACCGCGTCCAGTGCCTCCCCAACCTCCTCTTCCGTTGTGAAGCCCGAGATGCTGAACCGGACCGTTCCCTCTGGCGCGGTTCCGATCGCCTTGTGAATCAACGGCGCGCAATGGAGTCCGCTCCTGCAGGTGAGGCCAAAACTCTGCTGTAGACAATGCCCAAGTTCGGCTGCGGGCCATCCTGCGAGCTGCATTGAAACGATGCCCCCACTCTCGTTGCCCCCGCCTGCGAGAAAGACTCCTGGAATCTGCTTCAGTCCCCTGCGGAGCGCTGCAGCTCTTATGCTCTCCAGACTCCTGTGATCTGCGCTGTTCTGCGAATGCCATGCGAGAGCCGCCCTAAACCCCGCCAGCCCGGCAAGATTAGGTGTGCCGGCTTCCAGGCGCATGGGCATCTCTGGCGGATGCTCAGCCAGGTCGCTTCGTGCGCCTGTGCCGCCGACTACTGTCTGGTGCAGTTCTAATCCAGGTGCGACATACAGCGCGCCGACACCGGTGGGTCCATGGAGCCCCTTATTTCCATTGAAAGCAATCATGTCAGCGTGAAGCTCACTGGCCTTGCAATCCAGATGGCCCACAGATTGGGAGGCATCCAGCAATGTAAGGGCCCCCGCGAAGTGTGCTTGGGCAAACAGACGAGGAACGTCTTCAACGTGTCCGGTTACATTGCAGCGGTGGTTCAGGATCACCAGTCGCGGCTCAAGCCGCAAGATCGATGAGTAGTCCTCTTCCAGCACGGCGCCTGTGGCATCACAGGCGACCACTCGCACCCGGATTCCTGTTTCGCGCCGCAGTCGCTCCAGGGGACGCAGTACGGAATTGTGCGCTGCTGCGCTCACAGCCACCAGAGACCCATTGCCAAGCTTCATGCCCAGAATCGACAGGTTCAGGGCATATGTCGCATTCGCGGTGAACACGATCCGGTTGCAGTCAGTTATGCCGAGCAACTCTGCTGCCTGCATCCTGCATGCGCGTATGAGCCCCGATGCAGAGCCTGCATCCCTGTCGATGTCACCGACGGGAGTGGTCAGGGCGTCAGTCACGGCTTGGGCAACGCCCGGGGCTTTGGGCCAACCCTCCGCCGCATTATTGAGATAGCTCGACACGCTTCCTTCGGTGTTTGGTGATCGGCTATATTGCGATTGAACTTTAGCGGCGAAATGCAAAAAGCGAGCAGTAGTGATGTGGCGCGGAGTTTGAATCTTTGAGTGAAAGTAAAGGAAGAAACCTTCTCCAATGTGTCGCACCAGCTGGTACGTGAATCTGAACAGATCTATAAGCTAAGTGCGTACTCGTAATTATGCAGGATGATAGCGTATCGCGGTTGATTCGGCCGGCTGGGTCGGCGAGGCTAGCTATGTGCGCATGTCCGGTTGAACGCGTGAAAATGCAATACATGGAAGATGTACATTATGTAAAAGACGAGAGGTTAATTGGTGAAGATTGCCGAGAGCCGATCTGGTATTGTGGCAATGATACAAAGAACTACTCGAAGCTTAGGGTGCGAGCTTGGCCGGTCGATGGCGCAGCGTGCGTGAATTCAGATAGGAGGACGGCGGATGGGGAGGCCCGTTTCTGAATCATCCAGGCTGAAGTGGCGTCATTACAGCTTCCCATGCTTCTCGCGAAAGGCTATCGGACTGGCGCAGGCTGGGTTAGTCCTCATGCCAATGAAGGCCGCCGGGGAGTGCGCCGGAAGAGTACTCGATGTGAATGACTCTCCGGCGAGCGGGCTTTGCGGACGCCGAGGAAGCGTGCAGCAGCAGCGGCCTTAGGATCAGTACACTGCCGCGCGGACTTGCACACGTCTCCACTTGAATTTCCTTCGCGAGAGTCGTGATTTTCGCCGGACTCAGCCGCCCCAGCAGATGAGTTCCAGGCAATACGCGCAGTGCTCCGTTGTCCGCCGGCGCATCGTCCAGGTGGATCCTCAGGGCCACCATCTCTTCCAGGACGCGTGCCGGCGGCTGGACGTGAACCACTCCCGCCTTAACACTCCATGGGCCGAACCCCTCAATCTCTCGGCGTTCCTTCACGCAGATCGTCAAATCCTGGTGCCAGGGCACCAGCCAGTTGGCCTCCGGGCGCTTGTCGAACAACAGGCCGCGAACGGGGCGCGCAGTATCGCCCAGAACAGACCGGGCCAGCGCGATCAGCGGTTCCGCCTCGGCCAGCTTGCGGACGGCCGGAGCGGCCGTCAGCAGATTGCGGATCGCATAGACACTTCCGCGGGAACGAACGTTGGTACTTCCTTCCACGTCCGCCAGCGCGCCCTCAAACGCAGCCAGCAGGCTTGGATCAATCGCGGATGGGCAGATCGCAAACCCCAGATCCTTCACGTGCGCCGCGATTTCAACTGGGCTGGCTGGATACTTCCTGGTCACAACAACAAGGATAAGCGGTGCGCTCCGGTTAGCATGTCAGTGCCGGCTCTGCTCCCCTCTCCGTTCCGGAACCAACTGGGGCAGCACCGTGGTAGCAGCGGCGCTCCAGGTGCTTGCCCGGCCTCTTCCTCTAAATGACCTTCCCGTCCGCGGTTCTCTTCACCTTGCGCTCTTCCTTGAAGGCGAGATTCGCCATGTGTGGGCCGGCCACGGCGGCCGCCGCGATCTCAATGGGACAGTTCGGTTCCTGCCGGCTTCGAATACAGTCCAGGAAGTTCTGTTGGTGCGCTTCGGGCTGGTCTGTGTCGCTCAATTCCCGGCTCGGCTCAGTGGGTACTTTCTGCGTCCAGGGCGTTGCCGACGCGCCCGCGTCCTGGTACACCCGCAACCCTTTGCGATCGAGCATCAGCGTCCCCGCTTCGCCCTGAAATCGGATCGACCAGTCGAAGTCATACGTGCTCCTGTAGTCCAACGTCCATGTCGCCAGGAACTCCGGATACTCAAAGGTCGCGTTGAAGACGTTGGGGACCTCGACGCCGGTGGCCTCTGTGATCCGCCCCTGGCACACCGCCGATAACGGAGCGCCCGAGTTTGTCATCCACTGGACCACGTCCATCAGGTGAGTCCCCTGGTCCGTCATGTTCCCGCCCGAGTAATCCCAGAAACCGCGCCACCACCGGAACCGCATCGGGTCCAGCGGCCTCTTCGGAGCGGAACCGAGGAACCGCGTCCAGTCCAGCTCACCAGGCAGCGGGGACTTGTCCAGCGGCAGGTCGAAGTGCCAGTTCCACCGCGCCTGCACCATCGAGATACGGCCGATGACGCCATCCTCGATCATTTTCTTGGCCTGCCGCACGAAGCCCATGCTGCGCCTCTGCATGCCGATCTGCACCACCTGCTTCGTCTTGCGTACGGCCGCGATCATCTCGTCACTCTGTCTCAGCGTCAGCGAAAGCGGCTTCTCCAGGTAGAGGTCTTTGCGAGCGGCGAGCACTTTCTTCAGCATGGGGCAGTGCTGGTGATCCGGCGTAGCCACAACCACGAAATCGAGGCCCGGCTGCGCCAGCAATTCCTCATAGTCGCGGTAAGCCTTCACACCGGCTGGAGATTCACTGCGCGCCTTGTCCAGATAGGGCTGGTACACATCGCACAACGCTGCGCACTGCGCGCCGATCTTCTGGAACGCTCGATTCAGCCCGCCACCCCGGTTGCCCGTCCCGATGAGCCCGTAAGAGAGGCGGTCGTTCGCGCCCCAGGCGCTGGCGGGAACAATGATCGGCGCGGCGCTGATTGCGCCCGCAAGAAACTCTCGTCTGCTGGATGACATGACAACGCCCTCTCACTCGGCTGCGCGAAGCGTGGAAGTCCGCTCCGCTCTAGTTCATCTGTTCTGGGGGGCGCTGCTCCTTTTCCAGACGGAGCCAGCCGCCCCACCGTGCGGCACTTCGAACGTATCAAATAGACACGGCAAATTCTGGTCTCCCCCCCTGGAGCATCCGCTTCGGCTGCTCCGTTCTCCATGCGGAGTAAGATGAGGTGGAAGCATCAGACTCTGGCGCTGAGGCGGGATTCCATTCAACTGAACCTCACCTATTGCAGTACGGGACAGCGGATGCACGGCGTGCTCCGTCGGCTGCTCTGCAGCCCGTGGCAGTTCTCCATTTCCAGTCTAGGCATCCGCACCGTCGCATCTGGTTTCAACAATCGATCGCAAACCACTACGCTCTGGCCGGTAAGGGGGAATCAATGAATCGTCGCTATTTCTTCATGGCGCCGCTGGTGGCAGTCGCCGGCCGCCGTCTGGCCGCCGCGCCCAGCGACAAGGTCCGGGTCGCTTGCGTCGGGGTCCGCAGCCAGGGTTGGGTGCACGTCCGCAAGTACGCCCAGCGGCAGGATGTCGACCTCGTTGCCCTCTGCGATGTCGACGACAACATCCTCAATGGACGCCTGGGGGAAGTCGAGAAGATGGGGCGCAAGCGCCCACAGGCCTACAACGACATTCGCAAGCTCCTCGAAGACAAGAGCATCGATGCGATCTCCATCGCCACCCCCAATCACCACCACACTCTCCAGACGATCTGGGGTTGCCAGGCGGGCAAGGACGTCTATGTGGAGAAGCCCTGTTCCCACGACATGTTCGAAGCGCGCCAGATTATGGCCGCGGCAAAGAAGTACGGGCGTCTCGTACAGCACGGCACCAACAGCCGCTCCAGCATCGCCCGCGAAGCGGTGAACCACCTCCACACAGGCTTGATCGGGGATGTCTACATGGCGCGCGGGCTGTGCTTCAAGCGCCGTGACACCATCGGACACGCGCCGGTGGAACCCGTTCCGGCGGGTGTCCATTACGACCTCTGGCAGGGGCCGGCTCCGCAGCACGCGTTCACTCGCAATCGGTTTCACTATAACTGGCACTGGTTCTGGGACTACGGCAACGGCGACCTCGGCAATCAGGGCATCCATCAACTCGACGTGGCCCGTTGGGGGCTGGGTGTCAAATACCCCACGCGCATAACCGCCGCCGGCGGGCACTTTATGTTCGACGACGATCAGGAGACTCCGAACACCTTAAACGCCACCTTCGAATTCAATGAGGGCGGCCACAAGAAACTGCTCGTCTTCGAAGTCCGCCACTGGATCAGCAACCACGAAGCCGGAATCGGGGAAGACGAGCCTGGCTCAACCAACACCGTGGGCGCCGTCTTCTATGGCAGTAAGGGCTATCTCTCCGTATGGGATGAGGACCACGGCCGCTACGAATCGCACCTGGGGAAAGAACGCACGCCCGGCCCCTCCGGTCGCGACCAGGGCGATAACTGGAGTAATTTCATCGACGCCGTGCGAAGCCGCAAGCAGTCCGACCTGAACGCACCCATCGAAGAAGGGGCCATCTCTACCACTCTCGTCCATCTGGCCAACATTTCTTATCGCGTCAACCGTTCCGTCACCTTCGACCCGCAGACCTGGACCTGCCCGGGCGATAAAGAAGCCACCGCCCTGTTCCGCCGCCAGTACCGGGCGCCTTTCATCGTGCCTGAACTGGTCTGAGTCCCTTCGAGCCGGAGCGTCGGTCGGGCCGCCGCTTAATTTGCCCCTTCCCACCCGTCTCTTAAGGTCCTAGACTCGGGGCAGGGAGGTACAGAATGTCATCAACTCTCCCGCTCGCCGCTCTCTTGCTCCTCTCGGCGGTCCGCCCGGCGGACGCCTCCTGCGTCGTCACCCTCGACGTGGATTCGGTGGTCCATCCGGTCACGGTCGATCTCATCGACCGTTCGCTGATCGAGGCCCGGAATCGGCATTGCTCCCTGCTGCTCCTCCGCCTGAACACACCCGGCGGCTATCTCGAGGCGACCCGTTCCATCACCGAACTCATCATCTCCTCGACTATTCCGGTGGCCGTCTATGTTTCGCCTGGTGGGGGCCGCGCCGCCTCCGCGGGCTTCCTCATTCTGCAGGCTGCCGACATCGCAGTGATGGCGCCAGGTACACACACCGGAGCCGCCCATCCCATCTCTCTGGTAGGGACACCCGATGAGGTCATGAAAAAGAAGCTTGAGAACGACACGGCGGCCGCCCTGCGCACGCTCACTGATCGGCGCGGCCGGAACTCCGCTCTGGCTCAGAAAGCAGTGCTCGAGTCCGTCTCGTTTACAGACCAGGAGGCACTGAGCGGCCACCTCATCGACTTCATTGCCCGCAATGACCGGGACCTTCTCACGCAACTCGCGACGCGCCCCATCCGGCGGTTCGATATGTCGACCCTCACGCTTGACCTGCACGATGCCGAATTGATCCCCTACCAGAGTTCCGTGCGCCAACGAATCCAACTGGCCCTCTCCGACCCGAACATCGCCCTGGCCCTCACCCTGCTGGGTGCTCTCTGCCTGTATATCGAGTTCAGTACCCCAGGGTTGTTCCTGCCCGGCGTGGCCGGCGCCCTCATGCTCCTCACGGGACTCTTCTCCCTTTCCGTGCTGCCGTTAAGTTGGTCCGGTGCGGCACTCCTGCTCCTCGCCGTTGCCTTCTTCGGTCTCGAATTGAAGTTCCCGACCCACGGAGTTCTCGGTGCTGGAGGAGCCGTGGCCATGGTCTTCGGCGCTCTGCTGCTGGTCGACAGCCCCCTGCCCGAACTGCGCGTTCACCTCTCCACCGCGCTTGCCCTGGTTCTTCCCTTTACCGCCATCACCGCGTTCCTCGTAGCCATTGCTGTGCGCGCCAGGTTGTCGGCGCCCGCCACGGGTCGCGAAACCTACCTCGGTGCTCGTGCGGTCACGCTCAGCCCCCTTCAGCCCGAGGGGCAGATTCTCTTCCATGGCGAAATCTGGCGAGCCCGTTCAACGGAACCGCTGCCCGCCGGCGCCTCCGTTCGCATCACTTCCATCGACGGCCTCACCCTGGACGTCGAAGCTCAACCACCTGGAGACTGACCGGTTCGATACATTTCCATCTCATTCACCTCGCTCCTCTTCCTCGTCTTCGCGCCAATTCACCGCACGTTCGACATCTCCCAGCGCAGCGATCTTGAAGAGACGCATCTCCACGAATTGCTGTCGGCGCGGGACAAACTCGGCGCCCCCCTTCAGGCCATCCTCGGCGGGAACACCACCTCCTGGGGCATCAAGGTTTCCATGGTAGAAGTGGAACACTAAGCACAAACTGCCGGCGCCCCGGCCCGCGCAGTCCGCTAGTCAAACAGCCGCTTCGTCTCTTTGGTCGTTGCGGATTCGGATCGCCTCCACAACCTCCGACACGAAGATCATTCCGTCGCCTGATCGGCCGGTCCACGCCGCCTGCCGGATGGCTGCCAGCACTTCCTGCAGTTCACGGTCGCCAACGACAACTTCGATCTTCAGCTTGGCTGTGGGCCAGGCCTCGCTTTCGGCGCCGCGGTACAGCAGTGCGGCCTCTTCCCGCGATCCTCGGCCTCGCACTTCGAGAACCGTCATCCCGCCCACGCCGGCGTCCTCGAGACCCTGTTTCACTTCGTCCAGCTTGAATGGTTGGATAACCGCCTCGATCTTCTTCAATCGCCCCTCCGCTGAAATGAAACTGCCCGATAGAACTCAATCCAAGTGTGCAGCCGCCCGGAAAGGCGGCCTGGCCCTTCCACGCAGGCATACCCAACGGCCATGTCCGGTCGTCGAGTGGAGTGAAGAACGGCTCCGGCCCAACCCCAGTACCCGGCCATCGCCCGCGCAATCCACTCGGAATTCCCAGTGTAGCGAACCACCCTGCTCGCTCATTCCTACTGGCTGCCGCGAATCGGAAACACTCGGCAGAGTCGCCGGAAGCCCTTCCTTGCGCTCATCGCCGGCAATTCTTGCTTTCTTCCCCCAGCCGGCCGACTGCGGCCGTGCCACCAGGTTTGGTATTCTGCGGGATCTTGCGACAAAAACTGAAAGAGACCATCCTCCCCCTGCTGCCGGAATCCTTTGCCCGCTGGTACCGGGCACCTCAGTGTCCCCCCGATGCACAGGAGCGTTTCGGCCATCTGACTCTGCTCGAAACGTTTACGACGATTTATCGCGAGCAGGTCTGGGGGCGTGCCCCCGGCCAGGACTTCTACTCCGGCACAGGATCTGAGGATGAATTCGCCATCCCCTACGCCGACGCCCTCCAACGCTTCCTTGAGCGGCACGGGATTCACACTGTGACGGACCTGGGCTGCGGCGACTTCCGCGTAGGGCGTCGCGTGTCCGCCCTCGTGGATCAGTATCACGGCGTCGATTGCGTCCCGGAACTCATTGCGCATCTCAGCGCAACCGAAGCCCGTCCGGGCGTCTCCTTCCATTGTCTGGACCTCACCACCTCTTCACTGCCCCCGGCCGGCGCGGCACTCATCCGGCAGGTCCTGCAACATCTGTCGAATCGGGAGATCGCCATGGTTCTCAGGCAGTGCGCGGACTACCCGTTCATCATCGTGACGGAGCACCTCCCCGTCGGCTATTGCCCTTGCCCCAATCTCGACCAGCTTCACGGCCCAAACCCCCGCCTGGTCGCCGGCTCCGGTGTCTATCTGGATCAGCCGCCCTTTTCCCTGAAATGCTCGGTACTCCTCGAGCTCCCTTGTTGCCACGATTCGGTCATCCGCACCATCGTGGTCGACAACCGGGCCGGAAACTAGCTCAGCACCGCCGGCGGAATCCGCATATCATCCCGCGAGAGGAGAGCCCGTCCCGCTCCCGGATCCGGCGCCCGCGGTCTGCTGTGGTACTACTCAATAATGCGGCACCTTCTCCTCGGGCTCGTAGTGTGTCTCGCTGTTCCGCTGCCTGGTCAAAACAACGGGCTCATCGATAGCCTCAATCGTCTCGATGCCGGCAATTTCGCGGAATCGGCCCGAATTTTGGAACAGGCTGGAGTTCGCGCCGGTTCCGATGCCCGCGCCCTCCTCACCTTGGGCGTGGCCTTGACCCTCTCCGGCCGCTTCGAGGAGGCGATCGAGCCGCTGCAGCGCGCCGTCCAGATCAAGCGCCTCGACGAGGCCACCCTCTGGCTCTACGCCTGCGAACGCATGTCCGGCATCGTCACCGAGGCACACGCCTACGGCATCCGCCGCCCTGGCATGCCGCTACGCCTGGAGGGCATGCTGCCGGCCGATCAGTCCTCCTGACCCTGCCTGGCTGAACGAATTCGGCAAGCTCAATCTCACCATCGGCCGCTACATCTCCGCCCGGCGCTACTCCACTCTTCTGCTCAACGATCAGCCCTCCAGCGCGCCGGCTCTGCTCCGCCGCGCCTGGTGCGCCGCCCGCATGGGCGATGCCGCCCGCACGTCGGCCGATCTCGATGCCGCGGCCCGATCCGACGCCGCCGCCACGGCGCAACTCCGCCCGCGCATTGAAGCCGACCTGGCCGCAAACCGCGTCACCGGCACCGCGGAAAGCCACCTGGCGGCACTGGAGACCGCGGTCCGGTCCGGCCAACCACTCAGCCAGCTCATCCCGCGCGCCAGGAATGTCCTCGCCGCCTTCACCGCGCAACGCCTGGTCTACGAAGAGAAATACACCTCAGATCGCGCCGCCTTCGAGGCCGCCCTGCGCTCGCAATCCGCCTCCGCCGATACCCGCGCTAACTATGCACGTTTCCTCGTCACCGAGGCCGATCTCAACCGCCGCGCCTACTCCGTCGAGCCTCGCCCTGTCATCGAGGCCCTGCGCATCGGCATGAACCCCGGCCGCGAACTGTCACGCGCGCTGGCTGTCGTCGATCAGGCACTGGCCGCCAACCCCAATCACATCCGCGCCCTGCTGATGAAGGCCATCATTCTCGATCGGCTCGGCCGCTTTGAGGAGGGCAAGCCGCTGGTCGAACGGGCCTTCCGCCTCGCCCCCACCAATCCGGAAGCCCTGCGCCTGCGCAGCGAGTATCTCTGGAGCGCCAACATCGACGCGCTCGACAAAGCCACGGCTCTTCGAACCCCCACCATCGAGGGCATCCGCACCTACGACGAAGGCGACACCCGCGTCACCGAGACCACCTATCGCAATCCGTCCGCTTACGACCAGGGCCGGGCTGCCGCTCTGGAGGGTGCTGCTCAGGAGTTGCGGGCTGGCGCCCGCGCCGCGCTGGAGGCCGCGATCCGCGCCTCCGCCGGTACACCAGAGGGCTTCGCCCTCCAGGCCGAGGCGCATTCCGTGAATAAGCGCTTCGACGAGGCCCGCGCCGTGCTTCAGCAGGGGCTGGCCCGCTTTCCTCATTCGCTGGCGCTGTACGAAGCACTCGTTCGCCTCGCCAAACGAACCCGCGATCTGGACCTGGAAGACGACGCGCAGTCCTCCGCCTTCAATCTCTTCGAATCCACAGCCGGCCCCAAGCTGCGCAAAGCTTGGCGCGCCATCCTCCGCTCCGATTGGGCGGCCATGGATGCAGCCCTCAACGACGCTGTCCGCCTCGATCCCACCGACGCCCGCATCCCCGCCTACCGTGCCGTCGCCCTGGAACGGCAGGGCCGCAAAGCGGACGCGTCCGTTGCCTGGTTCACCGCTCTCGCTCTCGAAGAAGCCCGCCTTTCCTACGACGAATCCTCCGTCTCCGCCGGAGTCTCCCGCTCGCCCACCTCTCTCGGACTGGTACTCGCTCTCCGCCACCGTGCCATCGGCGCGGCGAACGATCCGGCCGCCATCCTGGACCTGGCGAAAGGCGCGGCTCTGCACGCCCAGCGAATCAACATCGGGGACCGCTCCATGCTCGTCTGGCGCTACCTCCTCCCCGATCCAGCCATCGAGTCCACGCCCGGCCGCGATCATGCCGGCCTCTATCGCTGGGCGCCCAACGCGGCAACCGTGGCCGCCACCGCGCACGTCGCCTATGGGCGTGCCCTCGCCGCCTCCGGCGACGCAACAACGGCCCGCGCCGAATTCGAACAGGCTGCGCTCTGGGGTCAGCCTGCCGGTGTCGACATCGCTCGCTCCGCTGGCGCCTCTGCCCCTTCCGATCTCGAACGCGACTTCAATAACGGTGTCGCCACCGGAGCCATCGCCGAGGCCTATCTGGAAATGGCCCGGCTGGCCGTCGCGGATAAGGATATGCGCACCGCTCTCGACTACTACAACAAAGCCGTCAACGCCAAGCCCTCACCAGCCGTGAGACGGGAACTCGAACAGGTGCTCGAAAGCATCCGCAACCCTAATCAACCCAATCCGCAGGAGCGGCGCCGCGTCAGCCCGTTCGGCCGGAAAAAGAACCAGAACTGACGTCTCGCCCGCAAGATCAGATTCATTCCCGGCGTGGGCCGCCAGGCGCCCCCGAAACCTGCCGCCGCTGCCCTCATCCGTTTCGGAATATCCACGCCAAAAGACCACGCACGATTTGATACGCAAAACATCGCTATTGGCATTTCCGATAGACTTTCCCCATGTGGTGGAAGCAATTCATACTGATTTTGTGCGTGATCACGCCTTGTGCCGTCGCACAGACTGCCAATCTCCCGGCTATTCCGCTTCGCGAAACGGCCTCTGTCGCCAGGACCCCGCCCGATTGGCAGCGTTTGGCCGCACAAACAAAAAGCTCGCCGGCCCACGTCGTCGTCGAACTCGCATCGGCGGCCACTGCGTTGACGCGTGCGGCGCTGCGCGCCTCCGGCATCGAAATTCAGGATTGGATTGACGGTACCCGCTACTACGCTGCGCTCGACGCGCGCGGCGTCGCTGCAACGGCTGGAACCCGCCCGGCTCTCGACGGCATCGCCATCTACGACCTCACCCCGGCAGACAAGATCTCCAGCTACTTGAGCGGCCCCGCCAGTGCCAAATGGGCGAGCGCTGAATGGCAGGGCCGCCCCGCCGTCGACGTCGCCGTTCTTCTCTTTCCCGACGTATCGGTGGACGACGCGCTCAGCCAGGCGCGCAGCCAGGGTTGGGGCGTCCTCGGAGAGTCCGCCTGGCAGCACCGGATCACATTGCGCATCGCCCGGGACGAACTGAGTCAACTCGCCGCCCTCGATTTTGTCCGCCACATCCAGCCCACACCCCCCGCTCCAGTACAGTTCGACAACTTCTGGTCCGCGCAACTTATGGAAGCCGACAAAGTGAATACCGGCTCAGGCAGCGTGACCGGTAAAGGCGTAAAAGTCGGAATGTGGGACGGCGGCACCGTCGCCTCGCTGCCCGATTTCACCGGCAGGCTGAAATTCCTGGAACAGCCTTTCAGCGACGCACATGCCACGCATGTCGCCGGGACCCTCGCCGGCGACGGCTCAACCGAGCAGGCGCTCAGGGGCATCGCACCCGGCGCTCTCCTGTTCAGCGGCACATTTTATGGGGACGTCTTTGAGAAGATGCGGCTGGCCGTCGCATCCTCCGGCGTCCAGATCTCCCAGAACTCCTGGGGCGAAGCCATCTACGAGAGTCTTGGCAACTGCGAAATGTATGGAGAGTACACGCAGGAAGAACGGCTGGTCGATGCGCTGACGGTGAATCAGAACCTCAGTGTGGTCTTTGCCATGGGCAACCCTCGCGACTCCGGCGAGTGTGCCCTCTCCGCCCGCGCCGGCTACTACTCCGCAGGTATCCCCGCGTCCGCCAAAAACGCCATTGCCGTCGCGGCGGCCAGCCGCCAGTCCGACATCAGCACGTTCAGTGGTTTCGGGCCCACGCGCGACGGCCGCCTCAAGCCGGACGTGACCGCCCTGGGTGTCGATGTACGCAGCCTCGCTGTCGGTGGATCCCTGACGGCGAGCGGCACTTCCATGGCGGCCCCAGCCATCTCCGGCATGCTCGCCCTCCTGGTGGAGCGGCTCCAGGCCCGCCAGGGCGATTCCCAGCCCAAGGCCTCCCTGCTCAAGGCGATCCTCCTTAACAGTGCTCGCGACGTCGGGAACCCGGGTCCCGACTACGTCTTTGGCTACGGCATCCCCAATGCCCCTGCCGCCATCGCCGCCGTCGACGAGAATCGCTACCTCGTCAATAGGATCTCCAGCGGCAGCGCCAATCACACCATCACCGTGCCGGGCGGTGCGGGCACACTCAGGGTCATGCTGGTCTGGTCTGATGCCCCCGGTTCGCCGGAGTCCTCCACCAGTCTCGTGAACGACCTTGACCTCTCCCTCTCGCATGCTGGCGACCCCGTCGCACTGCCCCTGACCCTGAATCCCAGAAATCCAGCCGCCGATGCACAGCCCGCCGTGAACCGCCGGGATAACGTCGAGCAGGTGGTGATTCAGAATCCGCCCGCGGGCGATTTCACTGCCGTGGTGTCCGCCTTCCGCATGGGCGGAGCCGAGCAGGAATACGCGCTCACCTGGACCTTCGAGTCCGTGCCCGTTCCTCCCTGCACCATTACAATCGACAATTCCGTGCTCACTGCCGCGGAAACCGGCGGCACCCTGCCCGTGGTACTCACGCAATCCAATCAATGCCCTCCTGGTGAAATCGAGAACCCGTCAGGCTGGGTCCAGACCTCGGTTCCTGGCCCTCTACGCGGCAGTTCAGTCGTGAAGATGCGCCTCGATCCCAATCAGACCAGCGGGTCCCGCTCCACCATGTTGCGCCTGGCGGGGAAGGAACTGCGCATCAACCAGTCCGGTCCTTGTATCGTTGAGACTCTGCCTTCCTCGCTCGAGGTACGGAAATACCTGGGCATTATGGATTGCATTTACTACGGCAGCCACGCCAAGCTTTTCACCTTCGATGCGAAGGCCGGCCAGACCGTATCCATCCAGATGGAATCGGCTGACTTCGACACCTATCTCGAACTGCTAGGGCCCAATTTGAACGTCGTCGCCTACGATGATGACAGCATCGGCAAAACAGATTCGAGGATTCCCGGTCCCACCGGCAGGCTCACCCTGCCTTACTCCGGAACCTACACCATCGTTGCGACCTCTTACGCCCTGCACGAAGGAACCTTCGTCATGAAGGTCGAATTCGGAGGACCACAGGACCCTCCGCCTGCTGACGTTTTCCCCCGCCAGATCACCGGCTGTCCTTTCACCGCGCCAGGCCAGTTGACCGACTCCTCGTCCGCCGACGGCAGGCGCGGCGCCCTCTATCGTACCCAGGCCTATGCGCTCCAGGCCTTCGCCGGCCAGCGGCTCGACATCTCTGTCTCCGAGGCCGATTTCGACAGCTTCGTCTACCTCATCTCACCCACGGGCGGTATCCTGGCAACCAACGACGACGATGCGGCGGGCACTGGTTCCCGCATCACCGAAACACTTCCGCTGGGCGGTACGTGGCGTATTGAGGTGACCTCCTTTGCGCCGTTCATAACCGGGAACTATCAACTGCAGGTCATGGGCTGTCCGCCCGTCGCCAAGTGACGCCCAAGCGCCGAACGCATGGATATATCCGGTGGGGCAAACTTCAACCTGAATGAGTCCGGCGAGCATCCCGCCGGCCCGGCTCGACTGGGCAATTGTCAGATAGCTGCGCCGGTCATTTAGCGCAAATGGGAGGAGAACAGACATCGACCATATGTGGTCAGGTGACCCGGATTCGTCAGGAATGAAGTCAGGGCCGGCATCGCCGGGGGAGTGAACCAAGGGAATCGCTGCCTGGGTACTTTGATTCCGAAAGTCGTTGAATGGCGGATCGTCCGCTGCTGTTCCGAAACCATCCCGGCGCTCTCGAAACGCGCCTTCGATTCGGCTGCTCCGATCTGCCGTTTCCACCGCTCACCCGGCCATGGCAAGATCGTCGCTCAGAAACTCCACGCCTTCTCTCGCTGCCCGATCAGCCACGTCCTGGCAGTGGACACAGCGCGAGGCCCAGGGTACAACGGCCAGGCGTTTCGGATTGATCTCCTGGTCGCACTCAATGCAGATGCCGATGGTGCCGTCCTGCACCCGCCGGATGGCCGCCTTCACCTCCCGCAGCACCTTCGACTCCCGGTGCGCGTTCAGAATTGCCAGATCGCGCTCCGAGGCGTATTGGATCTCATCCATATGGTCCGCGCTCTTCTCGATGGCAATCCCATCACGCACCTTTAATTCATGAAGGAGTTCGGATTCTTTCTGCTCCAGGATGACCTTTAACTCGCTTGCTACGCTCTTTGTTTTTTTCATCGTCGTCTCCTTGCCGCCTCTCTGCTGTGCCTTCTCCAAGCACGCTCCGGTCCAATCCGGGTGTTCTGTGCCGGATTCTCCGCTTCTTCCTTCTCGGAGTTCCTCCCTCCGGCTCGAAGTTCGGCCCTCGGCATGCTCTATCCAGGCTTCGGCTACTCGCAGCCAGGCCGCCGGTCTCCGGCCGGCCATGAACGGGTTTCGCCCGTCTCAACTGGCGCGGCGTCCAGTGCCCTTAGGAGATAGGTGAAAGCGACTTTCTTTATCCTGCCCGCGGCCCTACTGATGCTGGCGGGCCCGGCTTGCCCACAGCAGGCCCCCCAGGCCGCTCGCCGCCCCCGCGTGGGCCTCGTGCTCGCCGGCGGTTCCGCGAACGGCCTTGTCCACGTGGGCGTCATCCGCTGGCTCGATGAACATCACATCCCGGTCGACTACATCGCCGGAACGAGCATGGGCGCCCTCATGGGCGCTCTCTACGCGACCGGCCGCAGCCCCCAGGAAATGACCGCCTTTGTCGATGCCATCGATTGGCCCGCCACTCTGCGCGTGAACACGCCTTTTCAGAGCCTCTCGTTCCGCCGCAAGGAAGACCGCCGGCAGTTCCCCACGGCCATCGAAGTCGGACTCAAGGGCGGCTTCAAACTGCCCATGGGCCTCTCCCCGGGCCATGGCGTCGGGTTGGTCATCAGCCGCGCCACTGCCCCCTACGAGCATTTGAAAAACTTCGATCAGCTACCCATCCCCTTGCGCTGCGTGGCGACTGACCTGGTCCGCGGCGAGGAGGTCGTCTTCTCCAACGGGTCACTCTTCGACGCTCTCCGCGCCACCATGTCGATCCCTGGCGTCTTCGCTCCGCTTCGCCTCGGCAATCAAGTGTTGGTCGACGGCGGCGTTTTGAATAACCTGCCCGTCGATGTGGTCCGGGCCATGGGCGCCGACGTGGTCATCGCCGTCGGCCTCGATACTTCCGAAACCGACGGCGGCTACGACAATCTCCTCTCCGCCGTGCGGCGGTCTCTCGGCATCATGGTTTCCGCCAACGAGAAGCGGAACATGAAGAACCTCGGCAAGGCTGACCTCATCCTCCTCCCGGACCTGTCAGGCTTCGTCGGCAGCAGCTACAGCGAAAGCACGGGCTTGGCCGATCGTGGCTATGAAGAGGCCGGCCGCAAGGCGCGCTTCCTCCAAACCCTCGCCGTGAACGAATCCGAGTGGGCCGCGCTCAAGGCCGATCGCGCCGGCCGCCGCCGGCCAGAGTGGATTCAACCGCAGTTCCTTGAGGTGCAAGGCATGGTAGGTATCAAAAACGAGCGCCTCCCAACCAGCCTCAGCGGAGAACTCGGCGTCCCGCTCACTCAGCCGAAACTGGAGGATCAGCTCACCGAGATCACCGGCCTCGGCCGCTACAAGTCGGCGGACTACGGCTTCCTGCAGCGGGATGGCCGTGAAGGGATTCAGGTCCGCGTCCACCCCAAAAACTACGGCCCCCCGTTCCTCAACACCGGCGTTTTCGTCTCCGGGTCGAACTCAGAGGGCCTCAAGCTTGGCATCGCGGGGCGCCTGACCATCATGGACCTGCTCATCCCCGATTCGGAATGGCGCACCGACTTCAGCCTGGGCACCGACAACCGGGTAGCCACCGAATACTATGCCCGCCTGAAGCAGACACGTCTCTTCCTGGCTCCGGGCGGGTTCCTGTCCCAGAGATCTCAGGAATTTTACAATCACGGCAGCACGTCGCTGTATTCGTACAAGGTCAGGGAGACCGGTGGGACGTTGGATCTCGGATACTCGCCCGGGCGTTTCTCGGAAATTCGCGTGGGCTACAAAGTCAGTTCCCTGCACACCTATGTCACCAGCGGAACCTCCGGTGCCCAGCCGCTCAGCGGCCAGGTCCGTGCGGCGCATGCCCGCTTTGCTTACGACCATGTGGACCACATCGTACCCACTCGCGGCATCTACTTCACCTTCGACGGGCAGTGGGCCGACCGCTGGCCCGGCGCGCGCAAGCAGTTTCCCATTCTCGAGTCGAGAATCGCCTACGCCCGGCAGTTCGGCGATTCGTATTCCATCGTCGAATCCGCTAGCGGAGGGACGACCGTCAGCAACATGCAGGGCTTCCCGCCCTTTACCTTGGGCGGACCAACCCGCCTCGCCGCCCTGGCTCACTACCAGCTCATCGGCAACCACTACTACTACAACGGCTTCTACGTGATGCGCTCGCTCGCTGACCAGAAAGTGCCGCTTCTGCGGGGTTTTCGCGCCATGCTGGGCTACGAAACAGGCAACGCGTTCAGCGCCGGTGATCCGCTGCGGCCATTCAACGACGGTGTCGTCGGGCTCATCCGCGAAACGCCCGTTGGGGTGGTCTTCCTCGGCGGCAGTGTGGGCGAGCGCGGAGAGAGAAAGATCTTCATCAGCATCGGCCGGTTCTTCTTCTAGCAGCGCTGGGCAGTCAGGGCAAACGCCCAGGTGGCTCAATGGGCCGGGCGAACCGGCAGCGGACGGCAGGAGGTGGGCAGCACGACAACCAATCAATCCAGCAGGATAGACGGGCAGAATTGCCTCCCTCTGCCGTGTCAACGCACGGACTCCTGCCGCCGTTGCCGTACTTTCGCCGCGCACGGGCTCCGAACCCCAGGGACGCCATGAGCCTCCGCGCCTGGGCCAGGATCCTCATCGCCGCATCGTTCTTCATCTCAGGGCTGGCGGAGACGCTCAGCGCCACCGGCTTTGTGATCGAGGTCTCGCCGAAGGCCAACTGGGACTCCGATGCCCATACCCTGGCCCTGGGCGGTGTCGTCCAAATGACTGCCGCCGCCATGCTCGTCCTGGGCCGCAAGACTCACTGGGCCCTGGCCGCCCTCATCGCCTATCTCACTCTCGGCAGCATCTTTTGCATTCTGCCCCGTTTCTTCACGCCCGACGCCGCTGGCAGTCCCATCGCCAGCCTGCTCAGCAATATGGCTGTCATCGGAGGCCTGCTCCACTGGCTCCACCTCGAGCGCGCTCCGCAAGAGAAGGAATGGGCTGGGCGATCCGGTATCTCCTCGCACGGCAAATCCAATTCTTCACCTTGGGATTGACGCGCCGGTCCTCGCCTCCGGCAATCCACTGCCCTGTCCGCGCATGGTCAAATGACCACTCCCGGTCAGTCGAAACGCCTCAACTCCTCCCGACTCGTTTCCAGGCCGCTGCACCTGCCTGCCCGGGCTGCGTGCCGGCAGCGGCAGCTCGGAAAAGCGTGTCAGTCTAAGTGTTTTCAGCAGGATCCCGCATCCCCCAGCCCACCCGGCCCGCCATGCGCTAATAGAAAGTAAAGCAACCGGTCGAACGCTTCGCCCTGCTCAATCGTCTGTAGGGCGGAACGAAATGAGCATGGTCACTTTAGCCATGCCGGTAACGGCAGCCAATCGATTGACAGGACCAACCCAACCCGGCCTTCCTGAGGACGCCCCGCTGGCTCAGCGCTGCCGCCTGCGCGAAGTCCCCGCCTTCGAGGAGCTCTTCCACCTTCACAGCCCGCGCCTGAAATCGGTCGCCTGGAACCTCCTGCGCCGCCGGCAGGATGCCGAGGACGCCGTCCAGGAAACCTTCCTGAAAGCCTACCGTCACATCGGGACCTTTCACGGAAATTGCACACTCGCCACCTGGCTCTGCCGCATTCTCATCAACACGTGCCGCGACATGGCCAGCCGCCATAGCCGCCGCTTCGAGCACTCTTCCGACGAGTTGGACGTGCACTCGTCTCACGGCGTCGATCCGACGCTCGCCCTGGTCCTCGAACAGGCGCTAAGCTGTCTCAGCCCCATCCTGCGCGAGGTCTTTCTCCTCGCCGAGAGCGAGGGCTTTTCTCATCCCGAAATCGCCTCGATTCTCGACATCGATGCGGGCACGTCGCGCAGCCGCCTCTGCGAGGCTCGCCGCCAACTCCGCCAGGCGCTTCTCTCCCGGCGGGAGGATCTATCACCCCATGCATGACATCGATTGCGCTCAATTCCAATCCGCTCTCGACAACGCCTCGCCCGAGGATCTCGTCCTGGCGCGCCGCCACGCCGGGCAATGCGACGCCTGCCGCCGCGAACTCGAAGCCTGGGACCAGGTCGCCCAATGGGCCGCGGGGCGCCACCGCGAGTGGGACGCCCCCCATCTCTGGCCTCGCGTCGAATCGGAACTCAGGCAGGAATCTGTCCGGTCGAAACTCCGCTTCTTCCCGTCGCCCCGCGTCTGGGCCGCCATCGCCGCCCTGCTGCTGGTCGCGCTCCCGGTGCTGTGGTACGTCCGGCGAGGTGCAGCCCAACCCGGGCTCAGCAAAGACTTCATCACGGCCCAGGCACTCCAGGACGTTGAAGCCTCCCGCTCGGCCTATGTCCAATCCATCGACAAGCTCAGCCAGTTGGCCCAGCCCGCCCTCAACAACGACAACCTGCAGGTGATGGCCGCTTATCGCGACAAACTCCAGCTCCTCGATCAGGCGATCGCCGAGACCCGCGCCGCCGCCGCCGGAAACCGTCTGAATGCCCAGGTCCAGAATCAGCTCGCCGCCCTGCTTCACGAGAAGCAGCGCACGCTCAAAGAGGTATTGAACTATGCCGGTCCGAAACAAAACAGCCTTTAGTGCCGCCGCTCTCGCCGCCTGCGCCCTGGTCTTCGGCGCCCAGCAGGAAGCTACGCGCGATATCAACAAGACCCTGGTGCTCAGGGCCGGACAGCGGCTTCGCGTCGAGAACAAATTCGGCCCGGTGAACGTCCGGGGAACCTCCCGCGGAGACGTCTCGGTTCGCGCCACCATCCGCGTCGCCGCCGAGGATCGCACGCAAGCCGAAGCCCTCATGAACGAGATCCGCGTTGAGGCTGAATCCACGGCCGACGGCGCCCGTGTCGCCACCATCTATCCCGACGACTCCGTGCGGGGTGGCCTCTTCCGCCGCATGCGCCGCAACAATATCTCTTACTCGGTGAGCTACGAGATCGAAATTCCGCAGTCGGCTTCCCTGGACGTCGCCAACGCGTTCGGTTCCATTGCGGCCTCCGGGCTAAACGCCGGCGTCCAGATCTCCGGAGCCAACGGCGCCGTGCGCCTCGACGACAGCGGCGGCGTGGCCACCATCGAAAACCGTTTTGGAGCCGTCGACGTCGGCCGCCACAAGGGGGATGTCACCATCCGCAACACAAACGGCGCGGTCACCGTCACCGACGCCGCCGGCCTAGTCAATGTGACGAATGGCTTCGGAGCCGTGCGCCTCACCCGCATCGGCAAGGGCACCACGGTGGTCAATAAGAACGGCGAAGTCATTCTCGACGATAGCGGTCCGGCCAATCTCTCCAACTCGTTCGCCCAGGTCACCGCCCGTCAGGTGAAGGGCGACCTCACGGTCAACTCCACCAACTCCGCCATCGATGCCAGTTCCATTGCGGGCGCCGCCAATCTGCGCACCTCCTTTGGAAAGATCACGCTCACCCATGTGGGCCGGCACGCCTACGTCGTCAACCAGAACGGGGAGATCGTCGTGGAAGATGCCGCCTCGGCTGACCTCACCACGACCTTCGCCCCCGTGGTGGTCCGCCAGGTGAAGGGTTTCCTCAAAGTCAGTTCCGGCAATGGCGCCGTCAACGCCTCGTCCATTGGCGGTTCCGCCGCGGTCCAAACCTCATTCGGCCCGGTCGATCTGCAGTCGGTGAATGGAGAGGTCACCGTCACCGACAACAACGGTTCGGTCACGGTGGACAACGCAGGCGGGAAGATCTCGGTCAAGAACTCCTTCGGCTCCGTCAACCTGAAAGGCGCCAGGGGGCCCGTCTCCGTCCAGTCCCAGAACGGAGCAGTCTCCGCCCAACTCTCCGGCCGCGGCTGCCAGCCCGCCGACATCCAGACCTCCTTCGCCCAGGTGCGCCTCACCCTGCCAGAAACGGCCAATTACGATGTCGTGGCGAGCACCAGCTTCGGTGGCATCCGCTCCGACTTCCCACTCACCATGCAGGGTGAGCTGAACCAGTCGTCGGTCCGCGGGAAACTAGGCCAGGGCGGCTGCAGCTTGCAGGTCACCAACCGCAACGGCGGCATCGAATTCCTGAAAGGCCGGTAAGTCCAGACCGGCACCGGGAGGCTCGCTCGCGGCCAACCCCGCTCGAGCCTCCGCCTGGGATAAAGTGCCGGTTGCGGAGTTCTGGCGTCCGCTCCGCCAGTGCGCTACCCTGCAAGGTGCCCTACCGCATCGATATCGCTGATCCGCCGGATGACGCGCTCGACCTCCTCATCGAGTTGGGGGCCCTGGATATCGAGCAGCTTGCCGGCGGCCTCGCCGCCATCCTCCCCGACTCCGTCCAGCCCGAGGCCGTCGCTCTCGCCTTGCGATCCGCGTCCATCACCGTCTCGCCCGCCCAGGGCCGCGACAACGACTCGGTCTGGCTCCTGCGCACCGCACCCCTCCGCGCGGGTGGAATCCTGGTGGTCCCGCCGGGCGTCGATGCTCCGGAAGGGTCCCTCCGCCTGGCGGACTCCGAGGCTTTCGGTACCGGCCATCACCCCACAACGGCTCTCTGCCTGGAGGTCCTGGCGGAGATCATCGCCGAGGACCACCCCTCGTCCGTTCTCGATGTCGGCACAGGCTCCGGGATCCTGGCACTGGCCGCCCTGCTGCTGGGAGTGGACAAGGCCACAGGCATCGATATCGAACCGGCCGCCCTCGAAGCGGCCGCCGCCAACGCCCGCCTGAATCACCTGGGCCGCCGGCTCCGCTTGATCCTGGGCGGGCCCGAAGCGGTCGAAGGCGCCTGGCCCCTGGTAGTGGCAAACGTCCTCACCGCGCCCCTCATTGAGATGGCTCCGATGCTGGTGCGCCGCCTGGGTCACCGCGGCCGCCTCATCCTGTCCGGCATCTCCACCACGCTGGAAGCCGAGGTCCGCCAGGCCTACCGCCATGTGGGCGTCAATTGCACCGCTTCGCAGACCCGCGACGGCTGGATAGTCCTCCTCGGGCAGGCGTCCTGGTAGCGGAGTCCAACTCCACGGCCGCGCTTCTGCCTCCCTCGTACGGACCCCGTGTCTCCTGTAGCTCTCCGCCGGAGGGCCGATCAGTTGGTGAAAATCGAGAAGCATGACGGAGCGGCTCGATCCCCGAATTCGCCTCGGATTTCGTTTGCATGGGGCACCACTAATTCATTGGATCGAAACCGGAACAGCCATCGCTCATAACTCCCCGCGTGGTACACTATCTTCTGATCTTGCCGGGGTGTTAGGGTAGCTTCCGCGGTAGTTGTAGCGCCTTCACCCACCCGCACTTCACTTTTTCGGAGGGGAAATGACTTCACAAATAAGACCTTACGGTCAGGCTCATCGGCTGCTTTCGCGTGCCCTGATTATGGCTTGCATCCTGGTCGGCGCCTTCGTGGCCACCGCCAATGCGGCAGTTCTGACGATTCAGCCGATCAAAATCTGCGACGATGGCGGACTGAATTGCGCGAACGACACGGAACAAACCTTCCTGGCTGAAACCAACAAGATCTGGGCTCAAGCCGGGCTCACCTTCAGCTATCTGCCCTTCACGACCACGAATTCGTCTACCTTCCTCAGCCTCGACAATCAGGGGGAGGTGGACTCTTTGTTTACCACCGCGCCGGGTGCTGCGGCAAACCCTCTCGTGATTAGCATGTGGTTTGTGGCGAACCATTTCGATGCGTTCGGCGAGGTAAATACGATCGGCGGTAACAAGATCGTCATCGATGAAGTGATCTTCGGCGTGAACCGGCTGGACACTATCGCCCACGAGGTTGGACACCTGCTTGGCCTCATGCACGATGATCCCGGTGTGGACGTGGACTTCCTGATGCGCAGCGGTTCCGATCGCGTCACGCCGAGCGTGATTGGCGACATCACGCCGGATGGCGCGGGACTGGACAAACTAACGGCCGCCCAGATCAAGACGGCTCTCGCCGATCCCAAGGTCAGCGCGGTGCCGGAACCAGCCACTTCTGCCCTGATTCTCTTTGGGCTTGGCGGCTTGGCGCTGGCGCGCCGCCGGAAGATGGCCCGTGTGTAGCAGGCGGAGCTTCCTTCTCGCGGGAGTGCCGGTGTCCAGTTGCTCTTTTGCTATGGATACCTCATCACAACAGGATGTGAAGGCGCTCCCGCCGGACTTCCGCAGCTTCTCGTCGCCGGCCGGCGCGTATGTTCTCGAACTGCGCGGGCCGCGCGGCTGGAGACCACCCCAGGCGCAAGCCGAGCTGTTCTCAGCCCGGCCAGGTGCCCGGCGGAGTGTCTGGACGAAACCACTGCCCCACCGCTATGGACCCGCTCAGGCGGTTGTCTCCGACGAAGGTCTCGTGCTGCTCCTGGATGAAGGTCTGCGGACACCTGGCCCTCTGGCCGTTGCTGTCCTCGCGCGGGACGGCAGCGAGACAGCTCGCTATTCGACTTCCGGGATCGCAAAGGCGGCCGGAGTCACTCTTCCAGCCCTGATCAAGTCGGCGCGAGTGGGCATCTGGATGTCGGCTCCGCCCGCAATGACGCCTGACGGAGCCGCTGTGGTTTTGGAGGCGGCTGGAGTCCAACTGAAAGTTGAGTTGCACTCAGGGCGTCTCAGCCGTTCCCGCAAGTAGTCCCGCCTTCGCGAGGCCCCCAGCCTGTCAGCCTGCCGGAGCGAAATCCACCGCCAGCTCCGGCCCGGCCCCAGCGCTCGCGCTCCGATCCCTTCTTCGCCCGTTCCTCCTTCAGGATCTGCCTCCCAATCTCCAGCCCCGTCATAGCTGGCGCGCTCCAGCCGGCGAGAATTCCGCGCACCCACCGGGTAGCCGTTCACCAGAAGCTCGACCAACGCGACCGGATGCCAGGCAGCCGTCCTACGACCATCCTCGCGCGTATCGGTGTCGAGGATGCGACTCAGTTCCAACGCCCTGTCGACATGGACAAAAGAGCGGCCAAGTCTCCACCGGGCAACCAATCTTGCCCGGAAAGAGGCAGGGCCACTTCGGATCATATTGCCTAAAGCACCTAAGTCGGCTGCAGTTCAGCGATAGACATGGCGAATCAAGTCTCGGCGGATCGGCAGCGCGGCGCGGTCCGGGCGAGAAAACGAAACTGCGCCGACGATCAATTCTAGGAGGACACTCATCTCAGTCGTCTAGCCGGACCGGGTTCAGGGCTGGCGGATCTATCGTGGCCAAGCGTGATCCCCGTCGGCCGTGTCAAGTCTGTTGGCTCCGGCAGGGCTCGAATTCCTGGCCCGAACAGCATCAAAGGCCATTCGGCTCGTGCTGTGGGTCGACCAGGTCCAGAAATACCTCCTATCCAGAACATAAAAGGTGGTTGAATCGAAATGATGAGACATCCTCTGACCCTTCAGGAAATCATCTGCTGGTATCGCTCGAAAAAGCTTGCTCTTGCTGGTTCAGATGTATCAATCGTAGACATCCGCGAGAGGACCGATGATATTCCAGCAGCGGCCGCCGACTTCAGAACTCCCAAGACCATGGGGCGCATAAACGGGTGGGTGACGGGTGAGTTCGATTTCGAGGCAGTACGAGTGCCAGATGGCGAGGATTTGTTTTGGCATCATGCCAGCGTCCAGCGGTTTGAGGCGCTTGAAGAAACTTACGACAAATTCCTTCAATGCATGTCCAATTCCGGCAAGGTCGCTGGCCCCTGACTTCGCCGGGCGTTCATCCGGTCAATGGCGACAGCAACTGGAACCGCGACGAACGCCGCCGATCTCCGAGAGGGCTCGCTATCGGATGTCATGTTCGAGATGCTTCAAAGTGTGCAGCGACCGTGACCTGGACTATGCAGTCCTCAGCGGAACAGTCTCTCACGCACTCTGGCATAAGCCTGCTATGCGCGGATTGATACTCGATGCCGATGGGGGCGCTGTTCCCAATCTGCTCCGGGCGCTTCGGAATTTCGGGATGCCCTACGTCCTGACCCGTCCCACCGCGAATCACCAAAACTAAGCCTCCAATTGAAGCGAAGCACCCGGGAACTCACCGAAAGTCGCCGGTTCCTCTCTCCAGTTCCGCTGTTCCGCCAGACGCCGAGCCTGGAACAGTGGCCCCAGCCCACCCGGAAGTTCCAACTCTGCGCCATATCCCACAAACAGGATACGGAAGTCGGTAATCAGCAGAGGGAAAACCCCATTGGGACGGGTGCACCCGTCCCCGACTTTCTAGTCATCGCACCTGCCGTGCTCAGCGGCGCGCCCAGTCCGAGTATCTTCACACGAAGCGCCCGGACGCGACCCGCGCTGACAAGTCCGGATCTTCCTGAGGCAGCCCTCAGACCCGCCAAGCCACTCACCTCGACCCCACTTCTCTCTCAATTTCCACATTAAGCATTGCTTCATCACCGCATCTGAAACTCTTTTTTATCTTTCTTTGCAACACCAGCCTCTCCAAAACAGCCCCTTTCCCCTTGACACCCCCCTTACCCTGGAATCGCGCCGGCCATTGTGCCGGCATTTTTTATGGAACAAGGAGTTTGACATCATGGCTACCGTTGCTCAGATCACCGCCAACCAGGCGAACGCGAAATATTCCACTGGACCCGTCACCATAGAAGGGAAGGCCCGCTCATCCCAAAACGCCCGCAGCCACGGCTTCACCGCCCAGCACCTCACCATCACGCCCGAAGACCGCGCCTCGTTCACCGCCCTCGAAGCCGCCCTCCGCCTCGACACCCGGCCCGCGAATTGCATCGAGGAGGAGATCTTCCACCGCATCCTCACCCACACCTGGAACCTGCGCCGCATCGAATCCTTCGAATGCCTGATCCTCGCCGAAACGGACCCATTGGCCGAAACCGACCCGCACGGCGCTCAGCTCGACCGCTACGCCCGCTACCGCCGCGACCTCGAACGCGGCCTCTACCGCGCCATCCGGGAGCTCAGCAAACTCCAAACCGAACGTGCCGCCCTCGCCCAGCAACACCCCGATGTCGTCAAGGGCGTCCGCGAGAACGTCCCCCTGGCCGAAGTGACCCGCCTCACCAGCAACACCGACGAACTCTTCTTCTACGAAGGTTATGGCCGGCCCCGCCGGGCGCTCGAACACCTCACCACCGGCGTCGACACCAATCATCCCGACAACCAGGACCCGCTGGCCGACCTCCAGCCCATTCGCGTTCCGCGAAACGAGGCCAACTCGGCCAGCGCAAACGGACTGCCTGCCAACTTCTACAACGTTTCGAAGCGCTGAAGACCACCCCTGCGCCAGGTCGGGCCATGTTGACGAAACGAATCCGCCGATTATCGACGAATCCGCCGAGCATTGACGAAACCACCGGGCATTGACGAATCCGCCGAGCCTCGACGAAACGAAGCCGTCAACAGATTCCGCCGAGGATCGCATCACCAGCCGGAGCCCCTCCGGCCCTGCTCTTTGACAATCTCACCTATAAGCTTCCGTTCAGGGGAGCCACACCGAGCACCATCGTGCCCGCCGTGTGCCAGGACCCAAGCCCCAGCCCCGGAGCAACAGCGACGGGCTCCCGTGCGGCCTCCGCGTCCAGCCCTCCGTGCCCCCGCGCGCCGCGTCCAGCCCCTATCCACCTCCCTAGTCCCGGAGCGGCAGCGACGGGCTCCCCCAAGGTCTCCCCGTGCCTGCCCCCAAGCCCACCCGGAAGCCATCGTCCACCCCGAAGAGTTGCGGCAACCCAACGAAACGAAGCCGCTCGCCCACCCCGAACCGGCGAGCCACCCCGTCGGGAGGGCGGACGCCCTCGTCCGCAGCCGGTCCCCTGACCGGCGCACCTCTCTCCTCGGAAGAAAGGGCCGCCGCGCCAACCCAGTCAGCCGATCGACGAAACGAAGCCGGCCGGCCCGGTTTCTCCGGCTAACGTAAAGCAGCGGCCAGCCGAGAGTCCCGCCCACCCGAACCGGCGAGCCACCCCGCCAGGAGGGCGGACGCCCTCGTCCGCAGCCGGTCCCCTGACCGGCCCACCTCTCCCTTCGCAAGAAGGGCCGCCGCGCCAACCCAGCCATCCGATCGACGAAACGAAGCCGCCGGCCCTGCTTCTCCGGCTAACGTAAAGTAGTGGGCAGTCGAGAGCCCCCGCCCACCCGAAGCATCGCGCCGCAGTCCACAAGCCACCAAGGACTCAGCCCAAACGAAGCCACTCGCCTTTCGGTCAGGGCTTTCCACCCCCGCCGCCCCTCCGGCGGAACAAACCCAGTACCCATACTGGACTGTGACCACTGTAAACAGCGCCTGGCGCCTGCCCCTGGAATCTCCCGCCGCTATTTAGGACTTCATCATCCAGAATAAGCAATGCACGGAGAATCAATAAGATGGCGTGTCACTGCGGCAGACTCGCCAGCCTGCCTCCTCACTGCAACCTCATCTGCAACCCATTTCCCCGGTCTCATCCAGCCCCGAAGGCTCCTAGTACCCCTAAACCTGTCAGGAACTTTTTTCCTCGCCGAGGTGTCTCTATATACAACGGCGCTGATGTGAACGGCGCTACAATGGCTCTGCGGAGGCACCCATGGAACCGGCTCCAAACATGCCAGAGCTCGGTAATGAAGTGGCTCCCCCGGAATGGCCGGGGTGGCCCGACGAGGGGTGTCTTCTCGAGAGTCTCCGGTCTGGCTCTGAATCGGCCTACGAGGCTCTTCTGGAACGCTTCCAGTTGCCGGTCTTTAATCTGGTTCAACGCTTGATCGACGACTCCAGCGAAGCGGGCGACGTCACTCAGGATGTATTCCTGAAAGTCTTTCGTAACGTCACTGCCTTCCGCGGCCAAAGTTCACTGAAGACCTGGATCTACCGCATTGCCGTCAACGAGGCGCACAATCGCCGCCGTTGGTTCGGCCGCCACAAGCGCGCCGAAGTAGGTCTCGAAGCCGAAGGTGATGGCCTGGGCTACCTCGATCACCTGAGCGATGCTGCTCGCTCACCTTACGATCTCGCCCTCAATGAGGAGTGGAGATCGGCGATCGAAAAAGCCTTGGAAGGCTTGAATCCTGTGTTCCGGTCGGCTGTTGTGCTACGGGACCTGGAGGATCTGAGCTACGAAGAGATTGCCGACGTCCTTGATGTCTCGCTCGGCACGGTGAAGTCCCGGATCCTGCGCGGTCGCGAGTCGCTCCGCAAGGCTCTGGTTGAACAGTTGGAACCGTCCAGGGGGTTGCACTTCACCCCTCAGACGGCCGCCGACTAAGAGGTCTGGATCGTTATGGACTGCCAACAAACAAGGTTGATGCTCTCCGCGCTCCAGGACGGCTGTGTGGTCGAATCTGAGCGGAGATTGCTGCTGGCGCACCTGAAACACTGCGCCGCCTGCTCCCTGCTCCAGGCGGAACTGGATATGGTGCGGCAATCGGTGCGCTCGGTGAAATCCCGGCCCATGCCGTCCCACGTCGCCCTGTCCCTGCGCGCCATGGCTTCCCGCGAAGCGTCTCGCCGCCGCCGCTATGTCGATCTCCGCACCTGGCTCCGCCACTTCGGAGAACACGCCGCCCTATCGATCAATAACCTTATGCGGCCCATCGCCCTGCCTGCCTTTGGTGGCCTGGCTTCGGCCGTCTTCCTGTTCTCCATGGTCATGACGAACTTCCAGGGCATCATCGTCAGCCACCCCAACGATGTGCCCATCGCCATCGCCACTGTGCCCTCCGTCCGCGCCACGCTTCTGGATATGTCCGAAGCCGAAATCACCGTCGATGTCTTCGTCGACGAACAGGGCCGCGTCATCGACTACTCGTTCCCTGATGGCTATGGCTCCGCCAACACCGCCTCTCTGCGCCGCAAACTCGAGAACTCGCTCCTGTTCACGGAATTCAATCCGGCCACCACGTTCGGCATGCCCACCTCCGGCTGGGTCCGCGTGAAGTTCAGTGGCCGCAGCCAGATCGACGTCAAGGGTTAGTCTCCACTCTTGGGCCGCCCTCTAGGTCAGCATTTTCTCTTTCAGCACTCGATCCTCGCCCGGATCGCCGAGGCCGCCTGCCCACAGCAGGTCGGCCTCTGCATTGAGATCGGTCCCGGTCCCGGTGGCCTCACCGAGTTCCTGCACCCTCGCGCCAAGCGTCTCATTGCCGTCGAACTCGACTCCGCCTTGGCGGCCAAACTCCGCGAACGCTACACCGAGAACCCGACTGTCGAAATCGTGCAGGGCGACGTCCTCTCCACGAACCTCTCCCAGTGGGGACCCGCCACCGTCTGCGGCAACCTGCCCTACTACATCACCTCCCCCATCATTGAGCAGGTCCTCGCCATGGGACCAGCCCTCGAACGCGCAGTCTTCCTCGTCCAGAAAGAAGTGGCCGACCGCCTGGCCGCCCCATCCGGCAATCGCGACTACGGCTACCTCTCCGTCGCCACCCAGCTTTTCTGTACAGTGGAACGCCTCTTCCTCGTGAAGCCCGCCTCCTTCCGGCCGCCGCCCAAAGTCGATAGCGCCGTCGTCCGCCTCACGCCCCGGACCTCTCTCCCCGTCGCCGACACCAAGGCCTTCCTGCGTTTCGCCTCCGCCTGCTTCCGGCAGAAACGAAAGACCTTACGCAATAATCTCTCGGCCCACTACCCCCCCGAGAAGCTCACCAACCTCCCCGAAGCCGGCCTCCGCGCCGAACAACTCAGCCTCCCCGAACTCATCCGCCTCTTCGGTGTCCTGAACCCCTAGGTGCACACTGGCGCATTTTGCATAGAGCTTGGCGCGTTCTGCATGCGGCAAATCACGCCTCCCCCTTTACCTTGAAATCATGCACGACGTCAGAGCTTATTCGGCAGTCCACTCAACCTCTCCTCTTGCCCCTACCTCCGTGGCTCGGCGCGAGCCCACGCCCACCGATATCGAAATCGAGATTCTCTATTGCGGAGTCTGCCACTCCGACCTCCACCAGGCCCGCAACGAATGGCACAACACCGTCTACCCCTGCGTCCCCGGCCACGAGATCGTCGGGCGCGTGAAGAGCGCCGGACCCGGCGTCACCAGGTTCAAGGCGGGTGACCTCGCCGCCGTCGGCTGCATGGTCGACTCCTGCGGCGTCTGCCCGGAATGCCGCGAGCACCTCGAACAGTTCTGCGAGAAGGGCGCCACCTGGACCTATAACGGCGCAGACAAGCACACGGGCGCCCAGACCTTCGGCGGCTACTCCGAGAGCATCGTCGTCGACGAGAACTTCGCCCTGCGTGTGCCGGCCAACCTGGATCTGGCCGGAGTCGCTCCATTGCTTTGCGCCGGCATCACCACCTACTCGCCGCTACGCCACTGGAAGGCGGGTCCCGGTAAGAAAGTCGGTGTCGTCGGCCTCGGCGGCCTCGGCCACATGGCCGTGAAGTTCGCCAGTGCGTTCGGAGCCCACGTCGTCCTGTTTACGACCTCCCCTAACAAGAAGGACGACGCCCTCCGCCTCGGCGCGCACGAGGTGGTCCTCTCCCGCAATCCCGAAGAAATGGCCGCTCACGCCGGCAGCTTCGACTTCATCCTCGATTGCGTCTCGGCCGACCACGACCTCAACGCCTACCTCCAGTTGCTGAAGCGCGACGGTACGCTGACCCTCGTCGGAGCGCCCGAAAAGCCGCTCCCCATTGCCAGCTTCAACCTCATCCTTGGCCGCCGCCGCCTCTCCGGTTCGCCCATCGGCAGCATCCCGGAGACGCAGGAGATGCTCGACTTCTGTGGCGAACACGGCATCACCTCCGACATCGAGATCATCCCCATCCAGAAGGTGAACGAAGCCTACGACCGCCTGCTCAAGCAGGATGTGAAGTACCGTTTCGTCATCGATATGGCTAGCCTAAAGAAGGAGACCGCAGCCTAAGCCATGGCCAAACGCTTTCGTGTGAGCTCGTTGCTCGCCGGCAAGTTGGAAGAGTTGGGAGTGCAGCCCGCCGCCATTCTGAGGCAGGCGGGCCTGCCCTCCGGGCTGTTCGACCACCCCAAGCCCGCCGTCAGTACGGAGGAGTTCTTTGCCCTTTGGCAGGCCATCGGCGAGGTCAGCCGGGATCCCGCCATCGGCGTCAAGATCGGCACCGAGCAGCGCATCGAGCGCTACGACCCCATCGCCATTGCCGCGCTGTATGCCCCCTCCTTCTCTGAAGCGCTGCACCGCATGGCCCGCTTCAAACAGCTCACCTGTCCGGAGGAGATCCGCATCATCAGCGGAGCCCGTGAGACCAGCGTCCAGTTCCTCTGGCTGCTGGCCACCATCCCCGAACCCTCGATCCTGGTCGACCTCTGCTTCGCCTGGGTCGTCACCATCGCCCGCCGCGGCACGGGAACACCCTTGTCCCCCACTCGCCTCCGGCTCACCCGGGCGCGCGACGATCAGGCGTTCCTGGCAGAGTACTTTGGCTGTCTCATCGAATACGAGGCCGGGGAGAACGCCATCTGCTTCCACAACGCGGACCTGGCCCGCCCCTTCCTCACTCACAACGCCGAGCTGTTCTCGATGATCGCGCCCCAACTGGAACAGGAACTGAATCAGCGCGATGCCGAGCTCAGCTTCCCTGACCGCGTTCGCGCCACCTTGAAGCAACAACTGGCCGGGCAGCGCCCCACCGTCCAGATCCTGGCCAGTGCCCTCAACATGAGCGTCCGCTCCCTGCAGCGCCGCCTCACCACCGACGGTTCGAGCTTCCAGCAGGTGCTCGAAGACGCGCGCCGCGAACTGGCCCGCCACTACCTGGTCCACTCTGCGCTGGAGCTGAATGAAACGGCCTATCTGCTCGGCTACGAGGACGCCAACTCCTTCGTGCGCGCCTTCCGCTGCTGGGAGGGGATTCCGCCCGCCCACTGGCGCGAGCAACAACGCGCCCAAGCGGATTCCATGCTACTGATATCATCGAATTAGTGGCCGCTCCCGAGAACGATCCGACAGCAAGATTTGCCGATATGCTCGCCGCCCTGGGCGCCGAGCCGCGGCTCCGCATCCTGCGCCTGCTGCTCACCGCGCATCCCGGTGGCCTCGTTGTCGGAGACATCCAGGCCGAGCTCGGCATCCCGCCGTCGACCCTCTCCCACCACCTGGAGAAGCTCAAGAACGAGGAACTGGTGAAGGTCCGCCGTGAGAGCACGTTCCTTCGTTACACCGCCAATACCGACGGGCTGAAGGAGATGCTCGACTTCCTGTACGCCGAGTGCTGCACGCGCAACAACGTCATCGACCCCAAAGACATCGCCCCGGCCTGCTGATCCCTCAGCGCGGGATCCAAAGAGGGGGAATAATGGACAGATGCAGAAGTTGGCCCTCTTCCTGATCGCATCCTCCACGGTCTTTGGCCAGACCTATCAACCCAACTGGGAATCCATCGACAAACGGCCCACCCCCGCCTGGTTCCAGGACGCCAAGTTCGGAATCTTCATCCACTGGGGCGTCTACTCCGTGCCCGCCTACGCTCCGGTGATTCCCGGCAAACTCGCCTATGCCGAGTGGTATTGGAACGCCATGACGAATGGCCAGAAGCCCGGCGCCAACGCCATCCAGTCGGGCACCTGGGCATACCACAAGAAGATGTATGGCGCGGATTATCCCTATCAGAACTTCGCTCCGCAGTTTCGCGCCGAGCTCTACGACCCCGACCATTGGGCCGACGTCTTCCAGCGCTCCGGCGCAAAGTATGTCGCGTTGACCTCCAAGCACCACGAAGGCTTCGCGCTCTGGCCCAGCAAGGAAGCCTCCGCCACCTGGGGCCGCCCCTGGAACGCCGTCGAGATCGGGCCCAAACGCGACGTGCTGGGCGACCTCACCGAAGCCGTGCGCCGCAAGGGCCTCAAGATGGGCTTCTACTATTCCCTCTACGAGTGGTACAACCCGCTCTGGCTCACCGACAAGCCGCGCTATATCCGCGAGCACATGTTCCCGCAGTTCAAGGACCTGGTGAACCGCTACCACCCCGCCATCATCTTCAGCGACGGCGAGTGGGACCTGCCTTCCTCTGAATGGCATACGCCGGAACTGATGGCCTGGCTCCTGAACGAATCGCCCGTCAAGGAAGACGTGGTCATCAATGACCGCTGGGGCAAGGACAGCCGCCACAAGCACGGCGGTTATTGGACCACCGAGTACACGCCCGGCATGAGCGGCATGGAGCATCCTTGGGAAGAGAGCCGCGGCATGGGCTTCTCCTATGGCTACAACCGCGCCGAGAACCTGTCGCACTACCACTCCGGCAAAGAGCTGGTCATCATGCTGGTCGACCTCGTCAGCCGCGGGGGCAACCTGCTGCTCGACATCGGCCCCGATGCCGATGGCACCATCCCCGTGGTGATGGAAGAACGCCTCATCCAGATCGGCGACTTCCTGCGCGTCAACGGCGATGCGATCTATGGCACCAAGCCCTGGACCACGTCGCGCCAGTGGAGCGCCGGCGAAGTGCCCAAGGTCGAGTACAACAAGGAGTACGAGACCGCTTACGACCTGTCGAAGCTGGTGGCCAAGCCTGCCGCGGGCAAGGCCTCCATCGATGCCTTCTTCACGGCCAAAGGCAACAACGTCTATGCCATCATGCCCCGCTGGCCCGGCCGCCGCTTCGTCCTGCAGTCGAAGGCCGCACTGAAGCCGAAGTCGGTGGAACTGCTCGGCGGCGGCGCCCTGAAGTGGCAGCCGACCCCTGCCGGCCTGGCCATCACCCTGCCGGATGTTCCGGAAGACCTGATGCAGCAGCCGGCCTGGGTGATCAAGGTCAGCCAGTAACCCAAATGACAAAACGCCTACCCTTGCTGTTGCTGGTGCCCGTCCTGGTCCTGGCTGCCGATGATCCTGTCGCGGCCCGCCTGGATGCCGTCTTCGCGCCGCTTGCCCAAGGCAGCGTGCCCGGTCTGGCGGTGCTGGTCCGCCAGGATGGCCGGACCCTGTTTCAGCGAGGGTATGGCGTCACCGATCTCCGCTCGGCCACGCCCATCGAGGCCGCGACCAACTTCCGCCTGGCGTCCTTCACCAAGCAGTTCACGGCCATGTCCGTGATGCTGCTGGTGAAGGACGGCAAGCTCCGCTACGACGATCCGCTCACCAAGGTCTTCCCGGACTTCCCGGCCTACGGCAAGACGATCACCATCCGCCATCTGCTCACGCACACCTCCGGATTGCCGGATTACGAAGACGTGATGGAAGCTGGCGCCCAGCGGTGGACGCCGCAGGACCAGATCCGGGATGAAGAGGTTCTGAAGCTGCTCAAGGCTCAAACCAAGCCCAGGTTTGCGGCCGGAACCAGTTGGTCGTACAGCAACTCCGGCTACGTTGTCCTTGGGCTGGTAGTCGCCAAGGTGTCAGGCATGCCGTTCGGCGAGTTCCTCCAGCAGCGCATCTTCAAGCCGCTTCACATGGATCAGACCCTCGCCTATGTCGCCGGCCGCAACAATGTGGTCCACCGCGCCTACGGCCACGCGAAGCAGAAGGACGTCTTCGTCGAACGCGACCAGAGCTCCACGTCCGCCACGCTCGGTGATGGCGGCATCTACTCGAACCTGTCGGACCTTGCCAAGTGGGACGACGCACTCTCCCGCAACACCCTGCTGGGCGCGTCGGCCATGAAGGAGGCTTTGACGCCCGCCAAGCTCTCCGATGGCTCGCCCACCCGTTGGCCCGCCCAGAAGAACGAAGACAACCTCAACCCGGGCAAGCCGGTCTCCTACGGCTTCGGCTGGTTCCTGGATCCCTACAAAGACCAGCCGCGCACTTGGCATACCGGCAGCACCACCGGATTCCGGACGGTGATCCAGCGCTTTCACCAGCACAAGCTGACGGTCATCGTGCTCTGCAACCGGACCGACCTCGACGCCGCGCAGCTCTCCCTGCAGGCCGCCGACACGGTGCTGGGCGCGCATTAAGCCCGTCCGTTCCCGAAGCCTCACCCGCGGCTGCCGCATCCAAAAGGACAATGGAATATCGACAGCTAGGCCATTCCGGCCTCAAAGTTCCAGCCCTGAGTTTCGGAGCGGGCACCTTCGGCGGTACCAACGACTTCTTCAAGGCCTGGGGCGACACGGGCGTTCCCGAAGCCAAGCGCATCGTGGATCTCTGCCTCGACGCGGGCGTCAACCTCTTCGATACCGCGGATGTCTATTCCGACGGGCACTCGGAGGAGATCCTGGGCAAGGCTCTCGAGGGCAAGCGGAACCAGGTCCTCATCTCGACCAAGGCGACCTTCGCGATGGGCAAGGGGCCGAACGACCTGGGCTCTTCCCGCCATCATCTGACTGAGTCGCTGGAGGGCAGTCTGCGTCGCCTCGGTACCGACTACGTGGACATCTATCACATGCATGCCTTCGACGCCACGGCGCCGGTGGAAGAGACTCTGGCCACGCTCGACGGCTTCGTCAGGAGCGGCAAGGTGCGCTACATCGCCTGCTCGAACTTCTCGGGCTGGCACCTGATGAAGTCGCTCTCGGTCTCTGAGCGCTATGGCTGGTCGCGCTATGTCGGCCACCAGGTCTACTACTCGCTGATCGGCCGCGACTACGAATGGGAGCTGATGCCGCTGGCACTGGACCAGAAGGTCTCCGCGCTGGTGTGGAGCCCGCTGGGCTGGGGCCGCTTGACCGGCAAGATCCGGCGCGGCCAGCCGCTGCCTGAAGTGAGCCGCCTGCATGCGACCGCCGAGCAGGGGCCGCCGGTCCCCTACGATCACGTCTACAACGTGGTGGATGCGCTGGACGAAGTGGCGAAGGAGACGGGCAAGACCGTCGCGCAAATCGCGCTGAACTGGCTGCTGCAGCGGCCCTCGGTGGCCACCGTCATCATCGGCGCCCGCAACGAGGATCAGCTCAAACAGAACCTGGCCGCCGCCGGCTGGAACCTGACACCGCAGCAGGTAGAGAAGCTGGACAAGGCCAGCCAGACGCAGAAGACCTATCCCTACTGGCACCAGGTCCAATTCGCCTCACGTAACCCGCTGCCCGTGCCGCAGTACTGATCTCGACCCGAGGGCGGGCTGCCCGGCTCGCCCTCTCTGATACACTCAAGGTGCGCTGACCAACTGGCAGCGACCACCGAACGATGACGCCCTCCGGGGCGCATGTAAGTCCGGGGACTTGATCGAATCCGACAGGTACCAAGGCGATGCTGAGACAATCTATTCCTTCCTTCGCGTCGAGCCCGCGTCCACCTGTCCCCTGGGGGCAGTGAACGATGCAGGCTGGACACTTTCTCAACGCAAAACAGGAACAGCGGCGGCTCTCGATGGTGACGTGCTACGACTACACGTTCGCCCGGCTGCTGGCGCGCAGTTCCATTGACGGCATCCTGGTGGGCGATAGCGCCGCCATGGTGATGCACGGCCACCCCTCCACCATCGCGGCCCGGGTGGAGATGATGAAGCTCCATACGGAGGCGGTCGCCCGAGGCGCAGGCGATAAGCTGATCGTGGCGGACATGCCCTTTCTGTCCTACCGCATGGGCTGGACCTCGGCTCTGGACGCGGCTCATGTTCTGATGAGCGCGGGCGCCCAGGCCGTGAAGCTTGAGGGCGTCGATGGGCACGAGGACGTCGTGCAGCGCCTGGTGGAGAGCGGGATCCCGGTGATGGGCCATCTCGGCCTGCAGCCCCAATCCATCCACGCGTTCGGCGGCTATAAGGTGCAGGGACGAGGCGATGAAGCCGCCCAGAAGATCCTGCGGCAGGCCGTGGCGCTGGAGCAACTGGGTGCGTTCTCGATCGTGCTGGAGTGCATCCCGGCTCCGCTTGCGTCCGAGGTGACGGCGGCGCTGAGGATTCCCACCATCGGTATCGGCGCGGGCGCGGGCTGCGATGGGCAGATCCTGGTCCTCCAAGACCTGTTGGGCATGAACACCGACTTCCACCCGCGCTTTGTGCGGCACTTCCTGGAAGGCGCGAACGCCATCGTGGACGCGCTGGATGGCTATGACCAGGCAGTGAAGAGCGGATCTTTTCCCGCCGTCGAGGAGAGTTACACATGAAGACCTGGACGACTGTGCCTGAGTGGCAGGCCCGCCGGACGGAACTGCACGGCACCCTCGGCGTGGTGCCGACCATGGGCGCGCTGCATGCCGGCCATGGCACGCTGGTGCAGCGCTGCCGCTGCGAGAACGACGTCGTGGTGGTGAGCATCTTCGTCAACCCCACACAGTTCAACAACCCGCGCGACCTGGAGCGCTACCCGCGCACCGTCGAGCAGGACCTGCGGCTGCTGGAGTCCCTGGGCGCCGACGAGGTGCTGATGCCGGGTCCGGGCGAACTGTACCCCGACGGGTACCTCCTCAGGATCGAAGGCGGCTCAGCAGGGGAGGGCATGGAAGGCGCGCATCGCCCCGGCCACTTCCAGGGCGTGATGACCATCGTCCTGAAGCTGCTGAACCTGGTGCGGGCCGACCGCGCCTACTTCGGCGAGAAGGACTACCAGCAGCTCCAGGTCATCCGGGAGATGGTGCGGGACTGCTTCGTCCCCACCGAGGTCGTCCCCTGTGAGACCGTGCGCGCCGGGTCCGGCCTGGCACTCAGCTCGCGCAACGCCTTGTTGTCGGAGGAAGGCCGGCACAGGGCGGCGAGCGTCTACCGTTCATTGACCACGGCGGCGACCGCGGAAGAAGCCCGGCGCATCTTGGAAGCCGATGGCTTCGCGGTGGACTACGTGGAAGAACGCTGGGGCCGGCGGTTCGCGGCCGCCATGCTGGAGGGCGTCCGGCTGATCGACAACGTCCCCGTGCGGGAGGAGAAGTAAGATGCTGCTCTGCGTGGACGTGGGCAATACTCAGATCTTCGCGGGCGTGTACGACGGCGACGAACTGAAGGTGACGTTCCGGCGGACCTCCAACATCCGGTCGTCCTCCGATGAGTTCGGCCTGTTCTTCCGCAGCATGCTGCGCGAGAACGGCATCGATCCGGCGCAGGTGGAGATGGCGGCGGTATGCGCCGTGGTGCCGGACATCGTGCACTCGCTGCGCAACTGCTTCCGCAAGTACTTCCATCTGGAGCCGTTCGTGCTGGGCCCGGGCGTCAGGACGGGGCTCAAGATCCGCTACCGCAATCCGCTGGAGGTGGGCGCGGATAAGATCGCTAACTCCATCGGCGCGTTGCTGCGCTTCCCGGGCCGCAATCTTTTGATCGTCGACTTCGGCACGGCCACCACGCTCTGCGCCGTGAGCAAGGAGAAGGAGTACCTGGGCGGCATCATCACTCCGGGCATCTACACGTCGATGGAGATGCTGGAGTCGAAGACGGCGCGGTTGCCGGCGGTGGAGATCGTGCGGCCGGCGGAGGTGCTGGGGCGGTCGACCGTAGAGAGCATCCAGGCCGGGCTCTTTTACGGTACGGCGGCCACCGTGAAGTTCCTGGCCGAGGCCGTGACGGCGAACTACTTCGCACAGGAGCGGCCGCTGGTGATCTCGACCGGCGGCTTCGGAGCACTGTTCAAGGGCGAAGGCTTGTTCGACGCCACCGTGCCGGAACTGTCACTGCTGGGCTTGAAGAGAGCGGTCGAACTGTCGAAAGGACAGGGTTGAGATGCTGCGAAAGCTATTGAAGTCGAAGCTGCACCGGGCCACCTTGACTGGCGCGGAGCTGCACTACGAAGGCAGCCTGGGCGTGGACGAAGATCTTCTGAAAGCGGCCGGGCTGCAGCCGAACGAGGCGGTTCACGTGTGGAATGTGAACAACGGATCCCGGCTTCAGACGTATGTCGTGCCGGCTCCGGCGGGCTCCGGAGCGGTGTGTCTGTACGGCTCGGTGGCCCGGAAAGGGCAGGCCGGGGATGTGGTGATCATCGCGGCCTTTGGCTGGATGGACGAAGAGGAAGCCCGGGTCCACCGGCCTCAGGTTGTGCTGCTGGGCGAAGGGAACCAGGTGAAGGCCGTGCGCTGAGGCCGAACGGAGCGTTGGGAAATGCGGCTATAATTGGCCATTCCCATGAAGATTCGAGCTTGCCTTTCCGTCGTTCTGCTCATCGCTTCGGCAGCCAGTTTGATGTCCTGGCAACCCAAAGCGGACCCGCGGCTGGCCGGTGCGTTCCGGGGACCGGAGAAGGAGGGGTGGATCCCCGTCCGTCTCCAGGGGACTCCGTCCGAGATCGGGTTCCAGCATGGCTACCTGCTCTCCGCCGAGATTGATGACGCGCTGAAGGTAACGAAGCTCTCCCTGACCCACGACTCGGGCCACGACTGGAACTTCTACCGCACGGCGGCGGAGAAGGTTTTCTGGCCGCACATCGAGACCGAGTACCGGCAGGAACTACAGGGCATTGCCGATGGCCTGAAGGCCAAGGGCGTGAAGGCGGACCTCTACGATGTGGTGGTGCTGAACGCCAACATCGAGATGAGTTACTACACGGGCGTGCTGGATAAGAAGAAGGAGTCAAACGCTCCGGACCGCTGCAGCGCGTTTGTGGCGACGGGCTCGATGACTAAAGACGGCAAGATCGTCATCGGCCACAACAACTGGTCGGGCTACCTGGAAGGCGCGCGCTGGAACATCATGTTCGACATCCGGCCATCGCAGGGCCACCGGATCCTGATGGATGGGTTCCCGGGCTTCATCCACAGCGGCGACGACTTCGGCATCAACTCGGCCGGCATCGTGATCACCGAGACCACCATCACCCAGTTCCACGGCTTCGATACCAATGGGATTCCCGAGTTTGTGCGCGGCCGCAAGGCCATGCAGTATTCCACGAGCATCGACGACTTCAACCGCATCATGCGCGAAGGCAACAACGGCGGCTACGCCAACACGTGGCTGGTGGCGGATCTGAATAAGAACGAGATCGGGCGGCTGGAACTTGGGCTCAAGCACGTGACGCTGGACCGCAAGAAGGACGGCTACTTCGTGGGGGCGAACTTCCCCATCGATCCGGCGCTGACGGCCGAGGAGACCGACTTCCCGGCGCAGAACCAGTCTGTCAGCGCGAACGCCCGGCGTACACGCTGGGAAGAGCTGATGGCCGAGTACAAGGGCAAGGTGGACGTGGCGAGCGGGAAGTCGTTCCTGTCGGATCACTATGACGCGTATGCCAAGCAGGCCAACTCGCCGAGCGAGCGGACGCTGTGCGGGCACGTCGACCTGTCGGCACGCGGCCTGAAGCCCTGGCAGGAAGAACACGGTCCGGCCGGCGCGGTGCAGGCCAAGATCACCGACGCCACGCTGGCGCGGCAGATGACGATGGAAGCGGCGATGGGCCACCCCTGCGGCGTCGGCTTCAAGGCGGCTGACCACCTGAAGAAGAACCCCGAGTTCGCCTGGATGAAGCCGCTGTTGAAAGACCTGCCGTCCCATCCCTGGGCGCGCTTCCAGGCCGCCCGCTAAAGCTTCGCGAGTTCCAGCGTGTAGCCGCCCTGCCGTTCGCAGGCGGGGTTGAGCAGGTAGGACGCGACCAGCCAGTAGAGTGCGATGACGGGGATCAGCATGAACGCCCCGTCGACCGCGCAGACCACCATGTAGACCGTCAGGGAGATGAGCGCCGCGCGGCGCAGCGGACCCAGCGCGTTCAGGCCTTCAGCGGTGAGGCACGCGATCACGGGGGCGCAAAGCCAGCCGGCGAACGCCATCAGGCCGGCCAGGCCGAAGTTCTGCAGGAAGCTGGTGTAGGTGAGTTCGCCGATGCCCAGGAAGGGCATGTCGGGACCGAAGAGGGTGAACTCCACGTCGGGCAGCGCCTGCAGGCGTCCGCCCAGGTTCTGGTCGAAGAGGAAGCCTGTGCCGGTGCTGAGGACGAAGATGCCGGCGCCCCCCAGGGTCACAGCGGTCAGAAGGTGGATGGGCGACCGCAGCAGCATCGAAACGGGGCGGCGGCGGAAGATGGGTTCCCACAGGACCAGCCAGATCAGCATGCCGGCCCAGACGGTGCGCGAAAGCGTCAGGAAGAGGGCCGCCAAGTAGATCAGGCGCAGTGCCCGGGCGGGCTTCAGCGCCCAGAACAAGGGGCCCAGAATCAGCATGCAGATGCCGAAGATGTTGCCGTTGTTGTAGGTGGAGACCAGCTTGACCAGGTTGGTTCTTTGGTTGTGCTTCTCCCAGATGCGGCCGACGTCATCGGAGTTGACGGTGATATAGGGCACCTCGATCGCCGAGCCGAAGAAGTTCCGGGAGACGAACTCGACCAATCCGAACAGGGTCACCAGGGCGATGCAGAGCAGGAGCAGGCGCTGGGTTCGGCGGTGCACCAAGGCAGGGCCCAGGGCGCGGAAGCAAACCAGGAAGACGAAGGGCAGGACGCAGACGTTGGTGATGAGGGCGAGCGCAAAGCCCTGCTCGTAATAGCCCCAGCGCGTCACCTTGAGGATGGTCATGACGGAGAGGGGGATCGTCATGAGAATGCAGACCACGGTGGGGCGGTTCCAGGTGGAAGTGCGGACACTGGCCGCTAGGCAGGGAACGGCGGCCAGGCCCAGGGCGAGATAGCTGAAGGTGATGGGGATGCGCTCGAACTTGATGCCGCCCTTGGGCATGGCCACCAGCAGAAACAGGATGATCGCCGTGGTGAGCATCGCCGCCCGTGATGGCGCGGGCCAGCGTGGGATGGCGTAGTAGATGCGGGGCGGCCGGCAACGGCCGGTGGGATGCACGGCAGGCGAAGTGGAAGCATGCATGGGCGCCCGAATCTCTCCATTTCGGTAGTGCCGGAATGGTGTAAATCTTCTCAGCGAAGTGGCGTCCCGTTCCTGAACGGTGCCGTTGCGCTAGCGGACACTCACGAGGCCGCGCGAACCAATGAATTCCACGAGATACGCTGGCCAGAGGCGTGCGCAAAGGCGCGCAGGGAGGCTTCCAAATGGGAAAGTCGGAGCGCGTGCGAGAAGTGCTGACCGGCCCGTTGACGCCCGGTGAGCTGGACCGGAGGGCCGCCGAGGGGTGGCACCCGGTGGCGGTGGAGTGGGAGCGGTTGGTGGATCCGGCCGCGGACTGGAGGCCGCCGGTGCAGGAGGTGCCCTACGGCCTGCGGGTCGCCGCCGATAACAAACATCTGGAAGAACACCCGGAGGAGGTCGAGATCATGCTCGGCATCCTGGAAGGGATCGTGGAGGACCGGCCGATGTCACGCATCGCGGATGAGCTGAACCGGCGCGGGTTCCGCATGCGGACGGACGAGGCGTGGACGCAGTCGGGCGTATTTGAACTTCTGCCGCGGCTGATCGACTTCAGCCCGCGCTTGTTCAAGCGCGAGGAGTGGATCGAGCGGCGGCGCAAGCTGCGGCACGCCGCCGTTTAGTGTGTCTAGGCCGTGCGGCGGCCGTGTTCCAGGTAGGCGAGTACCGAGGTAAGCGCCAGTTGGTATTCCAGGGGCCGCAGTTCGCGCGGCCACAGGCGTTTGATGAGGTCGTCCGCAACGTCCGCGCCATCGCTTTGGAACTGGGCGATGTCGCGGCTGCGGGCGGCGTGGTGTTCGCGCGTGCGGGCCGTCCAATCGCGAAGCTCAGAGAACGGGGCGCCGTGCGCCGGCAGCACCTTTTGCACTTCCAGTTCGTCGAGGCGGTTCAGGCTGGCGAGGTATTGGCCGAGGTGGTCCTGGACCGAGCCGTCGGTCTCCGGCAGCCAGCCGACGTGGGGGGTGATGTCTTCGATCACGTGGTCGCTGGAGAACAGGTAGCCGAACTCCTGCGAGTAGAGGCAGCAGAGGCCGGGCGCGTGTCCGGGCGTCCAGATGACCTGCAGCGGGCCCAGCCAGCTTTCCAGCGCCTCGCCGTCTTCCAGGTAAGCATCGGGGCTGAGGGCGGGGAAGGTCCGCAGCAGGCGGTCGTAGCTGGAAAGGACAGCGGGCCGGAAGGAGTCGGGCGTGCCGGCCTGCTTCATCGCCTCTTCCAGGAGTTCCTGGGGGCGGCGGGTGCCGGTGAGCTGCATCAGAAGCTCGGCGTCTGCGCGGTGCATCCAGACGGTGGCTCCGCTGGCGTCGCGCAGCCGGGCGGCCAGGCCGCAGTGATCCGGGTGGAGGTGGGTGACGACGATCTGGCGAAGCTGATTGGGGGCGACTCCGGCGTCGTTCATGGCCGCGGTGAGGGTGTTCCAGCACTCGGGCGTATCCATGCCGGTGTCGATCAGCATCCAGCCATCGGGGCAGGGCAGCAGATAGACATTCACATGGGGCGGGCCGAAGGGCAGGGGCAGCGGGATGCGCCAGATGCCGCCGTCGAGCAATTCAGATGGAAGTGACAGTTTAGAGCGCCTCCGCTGCGTGATAACTGCTGCGAACCAGTGGTCCGGATTCGATGTGCGAAAAGCCCAGGTCCCGTCCGGCCTGCTTGTATTCGGCGAACTCCGCCGGGGTGACATAGCGTAACACGGGCAGGTGCTGGGGGGTAGGGCGCAAATACTGGCCGATGGTGGCGAAGTCGACGTGATGGGTCCGCAGGTCGCGCAGGGTGCTCACCACCTCCTCGTTGGTTTCGCCCAGGCCGACCATCAGGCCGGATTTCGTAGGGATCTCCGGCCGCAGGGCTTTGGCCCAGGCCAGCATCTCGAGCGAGCGTTCATAGCGGGCGCCGATGCGCACCTGCTGGTAGAGCCGGGGCACGGTCTCGATGTTGTGGTTGAGAACGTCCGGGGCGGCGTCCATGACGATCGCCATGGCGTCCTTGTTGCCCTGGAAGTCGGGCACCAGCACTTCCACCTTGCAGCCTGGGATGCGTTGGCGGATGGCGCGGATGGTGAGGGCGAAGAGATCGGCGCCGCCGTCCTTGCGGTCGTCGCGATTGACGCTGGTGATGACGGCGTATTTCAGGCCGAGGATCTCGCAAGCCTCGGCGACGCGCTCCGGCTCGCCGTAGTCGACGTCAAGCGGTTGGCCCTTCTGGACGGCGCAGAAGCCGCAGCGCCGGGTGCAGAAGTTGCCCAGAATCATGAACGTGGCGGTGCGGTGGTTCCAGCACTCGCCAATGTTGGGGCAGGCCGCGCTATCGCACACGGTGTGGAGCTTGAGGCGATCCACCAAACCCTTCAAATCGCGGTAGTTGTCCCCCACGGGCGCCGGCGCTTTGAGCCATTGCGGCCGCTTGGGTTTAGTCTCGATGGAAACCAGCACAGTTAGTTTGATGATATCGCGGGCCATGCACGATGCAATGAAGGCCTGCCGCAACGCAAACGGCACGGTCATCGTATCCTCAAAGTAGATCAATCAAAAGCAACGGAGCGCGCATGAGCTTAGTGGAGGGGTCCCTCGACCTCGGATTCGGCGTGGTCTTTGAAGAGCTTTACGGGCGGGATGGACTGGGCAAGCTGGACGAACGCTTTACGCAGTATCTGCGGAGTGGCGACGGCGAATTGTGCACCCGGTTTGAGGGGGCGCGGGTCAATCCGGCGTCCCTGACGCCCAAGGAACAATCGGCTCTCATTCTGGCCCTCGCCCCGCATCTGGAAGATTTTCTCGGTGAGTTGTTCGGCATCGGGCCGGAGCTGCAGGCATTGCGGCAGAGGCATCACCGCCTGGCGCCGATGCTGGCGCTGAAGCGGCAGTTTGTCGTCAAAAAAGCGATCTCGGGCGTCACGGCGGAGATGGCGGAAGAGATTGACGGTCCCGCGCTTGTAGCTCAACTGGCGGTGCTGTTTGGCGAGCCGGTGACGGACGATTCGTACACGAGGCACGTGAGCGCATGGCTCGCGGCTGAGGAACAACATCTATCCGAACTGGTGCTGGCCGGACAATACGCAGCGTGGGCGGCCCTGTCGGCGGAGGGCCGGAAGCAGCATTACAAGGGCGTGCTGTTCCGCACTCCGCACAAGCTGGTGATGGAGCACCTCGTCGATGTCGAAATCGAGGAGAAGGACGGCGTTCCGCGATTCCGGTTGCCGGATGACGAACTGCGCCACCGCGAGGGGTTTGCGCTGACCGACGCCGGCATGGACCTGCCGCGCGCGGTGGGCCAGGCGCACTACTGCATCAAGTGCCACAACCAGGGGAAAGACAGCTGTTCGACCGGGCTGCGCGAGAAGTCGGGCGAGTTCAAGAAGACCGTCTTTGGAGTGACCCTGGCGGGCTGCCCGCTGGAAGAGAAGATCTCCGAGATGAATGTGCTGAAGGAGCAGGGCTGCCCCATCGGTGCGCTGGCGACGGTGACGATCGACAATCCGCTGACGGCGGCTACCGGGCACCGCATCTGCAACGACTGCATGAAGTCGTGCATTTACCAGAAGCAGGAGCCGGTGGACATCCCGCAGGTGGAGACCCGGACGTTGAAGGACGTCCTTGAACTGCCGTGGGGCTTCGAGATCTACAGCCTGCTGACGCGCTGGAATCCGTTGAACTTCGACCGGCCGCTGCCGCGGGCGGCGACAGGGTACAAGGTGCTGGTGGTCGGGCTGGGTCCGGCCGGCTTCGGCCTGGCTCACCACCTGATGAACGACGGCCACAGCGTGGTTGCGGTGGACGGGCTGAAGATCGAGCCGTTGCCCGCGCCTGTGAGCGGCGTCGACGCCTTGGGGCAGAGGCATCGGTTCCACCCGATCCGCGACATCCACGAGCTGTATGAAGGCCTGGGCGAGCGCGCGATGGCCGGGTTTGGCGGCGTGGCGGAATATGGCATCACGGTCCGCTGGGACAAGAACTTCCTCAAAATTGTCCGGCTGCTGCTGGAGCGGCGGGCGGAGTTCAGCATGTTCGGCGGGGTGCGCTTCGGCGGGACGCTGACCATCGAGAGCGCGTTCGCGATGGGCTTCGACCACATCGCGCTGTGCATGGGCGCGGGCAAGCCAACGGTGATCCCGATGAAGAACGGGTTGGCGCGCGGCGTGCGCCAGGCGTCGGATTTCCTGATGGCGCTGCAGTTAACCGGAGCGGCCAAGCGGGACTCCGTGGCGAACCTGCAGGTGCAGTTGCCGGTGGTGGTGATCGGCGGCGGGTTGACGGCTGTCGATACCGCGACGGAGTCGTTGGCGTACTACCCGGTGCAGGTGGAGAAGTTCCTGCAGCGGTACGAGACGCTGGTGGTGGAGCGCGGCGAGGCTGCGGTTCGCGCCGGCTGGAACGAGGAAGAGAAGATTACCGGCGAGGAGTTCCTGGAGCATGCGCGAGCGCTGCGCCGGGAGCGGGCGCTGGCCGGGCAGGAGGGCCGCGAGCCGAACTTCATTCCCCTGTTGAATGAGTGGGGCGGTGTGACCATCGCCTACCGGCGGCGTCTGATTGATGCGCCCAGCTACACGCTGAACCACGAAGAGGTCGCGCTGGCCCTGCAGGAAGGCATCCGCTTCGCTGAGTTGCTGACGCCGACTGAGGTGGAGGTGGACCGGTTCGGACACTGCTCCGCGCTGCGCCTCAAGCGCGACGGGCAGACGGTGGTGCTGCCGGCCAAAACGATCCTGGTGGCGGCGGGCACGCAGCCCAATACCGTGCTGGGCCGTGAGGATCCGGAGAATGTGACGATCCAGGGCCGGAACTTCCAGGCTGTGGATGAGGAAGGTCACCCGGTGAAGCCGGAGATCGTTTCCAAACCGGCCGTATCGCGTGTACTGACATCGATCCGGGCCGACGGGCGGGCCATCAGCTTCTTCGGCGACCTGCATCCGTCGTATGCGGGCAACGTGGTGAAGGCCATGGGCGGCGCCAAACAGGGCTATCCCGTGGTGACGAAGATCCTGTCGCGCCGAGTGTCCACCGGGCCCACGCCCGAGGAGCTGTTTGCCAAGCTGAACGACGAACTGCGAGCCACGGTGGACGAAGTGATCCGGCTGACGCCGAACATTGTCGAGGTAGTGGTGCGGGCGCCCCTGGCGGCGCGCGCGTTCCTGCCGGGGCAGTTCTACCGCTTGCAGAACTACGAGTCCCTGGCGGCGCGGGTGGAAGGCACCACGCTGGGGATGGAAGGGCTGGCGTTGACCGGCGCTTCGGTGGACGTCGAGAAGGGGTTGTTGTCGACGATCGTGCTGGAGATGGGCGGGTCGTCGGATCTGTGCGCCCTGTTGAAGCCGGGCGAACCGGTGATCCTGATGGGCCCGACGGGCACTCCGACGGAGACTCCGGAACACGAGACGGCGCTGCTGGTGGGCGGCGGATTGGGCAACGCGGTGCTGTTCTCGATTGGCCAGGCGCTGCGGCACAAGGGCTCGCGGGTGGTCTATTTCGCCGGCTACAAGAAGCTGGCGGATCGCTACAAGGTGGAAGAGATCGAGCAGGCGGCGGACGTGATTGTGTGGTGCTGCGACGAGGCTCCGGGCTTCGCTCCGAACCGGCCGGGTGACCACACCTTCGTGGGCAACATCGTCGAGGCGATGCTGGCCTACGCGCGCGGGTCGCTGGGCGAGGCGCAGATCCCGCTGACCGAAGTGGACCGCGTGGTGGCCATCGGGTCCGATGGCATGATGCGCGCGGTGGCGGAGTCGAGGCATGGCGTACTGGCTCCGTACCTGAAGAAGGAGCACCATGCGATCGGCAGTATCAACTCCCCCATGCAGTGCATGATGAAGGAGATCTGCGCGCAATGCCTGCAGCAGCACAAGAACCCGCTCACGGGTGAAGAGACCGTGGTGTTCTCGTGTTTCAACCAGGACCAGTCGCTGGACCTGGTCGATTTCGGCAACCTGCGGGCGCGGCTGGCACAGAACGGCGTGCAGGAGAAACTGACCCGCCAATGGATCGACCGGAGCCTGGTGGCGGGCGGGTATAGGGAGATATCCCGTTACAAGCCTGTGGTTTAGACAAACAAGAGTAAATCGGTAGACAAACACCACTTTCTCATTGACACGCGCGGGCGGCGCGGCCTATCATGCCAGTGATAGCTTCAGTATTCAGACTCGCTCGTCTCTGTTGACCAGCACCGCCCGCGCGATGGCTCCTCCGCGATAAGCAGCCCTTAAGTCGCCGGAAAACCAAAAAGGGAGCCTATGTCCACACGCAGTTTTCCAGTCAAAGCCCGAAGTGTATTCACTCTTCTGGGACGGGCCGCTCTGGCCATTTCCCTCTCTCTCCTGTTTGCCCACATTGCGCGGGCCCAATCGGCCAGCGGGCTGACCGGCGTTGTGCTGGACCCCAGCGCGCTGCGGCTGGCGAACGTAAAGGTCACCGTCCAAGCACTGGACACGGGCGATACGCGCTCGCTGCTGACGAATGCGGAGGGCGAGTACAACGTGGCGCCGCTGCAGCCGGGCCGCTATGAGGTTTCGGCGGAACTGCCGGGGTTCCAGCGCTACAGCCAGAAGGGCATCACGCTGGAACTGGGCCGCGTGGCGCGCATCGACATCACGCTACAGGTTGGGCACGTCAGCGAGTCGGTCGATGTCGTGGCGGAGAACCAGCTCATCGAGTCCGAGACGGCGACGGTGGGGCAGTTCATCGAGAACAAGACCGTCCGCGACATGCCCATCAACGGGCGGCGGGTGGGCGATCTGCTCAAGCTGATGGGCAATGCGGTGTATATCTCGGGCGATGTGATCAGGCCGCGTGTGACGGTGGCGGGCAGCCGCGGCGATCAGCAGCAGTGGCTGCTGGATGGTGTAAACGCCTCGAACGTGGCTCTGGAGATTCCACAGGCGCTGTTCAATCCGCCGGTGGAGTCGGTGCAGGAGGTGCGGGTCCAGCAGAACAACTACTCAGCCGAGTTTGGGAACACGGCGGGTGGTGTGGTGAGCGTCATCACGCGCTCAGGCACGAACCAGTTCCACGGCAGCGCCTATGAGTTCTTCCGCAACGATGCCATGGACGCCAGGAACTTCTTCTCGGCGCAGAAGGCTCCGCTGCGGTACAACATCTTCGGGTTGACGGCGGGCGGGCCGATCATCAAGAACAAGACCTTCTTCTTCAGTTCGAACGAGTGGCAGATCCAGCGCATTGGCCTGACTCGTGTTTACACGGTGCCGACAGCGGCGCAGAAGGCCGGGGACTTCTCGCAGACGCTGACGGCGGCGGGCGCGCTGGTGCCGATCTACGATCCGGCGACGACCCGCGCGGATCCGGCCAATCCGGCGCGGACGATTCGCGATCCGTTTGTGGGCAACATCATTCCGTCGAACCGGCTGGACCCGGTGGGCGCGAAGATTGCGGGCTACTACCCGGCTGCGACGCGGGCGGCGGCGAATCTGGCGGGGGCGAACAATTTCGCGCGGAACGGGTCGACGAACCTGAATCTGACGACGTGGACGACGAAGGTGGATCACCTTCTCAACGACAATTCGCGGCTGGGGTTCCGGATGGTGCTGCACAACTTCCCGACGGATACGGCGGCGACATTCGACAACCCGGCGGCGGATCCGGACGGGTCGATCACGACGCGCCGGGCGTACAGCTTCCTGGGGACGTACACGCGGAATTTCGGCAGCCGGGCGGTGAACGATCTCCGGTTCAACTACCAGCCGCGGCGGTTCCGGCAGGACACGCTGAGCATTGGCGGCAACTGGCCGGCGCAGTTGGGCCTGAAGGGCGTGACGGGATCGGCGTTCCCGCAGGTAACGGCGTCCGGCTATGTGACTCTGGGGGCGGGCACGCAGCAGCGCATCCAGACTCCGATCCGGGATACGGACATCGTGGATGTATACAGCCTGCTGCTGGGCAAGCACTCGATCAAGATTGGCGGCGAGGCGCGGTTCGGCCAGAACCAGGACGACCTCAACAGCCTGACTTCGGGTTCGATCGGGTTCGGTCCGCAACTGACGGCTCTTTCGGGCACGACCAGCGGCGGCAACGCGATTGCGAGCCTGCTGCTGGGCACGGCTCTTTCGGGCAAGATCCAGGACACCGACATTCTGAACCGGCACGCGGCTTACTACGCGGCTTTCGTCCAGGACGACTGGAAGGTGACGCGCAGTTTCACATTGAACGTGGGCGTGCGCTGGGAGACGCACACGCCGCGAGTGGATGCGAATAACCGCCAGAACTCGTTCGACACGACGAAGATCAATCCGGTCTCGGGGACGCCGGGTGTGGTGACCTTCGCGGGACGGGACGGTCTGGGATCGAAGGTCTACAACTCGGATTACGTGAACTTCGGGCCGCGCATCGGGTTTGCCTGGAAGCCGTCCGAGCGGCGGAGCCTGGTGGTGCGCTCCGGATATGGAGTGTACTTCGGACCTCCCGTGCCCGGGTCGAATACAGCCAGTGCCGGGTTTGAGACCAGCGGTGACTACAGTTCGCCGGACAGCGGCAACACGGCTGCGTTCCTGCTGAGCAACGGTTTCCCGGCGACGGTGCCGCAGGTGCTGAACAGCGGATTCGGGGCGGTGCCGGTGGGCTCGGCCGTACGGCTGGCTCCGGTGTATATCGGGCAGGACCGGCAACTGGGCTACTCGCAGCAGTGGAATTTCTCGGTGCAGCAGGAGCTGCGCGGGAACATCGTGGCGGAGGTGTCGTACCTGGGCAACGTGGGGCACAAGCTGCCGGCTCCGGACACGAGCATCAACCAGGTGCGGCCGGAGTTGCTGCTGGGCGCGGGTTCGGCGCAGACACGGCGGCCGTTCCCGCAGTTCGGCAACGTCACACTGCTGACGCCGATGTGGGGCAACTCCACTTATCACGGGCTGAATGTGAAGGTGGAGAAGCGCTTCTCCAATGGGCTGAACTTCCTGACGAACTACACCTGGTCGAAGTTCATCGACGATGTGGCGTCGAGCTTTGAAGTGGGCGCGGTGCCCTCGGGCTACCAGGACTTGTACAACCGGCGGGCGGATAAGTCGCTGTCGGGGAACGATGTGCGGAACCGGCTGGCGGTGAGTTCGGTGTATGAACTGCCGTGGGGCCGCGGCCGGAAGCTGCTGAACCAGGGCCTGTTGTCGAATCTGGTGGGTGGCTGGAACCTGGGTGCGATCCTGATTGCGCAGGCGGGCAGCCCGTTTGGCCTGGTGACGCAGACGAACACGAGCAACGCGTTCAATCCGGGACCGCAGCGGGTGAACGTCCTGAAGGATCCCTCGTTGCCGGCGGACCAGCGGACGGTGGCGCGTTGGTTCGATACGACGGCGGTGGCGGCTCCGGCGGCTAACACCTTCGGGAACTCGTCACGGGCTTTGCTGACAGGCCCGGGGCTGCTGAACCTGGACGTCTCGCTGCTGAAGAACTTCCGGTTCAAGGAGACCGGCAACGTGCAGTTCCGGGCGGAGTCGCTGAACGTGGCGAATCACACAAACTTCCAGGCGCCCGGGCGGTCGCTGGGGGCGGCGAACTTCGGTGCGATCAGTTCGGCGCTGCCGGCGCGCGTGATGCAGTTGGGATTGAAGGTGGAGTTCTAGATGCCGATGGAACGCCGTCAATTCCTGAGACAACTGGCGGGGGCGGCCGCGGTTCTGCCGACTGCCGCTTTCCAGGCGAGGAAGAAGCCGCTGAACTTCGTGTTCATCCTGGCTGACGACCTGGGCTGGACCGACCTGTCGTCGTTCGGGAGCCAGTTCTACGAGACGCCGAACATCGACCGTCTCGCCCAGCAGGGTACGCGTTTCACCAACGCGTATGCCGCCTGTCCGGTCTGCTCGCCCACCCGGGCGAGCATCATGACCGGGAAATATCCGGCGCGGCTGGGCATCACGAACTACCTGCCGGGCAAGCACCCGACGCCCTATTCAAAGCTGATCGGCGTGGATTGCGTGCAGCAGTTGCCGTTGGAGGAGAAGACGATTGCCGAGGTGCTGAAGCCGGCCGGTTACCGCACCGGGCAGTTTGGCAAGTGGCATCTGGGTGGTGAGGGCTTTGGGCCGGACCGCCAGGGGTTCGACACGACCTTTGCCGCGCAGGGTGGGGTGGGCAGCTACTTCTACCCGGGCTGGCGGGGCAAGAGCCCGGTGATCGAGGGCAAGCAGGGCGAGTACATCACAGACCGGCTGGGAGACGAGGCGGCCGCCTTCATCCAGGCGAACCGGGCGAATCCGTTCTTCGTGTACCTGCCGCATTTTGCTCCGCATGTGCCGCTGGAGTCGAAGAAAGAGTACATCCGGAAGTACAGCGCCAAGATCCGCAGCGGCGCGCGGCATTACGATCCCGTGTACGCGGGCATGATCCAGAGCCTGGACGACAGCGTAGGCCGGGTGGTGAAGGCGGTGGAGGAGAACGGCCTGGCGGACAACACGATTGTCGTCTTCAACTCGGACAACGGCGGGTTGAGTGCCCCGGAGTGGCTGTTGAAGCCGACGACGTCGAACTGGCCCCTGCGGGAAGGGAAGGGCCACGTGTATGAGGGCGGCATTCGCGTACCGCTGATTATCCGGGGTCCGGGTGTGCGGAAGGGCGCGGTGGACGATACGCCGATTTCGAGTGTCGACTACCTGCCGACGTTCGCCGAGTTAGCCGGTGTGCCGGCGCCTGAAGGTGTGGACGGGCGGAGTTTCGCCGCGCTGTTGCCGGCGGCGCGCCGTCTGCCGCCGAGGCCGCTGTACTGGCACTATCCGCACTACAGCAACCAACTGGGACGGCCCGCCAGCGCGGTGCGGCTGGGCGAGTATAAGCTGATCCGGTTCCACGAAGACAATCACGTGGAGCTTTACCGCGTGACCGCGGATATCGGGGAGCAGGCGGATCTCGCCGAGACCCAGAAGGCCAAGGTGCAGGAGCTGACACGGCTGCTGGACGCGTGGCTGAAAGAGGTGGATGCGAAGTTTCCAACGCCGAATCCGAACTACGATCCGGTGCGGGAGGCGGAAGGCTATTGGTGGAAGCAGCCGGGCGCCTACGAACGGTTCGGCAAGTAATGGGAGACGCGGGGCGGTTCCGGTGGGATCCGCCCCGCGGTCGTTTTGGGGTTACTCGTAGCGGAGAGCTTCCACGGGGTTGATGCGGGTGGCGCGGCGGGCCGGCAGGTAGCCGGCGGCCATGGCCGCAATCGCCAGGGCGAGGACGGCCAGCAGGACCACAATGGGGTCGTTCGCCTTCACGCCAAACAACTGGCTTTCCGCGAGCCGGGCCAGGCCGAGGGCGCAGGGCACTCCGAAGACCGTGCCAATGGCGAGAACGATGGTGACTTCGTGCAGGACCAGGGAGCGGATGCGGCTGGAACCGGCGCCGAGCGCCATGCGGATGCCGATTTCCCGTGTACGGCGGGCGACGTTGAACGCCATCACGCCGTAGAGGCCGAGCATGGCCAGCAGCGTGGCCAGGATCGCGAAAGATGAGGCGAGCTGCATGACGAGCTTGTCGGAGCGGATATTGCGCTGCACCTGGTCGTCGAGCGTGCGCAGGCTCTCGATGGGCAGATCGGGATCCAGGCCCGAAATGACGCGGCGGATCTGCGCGGAGACCTGATCCGTGGGCAGGGGCGAGCGGACGTAGAAGGACAAGCTGCCGGGTTCCTTATCCTGCCGGTAGGGGATGTAGTAGAGGCGCGGCACCTTCTGGCGCACACCGGAGTACTTCGAGTCTTTCACCACGCCGACGATTTCGATGTTGAGGGGATCCTTGCCTCCGCTGCCCAGCTTGAAGCGGCGGCCGATGGGGCTGGCGTCCTTGAAGAAGTGGCGCGCCCAGGTCTCATTGACGATGGCCACCTGGGGACCGGCCAGAGTGTCGCTGTCGGTGAATTCCCGGCCGCTTACCAGGGCCACGCCCATCTTGCCGAAAAAGCCGGGGCCGACGGCGTTGAACATCGAGTGGGTGTTGTCGTCCACTTCCTTGCCAAATCCTTCGACGGTGATGTTGTTGCCCCAGTTGCTGCCCGAGATGAGCGGGACCATGGAGGCGGCCACGTTGGCGACGCCGGGGATGGCGGCGACTTCCTGCTCCACGCGCTCAAAGAGCTGGCGGCAGCGGTCGGGCTTGTAGCCGTTGAGGTCGGGCGACAGGCGGAAGGTGACGACATTTTCCGTCTTGATGCCCAGATTCTCGTGCATCAGGTTGACCATGCTCTTCAGGAAGAGGCCCATGGGGATGAGCAGGAGCAGGGAGATGGCGACCTGCGCCGTAACCAGGCCCTTGCGGACACGCACGCCGCCGCGGCTGGCTGAGGTGTTGTTGGAGTCTTCCTTCAGCACGCCGGAGACGGAATTGCGGGCGGCGGACCAGGCGGGGTAGAGGCCGAAGAGGACGCCGGTCAGCAGCGCGACGACGACGGAGAAAAGCAGGACCTTCGGGTCGAGGTGGGCGGTGATGGAATACGAATTCGTCTCCGGATCGTTGATGCCGCTGATGAGGGCGTCGAGAACCCAGCTTCCCAGGATGATGCCGACCACGCCTCCGGCCGCGGAGAGCAGCATGGCTTCGGTGAGGAGCTGGCCCATGATCTGCATCTTTCCCGCACCCAGGGCCGAGCGGATGGACAGCTCGCGATTGCGCTGGGCCGCGCGGGCCAACAGGAGGTTGGCGGCATTGGCGGCGGCGATGAGCAGCACCAGCGCCGTGCAGATGATGAGCACCAGGAGCGGGGTCTTCATGAACTCGCGGGTTTCGCTCTGGCCCAGGGCGCCGGGCTCCAGTTTCATGCGGGCGGCGCGATAGCGCTTCCGGAAGTCCTCGTTCCGGCCCGGATCCGCCTTGAGGTGCTCGTCGATGAGGGCGCTGAAGGTGCCGTTGAGTGCACTTTGAGCCTGTTCGCGGGAGGTGCCTGGGGCGAGGCGGGCGAAGGAGTAGATCCAGAAGTCGGTCCACTTGTCGCGGCCGTCCCAGCCGGGGGTCATGGCGGGCTTGAAGACGAGGGGGACGTAGACATCGGGCTCATCCCCGAGGGTCACACCGGTGAACCCTTTGGGGGCGACGCCGACGATGGTGAAGACCTGACCGTTGACGCGCATCGGCTGGTTGAGGACGTCGGCTCGGGAGCCGAGTCGGTCCTGCCAGTAGCCATAGCTGAGCACGGCGACGGGCTGGCCGGCCCCTTTGTCGTCGTCATACGAGATCATGCGGCCCATCAGCGGCTGGACGTTCAGGGTGGGGAAGAAGCCGCCGGAGACCACTTCGACGCCGCCGTCGAGGGTTTTGCCCTGGAAAGCGATATTCGCGCCCAGCAGGCGGTAGCCGGCGATGTCCTTCAAGCCGTTGTGGTTGCGTTCGAAGCCGCGGAACATCGGGTAGCTGAAGATATAGTCCATGCCGCCCGAGTTGTTGGTGGAGTTGCGGCCGCCCTTGAAGTCGCCGGGCGAGGTGAGGACCACGAGTTCCTGCGGCTTATCCACCGGCAGCGACCGGAGCAGGATCTGGTGCAGCAGCGAGAAGATCGCCGTGTTGGCGCCGATGCCCAGGGCAAGAGAGAGGACGACGACCAGACTGACCACTGGGGTCCTGGCTAATGCACGGAGGGAGTAGCGAATGCCGTTCATGATCGTGTATACGAATGGCACGGTGGATGCCAGACGGTAAGTGATTGAGTTTTAATAACTGTCTCCTGCCGAAGCAGGAAGAGAGTGTCCGGATGGTGCTTAGGGCCGTCCCAGAAACGGACACCCGGCTATTCGATTTTCCGCAGGGTGCGGAGCTCGACGTGAAGATAGCGAATGGAGTCGTCGGGGGCGGGCACGAAGACGAAATCGCTGAGCGGGCCTTCCGTGGTGAAATGGCCGCCGGGGGCAGGCTTGGCGGGGTATTGCTTGCCTTGAAAGATGAGCACGAGCCGGCCGGCGTCGCGGGTGATGGTGATGCGCCAGCCGCCTCCGGCGTATGTGCCGGTGTAGCTCTTCAGGGTTTCTTCCGGGATAGTGGTGGGCGCCGGCGGCTGTGATTCCTCCGGACCAAGGGGCAGGACAAGCTCCATGGCCTTCTGGACAACGGGGGCTAGCGTGGAGCCGCTGCGATTGGTGACCACGATGATGCCGGATCGCTGTTCGGGGGCCATGACGATGAACGACCCGAAGCCGACGCGGGCGCCGCCATGGGAGAGGGTGAAAACGCCGCGATCGTTGGATGCGACGAGGCCGTAGGTGTAGTGGTCGGTGCTGCCCGGGATGGCGGCATGGGGCTGCGACATGGCGGAGACGACTCCGGCGGCCAGGGCCTGTTTCCCGTCCAGTTTCCCTTTCTGCAGGAAGGCCAGGACGAAGCGCGAAAGTTCATGGGCGCTGGAGAAGAGGCTGCCGCCGGGCCACGTGGATGAATCGTCGGCAAAGGGGCGAATGACGCGCGGAGCCTGTTTGGCGCTGCCCTCGTGCTGCTGGGCGAAGGGGTAAGTCATGGCGGCCAGCGGACGGAAGGTGGTGCGCGTCATCCCCAGGGGCCGAAAGACGCGCTCCGCCACGGCGTCGGCGAAGGGCTGGCCGGTGACCGATTCCAGCACGAGTCCGGCGATCCAGTAACCGAGGCTGGAGTAGGAGTAAACGGCGCCGGGATCGAGCTCGACGATCTCGGGCGGCAAGGCGCGGATGGCGTCGCCGAGGGCGGAGTCGTCGTGGCGGCCGTGGCCGGAACCGCGGTCGCCCAGTCCGGCCGTGTGGGAGAGGAGTTGACGCAAGGTGAGCGCGCCTATCTTCGGCGGCAGGGACTGGACGTAGGTCGAGATGCGCTTGTCGAGGTCGACGCGGCCTTCTTCCACCAGGGTGAGGACTGCGGCGGCCGTGAACATCTTGGTGGTGGAGCCGATACGGAAGAGAGTCTCCGGGGTGACCCGGCCCTGGGTTTCGACGTCGGTGACGCCAAACGCCTTCTCGTAAACCACTTGCCCATGATGGATCACGGTGATCACCGCGCCTGGTGTGCCGGATTCCCTGAGGGCGCGCTGGGCGAGTTCATCCAGGACGGTGAAATCAGGATTCTGGGCAAGGCCGGGCAGCGCGCAGGCGAGCGAGAGCAGCGGGAGAAGGCGCATGAGTTCCCTATCACAGACAGAGACGGCATGTCCGGCGGAACGTCACCCGGATTGCCGAAACTGGAAGCATGATGCCCGCACCTATCAAGCCATTGATTGCCATGTCCGTATTGGACCAGGTGGACGTCCGAGTAGGGACGATTCTCGCGATTGGGGAGGTGCCGGGTTCGGATAAGCTCATGCAGTTGCAAGTCTCGTTTGGCGACCACCAGCGTACGATTGTGGCCGGCATCCGCGGCGAACGCGAGACGCCGGAGGAGCTTGTGGGCCGGCAGTGCCTGTTTGTGGTGAATCTGGAGCCGAGGAAGATGCGGGGGATAGTGAGCGAGGGGATGCTGTTCGATATCGGGTTCGGCGACGGGCTGCGGCCGGTGCTGGCCGTGCCGGAAGCCCCCGTGCCGGACGGAACGAGGGCGTCGTAGCGAACCGGCTCCGGCGCACCCCCGCGCGGGGTCACGTTGCGCACGGGGGTTAAGGAGAAGGGCCGCGCCGGACTACGGGGCCGCGGAGGCGTTCGCCAAGCCGGGCGTGGGGGAGGCCAGTATTGCCCACGCCTGCGAGTCGGACAGTACGCGGCCGTAGGAGATGTCGGAGGTCTGCTTGCCGAAGGTGACGGTGTCGATGGCCGTCACCCCATCGGCGGCGAAGAGGCCCAGTTCTTCGCCGTCGGCGCTGAGTTTGAAGGCGGCGTGGAGGGCCCCGAGAGCCGCCTGGTCGTCCGCCCAGAACACCAGGTAGCCGCCCGCCGGAATGATAACGCCCTCGGGGATCTTGAATTTCGTGGGGTTGGCGAGGTTGTCGGTCAGATACAGTCCGCTGAGATTCACTTCGGAATCGCCCGGGTTGAAGAGCTCGAACCAGTCGTCGTAGGCGCCGGCATGATCGGCATTGGCGAGCGTCGCCTTGTTGTCGGCCATGATCTCGTTGATGTAGAGGACGAACGAGCCGGTGGTGGGCTCAGTTGTGCCGGCGGCGGGGTTGTCCGCGCCGGGGGTCGGCTGGTTGGTGGGCTCCCAATTCAGGCCGGTATCGCCGATGCGGATGTAGGAGTGCCCGGCGGCCAGTTCCGGATAGTCGACGCTGTCGATGATGGTGCTGCCCGACGAGCTGTCGGTGGTGTAGTACAGATACAGCGTTCCGCCCGCGGCCTGCAGGGCGAAGGGCGCATGCGTATCGCCTTGCGACGTGTCGCCATCCAGCCAGAGAATCAGGTGCTGGCCATCGGCCAGTTTGCCCGCGGGCAGGGCCCACTTTGTGGGATGCGCCGGGGAGTCGCTCAGGTAAAGACCGCTGAGGTCGACCGTGCCGGGCCCCAAATTGTGGATTTCCACCCAAGGCCTATAGTTGCCGGCGGCGTCCTTGACAGTGGACGTGTTGACGGTCATCACCTCGTTGATCCGCAGGTCGGCGGGACGGGCATAGGTATCAAGCACGGGCCGCAGGTAGGCGACGCGCCGGGTGACGAAATCGGTGAGGCCCACTACGGATGTCTGGCCGGTGCTGACGGATTTGCTCAGGGCGTTCTCGAAATCAGTATTCGTGTAGAACTTGTTTGGGTCGGAGTAGACGTCAGGCCGGATGATATCGGCCAGTTCCCGGATGCGTGCCTGCATGGAGGCGGTGTCGAAGCCATCGCGCAGCATGCGGGCGAGCTGGCGCAGATAGATGCGTTTGTAGGTGGCGTCGGCCCAGAGCCTGGTCATCAGCGGCCGGGCGTTGCTGCCGCCCATGCCGCCCCCTCCTGGCCCGGAGGTAGTAGTCGGCAGCCAGAAGGGGTCGAGCGTGGGCGGATTCGAGATGCGCGGTGAGCCGTCACCGGTGGTGCCGAACGACTCATTCAGGTCCCAATGGACGTGAATGAACTGCCCGGTGTCCTGACGGTGGTAGAGCATGAACTCCGAGGCTGAGCCGGCATAGGAGTCGAGGTTCACAAACAGGATATTGAGCGCGATGCCGTACAGCATGTTGTTGACATCGCAGATGGGTTCGAGTTTGGCGGGTAGTTCCGCCGTGGGGGTGTTGTTGAGAATGTCCAGGAATTCGATGAGATCGGAGTAGTCGTTGGCCTCCTCGTTGGTTTTGAGCTCGTAGAGCGATTGATAGCTGGCGGGGTTGGCGCCGAGATAGGAGAGCGTGGCGTTCGACTCTCCGGCCTCGTAGAGATTGCCGTCTTCGTCGTCGCCGAAGCGGCTCTGCATCATGGTCTTGTCCGGCTCTTCGACGGCGATGTAGAGGCCCCAGTACTCGTCGTTGACGTAGACGCGGGTATGGACGGCGCGCATGGCCGGGATATAGCGGGCCGCGAAATCGAGGAAGAGTTTCTCGCGCAGGAAGTCGGGCTGCAGGTCGCCATTGTTCAGATTGAGTTTCCTGAGGCCCAGGAATCTGGCCTCGGAATCGTACTCGTTGAAGTCGAGTTTGAAGGACTTTTTGACGCTGGACGAGCGGCGGAAGGAGGCGTTGCCCTTGAACCGAGCTCCGATGCTGGGGATGACGGTATCGCCGTACTGAAACCGTGCAGGGAAGTAGGGATCCGCCGCATTGGTGGAATGGCCTTTGTAGAGGGTGTTGTACCAGTCGGGATCGTCGAAATAGAGCCGGATTTCCTTAACCTGGCTGGAGTCGAAGAAGGCCGCCGCCTGGTCTGCCGAGAGGGTCTGTATTCCGGACAGAAGCAGAAACGTTACGAGAATGGTGGAACGCATCGCAAAGTACTTCTGTCGATAGAACGCGGCCATCGGAGGATGGGTTGCCGGGGGGATTGTAAAGGTAGGTAAAGGGCGGGACGCAGTTTGCTAATCCGCCTGCGTGTGGGGCTCTGCGTCTGCAACGACTGCGGACATTCCTGGGCATCCTGGAGCACGCGTCCGCGCGCTCCAGGATGCAAGGGTAGGCTACTTCTTCTTCAGGTCGACTTCGCCCAGCAGTTCGAGCGTCGGATTGAACTCGACCGATTCGGGGACCTCGGGCAACGCCGCCTTCAACTGCGCGCCGGGCGCAACCATGCGGAGCCGGCCGACGCGCGTGCCGGACTTGAGCTTCAGGGCTACCGGCAGATCCAGCCGGAAGCCCGCCGGTACACCGCTGATCTGAGGATCGACAACGAGCACCGCCTTGCCTTCTTCCTGAGTGACGCTGTACTGGCCCTTCACTTTCGGGACGGCCGAGGAGTAGACCCACTGGTTAAAGAAGTAGGACATGTCCTCGCCCGCGTGCTTCGAGACCAGCGCCGCAAAGTCTGCCGTGGAGGCCGGCTTGTCGGAGTAGGCGGTCACGAATTCTCGCATCAGGTTGAGGAACCGTGCGTCGCTGCCGGTGTTGTAGTCGTGCAGGAACATCCGGATCATGTGGAGTACGTATGCCCCTTTGGTGTAGATGAGTTGGCCGGCTCCGGGGCAGTCGGTGCCGCCCAGGCGGTAGCCGAGTGAAAGAGGGCCCGCGTCGTTGGGGGAAATGGCCGTGCCGACAGGCACCAGGATGTGTTCCTGCTGGTGTTTCAGGTACTGCATGAAGGGCTTCATGCCTTTGGTGGCCTGGATGTACAGAGCCGATGAGTAATCGGCAAATCCCTCTGAGAGCCACTGGTCGCGATAGTCGTTCCAGACGACTGCGTGTCCCCACCACTGGTGGGCGATCTCGTGAGGACCGACTTCTTCCAGGAAGGAGCGCATGCCGCCACGGTCGAGCTTTAGCTGATTGCGCGCCGTACCGTCCAGGAAGGAGGTGTACGGCAGGAAGAGCAGGCCTGGCCAGGACTGCCCGAAGAATCCATCGGGCTGCTGGGTGACGCGGAGGAACTTGTCGGGCAACGCTCCGAAGAGGCGCGTGTAGAGGTTCAGCGATTGAAGAGCTTCCGCCGCCGCTTTGGCCGACATGCCTGTCGTGTTCAGGGCGCCCGGGGAGATGCCGATCTGTGCGGCTATCGCGGGACTGCTTTCCAGCAAAATACGTAACTCCGCCAGTTCGTCGCCGAGGCCTGAGTTGGCGTAGACACTCACCTGGAAGCCATTGGCCTCCATCGACTTTGTGGAGAACTTGCCATAGTTGAAACCGGCCACTGTGGCGGGCCGCTGGCTATCCCACTCAGTGACTTCCTCTTTGCCCTCGATGGCGCGGCGTACTTCCTTGCCCGTCCCGACCAGCGAGAAGTTCTTGGGAATGCGGAATTTCGTGTGGAAGATGGCGCGATCGTTGAAGGACTCGCCCGCGGTGGCGGGGCGGGGGAACCAGGAGGAGCGGGCCCCCACGTAGAAATTGCCTTCGCCCGCCTTCTGGATGACGTCCTTGCCAGCGTAGGTGAACGTCCATTGGTAGGTCTTGCCGGCTTCCAGAGGCGCCGGCGCGATCACCCAGAGCGACCCATCGCGCTTCTCACTCTCCTGGATGAAGCCCAGGGCTACGCCTGCCTGATCCTTGACCTCCTTGACGCGCAGGGGGGGCGCCAGATTTATGTGGAGCAATTGGTCTCCGCTGAGCTTGGCTTCAAAAGTGGTGACGGCCGTCGCCGCCAGGCTGGCGTTGCCGGCGATGACCGTATCCACATCGATCTGCTTCGAATCGACGACCGTTTTCGGGAGAGCCGTTATCCCCGCGTTGCTGCCCAGGTCGGTGAGCGGGAATGAGTTCCAGATCTCACTCGAGTCCCCGCTTCTCACGCGAAGCAGCGAAACCTCCTCCATGTCGGCCGGGGCAAATTCATACAGCAGATATCCGAACTGTTTCGTCTTCACCAGTGCGAGGCAGTACGCACTGGCGGGCCGGGTGAGGTAGCGCAGGACATTCGCCTCCGCATTGAAGTGGAGTTGCTCGCGAAAGACTTCCCGGGCCGATTTGAGGGTGGAACCGAAACCGTCCGTGCTGCCGGCCGCGGCCTTCCCCTGTTTGAGTACTTCGGCCTCGGTCGCGTCGGAAAACAACAGCAGTAATTCCGTGAATGTGTCCTCGAGCTCCTCCGACTTATGCGAACGGCGGCGCGTCTCTGCCCGCTCCGAGGGCGTGGCCGCGGCAAACCGGAAGGTGCCCTGACCCTGAAAAATCGCACCATAAGTGCGGCCGGCCATGGGCGGTAAAAAGGCCAGTTTGCCGGAGTTGAGCGTAATTGTGGCCGCCGGCCGGCGCAGTTCGAGCTTCTCGCAGGTGACAACCCGGCTGGGGTCCGGCGCGGCCTCGCGTGCTGCACGGTAATCCGTGAGCAGGGCGGCCGGATCGGAGGCGATGAGCAGGGCGGGGGCTAGAAGAATGTTGAGGACGACTGCCAAAAGACGCATACAGCCAGGGCGGACGAGCGGTGGAATACTGCGCCGAGCGGCCGGGACTGGGACCTTTCTTCGCGGCCACCGTGTGGCAGGCCGCTGATACTATCCTTCATAGCGGGCAAGAATGTGAAGAATTAGTCTATCTCGCTGGCAGTATATCACTACAAATGTTGGCGTTCGGAATAGATAAATAAGAATTCATTTATCGTCTGCAGCAGGTCGGCCGCAGCGAGCCTTGGGTCGGAGGGGTGCTGGTGGAAGCAGCGCCGCCATCGACCGCTTGCCGCGCTTGTGGCCATGACCGCGTGACCCGCGGCCGCCGCCGTCCGTTGGGCCAGTCAGGGATTGGTCTTGTTGCCCAGCCCGTTGAAAAGCTACAATTCGTGGTGTCAGAGTTAGACCATCGGCATTGCCAGGGGCACAAGGAGAAGGATTCATGAAGGGTGACGCAAAGGTTATCGAGTATCTGCAGGAAGTCCTGACGGCCGAATTGACGGCCATCAACCAGTACTTTCTCCACGCTGAGATGATGGAAAACTGGGGGTATGAGCGGTTGGCCAAGATCACCCGCAAGGAATCCATCGAGGAGATGGTGCATGCCGAGAAGCTGCTGCACCGCATGCTCTACCTGGATGCCTCGCCGAATATGAGCGAGCTGTTCCCGCTGCGGATCGGCCAGACCGTGAAAGAGCAGATCGAGAACGATCTGGCGGTGGAGTACGACGCCGTTCCGCGGCTGAACAAGGCCATCAATGCGGCCGTGGCTGCCGGCGACAACGGCTCCCGTGATCTCTTCGAGTCGATCCTGAAGGACGAGGAGCATCACGTCGACTATCTGGAAGCGCAGCTCCATATGATCAAGGAAATGGGCTATGAGAACTACCTCGCCCAGAACATGAAGGAACACGAGTAAGTCTTCCGGAACCGGATCGTGAGACTGGCGGCGGGTGCCCGAATCAGGGTGGCCCGCCGTTTCGCATTGGGAGGGGCTTATGACGAAAAAGATTGTCGTGGCGGGCCTGGATGCGTTCCGCCGGAGTTTGCGCGATGCGATGACCCAGCTCGACCTGGATGCTTTCCGCACGAAACCCTGGTTCCGCGGCCACTCCGACGTCGCTTACAAGCTCCTGCCCGGCCTGTTTCGCAATGACGCCAACCCGCCGGAGGAGTGGAACATGTTTGCCTACTTCCTCAACGACGGGTCGTCCCTGTTGGACCGGGGCATCAACTCGTGGGAAGCACTCGCCTTCATGCAACACCACGGGCTGCCTACGCGGCTGCTCGACTGGTCGGGTTCCCTGCAGACCGCGCTCTTCTTCGCAACCGCGCATCAATTCCGGCGCGATGAGGTGCCGTCCAGCCCCTGCGTCTGGGTCATGAATCCTTACCAGTTGAATCAGATCTCGGCCAGGTCCAAACAGCACTACGTGATCTACGACGAGACCGACCGCATCTCCTTCGACTACCTGGACTCGATCCGCACCGGCCAATGGCCTCGCAAAATGCCGGTGGCGATTGCCGCGCCCTGGCGGAACCGGCGCGTGATGGCCCAGCAGGGCAGCTTTACCGCGCACGGCAGCGATCCCCGGCCCATCGAGAGCATTCCGGCCCTAAAAGGCTGCATCCGGCGCGTGGATATCGATCCGGCCCTGGTGCCCGCCATTCGGGAAGACCTCGCTATCCAGGGGTTCAATCACTTCCAGGCATTCCCTGACCTGGACGGCCTGGCCCAGCGCCTGCGCTACCAGTTGATGCTGCGCTGACGGCGATCAGAGCGCGCGCCGCCGGACAGCTACAATGGAAAGACCCTCAACATGATGAAGACTCGCGTGCAGTGCCACTCTGCCCATCTGACCGCGCTTTTTGTGGCGGTTTCGGTTTTATTCGCCCTACCCGCGCGGGCTGAAGTCCGCAAGCCGACAGGGGCGGCCGCGCTCGAGAAACAGTTGGAAGGACTGCGCGTGGTCGGCAGCGTCCTCATGATCGCCGCCCATCCTGACGACGAGAATACGGCTCTGCTGGCCTATTGCGCCCAGGGCCGGAAGTATCGCACCGCCTACCTCTCGCTGACGCGAGGCGAAGGCGGGCAGAATCTCATCGGCAGCGAGCAGGGCGACCTGCTCGGCGTCATCCGCACCCAGGAACTGCTGGCCGCCCGCCGCGTGGATGGAGCCGAGCAGTTCTTCTCCCGTGCCATCGATTTCGGCTTCTCGAAGACAGCCAAAGAGACCCTGGAGAAGTGGGGCCGCGAGCAGGTCCTCTCCGACGTGGTCTGGGTGATCCGCCGCTACCGCCCTGACGTCATCTTCCTGAGGTTTTCCGGCACGCCGCGCGACGGCCACGGCCATCACCAGTCATCCTCCATCCTGGGCAAGGAAGCCTTCAAACTCGCCGCCGATCCCACGGCCTTTCCGGAGCAGTTGAAATACGTCCAGCCCTGGCAGGCCAAGCGCATCATGTGGAACGGCTTCAGCTTCAACCGCCAACAGGAGCAGGAGATGGACAAGATGCCGGACCGGCTGATGGTCGACACCGGCGAATTTGATCCTGTGCTTGGTCTCTCCTATGGTGAGCTCGCCGGCATCAGCCGCAGCCAGCATCGCAGCCAGGGCATGGGCTCGCCCGAGCGCAAAGGCGCCGCCCCGAACTATCTCTTCCTGTATGGCGGGGACCCGGCCAAGCAGGATTTCATGGACGGGGTAGACACCTCCTGGAACCGGCTGCCCGGCGGGGCCGCGGTGCAGAAAGCCCTCGACGAGGCCTTGGCCGCCTATTCGATGGAGTCGCCCGAGAAGGTTATCGCCCCGCTGTTGAAGGCCCGCAAACTGATCGCCGCCATCGATCAACCGGACGCCCGCCGGAAGCTCTCTGATCTCGACGAGGCGCTCGCCATGGCGGCCGGTCTCTGGCTGGAAGTGAGCGCCGCGAAGGCGGAGGCGACACCCGGCAGTTCCGTGACCCTGAATCTCACAGCGGTCAGCCGCGGCCACGCCAAGGTCGAACTGGAGGGCGTGAAGGCGGGTGACGCAGTTTCCTTCGCCGGCGCCGCGCTGGCGTACAACCAGCCGCACACCGCCAAGGCCGACTGGCAGGTGCCCGAAACCGCGCCGCTGACTCAGCCGCTTCAGCTGCGGAAGCAGCGCACCGGCAACCTCTACACGATCGCCGATCAACGCAAGATCGGCTTGGCGGAAGACGAGCCGGTGCTCACCGCGAAGTTCCGCGTGAAGATTGAAGGCGAGTCGATCGAACTCAGCCGGCCGGTGGAGAACCGCTACGTTGACCGTGTACGCGGCGAGCTGGCGCGCCCGCTCATCATCGTGCCGCCGGTTTCGCTGAAGCTCTCCGAGACCGCACTGCTGTTCGCCGAGCGCAAGGCGCGGCCGGTGACGGTGGAAGTCGTGGCCCGTCATCCCAACCAGTCGGGCTCAGTGTCGCTGCAGGCCCCAGCCGGCTGGCAGGTGGAGCCGGCCGAGAACCCGTTCCAACTGGCCGAGGCGGGCCAGATGGTCACCGTGACGTTCCAGGTGACGCCGCCTGCCGCCACCGCCCGCGCGGAGATTCGCGCCAGCGCCCGCATCGGCAACCTGGCCATTGCGAACGGTATGACGCAGTTGACCTACGATCACATTCCCATCCAGACAATTTTTCCGGCGGCTAAGACCCCGGTGGTGCGTGTGGATGCGAAGGTCAGCGCCAAGCGGGTGGGTTATGTGATGGGTGCAGGCGACGAGGTTCCGGCCGCGCTGAAGGAACTCGGCTGCGAGGTCACGTTTCTGGAGGCCGGCGACCTGGCTCACGGCGATCTCAGCCGTTTCGACGCAATTGTGACCGGCGTACGGGCCTGGAATGTGCGCGAGGATCTCCGCACCAGCCACGAGCGGCTGCGGCAGTACATGGAGGCCGGCGGCACCGTTGTCGTGCAGTACAACATCCTGGATGGCACTTTCCTCAGCACGGAGCAGGGCACTGTGAAGAACATGGGTCCGTTCCCCATCAAGCTGGGCCGCGATCGCACGACGGTGGAAGAGGCGCCCGTGCAGTTCCTCAAGCCCGACGATCGCCTGCTGCAGATCCCGAACACCATTACTCCGGCCGATTTCGACGGCTGGGTGCAGGAACGCGCCCTCTACTTCCCCTCCGAATGGGATCCCAAGTATACTCCGCTGCTGGAGACTCACGATCCCGGCGAGGCCGTGCAAAAGGGCGGCCTGCTGTATGCCCGGGTGGGCAAGGGCGCCTACGTCTTCACCTGCTACTCCTGGTTCCGGCAACTGCCGGCTGGTGTGCCGGGCGCCTATCGAATCTTCGCGAATCTGGTCAGCGCCGGCCGCTGAGCCGCCTGGGGAGCGTGGAAGCATGAATGACGAACGGCCTCCGTTCTTCAAGACCTGGGGGCGGCTCTACACCGCCGTGATCGTCTTTCTAGTCGTCGTCATCGCACTGTTCGATCAGTTCACGCGGAGATTCAACCGGTGAGGCCGCTCGATTGGCTGGTGATGGTCTGCGCGCTGGCGGGTGTCGTTCTTTACGGCCTCTACCGCTCACGCGGCAGCAATACGACGTCCGGTTACCTGTTGGCCAACAAGACGATGCCCTGGTACGCCATGGCTTTGTCGATCATGGCTACGCAGGCCAGTGCGATCACCTTCATCTCGACCACGGGGCAGAGCTACGTGGACGGCATGCGCTTCGTCCAGTTCTACTTCGGCCTGCCCGTGGCGATGATCCTGGTGGCGGCCGTGGCCGTGCCCCGCTTCCTCAACAGCGGCGTCTACACGGCTTACGAGTACCTGGAGCGCCGCTTTGACTCGAAGACCCGGACCCTGGTGAGCGCGGTATTCCTGGCCCAGCGCGGCCTGGGCGTCGGTGTGGCCCTCTCCGCCCCTTCCGTGGTCCTCACCGCGATCCTGGGCTGGCCCGACCAGTGGACCGCCCTCATCGTCGGCGTCGTGGTCATTGCCTATACGGTGACGGGTGGAATCACCGCCATCACCTGGGCCGATTTCATCCAGATGCTGATCATGAGCGTCGGCCTCGTGGTCGCCCTCACGGCCGCCATCGCCCTGCTGCCTTCGAATGTCAGCTTCGGGGATGCCGTGGCCGTAGCCGGCGCGGCCAGCCGCCTGAACCCGGTCGTCTGGAAGTTCGATCCCAGCGACCGCTACAACGTCTGGAGCGGCCTCATCGGCGGCATGTTCCTGATGCTGGCCTACTTCGGCTGCGATCAGAGCCAGGTGCAGCGCTACCTTACGGGCAAGAGCGTCTCGCAGAGCCGCCTCAGCCTGCTGTTCAACGCCGTCGTCAAGATTCCGATGCAGTTCTTCATCCTTTTCATCGGAGCCATGGTCTTCGTCTTCTTTACCTTCGAGAAGCCGCCCATCCTGTTCAACAAGGTGGCGCTCGCCCGGGTGGAACAGAAGGCGGAGTTCCCGCAGATCCAGGGCGCTTACGATCGCGCCTTCGACCACCGCAAGGCGGCCGCCCAGGACATCGTGAATGCCCGCCGGGCCAGCGATCCCGAGGCGGAGACGCGGGGCGTGGAGCGCTTCAAGACGGCGCAGAAGGAGCTGGACGGAACCCGCAAAGAGGCCGCGCACCTCGCCGCGGACGGCAACGGCACGGTCATCGACACCAACTACATCTTCCTGACCTTTGTGACGAAGTATCTGCCCGCGGGACTGGTGGGCTTGCTGCTGGCCGCGATCTTCGGGGCCGCCATGTCGGTGAGTTCGGCCGAGATCAACTCTCTCGCCACGGTCTCAGTGATCGACGTCTACAAGCGCCACTGGAAGTCGAACGGCGACGACCACCACTACCTGCGCGCCTCGCAATGGGCGACCGCCTTCTGGGGTGTGTATGCCGTGATCACGGCTCAGTTCGCGAAGAACCTGGGCTCCCTGGTGGAGGCCGTGAATCTGCTGGGGTCGTTCTTCTATGGCGGGCTGTTGGGTGTCTTCGCCCTGGCGTTCTTCTTCCCGCGAGTGAAGGGCACGGCGGCGTTCCTGGGTGTGCTGGGCGGGGAGGTCGCGATCTTCGCCACCTGGAAGTTCACCAATGTGGCCTTCCTCTGGTACAACGTGGTGGGCTGCGTCGGGGTTGTCGGCCTGGGCTTGCTCTTCTCTCTATTTGTGAAGGAAGACACGAAGGGCCAGGCATAGGCCCGGCCCTTTCGTGAAACGCTCGAACTAGACTTCGATGGAACTGACCTGGACGCGCGAACGGCGTCCTTCCACTACCACGATGCCCGACTCGGTGACGTGATACTTCTGCTTGTCGGCCTCGAGATCGTAGCCGATCACCGTATCCTCCGCCAGATGGACGTTCTTGTCGAGAATCGCCTTGCGCACCTTGCAGCGGCGCCCGATGTCGCAGTTGTCGAAGACGATGGAGTCTTCCACCGTCGACCCGGTGTGAATCCGCACTCCGCGGCCAATGATCGAATTCCGCACCATGCCGCCGGAGAAGATGGAACCGGCCGAGACGATGGAGTCCACCGCGCTGCCGCGGCGTCCCTCTTCGTCGAACGTGAACTTGGGCGGCGGATCGTCGTAGCTGGCCGTACGCAGCGGCCACTGGCGGTTGTAGAGATTCAAGGCCGGGGTCACCATGCGCAGATCCATGGTGGCTTCGTAATAGGCGTCGATGTTGCCGACGTCGCGCCAGTACACCGGAGCGCCGATGGGGTCCCCGGGAATCCGGTTCGTCTGGAAATCGTAGGCGAAGACATCCCCGCGGCTGACCCAGCGGGGCAGGATGTCGCGGCCGAAATCGTGCGAGGTCTTCTCCATCTTGCTGTCTTCGTATAGGAACTTCAGCAGCGGACCGGTGGAGAAGATGTAGTTGCCCATCGAGGCCAGAACCATGTCCGGGTTGCCGGGCATCGTGGGCGCGTCTGGATTCTTCTCGTGGAAGGCGATCACCCGGCCGTCGCCCGCGACCTCGATGACTCCGAACTCGGAGGCGAATTCCTTGGGCACCGGGATCGCTGCGACCGTGGCCTGGGCCCGCTTCTGTTCATGGAATTCGATCATCTCGCGGATGTTCATTCTGTAGATGTGATCCGCGCCGAACACGGCCACGACATGCGGGTCCGATTGTTCGATCAGGTTCACATTCTGGAAGATCGCGTCCGCCGTGCCGCGGTACCAGGTCTCACCCGGCGAGCGCATCTGCGCCGGGACAGGAATAATGTACCGGTCCTTCAGGATTCCGGAGAACTCCCATCCGTCTCGCAGGTGCTGCAGCAGCGACTGGCTCTTGAATTGAATCAAGACGTAGATCGAATGTATGCCGGAGTTAACCAGATTCGAGAGGACGAAATCGATGATGCGGTATTGGCCGCCGAAGGGTACGGCGGGCTTCGCTCGCTCCTTGGTGAGCGGGTAAAGGCGGGTCCCTTTACCGCCGGCGAGTACGAAAGACAATACTCGAAGCTGCATGCGGCATCTCTCCTTGTGCGTGCATGATACCACCGGAATGTTTTCGGACGCTGGCAGCTCCGCAACAATCTTGCAGGCGGTCCCCAGGCGTGCGTTTACTTGGCTTTGTCCTGGATGGACTGGATGTACGCGATCAGGTTTCGAACCCGCCGGGCGGTGCGCGCATCGCTGGTGCCGGCCACGGAGAGTGAGGGGCCCCAGACGGGCATTTGCCGGCCGCCATGCGCGGTGATCGTGTCGGCGCCGCCCAGGATCTTCTCCAGGCGTGCGCCCGGAAATACTCCATTGCCGCGCCGGGCGAGTTGGGTGAGATCCGTGGGTTTCATCCGCATGGCCGCCGCCGCCGGACCATCGCCTTTGCCCTGCAGGCCATGGCAGGAGGCGCAATAAGACTTGAAGAGCCCGTTACCCGATTCCGGGCCGGACTCCGGCGCGACGGGTTTGACCGTGCGCGGCGGGTCGGCGAAAGTACTGCTGGCCGCAACGACCGCTAGGAATGCGAACGCTTTGATGTGACGGAACATATGCCTTCCCCGCCGTCAGAGTAGTACTCCGCCGCCCCGGCAGCAAGGGTCCAGGCTAACCAATGTTCACTTGCCCGATGCGTATGGGTGTGTTATCAATGAAGGCAGATTGATCCGCAATTACTGCCCGTAAATCGGGTGTCAAGCTAGCTTTTGCCAGGAGAACCGCCTTGGAGTCCCCCAATCGCCGACTGATTCGTCCGCCTTTAGCTGAACCGAAAGAGAGGGCATCGAGCAGTGCGCGTTCTTCCGCCCTCCAGAAGAAACAGGCTCCCCCCGACACCACCAACGCCGAGAACTTCTATTACGTCAAACAGATGCAGTCGAAGACCCCCGTGGTCATCGTGCTGCAGGACGGGGAAGAGCTGAATGGCGTGCTCGAGTGGTATGACAAGAACTGCCTCAAGCTGACGCGGGACGAGGGGCCGAATCTGCTCGTCTATAAGTCGTACATCAAGTACATCTATAAGCAGGAAGGGTAATCCCCTTCCTGCCGGTCCGCCGCTGAACGAGCCTACCCCCGCCCGCCTTCGTTCTCCTTCTCCCGCTCCTTCTCCCTCTCCAGGATCCTTGCGCGCAGTTCCAGCCGTTGCTTCCGCCGTTCGCCCGCCTGCTCCCAGCGGTGAATCTCTACCTCTGTCTCAGGAATAGCCTGCGGGATTACCCGTGGCTTACCTTCCGGTGAAAGGCCCACGAACGTCAAATAGGACGAATTTGTATGGCGGATCTCGCCCGTCGTCAGATCTTCCACCAGGACCTTGACGCCTACCTCCATCGAGGTCTTGAAGACGCGGTTCACACTGGCTCGGAGCGTCAGCAACTGCCCGATCTGGATGGGAAACAGAAAAGTCATGTAATCGACCGAGGCGGTCACCACGGGACCCCGGGCGTGGCGCATGGCCGCAGTGGCGGCCGCCAGGTCCACGAGATGCATGATACGCCCGCCCAGCAGGTTGCCCAGCGGATTGGCGTAGATCGGTAAAGCGAACTCGGACAGTTCGCTGGCGGACTCACGAATGGGACGGCCTTCCATGAAAGAAAGGTAGCATGGGAGGTATGTCCAGACTCGAAGCAGTTCGCGCCCTGGTGGCCCAGGACCCTACCAACAGCCGGATCCGGTTCATGCTGTGCATGGAATACCTGGGCGCCTCCGACTGGCAGCAGGCTGTCAGTGAATTGAAGGAACTGCTCGCACGCGATGCCAATTACGTGGCCGCCTACTACCAGGCCGGACGCGCCAGCGAAGAGTTGGGCGAGGAAGACGCTGCCCGCGCGTTCTATCGCGACGGCATCGATGCGGCCCGCCGTACCGGTGACGCCCACGCCCTGAGTGAACTGCAGGCCGCCCTCGACATCCTAGGCTGAGGCGCGCCGCCGCCGGTACTCTTCAGCGAGCATGCTGTAGAGCCGCATATCCACAAACTCGCCGTGCAGTTTGGCCGAATGCCGCAGGATCCCTTCAAACTGGAAGCCCAGGCGTTCCGGCACCGCGGCGGAGCGATGGTTCCCGGTGGCGCAGCGGATCTCGACTCGTTCCATGCCCAGGGTCTCGAAGGCGAGCCGCAGCATCGCCTCGCAGGCCCGCGAGATCAGCCCCTTGCCTTCCATCGCCTTGGCCACCCAGTAGCCGATCTGGAGATTCCCGTTGGCCAGGCTGATGTCGTGCATGCCGATGATGCCCACCAGCCCCGAGGCGCCCGTCCACAAGCTATACGCCACCGTCACCGCCGCCGCCCTCTTGGCCTCCATCTCTTTCAGGAAATGCAGGGAATCGGCGGGTGAGCGGGAGAAGTCCACCCAGGGCAGCCAGACGCGCAGGTGCTCGCGGTTGGCATCGACGGCCGCGTAGAGCGTCTCCGCCAGGCTCGTATCCAGCGCCTGCAGGACAAGGTCCGGGCCGAGCTCGATCCTCGTTTCGGGATGCTTGGGGAAGGTGGCGGCCGCCATCCTCCCAGCCTAGCCGATCGTCGCGCGCGGCCGCAGTTTACAAAAATATCGCAGAACATCCGGGGCCGCCGTTCGTTCCAATGCTAAGGGAGAAATCCGATGAGTGAATTATGGCGTGGCTTGCGGTTGAGCGTGCGGTCGTTGCGGCGCACCCCCGCGTTTTCGGTGATTGCGATCCTGACTTTGGCGCTCGGCATCGGCGGCACCACGGCCATGTTCTCCATCGTGAATGGAGTCCTGCTCCAGCCGCTGTCCTATCGGGATCCCGGCCAGTTGGTGGTGATCCGCGAGAGCATCAAGGAGCTCGCCCACCTCTACCCGGCCCTGCCCGCCAACGCTCTCCATCTCGAAGCCTGGCGCGACCGCTGTGCGGCGATCCAGGGCGCCGCCATCATGCGCGGCACCACCCTGAACCTCACAGGCAACGGGGAACCGCTGCAACTGACCGTCCTGTCCGTCTCTCCCTCCATCCTGCAGGTGCTGGGCGTCCAGCCTGCGTTGGGCCGCGGCTTCCTGCCGGAGGAGGAGAACAAGGGCCGCAATCGCGTGGTGGTCCTGACCGACTCGTTCTGGCGGCGCATCGGCGCGGATCCGGCACTGGTGGGCCGCACGCTGACGCTGGACGGGCTGCCGCATACGGTTGTTGGCGTCCTGCCCGCCTCATTTCGATTCCCGACGGCGGCCAAATGGGGCCCGCTCGAAGGACTTCCGCCCGGCCTCGACCTGCTGCGGCCGGAGTCGCTCAACCGCGCCGACATTTCGCCCATGGCTGAGTTCAACTATGCTGCCTTCGCCCGCCTGAAGCCCGGCGCCTCCATCCATCAGGCCGTTGACCAGATCAACGCGGTGCAGGCCCAGATCGTGCACGACTCCGGAGAGAAACTGACGCTGTCGGCGTTGGTCGACCCGTTGCAGGAGATCGTTGTCGGCGAATCCCGGCGCGGCCTGCTGTTGCTGCTGGGCGCCGTGGGGGCTGTCCTGTTGATCGTCTGCGTAAACCTGGCGAACCTGATGCTCGTGCGCGGAGCCGGACGGGGGCGGGAAGTGGCCATTCGACTGGCGATGGGTGCCGACCGTGCCGGCCTGGTTCGCATGGCATTGCGGGAAAGCCTGCTGCTGGCGATCCCCGGTGGCCTGCTGGGCCTTGGCCTGGCTTGGGGCGCCGTTCGCCTGCTCGTCAGCCGCTCGGCCCTGGAACTGCCGCGCATCGACGAGATCTCGGTGGACTGGCGTACCGCCCTGTTCGCCATCGCCGTCAGCCTGGTCACCGCGGCCGCTTTCGGCATGCTGCCCGCCTGGCGCCTGGGGTCAGTGGATCCGCAGGAGTCGTTGAAGGCCGGCAGCCACACCACCACCGAGAGCCGCGCCAGCGCTCGTGTGCGGAGTCTCCTGGTGGGCACACAGGCTGCCCTCGGTGCGACTCTGCTCGTCTTTGCCGGTTTGCTCAGCACCAGCCTCCTGCACCTCCTGAATGTGGACAAAGGTTTCCGCACGGAACGCGTTCTCGCCTCGGAGGTCGTGCTGCCCACCTCCCGTTATGAGGGACAGCCCGACCGCACCCGTTTCTACGACAAGCTGCTGGCGCAGGTACACGCGCTGCCTGGAGTGGAGTCGGCTGCCCTCGTCAGCCATATGCCGTTGCGCGGCCAGGTTTGGATCAATCCGCTTTCGATCGAGGGCGACACGCGGCCCATGCTGCAGCGGCCCATGGCCAACATCCGCTTCATCAGCCCCGGCTACTTCCAGACCATGCGCATGCAGCTGCTGAACGGCCGCGACTTTGCCGAGGCGGACCGTGAACGCAAGGTCATCATTCTCTCCGAAGCAGCGGCCAAGCTCCTTTGGCCCGGCCTGAATCCTCTCGGCCGCACCCTGCGGTTTGGCGGACCGGATTCGCCCGTCGCCGAAGTGGTGGGCGTCGTCAAGGACAATCGCTCTGTCGAACTGGACCAGGGACCGGTCCTGATGGCCTACCTGCCGCACTGGCAGCAATCCCGTACTCGCGCCGTGCTCATGATTCGCACGGCCGCCGACCCGTTGCAGATGGCGGGTGTCATCCGCCGCGCCGTGCACGAGGCGGATGCGGAGGTGCCCGTGGCTCAGCTCCTGACCATGGATACGGTTGTGGATCAGGCCGTGGCGCGGCGGCGATTCCAGGCTGCGCTGGCCCTGGGCTTTGCGGTGTTCGCGCTACTGCTGGCCGGCCTGGGCGTCTATGGCGTGGTCTCCTACTGGGTGGCCCGCCGGCGTACGGAGCTGGGGATTCGCGCCGCCCTGGGGGCGCAACGAGCTGAGCTGTTCCGCCTTGTGCTGGGACGTGGCCTGGCGCCGGTGTGCGCGGGTCTCGCTGTCGGCCTGGTTATCGCGCTGCTGGGGGGCCGGATCGTGGAGAGCCTGCTCTTTGAAGTGAAGGCGACGGACCCCTGGGTCTATGGGCTGGTCGCCGCGGCGCTGGGTGGCCTGTGCACGTTGGCTTGCGGGATTCCCGCCATGCGGGCCGCGGGTACGCAGGCCGTGCAGGTACTACGCGACGAATAGGCCGTCTACTTCGGCCGGCCCTTCAACTCGACCACCAGAACCTCTGACTCGCGGGCGGCCAGTTTCTTGTCCAGCCGGAAGTGGCCCGGTTCCTGGATCAGAAAGTCACCGTCCTCGAAGCTCGAGTTCCGTTTGTGGCCCTTCTCGTCGCGCACCCGCCATTTCTGCCGTCCAAAGAAGATCAGCACCGCGGGTCTCGTCAGGGTCAGCTTGAGATTGGACTTCTCGACGGCGGCGAACTTGCCGCGCGTCACCCGGAAATCCAGATTGTCCTGCTCGACCGCGAAATGGGAATCCTGCAGCGGCGGCCCGGGTACCACATTCGGATCCGGCTGAAGCTTCGACTCGATGCGCATCGAACGGCTGGGCGCGCTGCTCAACCTCTTGGTGCTGTGGGCCATCTCCGCGCCGCCGGGTGAATACCGTGCCGTTCGTGCGTCGCGATGACTTTCGCGTGTCGTGCCGTTGGCGTTGGTGGTGATGGAATGGACTTCTGTGAAGGCCACCTGCATCATGGGGAGCCCGGGATGCGTATGCATCGCCGTGACTGCCGCCGGATCCGCCTCAACGCGGATCAAACGCACAAATTGGTTCTCCAGTACGAGCTTGTAGCGCTCGGGAGCCGCCACGAGGGCGTCCTGATATTGAGCATCTGCCGCTGGACACACTGCCAGCATGGCTCCATACAACAAGCCAACTCGTACGGCTCTGCCGCGAATACCCAATCCAATCCCCATCACTTGTGTCCGCGATTCTACCACGTGGGTGGGGTACAACCAGACTCCATACGGTGAAACTCCACGGGGGCGCGGGCTTCCGTAGTAGACTCGCCCCTATATGTTCTCTAAGGTGTTGCGCCGAACACATATGTACCTGGCGCTGTTTCTGACTCCGTGGGTGCTCATGTACACGGCCTCCACCTTCGTCATGAACCATCGGGCATGGTTCAAGGAACTCTACGCTGGGCCGCCGAAACCGGCGGTGTTGGAGCGCGAAATGACCTACGAGGGGTCGTTTCCCGAGGGCTCGACAGCTAAGCAGATGGCCCGTCAGATCCTGCAAAGCCTCAACCTGGAGGGGGCGTATAACGCCAACCGCCGCATGAAGGACGACGCGGTGGTCATCCAGCGGCTGGATCCGATCACGCCGCGCCGCCTCACGTTTGAGCCCGCGAGCCGGAAACTGACGATTGAGAAAGTGCCCTGGGAGTCGCGGGGGTTCCTGGAGCGCATGCACCGCCGCCGCGGCTATCAGTTCGACTCGTTGGCCGACGATGCCTGGGCCGTTTCGGTCGATTTCTTCGTTGTAGTCATGATCTTCTGGGTGCTCTCCGGCCTCTGGATGTGGTGGGAGATGAAACTCGCCCGCCGCCTGGGCGCCCTCTTCGCACTGGGCGGTGCCGCCTTGTTCGTTCTGTTCCTGGTGGCGATATGAGATTCAGCCACCTGAACCGCCGTACCCATCTCTATCTCGCCATGGCGCTGCTGCCCTGGTTCCTGATGTACGGCATCAGTTCGTTCTCCTTCAACCACGGCGAGTTTTTCGAAGAGCGGGACAAGGCCCTCGGCCTGCCGCTGTGGAATCAGCGTTTTGAACGGACCTACGCCATCCAGGTGCCGGAAAGCGGCGACCTGCGCGCCGTCGGCGCCCGCATCATGAAGGACAACGGGCTGACCGGCTCCTTCGGCGTCTACCGGCAAAGCCCGGAACAGTTGAACGTCTATATCTACACCTCGCTCCGCTCGACGCAGGTGAAGTATTACATCCGCGAACAGCGCCTGGTCGCCGAGGATCGCCGCTTCCGCTTCGATCACTTCCTCACCGGGCTGCACGCGCGCGGCGGCTTCGAACAGGAGGGATTCCTCAACCAGTTGTGGGGCGTGTTGGTGGACGTGGTCTGCCTGGGCTTCCTGCTGTGGGTGGTGACCGGGCTCTACATGTGGTGGAAGCTGACGCCGACGCGGAGGTGGGGGTGGGTGGCCCTGGTGGGAGGGTTCGTATCGTTCACAGTATTCTTATGGAAGCTCTGACGGCCCGTCCTGCCGCGGGGCTGGTACCAGTCGTGGCTTTGGGGCTCGCCCTGGCTGCGTTCCTCGGTTTACGCATCTACCTGGGGTAAAGAAGTTTGGATGCTCTTGCCCTGCTTCCGGCGGTGAGGGGCCGGGTGCTCCTGCGGTGGACCCGATGCTGGCGTTGGAGTTTCCTTGCCGGGCATCAACCGTGGGCGAACTGACCCCGGGCGTACTCTCTTCCAGCTCTGCGCTCCTCGCCGAGGAGTCAGGCGGTTTCACCACGTCAATGGTCTGGGACAAAATCTCAGGTGTTCATCCGCCAGAATGGCCCATCTCTGGAGGAGCTTCGCATGGACGCACGCATCGTTGACGATTGGGATTCGATTGACGGGGCCAGACCTGCTCCCGTAATCGCAGATCCCGTATTACACTGAGTCCATCCTGGCCGCCGCATGACCAGCACTGCCCTCTGGGAGGCTTCCTGTGCATCTCAACGACTGGACCTATGCCCTGCGAGCCCTCCGGCGCAATCCCCGATTCACCCTCGCCGCCATTCTGACCCTCACCCTCGGCATCGGCGCCAATACCGCCATCTTCAGTTTCATCAATACGGTCTACCTGCGCCCGCTGCCTTACCCGCAGCCCGATCGCCTGATGACCATCTCCGAAACGGCGCCCCAGGGGAAATCGAAGAATCCGGTCACCAGCGCCTCCCCTGCTGCCTACCTCGGCTGGCGCGCGAATTCCTCCCTGTTCGACGCCGTGGGCGCCTGGGGTTGGGACGTCGTCACCCTCACCGGCGGACCCTGGCCGGAACGCGTCCAGGTGCAGCGCATCGGCGGGGGCTACCTCAACGCCCTGGGCATCCAGCCTATGCTCGGCCGGGCGTTTCTGCCGGAAGAGGAGCAGGGAGGATCCTGCCCGGTCCTGGTCAGCAGCCGATTCTGGCGGAATTGGCTGGGCGGCGATCCGGCGGTGATCGGCAAGTCTGTGTTTTCAGACGGGCAGCCTTGCCGTGTCGTGGGCGTCATGCCCGATGGATTCCTGCCGCCGGTCTCGGTCAGTGACCGCGTGGATGTCTGGATGCCGCTGCGGCTCGATGCCGCGCGCGCCACCAGCCGTACCGAACACTCCCTCATGGTCATCGCCCGTCTGGCGCCGGGCAGGACCCCCGGGGCGGCGCAGCAGGTGCTCGACGCCGAAGCCCGGCAAACCGCCGACGCCATCCCCGCCATGAAAGGCTGGGGCATTCAGCTACTCCCCCTCAAGGACCAGGTCTCCGGGAAACCCAACAAGGCGCTCTTCTCCCTGATGGGCGCGGTCGGGTTCCTGCTGCTCATTGCCTGCCTCAATGTGGCGACCCTGCTCACCGCCCGGGCCGCCGGACAGCGCCGTGAGATCGCCATCCGGGCCGCCCTGGGCGCCGGCCGCGCCCGGCTCATCGCTCACCTTTTGGCCCAATCGCTTCTGTTGGCTCTTCTCGGGGGCCTGGGCGGACTGTTGCTGGCCTACTGGAGCCTCGACGCCATGGTCGCTCTCGCTCACAACGTCCTGCCGCGGCTCAACGAAGCCCGCCTCGACTGGCGCGTCCTCGCCTTCAGCGCCGCGGTCTCCGTCGTCACCGGACTCCTCTTCGGCCTGGCCCCGGCTTTCACCCTGTCGCGCGCCAGCCTGCGCGAATCCATCAGCAGCCGCGGCCGCCGGATTCTCGGCAACGCCCAGATCGCCGCCGAGATCGCCCTCGCCTTCGTGCTGCTCATCGGAGCCGGACTGCTGCTCCGCAGCTTCCAGGCGATCCTGGCCGTAGACCTCGGTTTCCGCACAGAACATGTCCTCTCTGCGAACTTCGCCCTGCCGCCCTCGCACTATTCCAGTCCCAGGCAGTACGCCGGATTCCTCACCGATGTCCTGGAACGCGTCCGCGCGACGCCCGGCGTGCTGGCGGCGACGGTCACCAAAGGCATCCCCATGCGCGGCTCCGCCGGAGGCACGCTTGAGGTGTTTGGACGCACTGAGGAGCCCGGCGAGCGCCTCGACATTGCCATCCGCTGTTCGGATGCCGCCTACCTTTCGACCCTCGGCATCTCCCTGGCGCGCGGACGCAACTTCGCCCCCAACGACACGGAAGGCTCGGCGCCCGTGGTTCTCGTGAACGAGAAACTGTTCCGGCAACTCTTCCCTGGCGAGAATCCTCTTGGGAAGCAGATCCGCGCCGCCAGCAAAGACAACAGCCTGCCGTGGCTGACGATCGTCGGCATCGTGAAGGATACCCGCCACATCGGCCCGCTGCGGGAAGGCATGCTGGAGATGTACGTGCCTTATCAGCAGTTTCGCTCGACCACGATCCAGCCGGGAGCCCTGGTCGTCCGCACGGCCGGCAACCCGGAGCACCTGCTGCCCGCCCTCCAGCGCGCCGTCGCGTCGGTGGACAAGGATCAGCCGCTCGTCGCTGTCAGCCTGCTCGACGAGAATCTCGCCGAGTTCATCGCCCCGCAGCGCTTTGACACCACCCTGATGACCATCTTCGCCGTCATCGGGCTGGCCCTCGCCGCCAGCGGGATCTTCGGGGTGATGTCCTATCGGGTGGCGCAGCGCACCCGCGAGTTTGGAGTGCGGCTGGCGGTTGGCGCCAGCGGGCAGGATCTACTCAGGATGATTCTGGGGGAGGCCCTTGCCACCGCCGTGCTGGGTCTCGCCATCGGGTGGGCGGCCGCCTCGGCCTTGACCCGCTACCTCGCGTCCCTGCTGTTCGGGGTCAAGCCCAGCGATCCGCTCACCCTGATCGCCGTGGCCGCGGTCGCCCTGGCCGCGGTGGTCATGGCGGGCTACTGGCCGGCACGCCGCGCGTCGCGGCTCGATCCCATGGCCGCGCTCCGCACGGACTAGCCTCGGGGCCGCACGTATATCGAGCCAGGTCAAGTGCTTAGGGCGGGGCTGCCCATCGCAAAAGAAAAGATCCCGGGCGGGCGCATTACCCGCTCAGGATCTCTTCTGTGACTGTGCGCCGTGGCGCGGTTTAGAACGGAACGTCGTCGTCCGAGATGCCGCCGAAATCCGGCTCGCTGGCGGGTGCAGCCGCCGGAGCGGTGCGCGGCCTCGGCTGGGAAACCGGTCCGCGTTGCGCCGGAGCGTCGCTCCAGGAATCGCCGCCGCTGGGCCCTTCTCCACGGCCGCCCAGCAGGAAGATCTCTTCCGCCACGACTTCCGTCGAGTACTTCTTGACCCCGTCCTTATCCTCGTAGCTCCGCGTCTGCAGGCGGCCTTCCACGTAGATCTGTTTGCCCTTGGTCAGGTACTGTGCCAAGTTCTCCTGGCGCCACGCCACCACGTTATGCCAGTCGGTCTCGTCTTTCCATTCACCCGTCTGATTGTCTTTCACCCGGCGGTTCGTAGCCAGGGTGAAACGCGACATCGACACTCCACTCGTGGTGAAGCGGGTCTCCGCGTCCTTGCCCAGATGGCCAATCAGAATCACCTTATTTACACTGCGGCTAGCCATACTCACGCAGGGTACCACAACAAAACCGCCTAATCCGCTGTGGCGAAGAGAATTGAGCGGTTGAACTCTGAAGCCAAACGCGTCATCATTCGATCTATATCTTATGGTTCGCGGGACCTGCCGCCCGGGCGTGCCGGTGGTCTTTCGGGCTTAGAATCTAATAGGGGACGGCGGGGCCATGCGCATTACGCAAAGTGGCTGTCGAACACGGCTCGCCCTTGGGGCGATAGGAGTCTTTCTGTGGTTGCCTTCCGGTCTGCACGCGCAGGCAGTGATGAAGGGAGCCAACGGCGGACCAAGCCTGGTCGGCAGCGACATGGCGGTGCTGGAAGCACGCGAGACGCGCAAGGATCTCCCCTGCATCGTGACCCCCGCGAAACCGGTTCTCGGTTTCGACCTGAAGTTCCATTCAGGCTTCGATATCTCCGTTCCACTGAAGGAACTCTCCGGCTCGGAAAACCTGTTAACCATCCTCTTCCGTGTCACGTCCAACGAGAAGAAGGAAGAGCCCGTGTACTTCTCACAGAAGATTCGGGTGCCGTCCGTGGATGCGGACGCCAAAGGGGACGCTTACTTGCAGGGAACCTTCGACATCGGAGAAGGGAAATACCAGGTCGACTGGCTGATGCGCGACCGTTCGGAACGCGTGTGCGCCAGTTTCTGGGAGTCCGAGGCCGCTCTGCCGGTCAAGGACAAGGCCCTCTCCATGAGCATGGCCGCCAATGAGATAGCGGCCAGCGACAAGGAAGAGTTCCTCGATGAACCGCCTGTCGACCGCTCGGGCGCCGAAGCTCTTGTTTCGGTCAAGGTGCTGGTCAACTTTGCGCCCCAGAACTCTACCGCTTCCACGCTCCAGCCGGCCGATACCACTGCTCTGGTATCGATTTTGCGCAGCATCCAGCGCGATCCGCATATCGCCAAGTTTTCGATTGTCGCCTTCAATTTACAGGAACAGCGAGTGCTGTACCGTCAGGACTCGACCGATCACATCGACTTCCCTGCCATCGGCGAGGCGTTGAAAGGTCTGCAACTGGGCCGGGTCAACCTGGCGAAGCTGCAGCAAAAAAACAGCGAAACCGAGTTTCTGGGCGATCTCATCCGGACTGAGTTCAAGAATGAAGGGTCATCCCCGGATGCCCTGATTTTTGCTGGCCCCAAAGTGATGCTGGCCGAAAACGTCCCCGCCGACACCTTGAAAGTCGTGGATCCGGCTTACCCCGTGTTCTACATGAACTACAACCTGTATCCGCATCTGACGCCCTGGCGCGACAGCATCGGCCAGGCCATCAGGTATTTCAAGGGTACGGAATTCACCATCAGCCGTCCGCGCGACCTCTGGTTCGCGGTCACTGAAATGGTGGGGAAGATAGTAAAATTCAAAGCAGGGAAGAGTGCTCATACCGCGTCGTCGTCCAGGGGTCTCAATGAGGCAGCTTTACATTAAATCGTGGAAACGGGTTTGGCCCGTTGTCCTGGCCGCGTTGGCAGTGCAGTCGGCGTTCGCCCTGCAGTTGCCGCCTAAGGCCATGGAGCCCAAGAAGTTGGCTCCGTACGTCACTTCCCCCCAGCCCATCGTCGAAAAGATGCTGGAGCTCGCCCGGCTGAAGAACGGCGAGACCCTCTTCGACCTCGGCTGCGGGGATGGCCGCATTCTCTTCTCCGCCGCCCGCACCTTCGGAGCCAAGGCGGTCGGCGTCGAACTCTCGCCCACGCTCGTGAGAAAGGTCCAGCAGTCCGCTGATTCCCAGGGGCTGCAGGATCAGGTCAAAGTCATCGAGGGTGACATGATGAGCGTCGATGTGGCCTCCGCCAACGTCGTCTCGCTTTACCTCATGACCGATGCCAACGAACAACTGCGCCCCAAGCTCGAAAAGGAGCTCAGGCCCGGGTCCCGAGTCGTTTCCCTGGAGTTCAAAATCAAGGGCTGGAAGCCCTCGAAGGTGGAAAAAGTAGAGGTGCACCGCCACCCCTACACCATCTATCTGTACGACCTCCCACAGAAGTGACCGCCGCTCGCGCTATCCTCCATTCATGAGCTTTCGTTCCGCGCTGCTGCTCCTTCTCGTAGGAGGATTTTCCGGCAGCGCCCTCAGCGGCCAGGCCGCACTCAAGCCCGGCCGCAAGTACACCACGGTGGAGCGCCTCGCTCCTGAGCGTCTGGCTGCCGTCCACGCCGCCCGCACGCAATTCGCCGCGGCTCGCAAGCCCGGCCCGCCCGTCGGTGTCTATCAGGATTTCCCCGCCGTCCTCCACGTCCATGCCGAGGATGCGCCCCACACTCTTGGGAAGCGCGCCGAAGTGCTGGCTGCCGCGAAACAGACCGGCATCCGCGTCGTGATGTTCAGCGACCACAACGGACCCAAACCCGATACCTGGCGCGGCCTCCGCGACGGTGTCCTGTTCCTGGCCGGAGCTGAAAACGGCGGCAAGCACGAACTCGTCTATCCCACGCCCGCTCCCGGAGTCCGGTTCCACTCCCACCCCGAAGGCGAACTCACTGCCTCGCCCGACGGCTGGGACGGCATGGAGATCTACAACCGCCACGCCGACGCCGAGGACGACACCGACTTCATCGCCTACCTGAAAGCAGCCCTCGCCGTGCCCGCCAAGGTGCAGGAACTGTCCGCCCTCTTCCGCCAGTACCCCGACGAGGCCTTCGCCTCCGGCTGCGACTACTGGCCCGAGATCTTCGCCCGCTGGGACAGCATCAGCGCCACCCGCCCCTTCACCGGCATCGCCGCCAACGACGCCCACCAGAATCAAGTATTCGCGGGCGGCAAGCTCGTCCTCGATCCCTACCCCGTCGCCTTCCGCAACACGGTCACTCACATCCTGGCGAGGGAACTCTCCGAAGCGTCCGTGATCGACTCCCTACGCGCCGGCCGCGCCTACGTTTCGCACGACTGGCTCTGCGACCCCGCCGGCTTCTCCTTCACCGCCGCCAACAACCTGGGCCTCTTTGAGATGGGCGACACCGTCCCGCTCGCCAGCACCACCCGCCTCACCGCCCGCTCCCCCATTCCCGCCAACTGGAAGTTCTTCCAGGACGGGAAGGTGGTCTCCGAGCAGCAGGGCACTCAGGTATCATTCACCGTGCCCGGCCGCGGCTCCTACCGCGCCGAAGCCTGGCTGGAGGTCGACGGCGAACAGCGCCCCTGGATCTACACCAATGCGATCCGCGCCGATAAGCCCGACTCCACCAAGATCGGCCTGCCCGGCATGGCCCTCGATGCGGGTGTCATCGTTGAGAAGGACATCCAGTACACTACCGGAGCGCCCGAGGACGCCGCCAAGCTCCAACTCGACATCTATAAGAAGAGCGACCTGCCCGCCAATGCGCCCGTCCTCTTCTTTGTCCACGGCGGCGCCTGGAAATCCGGCGATCGCAAACAGTACCCCTTCTTCGGCAATCTCTTCGCCAAGGCCGGCTACGTCGTCGTCGTCCCCAGCTACCGCCTCTCGCCCAAATACAAGCACCCCACTCACATTGAGGACATTGCCGCCGCCTTCGCCTGGACCGTGAAAAACGTCGCAGCCCATGGTGGCGATCCCGCGAAGATCCTCGCGGCCGGCCACTCCGCCGGCGGCCACCTGGTGGCGCTGCTGGCGACCAACCCCAAATACCTGGCCCCCCACAATCTGGATGCGAAGAGCATCCTCGGCGTGCTCGCCCTCAGCGGTGTCTATGACGTCACCGGCCTGGAAGGCTCCGCCTCGTCCAACGCCTTCGTCGGTGATGCCGAACTTCTGAAAGGCGCTTCCCCGGTCAAACAGATCCAGGCCGGCCTCCCGCCCTTCCTGGTCACCTATTGCCAGTGGGACTACGCCACCTTGCCCCAGCAGGCGATCGAGTTCGACAAAGCCCTGAAATCGGCCGGTCTCCGGTCGCAACTGGTCTATATTCCCGGCGAAAGCCACATTACCGAAATGACAAACATCACCAAACCCACGGATGCTTTGGCGCAAACCATGAAAGAGTTCATGGGAGGCCTGCAATGAGCGCCACGGCCGAGTTTGACGTAGTCGGCGTCGGCCTCAACGCCACCGACACCATGCTCGTCATCCCGCACTTCCCCTCCTACGGCGGCAAAGTGCCCTTCCTCACTGAGGTGCTCAGCCCCGGCGGCCAGGTGGCCAGCGCAATGGTGTGCTGCTCCGCGCTGGGTCTCCGCACCAAATACATCGGCACCATCGGCGATGATCAGCGCGGCGACATCCAGTGGCAGAGCCTCCAGGGCTCCGGCGTCAACCTGGACCACGTCCAGCGCCGCACCAACTGCCCAAACCAGTCCGCTTACATCCTCATCGATCAGACCACCGGAGAGCGCACCGTCTTCTGGAGCCGCTCCGACTGTCTCAAGATCGATCCCGAGGAGATCACCCCGGAGCAGATCACCTGCGCCCGCCTGCTCCACATCGACGGACACGATACCCCCGCCGTCGCCCACGCTGCCCGCATCGCGCGCCAGCACGGCATCCCCGTCACAGTCGACGTCGACACCATCTACAAGGGCTTCGAACACGTCCTGCCCAACGTCGACTACCTCATCACCTCCAGCGAATTCCCGGAACGCTGGACCGGCGAAGCCGACCCCATGAAGGCCCTCATCCTGCTGCAGGACACTTACGGCATGAAGGTCGCCGCCATGACGCTCGGAGCCCACGGAGCCCTGGCCCGCGTCGGCGGCCGCTTCGTCTACTCCCCCGCCTTCGTGGTGAACTGCCTCGACACCACCGGCGCCGGGGACGTCTTCCACGGAGCCTTCTGCTACTCTGTGGTGAAAGGCTTCGAAATTGGCGAAGCCCTCGAATTTGCCAACGCAATGGCTGCTTTGAACTGTACCGCCATGGGCGCTCGCGGCGGCATCTCGCCGGAATCCGAGGCCCGCGCCCTCATCGCCCGCGGAGAGCGCCGCACCAAGTCCGAGTTCAAAGCCTACCGGACCTGAGCGCATGATCCCGATTCACGATTCGCAGCGCAGTTTCTCGAAGCCGGTGATGACCACCCTCATCATCGGCCTCAACGCGCTCGCGTTTCTGTTCGAGCTCTCCTTCGACCCGTTCACCCGCAACGACCTCATTGCCGCCTTCGGCTTCGTCCCGGAGCACTTCCACTGGTTCACCCTCTTCACGTCCATGTTCCTGCACAGCGGCTGGATGCACCTGCTGGGCAACATGCTCTTCCTCTGGGTCTTTGGCGACAACATCGAGGACATCCTCGGCCGCGGCAATTTTCTCGTCTTCTACCTGCTCTGCGGCGTTGCCGCCGCCATGGGCCAGTACCTCATCAATCCCGATTCGCGCGTGCCCATGATCGGGGCCAGCGGCGCCATAGCCGGCATCATGGGCGCCTATATGATGAAGTTCCCTCACGCCCGCATCACCATGGTGGGCTGGTTCATCATCATCTTCTCCTTTGATCTGCCTGCCTACGCCGTGCTGCTCTATTGGTTTGCCCTCCAGTTCTTCAGCGGCTTCGGCTCCATCTCCGATATCCAGTCGCGCAGCGGCGGCACCGCCTTCTTCGCCCACATCGGCGGCTTCATCGCGGGCATGGCCCTCATCCACCTCTTCAAAACACGCGACCTCTACCGCCAGCGTCGCGACCTGCTCTGGTAAATGTTTTATCCACCCTTACTCGACCTTGACGACGCGCCCGCCCTCGACGTGCTGGCCCTCGCCGCCCATCCCGATGACATCGAACAGACCTGCGGCGGCGCCCTGCTCAAAATGGCCGAGATGGGCTACGTCACCGGAGCCCTCGACCTCACCGCCGGCGACATGGGCACCCGCGGTACGCCCGAACTCCGCATGGAAGAGGCCCGCAAAGCCGCAACCATCCTGCGCCTCGGCTTCCGCGAAAACCTCCAGATGCCCGACGCCCGCCTCGAGAACAGCATCCCCCTGCGCATGACCCTCATGGGCGTCATCCGCCGCCTCAAACCCAAGGTGCTCATCCTCCCTTATTGGGAAGCCCGCCACCCCGATCACTACGTCGCCTCCATCCTCGGCTTCGAGGCCGCCTTCCTCTCCGGCATCCGCAAAATGGACGACCTCGCCGAACCGCACCGCCCCTTCAAAGTCGTCTACGCCTCCAGCTACGCCACCGTGAATCCGTCCTTCGTCGTGGACATCACGCCCTACTTCGAGCGCCGCATGGAATCCCTCTTCGCCTACGAATCCCAGTACGGCGAAACCGCCGAAGGCGCCGGCCTCTTCCCCAAAAAGGCCGAGATTCACGACCGCCTGCGGTCCATCGCCCGCTACTACGGCAACCTGATCGGCGCCAAATACGGCGAGCCCTATGTCGTCAAGGAAACCATGAAGGTGGATGACATGGTCACCATGGGCGTACGATCGTTCTGATCACTTTCAGGAGCGCGTGTCCATGCCATCCCGGCGAGAATTTCTATCGGCGGCCTTAGCCGCCCAGGTACCCATCCGCAAGGTGCCCGACCCCGTCATCCAGATCAAAGGCGAAAAGTTCCACTTCAACGACCAGCCCACCTACGCCGGCTGCGTCTGGAAGGGCCACCCCATTGAGGGCCTGTTGCTGAACTCGCGCATGGTCCAGGGCATCTACGACGACGAGAACCCGCAAACCGTCGCCCGTTGGGCTTACCCCGACACCGGCAAGTGGGACCCCAACCGCAACACCCAGGAGTTCCTCGACAGCCTGTCGTCCTGGCGCAAACACGGTCTGCGCGCCATCACCCTCAACCTCCAGGGCGGCAGTCCCCAGGGCTACTCCAAGGAACAGCCGTGGCGCAACAGCGCCATCGCCCTCGACGGCTCCCTCAAGCCTGCCTACATGAAGCGGCTGCAGCTCATCCTCGACAAGGCCAAGCTCTGGCACATGGGTGTGATCCTCGGCATCTTCTACTTCGGCCAGGACGAATACCTCGCCAACGACGATGCCGTCCGCAAGGCCGTCCGCGAAACGCTGCTCTTCCTCCAGAACGGCCGCCACTGGCACGTCATGGTCGAGATTGCCAACGAGTGCGACGGCAAAGGCTACCAGCAGCCGCTCATCCAGGCTCCGCGCATCCACGAACTCATCGCCCTCGCCAAATCGATCAACACCGGCGGCCAGCGCAACTACGTCAGCGCCAGCTTCAACGGCGGCGCCATCCCCCATGCCAACGTCGTCAGGGAGTCCGACTTCCTCCTCCTGCACGGCAACGGCGTCAGCGATCCCAAACGCATTACGCAGATGGTGGAGCAGACCCGCCAGGTGGACGGCTATCGTCCCATGCCCATCCTCTTCAATGAGGACGACCACTTCGACTTCGACAAAGCCGAGAACAACTTCGCCGCCGCGGTCGCCGCCGGAGCCTCGTGGGGCTACTTCGACCCTGGCGAAAGCAACTACAAGGACGGCTTCCAGTGCCCGCCCGTGAACTGGGGCATCAACACCGACCGCAAGAAGGCCTTCTTCCAACTCGTGGCCGAAATGACCGGGTCGCGGGTCTGAGCTGGTACCCGGGCCCGTCCCTGGCGCATCATAAAAGAGAATGCCCCAAGGAACCATCGTCCGTGCCGCTGCCGGCCAGGCCCAGTTCTCACCGGAAAAAATGGGCAAGGTCTCGCTGGCTGCGGCCGACCACTTGTACGCCGGGCTGAACTGCCTGCTCCCCGGCCAGCAGCACCAGGCCCACACCCACGCCGACCAGGACAAGATGTACGTGGTCCTTGACGGCGCTGGGGAAGTTCAACTCGGCGAAGAACTTTCGGCCGTCGCCGCGGGCGACCTCATCCTCGCGCCCGCCGGTGTGCTCCACGGAATCCGCAACACCGGCGTCGACCCGCTTGTCGTCCTGGTCGTCTTCAGCCCGCCGCCCACCCGCAAATGATGCGCCTGGCCCTGCTCCTGCTGCTCGCCGCCGCGGCTTTCGGCCAGGATGCCGATGTCCAGACCCCGGCCACCAAAGCCCTCGCGGCCGAGCTCACGCGCATCGAGCAGGAGTCCGGCGGCCAACTCGGACTCGCCGCCATCTGCCCCGAAACGAACCTGCGCATCGGCTGGCGCGCTACGGACCGCTTCCCCCTGGCCGAGCTCTACCACCTGCCCGTCGCCCTGCGCGTCATTGGCCTGATGGAGGCCGGGCTCCTCCCCTTCCGCAAAATGGTCAAGGTGGAACCCGAGAATTACGTCCCCGGCCACAGCCCCATCCGCGAACGTTATCCCGAAGGCGCCGTTCTCACTATTGGCCAGCTCCTGCGCTATGCCATTGCGGAAAACGACGCCACCGCCGCGGCCTTCCTGCTCTCTCTCTCAGGCGGAACACCGCCCCTCAAAACCACCCTGGAACGTCTGGTGAAAGACGGCATCCGCATCGATCGCACCGCCAAGGAAACCCGTGACGATTTCGACAAACGCGGACCCGTGGCGTTGGCCATGGATCCGCGCGACTCCGCCACGCCGGAGGCCTACACAGCGCTGCTCACCATGGTGCACCGCCGCCAGCTTCTCAAACCGAAGCCGTCCGAGCTCCTGCTCACCTGGATGACGGAGGCCAGCCAGTGTCCAAACCGCCTCAAGGCCCTGCTCCCCGCGGACGTGCAGGTGTGGCACCTCCCCGGCACCGGAGGCACGAAGGACAAACTGAATCTCTGCACCAGCGACGCCGGCGGCATCGTCCTGCCCGGAGACCAGGGCCACATCCTGCTCAGCGTCTTCCTGAAGCTCTCGCCGCAGGACGAAGCCGCTCGCGAAAAGACCCTGGCTGAGGCCGCCCGGGCCGTCTATCGTTTCTTCACCACCCCGCAGTAGCGCCAACCCCGGCCGCAACCCGAACTGCCCCTCCAGCCCCCTGTGCGGCGGACCTCAATCCTCTTAGAGCTTCCGCCCCACCTCATCGCCCTGCCGCCAAAGTCGCGCGCCCTGGCCTCGGATTCATGGCGAGCTGCGTCCCGAGAAATCAGGAAGCCATTTGTGAGAAGTCGCAAATCATGAAAACTCATGCTTTGCTCTCAATGAGTAGGTGATTGTTTTCAGAGGTTTACGGCGACACTGCCGTGGCCCCCAGCTTGCACTCTATGAGGTGTCACGACGATGACACCAAGGAAACGGAGCTTACACAGACCATGCAGCGGATCACAGCAATCAATCACGCCGATGCCACGGGCAAGGCGAAACAACTTCTCGATGGCGTCCAGGCCAAATTGGGCATTACACCCAATCTGATGAAGACGCTCGCCACGTCGCCCTCCGCCCTCGAAGGCTACCTGCACTTCGGGGCTGCGCTCGCCACCGGCGTCCTGAATGCGAAGTTCCGCGAGCAGATCGCCATTGCCGTCGCCCAGGCGAACTCCTGCGAGTACTGCCTTTCGGCGCACTCCGCCATCGGCGGGATGGTCGGCTTGACTCCGGAAGAGATTGCGGCCAGCCGCGACGCGCATGCCGCCGACGCCAGGCGCGACGCCGGACTACGGTTCGCCCAGGCCATCGTCGTGCAGCGCGGCGAAGTGTCGGACGCCGCACTTGCCAGTGTCCGGCAGGCCGGCTACACCGACGCCGAGATCACGGAAGTGGTCGCCAACGTCGCCATCAACATCTTCACCAACTACTTCAATCATGTAGCCCGCACGGAAGTGGATTTCCCGCTCGTGCCCGTAGCCATGGCCGGCCACCAGTCCGCCTAGCGGAATGCCCCAGGAGACAACACGATGAACACCAGGATTCTGACCTCGATTCTCGGCGGCCTCGCCCTCCTCGCCTCCGCCTCGGCGGGCGTCCCCACCAGCTATAAGACGGCCAAAGTGGATGGACTCACCATCGCTTACCGCGAGGCCGGTGATCCGGACAGCCCCAAATTGGTCCTGCTGCACGGCTTTCCCGCCTCGTCGCATCAGTACCGTGACCTGATCCCCGCGCTGGCGGCTCGCTTCCACGTCATAGCGCCCGACTATCCAGGTTTTGGCAACAGCGATATGCCGGATCCCGCGGTCTATGCGTACTCGTTCGACAAGCTGTCCGAAGTGGTGGAAATGTTTCTCAAGGACCGCGGCTTCGATCACTACGGGCTCTTCGTGCAGGACTACGGCGGACCGGTCGGGTTCCGCATCGTGACGCGCCACCCGGAAGCTCTCGACTGGCTGATCATCCAGAACACCAACGCCTACGAGATCGGCTTCACCAAGGCCTGGGATGGATTCCGGGGCGCCTTGTGGAAAGACCGCAGCCCGCAGACCGAGAAGCCTTTGGCCGCCTTCCTGGAACATGACGCGATCAAAGGCATCTATCTGTTCGGCGCGAAGAACCCGGAACTCATCAGCCCGGATAACTGGGAGTCGGACTCCGCCTTCCTGCAACGCCCGAATGCCCGCCGGGTGCAGTTGGACCTCTTCTACGACTACCGCAAGAACGTCGAACTCTATCCCAAATGGCAGGCGTTCCTGAGGGAGCATCAACCCAAAACAATCATCTTCTGGGGACAGAACGATATCTTCTTCACGCCAGAGGGCGGCGAGGCCTTTCTCAAGGATCTGCCCGCCGCCGAGATGCACCGCTTGGCCTCCGGCCACTTTGCGGTGGAGGACTCCCTGAACGAGATTGCCGGAGGAATGACCCGCTTCTACAACGAGAAGGTCGCCGGCCTGCAAGGCAAGATGAGCCAGGGCATGGACAAAGCCAGGGACAAGGCGATGCACAACGGCATGCGCTAAGGTGACTTATGCGAAATCGCCGGGATCCGGTCCAGGATCCCGGCGGCGTGATCGGAAGTTCGCGAATCCTGCGAGTATATGCGCATCCAATAGAGGAACCGGTCCGGCGAGGCCCTTGCCGGCAGCCGGCACTGTGAAGTCAGGATTTACAAATGAGTGTCCACCCCATGAGAATCCTTGCGGTATCAGGCAGCCTCCGCGCCAACTCCTCGAACAAGGAGTTGCTCCGGGCGGCGGTCACGCTGTGTCCCACCGGGATCGACATGCTCGTCTACGAGGGGCTCGGCGCCTTGCCCCACTTCAATCCTGATCACGACGGCGAGAATGTGGAGCCGGCCGTCACCGCTTGGCGGTCCAGTCTGAGGAATTGCGATGGCGTTGTGTTCTCCGTGCCCGAATACGCCCACGGAGTGCCCGGTTCCCTGAAGAACGCACTGGATTGGGTAGTGGGCGGCACCGAGTTTGTGGGCAAGCCGGTTACCCTCTTCAATGCTTCACCCCGCGGGACCTATGCCCAGGCTTCGCTGCTGGAAACGCTCACGGTCATGTCCGCGAAGGTGGTGCCGGAAGCCTCCATCACCTTGAACCCTTCCAGCAAGCCGTTCTCTGCGGACGAGATCGTGGCGAATCCCGGGCTGTCCGCCCAGTTGCGCTCGGCCCTCGAGTCCTTCGCGGCGGCCATCCGGGCGTCGAAGGACGCACGGTAACAGGAAACAGCGGCCGGAACCCGCCACGGCATCTCATTCTCATCCTGTTCTCCTGGTCTTTTCTGGCTTCCACCCGATGGGACACTGGACGGTATGACTACGAGAAGCGGGCCCCGCCCCAAGGCTGGATTCCTCAAACAACACGGACTCAGCCTCACCGCGATCGCGATTCTCCTTCTGTGGTTCGTCCTGTATCTCATCAACGACCCCAAGACACATCGCGGTTCGTACTTCGGGAACGCCATAGCCGACTGGACCGGTGTGGTAGTGACCGTAATTGCGACGAAGTACTTCTACGAGGTCGGGTCCGCCGAGAGCAAACAGCCGGACCGCCGCTTCCGCGGCCGTGTCCTCGAGACGCTTCGGGATCATTCGCTGTCCATCTTTCTCGGGCTCACCGGCGTGGGCTGGACCGCCCTCTACCTGAAGATGGATTCCGAAGGGAAGTGGGGCCAGGTAGTCGGCAACATCGTGTCGGAGTGGACCCAACTCCTGGGGCTGGTTCTCCTCACGAAACGCTTGATCGAAGCGAAATCAAAGGAGAGCAAAGCGAGCAGCGAGAACAACGAGTAGGAGCCGCCTCGGCGAGACTCGGCGCCGCCCGCTCGGATGAGTTTACAGCGCCGCGAGACGCTGCCCCGCATCAGAGTAAAAGGGCTTCCATCTCCTTGTGCGCGTTGAGCCTCCAGGAAACGGCCAAATCCTCACGACTGCAAAATGAGCCCCGAAGCTGCTAATCTGAACCGAAGTGTACGCTCGACAGTGTCTTGTACACATGTCTCCAGCTTGTTAACTAGCGAGTGTGCCTTGATCCGTTCGCCTCACGATCGCACCGGGTGAGCCGCTGATCCGCACTCCTGCTCCGGGCGGGTCACTTCGGATGGCGGCCCGTGGCGCCGGCAAAGGCAGTGTCAACCCCGGGTCCGGAACAGTGGCCGGCCTGCCGAACCACATCTTTGAAAGGGAAGCGAAGACAATGACGATGAAACTGGCGAGAGCGGCACTGCTTCTGACCTCGGCCATCTCGGCTTGGGCCCAGGTCAATGTGGGCGAACAGAAGCCCGAACCCACCCTGCCGTTCAAGCTGACCACCACGGCCAACTTTGAACTGCCTTGGCGCATAGCCTTCCTGCCGGACGGCCGCATGCTGGTCACCGAAAAGATCGGGCCCATCTGGCTGGTCTCCGCCCAGGGCGAAAAGATCGCGGCCCTCAGCGGGACGCCGCCCGTCTATTGGCAGGGCCAAAACGGCATGCTGGGCGTCTTCGTCTCGCCGACTTACGCCGCCGACCAGCGCATCTACATCACCTACATCGAGCCGGGTGATTACGGCGGAGGCCAGGCGCTGGCCCGCGCCAAGTTGAATCTGGGACGCGTCCCCCGCCTCGAGAACTTCGAAGTGATCTGGCGCCAGATGCCTCGCGGCAAGGGCGGCCAGGCGGGTGGCCAGATCGCCTTCTCCGCCGATGGTCAGTACATCTACATGACGGTGGGCGACCGCCAGCGCATGACGCCGGCACAGGACCCGAACCAGCCCGTCGGAAAGATCCTGCGCCTGACGCTGGATGGCAAGCCAGCCCCGGGCAACCCTAACTTCGGCAAGACCGGCGCAGCGACCATCCCGTTGATCGATCCGCCGCGTAACACCGAACTGGCCAAGACCGCGCAGCCGGTCAGCGCCTACACCTTCCCCGGACCCAACCAGACGCCGGCCGAAACCTGGGCCAGCGGCTTCCGCGCCCCCTACGGCCTCGCCTTCTCGCCCACCGGTGAATTGTGGGAGGTCGAACATGGCCCCCGCGGCGGCGACGAACTGAACCTGATCGAGAAGGGCAAGAACTACGGCTGGCCCCTCGTCTCCTACGGCAAGAACTACGACGAGGTGCCGATTCCGAATCCCGACACCCGGCCCGACTTGGCGAAGCCCGTGCTCTACTGGGTGCCGGTGATCGCGCCCGGCAACCTGATGTTCTACCACGGCAAGCAGACCTTCCCACAGTGGGACGGCAGCGGCTTCGTCAGCGGCCTGGCGACGATGTCGATCACGCGCATCCTCTTTGACGGCAAGGGCGGAGCCAAGACCGCCGAGCGCTGGGAAGTAGGCAAACGCATCCGCGATGTGGAGCAGGCGCCCGATGGTTCGCTGTGGATGCTGGAAGACGCCAATCCCGGTGCGCTGATTCACGTGACACCCAAGTGATCCGGTCGCCCTGGAAAGTTGTTGGCCTCTTGCTGCTGGCCGTGGGACTCTACGGCCAGCAGCAGCCCATTGCATATAGTCACAAGACGCACTTGGCGTTGGGGCTGAAGTGCAACAACTGCCACAAAAACGCCGACCCCGGCGAGGCGATGGGCTTTCCGGCCGAATCGTTCTGCATGAGTTGCCACCGGACGGTGAAGACCGGCAGTCCGGACATTCAGAAGTTGGCCGCCGCGGCCAAGGCAAAGGAACCCCTCCCCTGGGTCCGTGTCTACCGGCTCCCGACCTATGTCTACTTCAGCCACCGCGTGCACACGACCGCCGGAACCACCTGCGAAACCTGCCACGGCCCTGTGCCCCAGCGCGACGTGATCAAGAAGGAAGTGACGCACGACATGCGTTCCTGCATAGCGTGCCACACCGAGAAGAAGGCCCGCCAGGACTGCACGGCCTGCCACGAGGAGCGGCAGTAGGGAGCAAGCTCCTCTTCATTCGAGCGTGGCTCGGAGCGGAGCACTCTGCAGTCTTCCACTGGATGCGCGAACGGATAAATTGGCCGGCCGTGCTTGGCGAGTTCTTCATGCGATACCGGGGCTTGTCGAAGACAGAAATCCTCCCCGCCCACCAGTTGAGACGAGGGCCATCTGTTCGTCACTTGATCCTGTCCACGCCGGAAATGGCACAGTATCAATGACATAGGCTCGCACCTCGTCCTCCCCGGAATCGAAATCAGGTCTCGACTGTCCTGATGCCAGGCGGCATGAATGTCGATGGGACTCACCATGGCCGCGCAGGGCCGCCGCCATAATCCGCACAGAATGCCCTGCCTTGGCCCAGGCGCCCTTGCATCAGGGCGGCCGCGACAACCTCCCGTTGCGTCACTCTGCGATTCGCAGCCATTCGCCCGCTGGGTCACTGCCCAACATGACCCGCGTGGCAAACGGCACGTCGGGCGTGTCGCTCTGCAAACCGCCGCAAAGGCACCCATTCTCGACAGCAACGAAAGGCCCGCCAGGTTTGCCAAGGAGAGCTTCGAGCAGTTGCACGAGCGTCGGGACTTCAGGTGCTGAGAACGGCACCGACTGCGTGAATCGCCCAGGTCTTGCAGGACTTCGGAAAGTGGAGCTCTGGATATTGCGATACTACATCGCTGCAGAAAGAGGCAAATGAGACAGGCCGGGACGCCCCCGATTCCAGGCGAAGCGCGCCTCACCGTTCGATCTCCAATGCGTCCCTCTGATCGACTCACCGCACGCCCGCGTCTCGGACCTGCTGGACCCCCAGAGCCCCCGCGCCTAAGCGTTGTAGTGGGCTACCACCCGCGCCACTCTCCCGTCCGCGTTGAGCTCCATCAGTTCACCGGTGCGCGTTCCCTTCTGGTTCGTGTAGTACAGCACCACACTCTGAATGCCCCACAGCACGTCCTCAAGCTGAAAGTGGAGCGCCGGGTAGGCTTCCAGTCCTCGCTGGAAGTAAGCTCGCAGGTTGGCCCGGCCCACCACCTTGCCGTCGGGCGTGCCCAGCAATTGGGCAGCTACCGGAGAAGTCAGCACCACGGCGTCGTCGTAGTGCGCCAGGATCCGCTCCAGATCGTGGGCGTTCCAGGCCGCCACCCAGTCGTTCGCCAAGGCCCAGGCGTCCTCGCGCGTCATTGCCCGGCTCCGGTGGGTTCGAGGTACATTCTGCGATTCTACAGCGCCCCCCTCAGCCCGGCAAACGCGACGTCAGGTGGTCCGGGCGCCGGGATGAACCGGCATCCAGCAGGGAATGCAGGCGGCCCACAGGAGATCATTGGCGAACCACTTGCCTTGAGTCTTGCGGTGAGCGTTGTGAGGCGTGTGCCGGGTATTCTCGCGTTCTGGGAAGTCCAGTCCTGATCTTCCAGACGAAGCCCTGCGCCGCGCAAATCCTACTGCCCTGACCCCACTTCTCCCCTCAATTCTCACATTGAGGTTTCGTCATCACCGCATCCGTAACTCTTTTTTCTGTTTATTTTCAACACGACCCTCTCAAAAACGGTCCTTTTTCTCTTGACGCACCCCTTACTCTGGAATCGCGCCGGCACCCACGCCGGCCATTTTTATTTACAAGGAGATTCGCATCATGGCTACCGCAGCTCAGATCAACGCCAACCAGGCTAACGCCAGGAAGTCCACCGGACCCGTCACCATCGAGGGCAAAGCCCGCTCATCCCAGAACGCCCGCAGCCACGGCTTCACCGCCCAGCACCTCACCATCACGCCCGAAGACCGCGCCGCCTTCACGGCACTCGAGGCGTCCCTCCGCCTCGACACCCGGCCAGCGAACTGCATCGAGGAGGAGATCTTTCACCGCATCCTCACCCACACCTGGAACCTGCGCCGCATCGAATCCTTCGAGTGCCTGATCCTTGCCGAAACGGACCCATTGGCCGAAACCAACGCCCACGACGGCCAACTGGAACGCTATGCCCGCTATCGCCGCGACCTCGAGCGCGGCCTTTACCGCGCCATCAAGGAACTCAGCAAGCTCCAAACCGAACGCGCCGCCCTCGCCCAACAACACCCCGACGTCGTCAAAGCCGTCCGCGAAAACGTTCCCCTGGCCGAAGTCACCCGTCTGACCAGCAACACCGATGAGCTCTTCTTCTACGAAGGCTATGGCCGGCCTCGCCGCGCCCTCGAACACCTCACCACTGGCATCGACACCAATCATCCCGACAACCAGGACCAGATCGCCGACCTCCAGTCGCTCCGCATTCCGCGAAACGAAACCAACCCGATCCGCGAAGACGGACTGCCCAATCTGAACTACAAATTTTCGGGCCTCTAATCATCGCGTCCTGGCAAAGCCGCCGCGCGTCAACGAAACGAAGCCACGGACGGCCCCCTCCGCCGTTCGCGCCCCAAGCCGGAGTTCCCTCTGCTACGGATCATTGACAATTGAATCCAGAATTCGTCCTGGGCGCGGACCGGCCCTCCACGTCCACGAGACCACTGTTGGGCCTCGTCCCGGGAGAGCCGATCCATTTAGCAGGATGCCGGACTACCGGCCGCGCCGCGCCAGGCCGCTCACGTCGCGCACCGCTCCACGTGCCGCGCTGGTCGTCATCGCGGCATAGGCCTGCAGTGCGGCCGAAACCGTGCGTTGCCGCGTGGCCGGCTTCCACGCCTCCGGCCCCTTCGCTTCCATGGCCGCCCGGCGCCGGCTCAGTTCCGCCTCATCGACGGCCAGCCGGATCGACCGCTGGGGAATATCGATCTCGATCCGGTCGTTCTCCTGCACCAGCGCCAGCAGGCCGCCTTCCGCTGATTCCGGCGACACATGCCCGATCGACAGACCCGAAGTCCCGCCCGAGAAACGGCCGTCCGTAATCAGCGCGCACTTCTTCCCCAGGCCCTTCGACTTCAAATAGCTCGTCGGATACAGCATCTCCTGCATGCCGGGCCCCCCCCTGGGGCCTTCATACCGGATCACGACCACATCGCCGGCTCCAACCCGGTCGCTGAGAATGCCCTCCACCGCATCGTCCTGGCTCTCGAAAATGCGCGCCGGGCCGGAAAACACCAGGTTGGACGCATCCACTCCGGCCGTCTTCACGATACAGCCGTCCTCGGCCAGGTTGCCGTAGAGCACGGCCAGCCCGCCATCCTGGCTGAAGGCGTGTTCGACGTCGCGCACGGCGCCCTCTTCGCGATCCAGGTCCAGTTGGTCATACCGCGCTTCCTGGCTGAACGCGCGCGTGGTGCGGACCCCGCCTGGCGCAGCGCGGTAGAACTGCTCCACCTCCGCGGTCTGGTTGCGGCGGACGTCCCAGCTCTCGATGGCATCGCCCAGCGTGGGCGCATGCACGGTGTAGGTGCTCCGTTGGATCAGCCCGTGCCGGTCGAGCTCCCCGAGAATGGCGACAATACCCCCGGCGCGATGCACATCCTCCACGTGAACCTTCGCCGACGACGGAGCCACTTTGCACAGATGGGGCACGCGGCGCGACAGTCGGTCGATATCCGCCATCGTGAACGGCACACCCGCTTCCTGGGCCGCGGCCAGCAGGTGCAGCACCGTATTCGTGGAGCCGCCCATCGCGATGTCGAGAGTCATCGCATTCTCAAACGCGTGCATCGAAGCGATTTCGCGCGGCAGCACGGAGAGGTCGTCCCGTTCGTAGTAGCGCCGTGCCAGTTCCACAATCGTGCTGCCCGCCTGGCGGAACAGCCTCTCGCGGTCTGCGTGGGTGGCGACCAGCGTCCCATTCCCCGGCAGCGCCAGCCCGAGCGACTCCATCAGGCAGTTCATCGAATTCGCCGTGAACATGCCCGAACAGGAACCGCACGTCGGGCACGCCGAGCGCTCCATATCCATCGTCGTCTCGTCGCTGACGGCCGGGTCCGCCGCGGCCACCATCGCATCGATCAGGTCGATCGACCGCACCAGGTCGCCCTGGCGCACCTTGCCCGCCTCCATCGGCCCGCCCGAAACGAAAATCGACGGGATGTTCAGCCGCAGCGAGGCCATCAGCATGCCCGGCGTGATCTTGTCGCAATTCGAGATGCAGACCAGCGCGTCGGCACAGTGGGCGTTGACCATGTACTCGACGCTGTCGGCGATCAGCTCCCGGGACGGCAGGCTGTACAGCATGCCGCTGTGGCCCATGGCGATACCGTCGTCCACGGCGATGGTATTGAACTCTTTCGCCACACCGCCCGCCCGTTCGATCTCGCCGGCTACCAGCAGCCCGAGCTCCCTGAGGTGAACGTGACCCGGAACAAACTCAGTGAAGGAATTCGCGATGGCGATAATCGGCTTGCCGAAATCGCCGTCCTTCATTCCGGTTGCGCGCCAGAGGCTGCGAGCGCCGGCCATATTCCGGCCGTGCGTGGTGGTTCTTGATCGATAAGCAGGCATTCTCTTTCACTTTACGCGCTCAGGCCCTCTCCGGGCGAGGACGGCCGCTTCCGCCAACCTCGGCCCGGGAACGCAAACCCGCCGGCGGCAACGATCTCCGCGCCGCACCTTGCCCGGCTACCTGACGAAAGGAAGCCACTCCGGCTCGGCCCAACACGCTCGGAGGCCCCGTCCGCCGGCGGCGGCGAGTCCGTCATGATGAGCCCTGGGCCGCCGGACAGCACAAGAGATGTCTCCTCGGATGGAGGCAACTGGCCGTCTTCCTTGTGTTTGCAGCATGACAATGAACGATGCCAGGGGTCAGAGGCACCTGTCTGCTAGAATGGCAATCCTTCGGACATGCCAGACAGAGATCTCACGCTACTTCTGCGCGAATGGGGCGGCGGTAGCCAATCGGCCGGGGAAGTGCTTTTCCCGCTGATCTACCAGGAGCTGCGTCAACTGGCTCGCTACCATAGCAACGCCGGCCGCCGGAACACCGTGGAACCCACGGCCCTGGTCCACGAGGCGTTTCTGGCCCTGCTCAAGGACACCAAAACCGATTGGCGCGACCGCACCCAGTTCTATGCCTTCGCGGGCGTCGTGATGCGCCGCCTTGTCGTCGACGCCGCGCGGCGCAGGAAGGCCGCCAAAAGGGGCGGTGACGCGGAGCGCATCGAGTTCGACGATTCGCTGGAGGTGCGGGCCGGAGGGATGGACTTCGAGGCATTGGACGAGGCGCTCACCCGGCTGGCTGCCCTCGACGAACAACAGGCGCGCATCGTGGAGCTTCGCTTCTTCGCCGGACTCACGGTGGAGGAGACGGCCGAGCATCTCGGCGTGTCCCCCCGCACCGTGAACCGGGAATGGGGTATGGCGAAGGTCTGGCTGGCCGATCAACTGCGCGCCGAACGCTGAGCCTTGCGCACGGACCGGGCGCGCCAGGCGCCGGCGGCGCCGGCCAACACCATCAGGCTCCAGGTCGAAGGCTCGGGCACCGAGGACGGAGACGCGGTCTGCAGATTCGGTCCAAGCCAGCCCTGGTTGATCCCGCCGCTGACGGCATCCGGCATGGCGAACGCGCCTGCGCCGGAGCGCGCACGGGCTGCCTCCCAACTGGCGCCGCTCATGAACGTCGTGGCCGAATTGCCCCGGAAGGGGTCCGTCGCGCCGCTCTGGTTGTAGAAGCCGAGAACATACGAGCCCGCGGTCAGGTCAAACGGCGTCGCGACATTGCTGAACAACCAGCGGCCGGCGGTGGAAGCGGAGGCGACCACCTTGCTGGAGTTGTCGACCGTAGCCGAGCCCAGCAGGCTGCCCCCCAGCGTGAACACACCCACGGAATGAGCGCCGGCCAGGCCGTCGGCACCCTCATCCCACAATCCCAGCGAACCCACCGTGATCGTCTGTGTGAGGCTGAAACGGAGACCCCAATTCCCGTTGAACCCCGCGAAGGGCGAGCCGCTACCCGATGAGTTGATGTCGTACAACATGGCCCCAAAGCCCGAGGAGGCGCCCATCGTCAACATCGCCAAAACCAGCAGCGGCCTGACCCAGCAAGGCGCCGTCCGCGGCCGGGCGGCGCGATATTCGATATTGCTCAATTGCATCTTTGACCTTTACTTTCGGTTCTCTAGATAGAGGATTAAACTCAGCCCGGACTGCACCGGCCCGGGTGGTTCATCAGGACTCTCGAAATCCGCAGAAAAACTACGCCAAAAAAGATACAACGCCAGTGACCGTCGTTATGTGCGTACTGGTACTGAACTTACGGGAATAGCTGGGGAGCGCAAATGGTTCCCGAAGAGGTTCTTCGGCAATAGCTGGAAACCTCGCCGGCTGCTAAAATACTTCCATTCGTTTTTCCCTTCATGCCGTTCGACGGGATCAATTCACAGCGCTGGAAGAGTATTCGAGACCTGGCTGGCCGGTTGTTGGACGAGTCCGAAGGGGCCTGGGACGACATCCTGGCTGAGCAGTGCGGTGCCGATGAGGAACTGCGCCAGTCCGTACTGCATCTCGCCCGGAACTACTCGGAGTCCGGCGACCTCTTCGGCGCCGAACCCGTGCTGGGACGGCGCGCCGGACCGCAGCCTCCCGAACGCATCGGCCCCTACCGCATCGCCCGGGAGATCGGCAGCGGCGGCATGGGCAGCGTCTACCTCGCCTATCGCGACGACCAGTCGTATTACAAGCAAGTCGCCATCAAGCTGATCCCGCGCCTCGGCGGCAGAAGCCGGCAGCGGCTCTTCCAGCGCGAGCGGCAGATCCTGGCCCTGCTGGAGCACCCGCACATCACCCGTCTGCTCGACGGCGGCGAGGCCGGCGACGGCAGCCAGTATCTGGTGATGGAGTATGTCGACGGCATCCCGCTGACCGAGTACACGGCCGGCCGCCCGGCCAGGGAGATCCTGACGGTATTCCTGGACGTCTGCGCGGCGATCCAGTATGCGCACCAGAACATGGTGGTGCACAGGGACCTCAAACCTTCCAACATCCTGGTGACCCGCGAGGGCCAGGTGAAGGTGCTCGACTTCGGTATCGCCAGATTGCTGGAACAGGGGCCAAGCCTCGATGCCGGCCAGGGCGGCATCACACAGGCCGTGATGACCCCCGCCTACGCGAGCCCCGAGCAGTTGGCGGGCCAGCCGGCCAATACCCTCAGCGACATCTACTCGCTGGGCGTGGTGCTGCACCGGTTGCTGACAGGGCAGCTGCCGCAGGGCGCCAGGCCCGCGCCAAGCCGTTGGCGGCCCACCCTGCGCGGCGATCTGGACAGCATCGTTCTGAAGATGCTGGAGGTGAATCCGGCCCACCGCTACACTTCGGTGGAGCAGTTGGCTCGCGATATCGAACGGCATCTGCGGCGCCAGCCCGTCGAGGCGCGCCAGGGCGCGGCCTGGTACCGCGCCTGGCGCTTTGTCCAGCGGCGCTGCTGGGCGGTGGCGGCCGCGGTCATGCTGCTGGCCGTACTGGGCGCGGGCGTCGCCGCGACTCTCTCCCAGAAGCGTCTGGCGGAGCGGCGGTTTGAGCAGATCAAAGGCTACGCCCGCTCCACCATGTTCGAGTATCAGGAGCGTTTGAGCGACATGCCCGGCTCCACCGCCCTGCGGGCCAAAATGGCCAGCGATGCCGTCCAGTACCTCGACCAGATCGCCGCCGGCGCGGACGGCGACGATGGCGTGCGGCGGGAAACCGCCCTGGCTTACCGCAGGGTGGGTGAGGTCCAAGGCTACGGGCGGGTGGCCAACCTGGGGGATCAGAGCAACGCTGTCGTGAACCTGGGCAAGTCGGCGGCTATCCTCGAAGACCTGCTGGCCCGCAATCCCCGGGACCCTGGCCTGCGGGTAGAGCTGTCCGTTTCCCTGGAACGCATTGCGAATGCCCTCTCGCTCTCGGGCCGGAACGGGCAGGCGCGCGTGCAGGCGGAACGCGCGATCGCGCTGCTCAGCGGGATGGATCCGGGCGGCGCCGCACAGGCCGAGTCGGCGGCGTGGCGCGCGCTGTCCGAGATCGAGGAACGCTGTGGCCGCGACCATCGGTCCATTGAAGCCGCACACCGTGCCGTCGAGCGGGTCGGGCAGGCGCCTGGCCGCCAGGGGAAGGGCTGGCGAGAAGCGCGGGCGCTGGCCCTGGGGCGGCTGGCCCGCGCGATTACATGGGGCCGGGGTCCGGATGCGGAGGCTCTGGAATCGGCACAACAGGCGGTGGCGTTGTATCCCGGCGGCCTGCCGGCCTGCGGGCGGGACAGAGCCTGCCGGTTGGGCTACCTGTTGGCGCGGGAACAGGTCGGCATGGTGCACAACTTCGCGGGCCGCGCCCAGGAGGCGATCCCCCTCTACCGGCGCCTGGAACTGGAGACTGCCGCCCTGATTCGCGGCGACCCGCACGACCGCCAGTTGCTGCGCATCCTGAAATCCGCCCAGATGGCGCAGGGGACGTGCTATCAGTCGCTGGAGAGGACCGAGGCGTCGCTGAAGAAGCTGCGCGATTCCATTCGTACAGCCGAGCGCATTGTGGAGACCGACTCCGCTCATCCCGAGGCGGCGTGCTCCGCCGTCCAATCCCATGCGAAGTATGCTGAGGTGCTGGTCCAGGGCACCGGGCGTATCGCCGAGGCACGGGAGCATCTCAGGACGGCGCTACGGCTGTCGGATGCGAGTTCGTCGGACAGTTTGACTTGCCTTGACTACCGCAAGGTCACGGTCATCAACCTGGCACGGGTGGCCGAGCGCTCGGGTGACTGGGCAGCGGGGATGGAATGGCGCCGGGAGACGGTTCGCACCGCGGCCCGCTATGTGGCCCTGACGCCCGGTGAGCCGCTCGGGCTGGTGATCGAAGCGGGCGCCAACTTTGAGCTGGGTCTGGGCGGACTCAACGCCGCGCAACATGGCGACGCGCTGGCGCGGCTGCGGGAGGCGCGGCAGGCGCTCGAGCACGCCAGAAGCATCTATCAGAAGCTGCAGGCGCTGGGGTGGCCGCTGAAGAACCAGTACCGTGGCTGGCCGGAACGGACGGCGGCCTTGCTGTCGGCGGTGGAAGGACACCTGCGGAGCCTGGGGCTTTCGTGACGCGAACCGCGGGCCGCCATGTGCCGGCTACGTCCCTTGTCTGCCCTCAGTCCTCGAAGTAAAACTCGCCGCCGGCGATGATCTCCGCCGGACCCACCATGCGCAGTACGTCGCCCTCCGCCCGGAACTCCAGCGGACCGGCCAGCGTCTTCACCGTCACCGGACTCTCCACCAGGCCCCGGGCCATCGCCGCCGACACGGCCCCCGTTGACCCCGTCCCACTCGACATCGTGAATCCCGCTCCGCGCTCATAGAACCGCACGTCCAGCGTGTGCCGGTCTTCCACCTTCACAAAGCTCACGTTCGTGCGCTTCGGAAACTGCGGGTGCCATTCGATCTCCGCTCCCAGCGCCTTCCAGTCGAAATCGAAGTCATCGACAAACAGCGCGCATTGCGGATTGCCCACCCACAGGATCGTGCATTCGCGCACGCCGTCCTTACAGGGCAGGGCGAACTTCAGGTGGCCTTCCTCGATCACCGCCGTGCCCATGTTCATCTCGAAAATGAACTTCAGCCCGTCCCGCTCCAGCAGTCGCAGTTCCTTGCGGCCGGCGCCGGTCTCAATGAGGACCTCCTCGCCCACCAGGCCCGCATCCACCAGGAACGCTGCCGCGCAACGCGTGCCATTGCCCGAAATCTCCGCCGCGCTCCCGTCGGAGTTCAGCAGCCGGATCGCCGCCGGACGCCCATTCGAAGGAGGCGATACCAGCATCCAGCCATCGGCACCGATGCCGGCATTTCGATCGCAGATCGCGATCGAGGCCGCCACATGCCGCTCCGCCGCCGGAGCCTCGTGCGACCACGTCAGCAAAAAGTCGTTACGCGCTCCATGCGCCTTCGCAAAGGGAATTTTCGTCATTGGATGTGCCGCCAGATCTCGATCACCGGAGAATCCTTCGCAGTGAAGATTCTCACACACTCATACCGCCGCGGACCACGCCGCAACTTGTTCACTGCCTGCGAAACCCGGTCGCCCGAGATCGCGATCACCCACTCGTCCCACATGAAGAAGTCCGGCCGCGCCACCGCCGCCTGCCACATCGGGCCATCGCCCTCGTGCAGCGACTCCCTGATCGGGATGCCCGCCTCGCGCAGGATCCCCGTCGGATCGCCGAAGCTCATGAAGATACCTGTACCCCGCTTGTACCGAGGCTTCAGATACTCCACCGCCTCCTGCGTCCACGCCCGCCGTCCGGCCGAATTCGCCTGCGACTCCCGCCAGCAGATCCAGGTCTCCTTGCGCGGATAGCCCACCCATGGCGCCACCGCCACGCCGATCAGGATCACCGCCGCAAACCCGCGCGCCTTCACCGGCAGCAACGCCACCAGCCCAGCCAGCCCGAGACACGCCAGGGGCAGCAGGTTCAGCCCATACCGCGTGTTGTAGTAGCTGTTCGGCCACAGGTGCGGCACGAAGATCGGTGTCCCCGACGAATACAGGCTCAGCACATAGAACGCCGGAGTCAGCGCCAGCAGCAGCACCGCCCACCAGCCGCGCTTGATCAGCGCCGCCGCCAGGCCTGCCACGCCCACCCACGCCAGCGGCCGGCCGACACACAGCTCCGCCGCCGCCCGGTAATACTCCCACGCCTTGGGCCAGTCGTGGTCGCCGGGATACTTGTCCATGCCCTTGTCCAGGGCCCGCTGATAGATCGCCTTGGCCGACCACGGCCCGTTGTAGAACTCCAGCGGATTCGTATACAGGATCCGGTTGTGCAACAGCCAGTACACCGGCCCCGCGCCCGCCGCCAGGCAGAAGATGAGCGCGCTCAGCCAGCGCCTCTGGCCGCCCGCGATCAGTACATACAGCGCCACGAAGGGCAGCAGGACCCAGGCTTCATAGCGGGTCAACGTTCCGCAGCAGGCCATCAGCCCGGCCAGCAGCGCGTCCACCCACGACTGGCTGTCGTGGAAGCGCGCGCAGAAGTACAGCAACCCCGTGGCGCAGCACAACGACAGTGGCTCCGTCATCGGAGTCGCCTGCAGGTACATCAGGTTCGGATTCAGGGCGAACGCCGCCACCGCCGTAACGGCCGCCGCGGTGGAATCGAAGATGCGCCGCACGGCCAGGAACAGGAACAGCCCGGCCAGCGTGAAGCAGAAGCCCGAGACGATGGCCCCGCCCAACCCACTGCGCCACAGCGAGTCCACCGCCACCAGCGGCATCATCAGCACATGCGGCAGCGGCAGCCAGACCGTGCCGATCTGTTCGTAGCCGGCCGCCCGCGAATCCAGGATCCGCCGGGCAATGTTCAGGTGCGCTTCCGCATCGCCGTACCACAGGGTCCACCCCTGCGACTGGACGTACCACACCGCCACCGCGCTCCACATCGACAGGAGGGCCCATACCGCCAGGCCGCTCCACGCTGAGTGCGAGCCGCTCCGCGCCGCCTTAGAACGCGGTGAACTGGCGGAACTCTTCGAAGCGCGCTTCGATGTCATCTCTGGTCAGTGTCCGGAAGCGGTCCACGCCAAACTCTTCGCAGCAGAAGCTGCCCATCACCGAGCCATACACCACGGCCTTGGCCAGGTCCTGGTGCGAGGCGGTCTCGGCGTTCACGCCGCGCGAGGCCAGGTAGCCGATGAAGCCGCCCGCGAAGCAGTCGCCCGCGCCCGTCGGATCCTTCAACCCGTGCAGCAGGTAGCCCGGCACGCTGAAGAAGCCGTGCTCATGGAACAGCGTCGCGCCATACTCGCCGCGCTTGATCACCAGCAGCTTCGGGCCCAGCGCCCGCACCGCGGCCGCGGCTTTCTTGAGGTTGCTCTCGCCCGACAGCAGCTTCGCCTCGCTGTCGTTGATCAGCAGGAAATTCCAGCCCTTCAACGTCTCCAGCAGCTCGCCGCGGAAGTCGTTGATCCAGAAATTCATCGTGTCGCCGCCCACCAGGCTCAGGCTGGTCATCTGGTCGCGCACGGTCTTCTGCAGCGCCGGCTGGATGTTGCCCAGCATCAGGTAAGGCTGCTGCTTCTGGCTCGCCGAGAGCTTCGGGTCGAACGTGGCGAACACGTTCAGGTCGGTGGTGAGCGTCTCGCGATCGTTCATATCGGCCGAATAGACGCCCGCCCAGAAGAAGCTCTTGCCGGCCACGCGCTCCAGGCCGTCCAGCCCGATTCCGTGCGCTGCCAGCAGGTCAGTATCTTCCTGGGCGAAATCGTCGCCCACCACGGCGACAATCTCAGTCTTCGTGAAATAGCTCGCTGAAAGTGCGATATAAGTGCAGGCGCCGCCCAGCATACGGTCGACCTTGCCCGCGGGGGTAGTGACTCCGTCATAGGCGACGGATCCAACAACAACAAGAGACATTCCCTCAATTGTAGCCGTACCCCGGGGTCCGCCCAACGCCCGAAGGTACAATGGAAGCAGTAATCATGGAGACATTCCGGCGCTGGGTGCCGCTGATCACGGTCATCTGTTCCTGCCTTTTTCTGCAACGCCTGGTTGCCCTCCGCCTGATGGCCGCCCGTCCGGCCCAGGCGAATCCCAATCTTCGCCGTTTCATCAAGGCAACCCTGATCGTCACTTCCTTATGGCTGGCAGCCGGCCTGCCCATACTCATGGAAGTCCACTTCCGCTGGATGCCGGCTGACCTCGTGGGCTTCCTGCTGGCCGCCTCCCTCTTCTGGATCTGCCTCATCGTCTCGGCCGCCATCTGGTCCGGCTGCCTGCAGCATGCCGAAACCTTCCATCCGGACCGCCGCCGTTTTCTCGCCCTGGGTGCACCCGTCGCCGCCGCGCCCCTGGCCATCGCCGGCTACGGAGCCTATCTCGCCCGCACCTCCATGGTTCAGGAACAGGTGGACCTCCACTTGCCCAACCTCCACCCGGACCTCAACGGCCTCCGCATCGTCCAGCTCACCGACATCCACTTCGGACCCTTCTTTGGTCCCGCCGAACTGCGCCGCGCCATCGGCATGGCGAATGAGTACAAACCCCATCTCATCTTCCTCACCGGCGACCTCGTCACCCGCCGCGGCGACAACATGGAAGGCTGCCTCCAACTCCTGCGCGGCCTCAAGGCAGAGGCCGGCATCTATGGCTGCCATGGCAATCACGAGATCTACGCCGAGGCCCTCGACTACGCCACCACGCAGGGCGCCCGCTACGGCTTCCACTTCCTGCGCCAGCGCGCCGCGCTGCTTCGCTTCGGCCAGGCCCGGCTCAATCTCGCCGGCTTCGACTACCAGCCGCTCCACTCGCCCTACCTGACAGGAGCCGAATCCCTCATCGTGCCCGGCGCCGCCAACCTCCTCCTGCAACACAATCCTGACACCTTCCCTCGCGCCGCCCAGGCCGGTTTCGATGTCACACTATCCGGTCATACACATGGCGGACAGATTAACGTCGAAATCCTGCACGAGAACCTCAGTGCGGCAAGATTCTTCACTCCTTTTGTGCGCGGGCTTTACGAGCGGGACCGAAAACTGGTATACGTGAGCTCGGGTCTTGGCACGGTTGCCATGCCCGTACGTCTGGGAGTTCCGCCGGAAGTCAGTCTGCTTCGCCTGTGCGCCACCTGATTCTCAGTGACATTCATTCGAACCTCGAGGCGCTTCACGCTGTCCTGAGGAACGCGGAAGGTGCGTACGACACCATCGTCTGCTGCGGCGACCTCGTCGGCTATAACGCCGCGCCCATTGAAGTCATTGACTGGGCCCGCAAAACGCTCTCCGCCGTGGTGCGCGGCAACCACGACACCGTCTGCTGCGGCATCGAGGATCCCCTCATGTTCAACTCGGTGGCTCGCGAAGCCGCCCTCTGGACCCTCGACGAGCTGCCGCCCGCCAGCCGTGCCTGGCTCGCCGAATTGCCCGCCGGCCCGCTCACCTTCGACGGCTTTGAAATCGCCCACGGCTCGCCCGGAGGCGAGGACGATTACCTCATCGACACGGTGGACGTCAGCGGGCTCGACCAGATCATGATGCGCAAGATCTGTTTCTTCGGCCACACCCACCTGCAGGGCGGCTGGAGCTGGCAGCGCGGCGGCATCCAGCGCCTGACGAAACCCGCCCTCAGCGAAGACGAGCGCATCATCGATCTCGACCCCGACTTCCTCTACCTGATCAACCCCGGCTCGGTGGGCCAGCCGCGGGATGGCGACCCGAGAGCCGCGTACGCCATCTGGGATTCCGGGAATTCGCTCCTCCGCTACCGCCGCGTGAAGTACGACATCCGCGCCGCGCAGAACCGCATCCACGAAGCCGGCCTGCCTGAGTACCTGGCCGACCGCCTGGCCGCCGGCCGCTAAGGTTGGCGCAGGCGTCTTCTAGGCCCCGCAATCCCATGCAGCCATAATGACCGCAAGACCCGCCACGGCCGCGGTTTCCGCCCGCAGGATCTGGCGGCCCAGGGAAACACTCGTCCAACCGGCTGCGGCCGCCGCCGCCCGTTCCCGATCGTCCCAACCGCCTTCCGGCCCGCACAACAAGCCGATGGTGTCGGTTTGCGCGCGCTGGGCCGGCAGGGCCTTCAGGATCGGTAAGGGGCCCTGCTGCTCTTCCATCCAATACTTGTGATCCAGGACTCGCGGCAGCGCCTGTTCCAGGCGGCAGGGGACGTCGAGTTCCGGGAGCTTCAACCGGCGGGCCTGCTGGCCGGATTCGTAGAGGATCTTGCGCCAGCGCTCCATCCGCTTGGGCGCCGCCTGATCCAGGCCCTTGTCCGTGCGCAGGGCGTAGATGGGCGTGATGCGTTCGACTCCAAGCTCGGTGGCCTTCTCGAGGATCCACTCGAAGTGATCGAACTTGATCAGGGCGGGGAAGAGATGCAGGGCCGCGGGCGGGGTGACTGCTTCCACCGGCGAAAGCAGGTTGAATTGGACTGTGTCCTTGCCGAAGTCAGCGATCTCGGCCAACCAGATACTTTCGAAATTGGAGATCTCGTAGCGCTGGCCGCGCTCGGCTCGCAGCACCTTGCGGACGTGCTGCGCGGCCTCACCGCGCAGGGTCGCCTGCTCCCCCCGGACCTCCTGCACATAGAACATTCGACGCGCCATTTCCTACCAGAGTACCCGTTTGTTAGACTGCGGAGGCAATGATCGCTCACCTGCGCGGCATCCTGATTGAGAAGCATCCGAACCAGGCCATTGTGGAGGCCGGCGGGGTGGGCTACGACGTGCAGATCTCCGTTTCCACCTACAGCGCGCTGCCGGAGGTCGGGGCCGAGGTGAAGCTCCGGATCTTCACCAACGTGCGGGAAGACGCGATCCAGCTCTTCGGGTTTCGCGAGGCGATGGAGAAGTCGCTGTTCGAGAAGCTGATCAGCGTGTCCGGGATCGGTCCCAAGCTGGCGATTACGACGCTGAGCGGCGTGGCGGCTCCTGACCTGGTGCGGATCATCCGCGCCGGGGAAGTGGCGATGCTGACGCGGGTGCCGGGCATTGGGAAGAAGACAGCCGAGCGCATCGTGTTGGAACTACGGGACAAGATGGAAGGGCTGGGCGCGGCTCCAGCGGCCACGGCGAAGGGGCCGGCGGCGGTGATCCTGAGCAGCGAGCAGTCGGATGTGGTGAGCGCCCTGGTCAACCTGGGCTGCCAGCAGCCGGCGGCCGAAGCAGCGGTCAGGAAAGCGGCGGCGGAACCGGGGATCAGCGGCTTCGAGCCATTGTTCCGGCGCTCGATGGAACTGTTACGTTAACCTGATAGTTTGCCTGCCATGCCGGATTCCAGCCAGTCGCGCCGAATTGTATCGCCTGCCGCCACGGACGAAGAGATCCAATTCGAGGCCAGCCTGCGCCCCAAGCGGCTGGACGATTTCACCGGCCAGGCCAAGGTCAAAGAGCTGCTAAGTGTCACGATCGAAGCGGCCAGGCGGCGCGGCGAGGCGATGGACCACGTGCTGCTGATCGGGCCTCCCGGTTTGGGTAAGACCACGCTGGCCAACATCGTTTCCCAGGAGTTGGATGTCCCCTTCGATCTGACGTCAGGTCCGATGCTGCAGAAGAAGCTCGACCTGACGGGCATCCTGTCGAACATCCGCAACCGGCAGGTCTTCTTCATCGACGAAATCCACCGGCTGCTGCCGGATATCGAGGAAGTGCTGTATTCGGCCCTGGAGGATTTCCGGGTGGATATCGTGATCGGGCAGGGACCGGGGGCGAGGACGCACTCACTGCCGATCGCCCATTTCACAGGGGTGGGGGCGACGACTCGGCAGGGCCTGTTGAGCGCTCCGCTGCGCGGGCGGTTTGGCCTGATCCTGTACCTGAAGCACTACGACGTGCCCGAGATGCAGAAGATCGTGCATCGCACGGCGAGCCTGTTGGGGACTCCGATTGACACGGATGCGGCGGAAGAGGTGGCGCGCCGGAGCCGTGGCACTCCGCGTATTGCGAACCGGCTGCTGCGGCGGGTCCGGGACTATGCGCAGGTGCGGGCCGAGGGGCATGTCGACCTGAAGGTGGCGCGGATGGCGCTGGACCTGTTGGAAGTCGACCGGTTCGGGCTGGACGAGATCGATAAGAAGATCATGCTGACCGTGCTGGAGAAGTACGGCGGCGGTCCGGTGGGGCTGAGCACGATTGCCGCCTCGACGGACGAGGAGCCGGACACGATCGAAGAAGTGTACGAGCCCTACCTGATGCAGTTGGGGTTCCTGGACCGGACGCCGCGCGGGCGCATGGCCACGGAACGGGCCTTCGAGTACTTCAATGTGCCGCGGCGGCCGATGGGCTGGGGCATGGGTCCGAATCAACCGAAGCTTTTCTAATGACAGAATTCAAACATCTGGTGCTGGTTCCGGGCCATGCGGTATGGAACCTGCGCGAGGACCCGGCGCTCGACTCCTCGTGGTATCTGAAGCCTTACCAGAACAACGAGCCGAAGTACTTTCTCGAGCACATCAAAGCGGGCGTGGAAGCCGCGGCGCAGGACCCGGAAGCGATTCTGGTGTTCTCGGGCGGGGCGACGGATCCGGAGGCGGGTCCGATCACCGAGGCGCTGGGGTACTGGCTGATCGCCGACTGGTATGAGTGGTGGGGGCATGGCGAGGTGCGGGCGCGGGCCGTGTTGGAGGAGTTCGCGCTGGACTCATTCCTGAATGTGCTGTGCGGGCTGTACCGGTTCCAGGAACTGCAGGGCGAGTGGCCGTCGAAGATCACGGTGTGCGGCTGGGGCTTCAAGCGCCACCGGATTGCCGATTTGCACCGCAAGGCGCTGGGCTGGACGAAGCCGTTTCACTATGTCGAGGTGAACGATCCGCCGAACCTGGCCGAGGTGCGGCAGCGGGAAGCGGCGACGTGCCGGGAGTTTGAGGCGAGTCCGTGGGGCGAAGAGGGTCCGATCGCCGAGAAGCGGAAGATGCGCGATTACTACGTGCGCGTGCCGGGCTACGACATGAGCGATCAGAGCTGGCGGTGACGGGGCGCCCGGCCGTCTACCAGAGGGCCGGCAGCATCGACAGCGTGGACGCCACGATTCGTTCACCCTCTACCATTGGTTTTGCGCACAACCGTCCGTCCGGGCAGGGCATCACCTGGTACAGGGGCAGATCGCGGCTCTTCACGGCGTAGTCTCCACGCCCGGCGTAGGCCGTGTCGACGGGGTCATGCATGACGATCCGGTTCGGCGCCTTGGCCTGCACCTGGAAGGCGAGGGACCCGGGTTCGTAGTTCTGATAGCTATAACAGTGCCCAATGCACGGGCGTTCCAGCGGGTGGCTCCAGAGGATGGTCCGGCTGGTCCAATCGTGCAGGGAGCACACCACGCGAGTCCCCTGGGGCAGCGGCCTGACGGCGGCGGCCACCTGATCCTCCCACCAGTTCAGTGCCCTGGTATCCACATAGAGGAAGGAGAACTGCAGTACGGCCACAGCCGCCAAACCGATCTTCTGCCATTTCAAAGGCGGAACCTGGCTGAGCATCACGCAGATGAGTACGGCGAACGGCAGGGTCATGCGTTCCGTAATGAAGGAAAGCGCCATCCGGTAGCCGCCCAACTCCACCCGGGTGGGCGCAACCAGGATGGCGATCGACATGACCGCGCACAACTGCACCAGCACGTTGCCGAGGAACTTCTTCATCGGCCAGGTGTAGAGCAACCTCAGCAGGAGGAAGCCCCACAGCATTCCCAGGACGGTTGCGGGTGCAATGTACTTGGGGCCGAACACCCAGACCTGGTCAATGGCGGACATCTCCAGAATCTGGTGGAACGTGGAAAGGGTCTTGTACCGCAGGTCGATCAACACGCGGCCGGCCAGGACCGCCACGATCGCAGCAGCGGGCAGCCAGAGTGCATACCTTTCGGGCAGCCGCCGCGCGATCCAGACATAGGCGAGCACGCCGCAGCACCAGGCGACGGGAATGGCGTGGGCTACATAGGCGACGGCCAGCAGCGCCGCGGCGGCGGCGAGCTTTGGCGGCTTGGGGTTCCACGCCAGCGCCAGCGCCCAGAAGGCGAGCCCGCTGGAAAGATAGAAATTGAAGAGGCCGTTGTGAAACGCCCAGCCATAGGCCAGCATGGCCACGCAGGGCAGGAATGTCCATTCGCTGCTTCCGCTCGCACTTCGAATCCAAGCCACCGCGCCCCAGAAGAGAATCAGCACGGCCAACGGCACACTGAGATGCTCCGCCAGGCTCGAGCCGCCCATTAGTGTGAGCTGCAGCAGGATCCGATCGAACAGCACGTTGGTGGTGGGGCTGGCCAGTTCCAGTCCGTCCGCCCGGCCCGCCAGGATCTCCGTGCCCAGCCACGCGTTGTACAGGTGACTGGACAAGTCGCCGGCCTGAATCCTGTTGTGCCAGAAACAGGGGATCAGCAAGGCAAGGGAGATCAGGACCACTTGAAGTCGTTTGCGAAGCACCTGTCCATATTAGCCAGTTTGGCCGCGGCCGACGGCCCGGCGTGAGGCCGGCTTCCCGGCACCGTTGACTCCTTCCGCCCCATCTCCGATACTCATCAGCAGCGGGCCCACCAGCCCGCTTCACTTTTTTGGAGGAAGCCGAATGAAGAAGCAGGAGGGTGGCAGGATCGACAGTTTCGTGGACAGGATGATCGTCCCGCCCGGCCGGAAGAGGCTGTCCGTCACCAAGGATTTCGATGCTGCCTGGAAGCCGAAATCCATGGACAAGAAGCAGGCAACGGCTGCCCTGGAGGAGGGTATCCGGCTGCTGGTCGAGTTCCAGGACAAACTCTATGCGCAGGATAACTATGCGTTGCTGGTCATCTTCCAGGCCATGGATGCCGCCGGCAAGGACGGCGTCATCAAGCATGTGATGAGCGGCCTGAATCCGCAAGGCTGCCAGGTGTACAGCTTCAAAGCGCCGTCCACTGAGGAACTGGATCACGACTACCTCTGGCGCTGCTACAAGGCCCTGCCCGAGCGCGGCCGCATCGGCATCTTCAATCGCTCGTACTACGAGGAGGTGCTCATCACCAAGGTGCATCCCTCCATCATCGAGAGCCAGAAGCTTCCGCCTCACCTCAAGGACAAGAAGATCTTCCAGCGCCGCTACCGCGAGATCAACAACTTCGAAGAGTACCTGCACAACAACGGCATCGTGGTCCTTAAGTTCTTCCTGAACGTCTCACGCGACGAGCAGAAGAAACGCTTCCTCGAGCGCATCGACCGCGAAGAGAAGAACTGGAAGTTCTCCGCCGCCGACGCCAAGGAGCGCGGCCACTGGGATGAGTACATGCAGGCCTACGAAGACTGCCTGGTTGCCACCAGCACCAAAGAAGCGCCGTGGTATGTCATTCCGGCTGACAACAAATGGGTCTCCCGGCTCGCCGTGGCGCGCATCATCTACCAGACCCTGAAGGGCCTGAAGCTGCACTACCCCACGGTGTCGGAGCCCCAGAAGCAGGCGCTGGCCGAAGCCAAACGCATGCTGGAGGGCGAAAACTAGCGCGCTACCTCAGCCGGTCGTTCATCTTCTTCAGCTCTTTCACGTCGAACTTGGGCTTGCGGTCGTAGGTCATCAGGCCGTTGATCTCCTGCTCCACATCGGTGATCTGCGTGTAGCAGATGCCGATGATCGGGCTCTGGGCGATGGCGTCGAACTGCCCGCTCAGACGGTTCAGCGCGGCTTCCGGCGTCTTCTCGACGCCCGAGTAGCCCCATGCCTCGTCCGGCACCTTGGAGCCTGGAAGGATGTACGCAATTCCGCCAAACTCGCTCAGGTATAGGGGCGACCCGTTGTACACATTGCCCGGAGCCAGGTAATTCACCCCATGCGGCGGCAGCGCCGCACCTGGCTTCACCTCCACCTTCGCCCAGCGAGCCTTCAAGTCACCATAGTTCGCCGTATAGTCGTGCACCGCGAACAGGTCTGTCGCCTCCGTGTGCTGCCAGCCTTCGTTGTCGATCACCAGCCGCGAGGGATCCATCGATTTCGTCATGTGGTACAGCGCCCGCAGGTGGCTCTGCTGCCGCGGGTCCGTCACATCCGGAACACCCCAACTCTCGTTCAGCGGCGCCCAGATGATGACGGACGGGTGGTTGATGTCCCGCTCCACCGCTTCCAGCCACTCCTTCTGGAACCGCTGCACGTACTGCTCATCGAACAGGTACGCGTTGGCCATTTCGTCCGACACCAGGAAGCCCATCTTGTCGGCCCAATACAGAAAGCGCGGATCCTCCAGCTTCTGGTGCTTGCGTGCCCCGTTGAAACCCATCTCCTTGGTCATCCGGATGTCGTACTGGATCGCCTCGTCGGACGGCGGCGTCAACAGGCTCTCCGGCCAGTAGCCCTGGTCGAGGACGAATTTCAGGTACACCGGCCGCCCGTTGAGGGTCACCTTGCCGTTCTCGAGGGCGACTTTGCGGAAACCGAAGTAGCTCTGTACCGTGTCGACCACCGTGTCGCCCTTCTTCAACTGCAGCGTCACGTCATAGAGGTTCGGCCGCTCCACTGACCACAATCGCGGGCTCCGCACAAAGGCGCCCGCCGCCGCATACTTCCCGTCGGAAGCTGCGCCCGTGCCCGTGGCCACCACGGTTTCTCCGTTCTTTATCGTGTAGGACAGGGTCAAGCCCGGCTCAGGGTTCGCGATCCGCGTCTGGAAATCCACTGCGCCTGAGATGGACGCATCGGTCTTTAGCGAGTCAATCCGGCTGGCCCCCGTAGCCTCCAGCCACACGCTCTGCCAGATGCCGGAGGTCCGCGTATAGAAAATGCTGCGCGACTTTGGCTCCCAATACTGTTTGCCGCGTGGGATGGACCGGTCTGTAGGAGGATCCCAGGCGCGCACCGTAACTGTATTGGCGCCCGCCTTCAACAGCGGCGTGATCTCGAATTTGAACGGTGTGTTTCCGCCTTCGTGCGAGCCCGCGCTGCGCCCGTTCACCCACACTTCAGCCTGGTAGTCCACGGCGCCGAAGTTGAGCAGGACACTGCGCCCCTTCCACTCGCCGGGCACCGTGAAACTGCGCTGATACCAGACCACGGGGTGAAACGACGTGTCGCCGATCCCGCTCCGGCTGCTCTCAAAGCAGAAGGGAACCACAATCGACCTGGAGAATTTCCTGCCTGCCACGGCCCAGTCTTCCTGCAAGCCTTTGCCGGCGTCGTCGAACTCGAACGACCAGGTTCCGTTCAGGCTCTGCCAGGCGCCGCGCATAAACTGGGGTTGGGGATGTTCGGGCCGGGGGACCTGCTGAGCAAAAGCAAACGAGACGATAGAGACTAGTACTAGAGCCAAACGCATCCCATGATTCTATTTCTAATCGTGTTCCTGTGCCTGCCGCTTGCCGCTCAGGATGCCCCCAAGCGCAGCGTCGCCTTTACCTACGACGATCTGCCTAACGGTGGAGCACAGTTGCCGCTCGACCAGCTTACGGCCATGACCACGAAACTGGTCGACAGCTTGAGGCAGGCTAAAATCCCAGCCATCGGCTTCGTCAACGAAAGCAAGCTCGACGTGGAAGGCGAACGCCCCCAACGCATTGCCCTCCTGCAGCAATGGCTCAACGCCGGCTTCCCGTTGGGCAACCACACCTACTCCCACCCCGACATCAACAAAGTGCCCATGCTCAGTTACCAGGAGGACATCCTCAAAGGCGAGCAGGTGATCAGCGGGCTGATGAAGGAGCACGGCCAGACGCTTTCCTGGTTCCGCCACCCGTTCACCCACACCGGGAATACCGAGCAGGCCCGGGAGACCCTCGAAGGCTTCCTGCAGCGCAAGGGCTACCGCATCGCGCCCTTCACCGTCGAGACTTCCGACTACATGTTCGCGCTGATCTATCGCAATGCCCTGGAGAAGGGCGACCAGGCGGCCGCCACCCGCATCCGGACCGCTTATGTGGACTACACGGAGCGTATGTTTGGCTGGTTCGAGCGCCTCTCCCAGGACACGCTCGGCTACGAGCTGCCGCAGATCCTCCTCATCCACGCCAACCAACTGAATGCCGATGCACTGCCGGGCCTGACCGCCATGCTGGGCCGCCGGGGCTACTCCTTCGTCAGCCTGGAGAAGGCAATGAAGGATGAAGCCTACCGCCGGCGCGACGGGTATGTCGGCGACAGCGGTCCCTCGTGGCTGCACCGCTGGGCCATCGCGGCCAACAAGCCCAGCCGCCTGCGCGACGAGCCCGATCCTCCATCCTGGGTCGTCGAACTCTACCGGGAGCAGTCCAAGTGATCGCGCCCCCTCGTCACTCTCCACTTCATGCGTTCCGGCGGGAAGCCGCTATCCCCGGATGAGCCTGTCGTCCCATCCCGCGAAGACCGCCGCCTGGCTGACGCTCATCCTGAGCGTGGTCTATCTGGTGGCCGCACTGGTGCTCGTGCCGACCTTCAGTGCGACTCCTCAGCGCATCGCCATGAATGCCTCCCTGGCGGACAACATCGCGCCCCCGTCCCTCAGCCCTTCCTATCTGCTGTGGGGCGTCTGGCAGCGCTTTGACACGCTCTGGTACCGCCGTGTCGCCGAGCAGGGCTACGACATGCCGGCATCGACCGTGTTCTACCCCGCTTATCCCGCTGCGATCCGCGTCCTTGCCTGCGTGGGAATCCCCACCGATCTCGGCGCCGTGCTCGCCGCCCGCATCGCCACGTTCTTCCTGCTGTGGGGGCTGATCCAACTGCTGAAGCTGGATTTGGGCGATACCGAGGTGAAGCGCGCCCTCGCGCTGCTCCTGGTCTGGCCCATGAGCTTTGTCCTTTTCGGGGGCTATGCCGAGCCGCTGCTCATGTGCTTTACCATCTGGTCGATCTGGTTTGCGCGCAACGACCGGTGGTGGCTGGCCGCGCTCTTTGGCCTGCTTGCCTGCCTGTCGCGGGCCGTCGGGATGGTCGTCGTGGCGCCGCTGGTCTGGATCGCCTGGCGCCAGCGTCCTTTGCGGTATGCCCCGTTGCTGCTGGCCCTCAGCGGGCCGGTCCTCTTCCCCGTTTGGCTGCGTTGGAGTGGCCTGGGGCTGTCCGCCGCCGCGTATCCAAAATACTGGCACACCACCATGGCCTGGCCCTGGACGACGCTCGCGGATGCCTTCAGCTTCTCCGGCGGTGAGATCGCCTGGTTTGTGGGCATGAATGCCGCCGCGATGCTGCTCGCCTTCGGCGTGTCGCTGGTCCGGCCCATTCGCTGGGAATACTTCTGGTACGCGCTGGGGACGCTGTGCTTCATACTCACGGCAAACTCGAGGCCGCCGCTCCATAGCTATGTCCGCTACGCCTTGCCCGTCTTTCCCGCCTTCGCTTCCGCGGGCCGGTTGCTGCGCCTGCCTGCGCTGATGACCCTCGTTTGGGGCGTACTCGTGCTGGCCAACGCTCTGCTGCTGTATGCCTTCTGGGACTGGTTCTTCCTGGTCTGACCGGCGCGTCTACCGCGCCAGCACCACCAGTGAAGCCCGCGAGAACGAGAACTTCTGCCCAGCTTGATCCACCAGGTTGAGCTGCGCCGTGTACTCTCCGGGCGCCAGGCTGGTAAGCGGAATCTCCAGCAGTACGCCCGCCGTATTCATGCGGTTCGCCCGCAGGGCCGTCACCTGCACCGGCTGCGACTGCATCACCAGCTTCTTCTCCTGGTAGATCGTCACCGCCGCCGTCACGGCCGGTTTGTTGGCCGGTTCCGGAGCTGCCGGATCGTACATCTCCGCGTAGACATACATGCTCTGGCCTTTGCGAAAGACATGCGTGACGCTGGGCAGCAGCTTCTGGTTGTTGTCCACCAGCGGATGCGTATCCTGCTTCTTGAGCTTCTTGTCGGCCAGGCCCACGGCCTCGGTCACCGGGATACGCTGGCCGCTCCAGACCACACTCGACATCTTCATCCCGGTCTTGACGGAGGACAGATCAGGAATCTGGAACTTCGTCTCGAACGTGCCCATCTTGCCCGTCTGGTTCTCCCGCACCAGCATCTTGATGGTGTAGTCGCCCGGCAGCAGGGTGAAGCCCGTGTCGTACATCAGGCTGCGATTCGCGAGCTGCCCGGCGTTCTGGTCGCGCAACTGAATCTTGATCGCGTCGCGAACGTTGCCCATGATCGAGCCCTTGGCGTTCGTGATCTGCCCGATGAAGTCGAAAGTGGTCGTCTCCGCGCTGCCCTGTTTCTTCAGGGGAATCGCCGAGCCGGGAATCTTCACCGCCACCGGCACGAAGTAGCGTTCTTTCCCGATGCGGAACCAGTTCACTTCCAAAGCCAGGCGCAACTCCGTGACAGGATCGCCCAGCAACAGCGCATCGGAGAGCTGCTTCTCCTTGTCGTAGGTGCCGAAGCTCTTGAACTCCTTTTCGGCGAAGTAGCCCTTCCGGTAATCCAGCTTGGCCTGCTGGCGCATGGCGGAGGTCTGGGCAATCTTGACATCGACGCGCCGGAACTGGCCGTCGCGCCGTTCGTCGCTCGAGTAGTAGCCCAGGATGTAATAGCTCTGCAGGTCTTCCTGTGCCTGCTGGATGCCCATCACGAGTTCATTGTTGTCGAGTAGTGCCTTGCCGCCCGTATCGGAGGCCAGCATGGTGAGCGTGTCCTGCGAGTCGTACATCGACTGCCGCTGGCTGCTCTGGGTCTGGCCGGTATACAAGCCGGTGCCGCGCGCGCCGCCGCCACTGGAAGCCGAGCCGCCGGGAGGGTCCGCCGTCAATCCGCGCACATCAATCGGATAGAAGCTGACATTCGCGCGGACCGCCGAGTTCACCGTCGCCCGCAACTGCGCCTGGTTGTCGTCGCCCGTCCGGCTGATCCCGCTGGAGAAGTAAACGATCGCCTTCTTCTCCGGCAGGGCCCCCAGCGTCCGGGCCAGGTCGTCCAGCGCGGCCAGCTTCCTGTCGGTGTTGAAGATGTTGAATTCCGTGTCGTCGGCCGTATAGGCGGCCGTATCGTCGCTGTTGTCGACGTTCGTGGCGCCCACCGCGGCCAGTTCGCTCATCGAGCCGGTCTGGAACCGCTTGATCACCCGCATCAGGTCGTCCTTGTCGTCGGTGAACTCCTGCTCCACCTTCAACTTGGATCCAAAGCTGACGATCTCGACCAGATCGGCCGGGGTCATCTGCTCGCGCAGGAACTTCTCAGCGGCCGCCTTGGCGCGCACCTGGTCGGCCTCGGGCAACGAACTCCAGTCAAAGAACAGCACCAACAGGCGGCGGTCGCGGTAGCGTTGGCTGCCCGTCGGGGCCGCTGCGGGCGCCGCCGCTTTCGCGGCGGGTGTCTCGGGCCGCGCCTCCACCACGGTTTGCGCCTCGCGCGGCGGACCGCTCAATTCCTGGAAATCGAAAACGCTGATGGTCTGGGGCTTGCCGTTCTCCGTGACGACGAAGTCCTCGCGCTTCATGTTCTTCAGCGGCTTGCCGTCCTTGTCGCGGACAAAGACGGTCACAATCACCAGGTTGGACGAGGTCCGGAAGACCGGGGTCTCGTCCTGTTTCTGCGCAAGAAGCGCGGTGCAGGTGAGCAGGCTGATCAGTATGCGCTTCATGGCTAGAACCGGAGCCTCACTGTGAACTGTACGCTGCGCATTCCGCCTGCCGCCGTGGCCAGGCCATAGTTGGCTGCGTTCACCGTCGTTCCATAACTGGTGATGTTGACGTGGTTGAACAGATTTGTCGTCTCAAGGCGGCCTTCCAGCCGGTGGCGCGAGTTCTCACCCACCTGCCACGACCGGCCGAATGAGGCGTTCAGGTTGAACGATCCCGGTCCTGGAATGGTGTTCCTGGCGGCGTTGCCATACCGGTCACCCGGCGGTGTTGTGAAAGCAGCCGTATTGAAGTACCCCGTACCTGAGTCGATGGCAGCGCCCGTGGCGTCCGCTCGCGCGCTGCCCGTGGCGCCGCTGCCGCCCGCGTCGGCGACCGACCCCGAGACCTTCGCCGTCAGCGGACTGCCCGAACTCACCGCGACGTTGGAGCTGAGGGTCCAATCCTTCAGGACGTTCGATAGCAGATTGCGCTGCTTCATCCACATCCCGTTCGGTCCGAAGGGAGACGAGGCCTGCAGGTTGAAGGAGAGCTGATGCCGCTTGTCGAAGGCAGACAGCCCACGCTCGGCCCCCAGGTTGTTCTCGTCCTGCACCGTTGTGCTGCCCGAACCGCCAATCGTCGAGGCGTTGTCGATCGACTTCGAGAACGTGTACATGGCCGTCCACGCGATGCTGTGCCGCATTCTGCGCACCACGCGCAGTTGGCCCGAGTGGAAGATGGAATTGCCTTCCGGGCTGTCGTAAGTGAAGCCCACCGCGTAGGGGATGGGCCGCCGGTCTTCCGAGGTCAGCGGCGAGCCGGGCGCCGCCCGGTTCGGCAGGCGGGAGATCACCAGGCCGTTGCCTTTGGTTCCGACATAACCGAGTTCCATGACGAAGCCGTGAATCTCGTGCTGCACGGAACTGCTCCAGGTCTGTGCGTATGGAAGGCTGAAATTCGGATTCACCGCGTAGGAGTTCTTGATCGTCGTATCGGCCGGCCCCACGAAGGGATTGGTGATCAGCAAGGGGTTGTCTGTGCTGGTGTTGAATGTGGAACTGACGGCAAACGGCGGCTGGGCGACGAGCCGCGAGGAGAGGCGGCTGATCACCGAACTGTCGTAGAACAAACTGTACCCGGCTCGGATGATGGTGCGCTTCTTCTTGAATGGCCGGTAAGACAGGCCCACTCGCGGAGCAAAGTTGTTCCGGTCCGGCCGCACCAGGCCCGCCGGAATGGACCCGTTGCCGAAAGTGCTGCTGCTGCCCGGCGTCACTACGGCGGCGGCCGTAAAGCCAGCCGCGAGGTCGAGATTGGAAAGGCGGTTGTACTTCTCGGTGTTGGGTTCCCAATCGTCCCAGCGGAGTCCGAGATTCAGTGTGAAGTTCGGCTTGGCGCGCCATTCATCCTGGACGTAGACACCGTACTGGGAGGAGCGCAGGTAGGTGTCCGGAGTGCCGTAGCGGATGGTACTCTGCTGTGCGTAGCCCAGCAGGAAGTCGGCGAAGTCGTTGCCGGTGTTGGAGACCGGCAGGCCGGCCGAGGTCAGGGCGCTGGTAGCCAGGCCGCCGAAGAAAAGGGTGCCGCGGGCGTTGGAGTCGGCCAGGCTGTTCTGCTGGGTGCGCGTGAAATCAAATCCGGCCGACAGGGTATGGCTCTTGCGCACGAAGGTCCAACCGTCGCCGAAGACGAACGTGTTCACCGCCCGCCGCGAGCGGCTGCCGTCCGTCAGATCACCGTAATTCGTGAAGTTCAGGTTCGGCGGCCCGTAGTTGGCGGGATCCCGGGATGTTCCGGCGATGCCCAACTGCGACGCCACGTCCGTACCGTTGGCGAAGTAGGGAATCACCTCGTTGTAGTTGCGGTTGTACCGCACATGCAGGTTCTGGATCAGGGTCGGGGAGAACGAGCGCGACCAGCTCAGGTTGTTGTTCAACCCGCGTCCGCTGGACGGATCCCGCCAGCCGAAGAGCTGGACATTCTCGCCGGACCGCCGCTGCCAGTTGGTGTCGAACGCTAATCGGTCCTTTTTCGTCAAGGTCCGGTTGAGCCGGAAGCTCAGCGTGTCACTGGACTGCGGCTGTGTGGTGGTGTAGTGGTAGTTCTGCAGCGAACCGGTGTCGGTCGGCACCGGAATATAGGAAAGTAAGCCGTTGGAGACCGAACTGATTCGCGTCACCGGGATCTTGTTGCCCGGAAACGGTGATCCGGTCAGCGGATCGTAGATGGTCGAGGCCAGGCTGCTGAAGTCGCCGGTGCGGTAGGCCGTCAAGGGCTGCACGGAGTAGCTGTTATAGGCGTTGTCGCCCCGTGAGGCCGAGTAGTTCAGGAAGAAGAAGGTTTTGTCGGCGGGGAAGAACTTGCCCAGCTTCAAGGGGCCGCCCAGGGATACGCCAAAGCGCTCCTGGGTATAGCCTGGCTTCTCGACCGTCCTGCCGTTGAGCGCGTAGGGCGACGCATCCAGGGAGGCGTTGCGGAAGGTGAAGAACGCCCCGCCCCGGATCTGATCCCGCGTCCGGCGCGACCGGTTGCCGAAGCCTTCGGAGTTGGCCTGCCGCATGCGGTCCTGGAACTGTTTGCGCAACTTGTCCCGTTCTTCCTGGGTCATGTTGGCGAAATCGGGCCGCCCCGCGCCGCCCATCATGCCGGGTCCGCCGGGTCCGCCGGGTCCGCCGCCCGGGCCGCCCCGGCCGCCGAATCCTCCTCCACCGCCACCGCCAGGGAATCCGCCGCCTGCTCCACCGCCGCCGCGTCCGCCAAAGCCCCCGCCGCCGCCCATCGCGGCTCCACCGCCGCCGAAGCCGCCTTCCGCCCCGCCCTGCATGCCCGTGGCTGCGCCGCCCATCATGCCGCCTGGTCCGCCCTCGCCCATCATGCCGCCGGGACCGAAGGCCATCATGTTGGGATTGTCCTGCTGCTGCAATCCACGGCTGAGGGAGCCCTGCACGAGGAACGACTCGGAAGCTTCGCCTCCCTCGCCTCCGGCCGCCGCCTGCGGCGCCACGGCGGAGCTTTGCTCCATGGCTTGCGCTACCTGGGTTTCGGCTGTGTTCTCAGTGGCTTGTGTGCGCTGCCCGGGTCCGCCGGCAGCCATGGTCCCGCGGCCCATGCCCGCGGGCCGGTAGGGGCGGAGGGTCATCGCCAAATCCAGCGGCGCGGCCCGTTCCTCGACCTTTACCTCGCGGCGGAGCGGCTGGAAACCAAACTGCTGGACCTCGACGTTCAACGCACCAGCCGGCAGGTTTTCGAGCGTGAATCGTCCGGATTCATCGGTCACGGTGCTCCACGACTGCGTCCCCTGTTTTGCCGTGATGACGGCCCCAGGCAAGGGGGCTCCGCCCGACACGACGCGGCCACTCCAGGACGTCTGCGCATAGGCACAGCAACCGATGCCGAACAGCATGGCGCCGAAAATCAACCTGGAAATGGCTTGCACACCTGGGAAGACGCCGTACGGCGAGGCGAAGATTACAGACCGGGCCGGAAGGTATGTAAATGAATGTAAACCGTAATGTTTGTGCGAGAGTATCCGATATTCTCGTTGTGAGGCGAGTTCTTGCCACCTTCGCGTATGTGTGCCTGGCCGCTGCGGTTGGGCATGCACAGTCGCCACAGGAGGCGGCCATCGCCCGCCAGCGCGCCGCCATCGAGAAACAGAAGGAAGCGTTGGCCGGCACCTCCGGCGCGCTCACGAATCAGAAGCAATCCGTCGAGAAACAAAAGACTTCTATCGCTAAACAGCCCGCTTCCAAGTGGGAGCCGGTCACGGCTCCACCGCCCGATAGCTCGCCGGTGGCCTCCCTTGATTGCGCACCGATGGAAGAGAGCCAACTGGGTCCGATTGTGAGCAAGGCAGCGGAACAGAACTCGATTATGCCGGCGTTGCTACGCGCCGTAATTTCCCAGGAATCGGGTTCCAAACCCTGCGCGGTCAGCAGCGCGGGCGCCCAGGGCCTGATGCAGTTGATGCCTGACACCGCGGCCGGGTTCAATGTCGGCAACCCGTTCGATCCACAGGAGAACGTGTTTGCCGGCAGCAAGTTCCTGCGCGTCCTGCTCGACAAGTACAAAGGCGACGTGCCGATGGCGCTGGGCGCCTACAATGCCGGTCCGGCGCGGGTGGATGCGGCGGGCGGCATCCCTCCGATTCGCGAGACCCAGAACTACGTCAACAGCATCATGCGCAAGATCCAGTAGACACGCTAAACTCGCCGTGAATGCTGATTCCGATCCTTGCCTTTCAGCTTGTACAGGCTCCTTCGCCCATGGTCGAGAACACACGGGCCCACGAGCGCATCCAGCGTCACGACCTCGCTGGTGAGCGAATTGAGACGAAGTTGGGGTCTATCCTTTTGCCGGAGCACCCGGGCGGCCACAAGCTCCCTCTGGTGATCCATTTCCATGGGGAACCCTGGATTGCGGAGCAGTCGGTTCGCAAGTCGATGCCCAAAGCCGCGGTCCTGGCCGTCCAACTTGGTTCGGGTTCAAGAGTTTATGGAGACGGCGTGCGCGATCCGGAAGTGCTGCAGTCCGTCCTGAATGCGGTCCCGGGCCGGCAGTTCGACCCGGTCTATCTTTCCGGCTTCAGCGCGGGCTACGGGGCCATCCGCCAGGTCCTGCGGCAGCCGCGGAACGCGGCGCTGGTGGACGGGATTATCCTGCTGGACGGCCTGCACTCCGACTACGAGCCGCCCGCCGAGACGCGGCGCCCCCTGCCGGCGGATCTGGATGTGTTTCTTAAGTTTGCGAAGCAGGCGGAGGCCGAGCGGAAACGGATGCTGATCCTGCACTCCGAGGTCTTCCCGGGTACGTTTGCCAGCACCACGGAGACGACGGATTGGCTCATCGCCCAGCTTGGCCTGAAGCGGAAGGCCATCCTCCGTTGGGGTCCGCTGGGCATGCAGATTCTGAGTGAAACACACGCGGCCCATCTCAAGGTGCTGGGCTTCGCCGGCAACTCGGCACCCGATCACGTGGACTTCCTCCACGCCCTGGGCTGGGCTCTCAAACAGTTGAAATAGAGCGCCTACTTCTTCGGGAACGCCGGGTTTGCCAGGACTTCCTTCATCTGGTTGACATGGCGTTCCGTGTGGGCGGCGATCAGGATGTACCACTGCAGGCCATCCAACTCGCCCAACGCCGGGTGCGTGCTGAAGTGGTCGCGTAAATCGTCCTTGGTTTCACGGACATAGGTGATGTTCCGGTCGCGGGCGGTGCGGAAGGCCTTCTCGATGTCGGCGATGTTCGTGAAGCGGCCATTCGGCTGGATGCTCTCCGGCGCCTGCAGCTTCTGATCCCGCAGCGGGACGTTCTTCATGAGGGCGTAGTCGGTCTGGCGCGGGTCCGCTTTCTTCTTCTCAGGGGTAGCCGGGTTCTTCAGCGCCGCCACAACCACCTGGGGTAGCTTCTCTTCGGTGACCTCGATATGCTCGGCGATCTCCATGATGGACCAGGCGTTCGGGGCCGGCTTCCACTTGAGCTGAGCATCGCTGAGGCCCGAGACGGTGTCGAGCATGAGCTTGCGCGAGGCGTGGAGGGCGCTGAGCGCGTAGTCCCTCTCTCCCTGGGCGAGCGATTGGGCGACCAGGGGCGTGGCCAGGAGAGTGAGCAGGCTGAGCAAATAGCGACTCATGTATTTGAAGGTATCATTCCTCCCGTTGAGGGGGCGCAAAAACAAGAAGAGCGCCGGCGGGTGGCCGGCGCTCTTCTCTCTCGGAAGGAGTGTTGAGTTACTTGCCTTCGATGCGCATTCCGTAGAATGAGCGGTACACAAACACGGTGGAGATCAGGAAGAAGATCACCGCCAGGATGTGCGACAGCGGAGAGGAAGGATCTGACTTCCTCATGGAGACGGCCAGTTCGACGGCCAGCAGGCCGAAGAGCGTGGTGAATTTGATGATCGGGTTGAGGGCCACCGAAGAGGTGTCCTTGAAGGGGTCGCCGACGGTGTCGCCCACGACGCAGGCGGCGTGGAGGTCGGTGCCCTTGGCCTTCATCTCGGTTTCAACGATCTTCTTGGCATTGTCCCAGGCGCCGCCGGCGTTGGCCATGAAGATGGCCTGGTACAAGCCGAAGATCGCGATGGAGATCAGGTAGCCGATGAAGAAGTACTCTTCGATGAACGCGAAGGCGAGGGTGGAGAAGAACACGACGAGGAAGATGTTGAACATGCCCTTCTGGGCATACTTCGTACAGATCTCGACGACCTTCTTCGAGTCTTCCACGGAAGCCTTTTCCGTGCTTTCCAGCTTGATGTTGTCCTTGATGAACTCAACCGCGCGATAGGCGCCGGTGGAGACGGCCTGGCAGGATGCGCCGGTGAACCAGTAGATCACCGCGCCGCCCGCGATCAGGCCGAAGAAGAACGGGGTGTGGAGGATGGACAGGTTGCCGACGAGGCTGGGGTCGAGACCGTTGGTGAGCGCCACGATGATGGAGAAGATCATGGTGGTGGCGCCGACGACGGCGGTACCGATGAGCACGGGCTTGGCGGTTGCCTTGAACGTGTTGCCGGCGCCGTCGTTCTCTTCCAGGTTGTCCTTGGCGACTTCAAAGTTGGGTTTGAAGCCGAAGTCCTTCTCGATCTCCTTCTCGATTCCGGGGATGGATTCGATCATGGAGAGTTCGTAGACGGACTGGGCGTTGTCGGTGACGGGGCCGTAGGAGTCGACGGCGATGGTGACCGGGCCCATGCCGAGGAAGCCGAAGGCGACCAGTCCGAGGGCGAAGACGGCGGGCGCCATCATCAGGCTGGCCAGGCCGAGCAGGGAAACGCCGTAGGCGATACCCATCAGCCCGAGCATGGCGAAACCGAGCCAGTAAGCCGAGAAGTTGCCGGCGATGAGGCCGGAGAGGATGTTCAGCGAAGCGCCGCCTTCCTTGGAGGAGATGACGACTTCACGGACGTGGCGGGATTCGGTGGAGGTGAAAACCTTCACGAATTCGGGGATGAGCGCGCCGGCGAGCGTACCGCAGCTGATGACCGTGGCCAGTTTCCACCACAGCGAGGTGTCACCCTTGAGTTCGGGCACCATCATGTAGCTGACGATGTAGGTGAGAACGATGGACAGGATGGAGGTGAGCCACACCAGCGTGGTGAGGGGGGTCTCGTAGTTCATCTTGTCGACGTTTTCGTATCTGGCCTTGGCGATGCCGTGGTTGATGAAGTAGCTGACGCCGGAAGCGATCATCATCATGACGCGCATGACGAAGATCCAGACCAGCAGCTGAACCTGGATGGTGGCGTAAGTGGGGCCAGCGACCTTTTCGTTGATGCCGAGGAGGATGAAGCTGATGAGCGCGACGCCGGTGACGCCGTAGGTTTCGAAACCATCGGCCGAAGGTCCAACCGAGTCGCCAGCATTGTCGCCCGTGCAATCGGCGATGACGCCGGGGTTGCGGACGTCGTCTTCCTTGATCTTGAAGACGATCTTCATCAGGTCGGCGCCGATGTCGGCGATCTTGGTAAAGATGCCGCCGGCCACGCGAAGGGCGGCCGCGCCGAGCGATTCGCCGATGGCGAAGCCGATAAAGCAGGAACCGGCCAGTTCACCAGGGACAAACAACAGGATGAAGAGCATCAGGAGCAGTTCGACAGAGATCAGCATCATGCCGATGCTCATGCCGGCCTGCAAGGGAATGTCGTAGCAGGGGAAGGGCTTGCCGCGAAGGCTGGCAAAGGAAGTGCGGGAGTTGGCGAAGGTGTTGACGCGAATGCCGAAGGCCGCGACGCCATAGCTGCCGGCGATTCCGACCAGGGAGAACAGCAGGATGATGATGACCTTGTAGAGCGGCATCGCCTGCAGATAACCAAAGTAGAACAGGATGATCACGCCGATGAAGCACTCGAGGATCATGAGGAACTTGCCCTGCGTGGTGAGGTAGGTTTTGCAGGTCTCGTAGATCAACTCTGAGACTTCCAGCATGGACTTGTGGACCGGCATGTTCTTCAGCTTGGTGTAGAACAGCAGGCCGAAGAGCAGGCCGAAGGCGCAAACGACAAGGCCGCCCATGAGGAGCGTACGGCCGCCGATGCCGCCGAGGAAGGTTGCGGAGTTCAGATCGGGCAGGATGAGATTGGCTTCTCCGCCGTGGTGCTCAGCCGGCTGAGCCAGCAACGGCATCGAGCCCGCCATGGCCAGGATCGCCATGAGGAGCAATGGTAGGATCGCCCGCAGGGAAGTTCGTGAGAAACCCCGCGCGGCGCCTCCTGTGTGCCTTGAGGATGCCTTCCGCCCTTGGGCGGACACGGCTTCAGTGGATAACATCGATCAATCCTCCCGGTCCGTCGGATTTTTGATCCTCGCGTGAGTTGGGTCGACTCGTTGAGGAGTATCAGACCTTAAATGAGAACTTGTAAAAGACCCAAGAATCACTATATAAGACTCAGGTATCGGATTCAACCGCTGCACGGCAAGCATCTTACCAGACTTGCGGGTCCGCTATGATGGGGCGGATGAGACCCTTTCGGACCGCGGCGTGGATGCCGATTGTTTTCACACTGCTACCGGGAACCTTGAGCGCCGGGGCGCCGGAATCCGGATACCGGATTGTTAAGACATTCCCACACGATATTTCGGCGTTCACAGAAGGTTTGGAGTTCCGGGCCGGCTTCTTTTACGAGAGTACGGGGGAGTATGGCAGCTCAACCCTGCGCAAGGTGGAGGTGGAGACGGGGCGTGTGGTGCAACGGTTGGCCCTGTCGCCCAGCGTGTTCGGCGAGGGCCTGACAGTGCTGAACGGGCAGATTGTCCAACTGACCTACCGGGGCGGATTGGGCTTTGTCTACTCGCAACCCGATTTCCGGTTGCAGCGCACCTTCCGGTATGAAGGCGAGGGTTGGGGCCTGACGAACGACGGCCGCACGATCTACATGACGGACGGCACCAGCGAGATTCGCTGCCTGGATCCGCTCACACTGAAGGAGCTGAGGCGGATCCAGGTCCATGACGGCACGGCAAAGATCCCGTTTATCAATGAGTTGGAGTTCGTGCGCGGGGAGATTTGGGCCAATGTCTGGAGAACCGAGAAGATTGCCCGGATCTCGCCGAAGGACGGACGGGTACTGGGCTGGGTCGACCTGACAGGCATACTGCCGGAGGCCGACCTGCACCGGGCCGACGTGATGAACGGGATCGCCTACGACGCGATGGGCGACCGGCTCTTCGTAACCGGTAAATACTGGCCGAAGGTGTTTGAAATCAAAGTGGTACCGAAAAACACGAGCCGCCGTTAGGGCTGCTGGACGACGATCTCCTCGCCTTCCTGCACGCCGCCGGTGAGCACGGCATCCGGGCCGAAAACCCGGCCGCGGGTGACGGGCCGTTTCTCCAGCGTATCGCCCTTGCGGACATACACGAACGTCTCGCCATTCGACTGCTGGATGGCTTCCGCCGGAGCCAGCAGGACATCCTTCTCCTGGTCGATTACGACATCAGCCGAGGCAGAGAGGTCGGGTAGGACCTTTTCGTCGGCGTCGAGAATCTCCATGCGGATGGGGATGTTTCGCAGGTAGTACTGGGCGCGGCCCGGGCTGGTGGCCAGCGCGCCGATGGCGTAGACCTTGGCCTTGTAGACCGCTTCCGGGTAGGCTTCCAGCCGGATGGTTGCCGGCTGCCCGATGCGGAACTGGGCGTTCTGGGCCTGGTTGATGAAACCTTCCACCTGCATACTGTTGCGGTCGATGACGCGCATCATCAGCGTGCCAGGCGTGACGCGGTCACCCACGGCCAGGGCGACACGGTCGCCGCCGGGCCGGACAACGTCCTGGACAATGGCCATGCCGTCGACCGGGGCTTCGATGGTCATGCGCTCGATGTCGCGCTGGTGGCGCTGGACATGCAGCACCTCGATGTCCTTGGTGATCTCGTTGATGCGGAAAGCGGCGGCCTGGGACTGCAGTTTGAGGACGAAATCATTCTCCAGGGCATCATAGGAAGCCTGGGACTCCTCCACGGCGAGCTGGAACACCTGCTTCTGAATGGCGGAGCGCACCTCGAGGGTTTTGAGGTCGAGACGGGCCCGGTCGAGCGTGGCTTTCGCCTTGCGGAGCTCCTGGACCCATGCCTCGCTTTCGACTTCGAGTTGGGCGCGCAGGCGCTTCAGGGCGTTCTCGCGGGCATGCAGGCCGTCTTTTGTGTCGTCGAGGTGGTCGCGGGCACCCTGCGGATCGAAGGAGGCGACAACCTGCCCCTTGCGGACCAGCGACCCGGACGGCATCAGAGTCATCAGCGTCAGAGGTTGGTCGGACTCCGGCATGGTGAGCTTGGGCACCACGATGTTCGAAAAATTGCGAGCCGAGGTGGAGCCGGTCAGCCGCACCCGCATCAGCAGGTCGCCGCGCCGCACGCGGGCGAAGTGCTGAAACCGGCTGGCGTCGGCACGCCGGGCGGCGGCCTGGCGCGCGGTAAAGTAGTTGTACCCGCTAACCCCGCCCACGGTGAGAATCAACAACAGAAGCCACGACCAGGACCGTCCGGGGGCTGGCGGTGCCTCCGGTTCCTGTCCGGGCAGAGGCTTGGGGAGTGGCGAGAGCAAAGAAGACATGACGAATAGCTGAACCTACAGAGTATCGGATCTGTAGCTAATTTTCAGGCGTTGCGTCTGGAGTTTACGCTGCTCCTACTTCGCTTTGTGGTAGTTCGGGTACTCCGGTTTCTCGTACTTTGGCAGCGGGTTCTTCTTCAGGCTGTCCATCAATACCTCCACCGCCTTCTCAAGCTGCGGATCGTGACCCTGGCGCACGAGTTCGGGGTCGTTTTCCACCTCGATGTCGGGGCTCACCCCGTGGTTCTCGACGTCCCACTGCTTTTCAGTGTTGTAGAAGGCGAGGTTGGGCGCCGTGACTCCGCCGTTGTCGATGAGCGGGGGGAAGCCGAAAATGCCCACCAGGCCGCCCCAGGTGCGTTTGCCGACCAGTGGTCCGATCTTCAGTTTGTGGAACATCCAGGGCATCGCATCGCCGCCGGAGCCGGCATATTCGTTCACGATCATGGCCTTCGGGCCGTAGATGCCGTTCATGGGGGTGGTGAACTCGTGGCCGGCGCGCGTCGTGAAGAAGTTCAGCATGGGACGGCGGAGGTAGTCGATGATGTAGTCGGCCACGAACCCGCCGCCGTTGAAGCGCTCGTCCAGCACCATGCCTTCCTTGCCGACCTGGGAGAAGAACCAGCGGTTGAAGTTGGTATAGCCCTGGTTCGAGGTGTTGGGCAGGTGAACATAACCGAGCCGCCCGCCGGAGAGCTGTTCCACCTTGCGGCGGTTGCCTTCGATCCAGTCCATGTAGCGGAGGCCGGTTTCGTTGCCGGTGGGGACGACCGTCACTTCGCGGCTGCCCTCGCCGTTGGCGTTGGGACCCACCTTTAGAACCACGCTCTTGCCTGAGGTGGCTTCAAAGAAACTGTAGACGTCGTCCGAGGCTTTGACCTCGCGGCCATTCACCGCCAGCAGGAATTCGCCGGCCTTCACATTGACGCCTGGAGCCGTAAGCGGGGCGCGCAGGCTGGGGTTCCAGTTCTCCCCATTGAAGACCTTGGCGAACTTGTAGCGGCCGTTCTCGACTCTATAGTCCGCGCCGAGCAGCCCGCCCGGGACGTTCTTGGGGTTGTTCTGGGTCTCCCCGCCGTTGACAGACAGGTGCCCGACCGAGAGTTCGCCCAGCATGTCGCGGAACAGGTAGTTGAGATCCTCGCGGTGGGCGATTCCGGGCAGGAATTTCTGGTACTTCGCTTTGTAGTCGGCCAGGTTCACGCCGTGCAGGTTGGGGTCGTAGAAGAAGTCGCGCTCGATCCGCCAGATCTCGTTGTAGATCTGGGCCCACTCGGCGGCCGGTTCTACGCGCACCTCCATCGCATCAAGCTTCAGGGCGCCGTCGCCGGGTTTCGGGGGCGCGGCGGTGGCCGCGATGAACCACTTGCCGCCGGGCTGCGAGTAGAGGATCTTTTCCCCGTTGAAGCTCAGCTCGTAGTCCAAAATGCCGGCGAGGAACTGGTCGGTCTTGCGGGTTTTGAGGTCGAACTTGTGGAGGGTGCGGGCCGGCGGGCCGTCCACGGCGACTGCCGGGTCTTCGCGCAGGTAAACAATGCCGGTCTTGCCCACCACGAGCTTGGAGTAGTTGCGCGCGGGAATCGGCAGGGACAGGATGCGCTGGGAAATGCCCTCGAAGTCGATGCGGACATCGGCCTTCTCCTCCTTCTTGGGCTCTTCCTTCTTGGCGTCGTCCTTCTTCGCATCGTCCTTCTTGGCGGCCTCGATCTTCTCCTCGTCGCTCTCCGGCGCGAGCGGCGAAGGATCGTCCTTGCGCAGTACGGCGATGTAGACGTTGCGGTTGGAGATGCGATCGATGGAGGACATGTCCAGCCAGCCGGTGGAGAGGCCGGTGTTCGTGCTGGCGGTGAAGTAGATGAAACGGCCGTTGGCGTCGAAGGCCGCGTGCCGCTGGTCGCTGAGCCCGTCGGAGACCTGGGTGGACTTGCCGCTCTCGAGCGAGTAGACATGCACGGCGCGCAGGAAATTGCGCTGCACCTTGTTGTAGACGATCCATTTGGAATCGGGCGACCAGCGCGGACCCATGTCTTCACGATCGGGCACGTCGTAGTAGTCCGAGTCGACCTTGGTCACCTTCTTCGACTCGAGATCGATGAAGCAGGTGGTGACATTGGCGTCGCGGAAGAGGATCTTCTTGCCGTCGGGCGACCAGGTGGGGTCGTAGAAGAACGATTTCCAGCCGAGATCGTACTTTTTGACTTCGCCGCGGCCGTTCTGCGGCGCGATGTGGAGCTGGTATTCGCCGCTCTCATCGGAGAAGTACGCGATGCTCTGGCCATCCGGCGACCAGTTGGGGTAGCGCTCGGCCGCGCCGGGGGTGTTGGTGATGTTGCGGATGTCGCCCTTCTCGGCGGGCACCGTGAGGATTTCGCCGCGGGTGCCAAAGACGGCCCGTGCTCCGGTGGGGGAGAGGTAAGCGGACTCGATGGTACGGGCGGCCTTGGCGTAGTAAGGCCTCACTTCGGGCAGGTCGCCATTCAGAGTGATGTGGACCGGCGTGACTTTGCCGCTCTTCAGGTCGAAGAGCTCGATGGCGCCGAAGTGCTCCAGGACGATACCGTCCGGGCCCAGCGAGGCGCTCTTGTAGTCATAGCCCGTGTTCTTGATCGCTTCGCTGACCTTCTTCGATTTGGTGTCGAAGACGCAGAGCGTCATGGGGCCGAAGCGGTCGGACAGGAAGTACACCTTGTCGCCGGCCCACATGGGGAAGTAGTCGTTGGAGTTCTCGCGCGGGATCCGCTCGATCTTGGAGTCGGCCAGGTCGGCCAGCCAGATTGGGCTGGTCCGGCCGCCGGCATAACGCTTCCACGCTACGAAAGCAGGCGCCAGCGGGGTGTAGGCGAGGCGTTTGCCATCGGGCGAGTAGGCCGCCTGATAGCCCATGGGAATGGGTTCGATGTCCGCCGGGCCGCCCTCCGTACTCATGGTGTAGAAGTGATTGGCGACAATGGCGGTGGATCGGTCTGAGCGGAAGAGCAGCCGTTTGCCGTCGGCATTGAAAGCGAGCGGCACATCCATGCCGGGATGCCAGGTCAGCCGGCGCGGCACGCCTCCATTGATGGAGACCAGGAAGATGTCGGTGTTGCCGTCGTACTGGCCGGAAAAGGCGACGGTCTGGCCATCGGGTGAGAGGATCGCGTTGGACTCAAAGCCGGGCGCGGTGGTGAGGCGGGTGGCCTCGCCGCCCGTGCGGGCTACTTTCCACAGGTCTCCAGCGTAGGTGAAGACAATGTGTGTCCTGTTCATGGCCGGCTTCTGCAGCAGCAGCGGTTGCTGGGCCCAGGCGGCGCAGGACAGGAGAACGGGCAGAAGAGCGATCGATCTCAAGGGGGTGACCTCCAATGGTCGATTGTAAACGGGTGACCGGCCCGGACGTCGTAACATTCAGTTTATGAATAGTGTCCTGATCTGGGTTGCGCTGCTGCAGGCCGCGGCGTTCTTTCGAATCGAACCGGTGCGTCCGGTCGCTGAGCTGAGGGAGCAGGCACTGCGCTTGCAGCCCCGGGCGGAGACGGGTGACTTCCTGGAGACCGACCTGGCCGAACTGACGGCGCTGGACCCGGGCATCCGCCTGGACATCCGCTATGCCGGTACGCGCAACTTCCTCGGCACACCGGTATATACGCAGGCGCGGGCCTTTCTACAGCGGCCGGCAGCAGAGGCGCTGGTCCGGGCGCACCGGCGGCTGAACCAGGCGGGTTATGGGATCCTCGTCCACGACGGCTACCGTCCCTGGTGGGTGACCTGGGTGTTCTGGGAGGCGACGCCCCCGGCCCAGCACGACTTCGTGGCCGATCCGGCTAAGGGGTCGCGGCACAATCGTGGCTGCGCGGCCGACATCACTCTATATGACTTGAAGTCTGGCGCGGCGGTGGAGATGCCCAGCCTCTACGACGAAATGTCGGAACGGGCCTATCCGGACTATCCCGGCGGCACCGCGGAACAGCGGAAGCTACGCGGCCTGCTGCGCGACGCCATGGAGAAAGAGGGCTTCCAGGTCTACGAGTACGAGTGGTGGCACTTCGACTACAAGGACTGGCGCCGCTACCGTGTGGCGAACGTCAACTTCGAGGCGATTCCACGGCAGGGACGCTGATGCGGCCGCTGCGCTCCAGCCACGAGCGGAACATCAGGGCGTAATCGGCGGCCTTCTGCGAGCCGGCCAGGTCCTCCACGCTGAACAGCGTCTTGCGGCGCCAGTTGGGGTACTGCCAGGTGGTGCCCGGCAGGTTCTGCTGGTCGAGCTCCTTCGTCAGATCCTCCTGGTTCAGCAGCATCAGCCGGGAAGGCGTGCTGACGAGATAACCGATGACAGCGTTGTGCAGCTCGCCGGTGAGCTCCGGCCAGTCGGCGGCTTCCCTGGGGAAGTGGCCGGGCAGGAAGCCTTCGCGCACCAGCGCCTCGATCATGCGGTGCTTTTCCTCGCGCCGCTCGCGCTTCTGGCGGGCGAATAGTTCCTCGTCGTTCAGGATGCCGGCTTTGTGGCGCGCCTCGATATCCCGGCCGGCCCAGAAGCCGGTGATGGTGGGCAAATCGTGGGTGGTGGAGGAGACCAGGGCGTTCCGCGGGTACTGATGCGGCGGCAGCGGGAGCCCGTCGCTGCCCTTCTCAAAATAGAAGAGCTTGTAGCGCAGCATGGAGTACTGCTCCATGGCCTCGCGCAGGACCGGCGGAACAGTGCCCAGGTCCTCGCCGACCACCAGAAAGCGGCCCCGGACGCTTTCCAGGGCGAGAATCCGCAGCAGGTCGCGCCAGCGCTCGTTCACATAGGTCCCATGGGCGGCGGTGGCGCCGTCGGGGATCCAGAAGAGCCGGAAGAAGCGCATCACGTGATCGATGCGCAGGGCGCCGCCATGACGCGCATTGCGCCGGATGGATTCCACGAAAAGGCGGTAGCCGTTCTCGCGGTGCGTTTCGGCGTTGGGCGGGGGAAACGCCCAGTCCTGTCCATCGGGGGCGAAGTCATCGGGCGGGGAGCCGACGCGCGCGCCGGTGACAAAGAACGGACGGTACGCCCAGAGGTCGCAGCCGCAGCGGTCCGTGGCCAGGGCCACGTCGTGATAGAGGCCGATGGGCATGCCCAGTGCCTTCGCGCGATTCTGGACCGCGTCGAGCTGCAGGTCAATCTGCCACTGCACGTACTTGTGGAACAGCACGCGGCGCCAGTGCGATTGGGCATAGGCGCGGACTTCGGGCGATTCCGGATTGCGGTAGGGCTCGGGCCAGTCGGGCCAGATCCAGAGGTCGCGGTTCTGCTTGTGGAGCGTCTCGTCCAGCGCGCAGTAAGTGGAGAAACGGTCCAGCAGGTCGCCCTGCGCGGCGATCCATTTCCGGAAGGCCTGCGCGCGGGTGGTGTTCTTCGACCACTCCTCTCGCAGGAACCGCCGGAATAGCAGCCGCAGGAGGCCCAGCTTCAGGCGCGCGACACGCTCATACTCGACGAACTCCGCATCCCGCACCGCGGTGAGTTCACGTTGGAAGTTGGAGCCGTGGAAGATGGCCAGCGCCGCCGGGCAGAGCTGGTAGTCGGCCACCTGCTCTACATCCAAATAGAGGTAGTTGCGGTGGAATGAGGATAACGGAAGATAGGGGCTCGTGTTGTAGGGCTGCCGGTTGTGGAGTGCGTGCAGCGGATTCAGCGCGACAAAACCGGCGCCCAGTGCGCGCGCGACCCATTCCGTGACGGTGGCGAGATCAGTGAAGTCGCCGGCGCCCCAGTTGCGGGAGGAGCGCAATCCATACAGGCTGACGGCAAGACCCGCGGCGCGTCCGCCGTTCTTGAGTTGCTCAGGCAGCCACGCCTTTTCAGGAGCAACGATGACCCGCTGGGTGGAGCGCAGGTCTGGCAGGCCGGGCGCCTTGATGACGACTTCCAGATCGTGGTAGCCCAGGCGGAGAGGCGCAGGCAAGCCCAGGCAGAGGCCGCCGGAATTCGCGTTGGCCAGTGAGGTCAGTTCGAAGTCGCGGCGCTCAGCCCAGCCATCCTCCCAATAGAGCGCCATGGCGCCTTTTCCTTCAGCCAGGTAGGCCGGAGGCACGCGGATGGGCACCGCCGGGTCCGCTTCCACCACGCTGAGAACGGCGACCGGATCCAGAGGGCGTCCGGCAATGCGATCCGCACGCAGGCGAGCGGATTCGGCCAACTTCTCGGGCGAACTGGTGTCAAGACCGAAAGAGCCGAGGATGGAGAGCAGGGTGGGTTCTTCCACGACATGGTGGTGGCCCCAGATGTCCCAATACTCCGTGTCGACCCCGAAGTCCTGGCAGAGGGCAAAGATGAGTTCCGCGAAGGGGGAAGGCATGGACTCCTACCATTCTATCCAGCCCGCCATGGGATAATCTAAATAGAGGGGATATGGAAAACAAGATCCGCGAGAACCAGATCACGCTGGGCGAGCCGCCAGCCGACCTCTTTAGCCGGATTGACACGGATGCCGTCGTCAGCCCGAGCGAGGGGATCCTGATGACCACCGTCGACAGCGTCATCAACTGGGGGCGGAAGAACTCCATCTGGCCCATGACGTTCGGCCTGGCCTGCTGCGCCATCGAAATGATGGCCATGAGCGCTTCGCGGTTCGACATCGCCCGCTTTGGCGCCGAAGTCTTCCGCGGCAGCCCGCGCCAGTCGGACCTGATGATCATCGCCGGACGCGTATCCAACAAGATGGCTCCGGTGATCCGGCAGTTGTATCAACAGATGCCTGAGCCGCGCTGGGTGATTTCCATGGGTGCGTGCGCCACCTCCACCGGCGTGTTCAGCAACTATGCGCTGATCCCCGTGAACCAGGTGATTCCCGTGGATGTCTACGTGCCGGGCTGTCCCCCGCGGCCGGAGCAGCTCATTTACGCCATCATGATGCTGCAGGAGAAGATCCAGAAGCAGACCGGCGTGGTGAAGGACGTCCTGAACCTGTCATAGCCCGGGCTTGGTCCAATTGAGTTTGAGAGAACGCCGGCCGCAACGTCGGCGTTTTCTTTTGCTCACACGTTTGGAATCGCCGCCGATACGCCTGGTGGGAAGACATTTCCCGGATCGAGGCAGGCCATGGAAATTGGACGGATGGACGCGGTTGGCGAGTTGCCGGCGGTCTCAACGGCCGCCCCACTGACACCTCAGCAGCGGACTGAGCAGCGGCAGTTGGTGCAGGCAGTGCAGGCAGTGAACGGCGCGCAGATCTTTGGTGAAAGCACCGAACTGACATTTGCCTTCGACCGGTATACCAAAGGACCGGTGATGCGGCTTGTGGACAAGGAGACCAAGGAGGTGATCCGGCAGGTGCCGCCGGAGTATGTTCTGCGCCTGGCGGAGGATCTCGGCGACTACTCCAGTTCCGGCCTCTGATACCAGTGATTCTGGACGATCAGCGCAACATTCGGTTCAGGGTCCCAGAGTCAGGCCGGAGGCGACTGTTCAGCCTTCCGAAAGCCGGCCCGGCCACTGTCCGGCTGCTGGCTCGCACGGCCCTGCCTGTGCAGTTGTCCGCAAGACAGTACGCGGGCGGCCTCGCCGCTACCAGTAGCGCCACTCCTGCGTGGAGAACAGGGTTCTCCATTCGTCGGCTTCCAGGTCGTCATCCGTGCAGCCGGGCCAGGGCTTGGCGCCGATTTCCTTCATCGTGAAGTGGTAGGGCGGGCTCCACTGGACGAGGAAATAAAGGGGCTTCTGGTCCTCGTTGTTCTTATGCTCATCGCGGGGGGCGAAGACCACTTGCCAGAATCCGGGCGTCTGGCAGCGCTTGGTGTTGTCCTGAAATGTGCCGCCCACCCAATCCGCATGGAGCTTGCGGTGCCAGGGGTGGACCGCCTCCGAGGCGGACCACGGGCCGCTCTCCTGCCAATCGTGCGTCAGCCATTCGTCCACGAAGTCGCGCGGACTCAGCGCGACAGGGGCCACCCTGCGGACCTTGTCACCTTCGATCAGGAAGTGGAGCACGGCTTCGCGATTGTGCACCATCACGTCCACGCTGCCGACGGTGAACTCGATCAGCACGTCCACGGGCGCTGTGCTCCTCAGCGGTCTTTGTCCGATGCTGCCCACCGCATAGCTCCCCGTCCGCATCCAGGCCATCTGCGAGCCGTCGATCAACAGCTTGGACCCGGAGGGTGCAATCCGCCAGACGCGGTAGTAGACGGGGTGCCATGCGGAGGAACAACCCCAGTGATTGCCGAGCGTCATGACGTAGATGGGACTCGCTTCCTTTCCCTTTTCGCTCTGCCGCCAGACGAGCACTTTGAATACCGACTGCGGCTTGTATTGCTCCGGTGAATAGTCCTGCTGTTCGGATTCCCAGATGCGCTGCCAGCGGCCGTCCACGCGCTTGTAGCCGTACAGCGAAGTGTCGTCCTGGCAGAGGATGCCGATGCCGGTCGAGACCACCAGAATTCCCGAATGAAGGGTGAGCCGGACATTGCTCAGCGTGCCGAACCGATTCTGTACCAGCGTCGCTTCGGGTGCCTTCTCCTCGGGTACTGCGAGTGTCTGGAGCTCCTGGTTGAGTTCCGCCTCCAAGGCGGCGGTTTCTTCCTCGTCGTTGGAAGAAAGGAGTTTCGATTCGATCCAGTCCCGGAGCTGGTGCTTGGCCTTCGCCATGGCGGCGGCCGGTACCTGGGTATCGAAGCCCGCTCCCCTGGTTTGCGCGCGCATGGTGGTCAGAGTCGCCCGCAGGGCTTCCAGTTGGGGATCCTGGGCGAAGAGGGTGCCGGACAGGGTGAGGAGACTCATCAGCATCAGAAACCGCCCGCGCCTGGCGGCAGCGGGCCGAACAGAACTTTGTTCGGGCGAAGTCCACGAAATTGTACGGCGCGGTTGCATGGTCATTGTGGTTGCTGCGGGGTGGAGAACACGCCTCTCCACTCGTCGGCCTCGGGCGCTTCCTGGGTGCAGCCGCGCCAGGGCTCGGCGCGGACCTCCTTCATCGTGAAGTGGTAGGGTGGGCGCCACTGGACGAGGAAATAGAGGGGCTTCTGGTCCGCGTAGTTCGCGTGCTCATCGTTGGGGGCGAAGGCCACTTGCCAGAGTCCGGGCGTCTGGCAGCGCTTGGTGGTGCCCCGGAATGTGCCGTCCACCCTCTCCGCATGGAGCTTGCGGTGCCAGGGGTGGACTACCTCCGAGGCGGACCACCCGCCGCTCTCCTGCCAATCGTGCGTCAGCCATTCATCCACGAAGTCGCGTGGACTCAGCGCGACAGGAGCCACCCGGCGGACCTTGTCACCGTCGATGAGGAAGTGGAGCACCGCTTCGCGATTGTGGACGCCCGAGTCCACACTGGCGACGGTGAACTCGATCAACACGTCCACTGGTGCTTTGTTCACCAGCGGCTTTTGCCCGATCCTCCCAACCGCATAGGTCCCGGTCCGCATCCATGCCGTCTGGTCCCCGTCGATCAGCAGTTTGGAGCCGGAGGAGTTGACGCGCCAGACACGGTAGTAGACAGGGTGCCAGGTGGAGGCGCAACCCCACTGATTGCCAAGCGTCATCACATAGATCGGGCCATCGCCCTGACCTGGGGTGCGCTGCTGCCAGACGTCGACTTGGATCAGCACCTGCGGCTTGTAGCCTTCCTCGGAGTAGCCTTGCTGTTCCGACGCCCAGATGCGCTGCCAGCGGCCAGCCTTCTTCTGATAGACATAGGCCGAATCGTCGTTCTGGCAGAGAATGCCGACGGAGGTGGTGAGGGTGATATTGCCGCTCTCCAGACGGATACTGACCTCACCGAGTGTGCCAAACCGGCTCTCCTGAGGTTCCTCGTTAGCGACTGCGATCGATTGGAGTTCCTGGTTGAGCTGTGCCTCCAAGGCGGGGATTGCCTCATCGTCTTGCACGGCGGCGAGTTTGGACTCGATCCAGTCCCGGAGCTGTTGCTTGACCTTCGTCATGGCGGCGGCCGGTACTGGGGTATCGAAGCCCGCCCCCCTGGTTTGCGCACGCATGGTGGCCAGAGTCGTCCGCAGGGCTTCCAGTTGGGGATCCTGGGCGTACAGCGCACCCGCCAGCGAAAAGAAAACGACCAGCCCGAGGCGCCGCATGTGGCCGATTATAGCGGGCCGGCAACGACTCGGTTCGCAATTTTGCCGAATATCCGGAATTGCCCCGGAATGAGCCTCATTTGCACGCGCATTCTGTGCCACCTGCACGGCCGCCGATCGAGTTTACGTTCCCTGCCGGGGGGCGGCGGTAGACTGGATGGCACGGAGGGACTGCCCTGAGGAACGGCTCTGGACTCTTGGAAACCATCTGGCAGGATGCGCGGCACTGCTGGCGGACCATGCGGCGCGCGCCCGGCTTCACCGCCACGGCCGTGCTTACTCTCGCCCTGGCCATCGGCGGAAATACCGCCGTGTTCACCATCATCCGGGCCGTGCTTCTCAACCCACTCCAATACAGCGATTCCGATCAACTCGTGCAGATGGGCAACGGTACGCCCTCGCGCTTTTTCGAGATGCGGGCGGCCTCCCAGTCGTTCACTGATCTGGGTGCGTATACGCGGCAGGAGGCGGTCACGCTGGCCACTGGATCCGAGCCGGAGGTGCTGAAAGGCATCCGGGTCTCCGAGAGTTTCCTGCGGATCCTCAAAGTCGAACCGCTGCTGGGCCGGGGTTTCCGACTAGAGGAAGATGCCGCGGGCGGCGTGCCGGTGGCGATGATTAGCTCCGAGTTGTGGCAGCGGCGCTTCGGCGGGGATCCTCAGATTGTTGGGAAGACGGTCACCCTCTCAGCCACGCCTTGCGTGATCGCGGGTGTCCTGCCGCCGCGCTTTCAGTTCCCGATGCCCGGCTTGGATGTGTGGATGACGGCGCCTTCCGAGTGGCCGCTCATGCCCTTGAAGTCGCGGACGCTCAGCCCGTTCCTGACGCTCTTCGGCCGGCTCAAGCCCGGCGTTACCCTGGACAGCGCAAACGAGGAATTGAAGGGGCTGCGGCACCAGTACGCGATGGCCCATCCGGCCATGCTGGACGCGAAGTCGAGATCTCCGCGGGAACTCACTCCGATAAAGGAGGAGCTGGTGGGCAGCGTCCGCACCATGTTGTGGATGCTGTTTGGCGCCGTCGGGTTCGTTCTGCTGATTGCGTGCGCGAATGTGGCCAGCCTGCTGCTGGCGCGGGCGACGGCGCGGACGCGGGAGTTCGCGGTGCGAGCCGCGCTGGGGGCGGGCCGCGGGCGGCTGATGGGGCAGTTGCTGGTGGAAAGCGTGGTGCTTTCGGTGCTGGGCGGCTTGCTCGGGTTGGGGCTCGCCGTGGTGTTGCTGCGCCTGATTCCCGCCATGACCAGCTTTGAATTGCCCCGCACGGCCGAGATCCGCATCGATTGGATCGTGCTGGCGTTCGCCGCCGGTTTGTCGCTTCTGACGGGCATCCTGTTTGGCCTGGCCCCTTCTTTGGGCGCATCGCGGCCGGATCTGATTCATGTGCTGAGGGCCAGCGGTCCGGCCGTCCAGGCGGGTCACGGGCGGAGTTGGTTTGGGGTGAATCTGCGCGGACTGCTGCCGGTGGGGCAGGTGGCCCTGTCAGTGGTGCTGCTGATCGGCGCGGCGCTGCTGCTGGAGAGTGTCATGAATCTGCGCGGCGTCAACGTCGGGTTCAATGCGTCAAACCTGCTCACCATGCGGGTCTCGCTGCCGGCGTCGCGCTATGACACGAGCCTCAAGCAATCCCAGTTTTTCCAGGAGCTGATCACTCAGGTGGGTGCGCTGCCGGGTGTGCGCGGGGCGACGGCCGGGATGTCGATTCCCATGACCGGTTTCGCCGGCAGTCCAGTCCAGGATGCGTCCCAGGCTCCACTGAAGTTGAATGAGCGGCCCATCGCGAAGCTGATGCCGGTGACTCCGGGGTACTTCCAGACGTTCCAGATCCCGTTGCTGCGCGGGCGGGCGTTTACCCAGCGGGATACCGAAGAGGCGCAGCGGGTGACGGTGATCGATGAAAGCCTGGCCCGGCGGTTCTGGCCCGGGTACCCGGAGCGGCAGGATCCCATCGGCCAACGGCTGCTGATCGGCGGCGTGAATCCGAAGCCGGCCGAGGTGATTGGGATCGTGGCGAACGTGCACCAGTCGCTGGAGAACGACATGTGGCCTGAGACCATGTATGTTGCGTTCGCGCAGAATGCCCAGCCGTTCGCGATGGTGGCCGTGCGGACGGCCGGGGATCCGATGACGTTTGCGAATGCCGTGCGCGAACGGGTGCGGGCGGTGGATCGCGATCAGCCGGTGGCGGAGGTGCGGTCGATGGACGATCTGGTGGAAGAGCAGGTCGGGCAGCGCAGGTTGCTCGTGCTGCTGCTGGGGGCCTTCGCGGTGGTCGCGCTGCTGCTGGCGGTGATCGGCATCTACGGTATGGTGGCCTACTCGGCCGCGCAGCGCACGCAGGAGGTGGGCATCCGGCGGGCCCTCGGGGCGCAGCAGGCGGATATCCTGCGACTGGTGGTGGGGCATGGCTTCGCCCTGGCTGTTACGGGCATTGCTCTCGGACTGGCGGGCGCTTACGGGCTGACTCGCGTGATGAAGACGGTGCTGTTCGGGGTGAGCCCCACGGATCCTCTCACCTTCGGGGGGATCGCGGCCGTGTTTCTGGTGGTCGCCCTCGGGGCCAGCTATGTTCCGGCCCGGCGCGCGGCCCGGGTGGATCCGATGACAGCCCTCCGAGTGTGAGCTGGTTCAGTATTTGTCCACCAGGTCCAGGGTCACGCGCGTCATCCGGCCCTTGGCAGTCAGGAAGCTGAGCGTATCTTCCCTGACGGAACAGGCCGTAGCCTCGACAGTCTCGCCATCCTTGAACCGCACGGTGCACCTGGCCTGGACCGGCGTGGCGTCGAGTCCTCGCTTCGGCGGAGGCAGCGCCCCATCCGGAAAGACCGTCGACTGCGGCATCGGCTTCTCCTGGACAAAATCCCTGTTGACGATCAGCGCCGGCCTCTCTCTCACGGGCTCCACCGGAGAGGGCGCCGCTTCATGCGGAGCATCGTAGCCCGTACCCCACCCGCCTCCATATGGCCGCCAGAAGTGGGAGCCCGGCCGGTACACTCGCGGAGCGACCCGGGGCGGTCCTCCGCCCCTGACTCCGGAACCGCCCGGAGCCCCCACGAACGCCGGCCTGCGCGCCTGTCCCATCGCATATGCCGCCAACAGGCAAATCAACACTGTCGCGTTCCGCATTCCGCTAGCCTCTATAATCAATATAGTGAAAGACGTCCGGCACTCGACCTGCGCTCTCGACTGCCCCGATGCCTGCTCGATTCTGGTCACCATCGACCAGGGGCGCGCGACGCACCTTCGCGGCAATCCAAACCATTCCGTCACCCAGGGCTTCCTGTGTGGCAAAGTAGCCCGCTATCTGGACCGCCAATACCATCCGGACCGGCTCCAATACCCACTGCGCCGCACCGGCCCCAAAGGCCAGGGCCAGTTCACGCGCATCTCCTGGGACGAGGCGCTGGATGAAATCGTTACCAACTTAAAAGCCTTAGCGGCCCAGTACGGCCCCGAGTCCATCCTGCCCTACAGCTACGCCGGCACTATGGGCTACCTGCAGGGCGGCTCCATGGACCGCCGCTTCTTCCATCGCCTCGGTGCCTCCCGGCTCGACCGCACCATCTGCGCCTCCGCCGGAGCCGCCGGCTTCATGGAGGCCTATGGCATCCGCCTGGGGACTCCGCCCCAGCAGTTCGCTGAATCGAAATACATCATCGCCTGGGGCGCGAACATCCTCACGACCAACGTCCACCTCTGGCCGTTCATCGTCGAGGCCCGCCGCCGCGGAGCCAAACTCGTCGTCATCGATCCCGTCGTCACCAAGGTGGCCTCGCTCGCCGACTGGCATCTCATGCCCTATCCCGGCAGCGACCTCGCCCTCGCCCTGGGCCTGATGCACGTCCTCTTCCGCGACGGCCTCGACCGCTATCCGGGCGATACCGCCTCCCTCCGCCGGCGAGCGGCCGAATTCCCGCCCGAACGCGTCGCCGAACTCACCGGCATCCCGGCCGATCAGATCGAAACCCTGGCCCGCGAGTACGCCACCACCCGGCCCGCTGCCATCCGCCTCAACTACGGAGTCCAGCGCAGCGAGCGCGGCGGCAAGGCCGTCCGGGCCATCTCCCTCCTGCCCGCCCTTTGCGGCTACTGGGACGAACGCGGCGGCGGCCTCCAGCTCACCACCTCCGGAGCCTTCGACATCAACCGGGAAGCCCTCGAGCGCCCCGATCTCGGTCCCCCCGCCCGCACCTTGAATATGTCCGTCCTCGGCAAGGCTCTCACGGAGGTCAACGATCCACCCGTGAAAGCGCTGATCGTTTACAACTCCAACCCAGGAGCCATCGCCCCCAATCAGGCGCTCGTCCGCCAGGGGCTGAGCCGCGAAGACCTGTTCACCGTCGTCCTCGATCACTTCCAGACCGATACCGCCGACTACGCCGACATCGTCCTGCCCGCCACGACGTTCCTGGAACACACCGATCTCTACATGGCTTACGGTCATTACGACCTCCAACTTGCCCGGCCGGCCGTCGAGCCGCCCGGCGAAGCCCGCCCCAACGTCGAGATCTTCCGGGCGCTGGCCCAGCGCATGGGCTTCACTGACCCCTGCTTTGCCGACTCAAGTGACGAAATGATTCGGCAATTGCTGAACTCCGGCAGCCCCCGGCTCCAGGGCATCACCCTGGAACGCCTGGAGCAGGAGCACGCCGTCCCCCTGAATATGCCCGACCTCCCCATGGCCGGCCGGCCCGTCGACATGGATGCCGCCACCCTCGACTACACGCCGCCCCGCGAAAGCCGCCTCGGCCGGGAGCACCCCTTCCCGTTGGAATTGGTCAGCTCGAAGAACCACGACAGCCTCAACTCGACCTTTGGGCTTCATGCGGCCACCGACGCCCAGACCGCCGTCCTCCAGCTCCATCCCGAGGACGCCGCCGCTCGCGGCATCAGCGACGGCGAGGAGGTCGAAGTCTTCAACCATCGCGGCAAGGTCCGGCTCAAGGCCAAGGTCGGCGCCACCGTCCGGCCCGGAGTCGTCCGGGCGCCCTCGGTCCGCTGGGCCCGCCAGGCCCCCGACGGCTTTAACGTGAATGTCCTCATCTCCGACCGTTTGACCGACATCGGCGGCGGACCCTGTTTCTACAATTGTCTAGTGGAGGTACGGCGTTGCGGCGCATAGCTGTTCTTGTGCTGCTGGCAGGAGTTCTCGCAGCCGGGTGTAAGCGCAAGCATCACCCCAATCCCTCCGCCACCATAGAAGAAGAGTCCGAACTCGCCAGTTCCATCAGTGTGGCCGAGCCCCGCGATGCCTCCCAGCTCCTCAGCGGTTTCTACAACCTCGAGCAGAACGCTTGGCGCTGGAGCATGAAGAAGTTCGCCGTCACCCTCGCCCCGCCGCTCAACGGCGCGCTGCGAGGCGCGACCCTCGAGCTGCACTGCTCGCTGCCCGATGTCATCGCCGCCAAAATGCTCGGTGTCTCGGTCACTCCCACCGTCGGCAACGTGAAGCTCGCGCCTGTCCGCATCGACAAGGCCGGGGATCAGGTTCTGAAGTTCGACGTCCCCATTGAGCCGCTCAAGCAGGATGCCATCGTCGTCCAGTTTGAACTCGACAAGGCCATCGGCCCCGACTCGGCCGACTCGCGCGAACTCGGCCTCGTTGTCTCACATATTGGGTTTGTCTCAAAATGAGCCGCCTGAAGACCGGACTCTTCTGGGCTCTGCCCACGCTCTTCTTTGTCTGGGTGTATTGGTATGGGCTCCGCGCCTGGTTCCAGCAGGACGACTTCGCGTGGCTCGCCCAACGCAACGGCATTCACAACTGGCACGATTTCTTCGAGTCGCTATTCGTGCCCCGCGCCCAGGGCACCATCCGTCCCTGGAGCGAACGGCTCTTCTTCATCGTCTTCTTTGATCGGTTTGGCCTCGACCACCGCCCTTACCACCTGCTGGTGGCCTTCACCCAGATCGCCAACCTGTTCCTGCTGCAGTCCATCACCCTGCGCCTCAGCGGGTCCCGCATCGCCGCCCTCGTGGCTCCGGTCATCTGGGTGGCCAATGTCGGCCTGGCGACACCGGTCTCCTGGCTATCGTCCTACAACGAAGTGCTTTGCGCGTTCTTCCTGCTTCTCGCGTTCTGGCTGCTCATTCGTGGACACTTTGTCTGGCAGGTTGTCGTCTTCGTGCTTGGCTTCGGGGCTCTGGAATTAAACATCATCTATCCCGCGCTGGCCGCCGCCTGGTGCCTGCTGTACCAACGTGACCGCCTCAAGAGGACCATGTGGCTCTTTTCGGTCAGTGCCCTGTACGCTTTGATCCACTTTAAGGTCGCGTCCAATCCGAAGGTAGGGGTGTATGCCCAGCATTGGGACCTCGCCATCTTTGACACTTATATCCGGTACTGGGGGACCGCCCTGGCGGCCGGCGTCAACCCGGCCAGATTCCACCGGCTACCCGAATCGTTTTGGACGGTAAACGCGTGGCTACTTGCGGCAATTCTGACGGTATTTGGCATCTGGGTTTGGCGCCGCGGCGAGAAGCTGCCGGCGCTGGGTTTTCTCTGGTTTTCGGTCTCCATCGCTCCGGTGCTGTCGTTGCGCGATCACTTCACCGATTACTACTTGGCCATTCCTTCCATAGGGTTAGCGCTGATCTTCGGGTCGCTGGCGCACGCCGCGTGGCGCTCGAACCGCTGGCTGTGGAGGCTGGGCGCGGTCGGAGTGCTGGGCGCGCACCTCGCTTTTGCCCTGCCGATAAATCGTCAAATCACGATGTGGCGATATGAACGGGGTCACCGGGTGCGGGCGCTGGTCGAAGGCTTGGAACGCGCGCACCAGCTCCATCCCGACAAGGTGCTGTTTGTCCAAGGTGTGGACTCCGATTTGTTCTGGTCCGGGTATTATGACCAGCCGTATCACCTCTTCGGTGTCAGCGACGTGTACATCTTACCGGGTGGCATCCAACTCATAGAAGCGCACCCTGAATTGGGTGACCTAACCCAATTTGCCGCTTCGCCCGGCTTCACGGCCCGGGTTGTGTCGAAGGGACACGGCGCTGTGTACTCATATGAGGGTACGGTTCTGCGCAATATCACCCGACGGTACGCCAGGCAGATCCCGCCCGCGTGGCTGAACCTCCGGCCCAAGGAAGTGAACGTAGGCCTGCCCGACTTCCAGGGGGACCTGGGTGAGGGGTGGTATCCGAGCGATTTTCCCTGGCGTTGGATGGGCAAGTGGGCTGAAGTTCGAGTGGCGGGGCCCGAAAGGGCTAGTGAGAAGCTATACATCGCCGGCTACTGCCCGAAGGAGTACCTGAAGGCGCCATTGGTGCTGAGGCTCAAGGTCGATGGCATCCCTGTCGGGGAAGCCACCGTCACGTCTGCAAACGATTCATTCGAATACACTTTTGAGCTGCCGGCGGCCCTCGCCGGAAAGCCCGAAATGGTCGTCAGGATCGAAGCCAGCCGGACCGTGAAGCCTCCGGAAGACGGCCGGGAACTGGGCGTCGTCTTCGGCCGGATCGGCACCAGGTAAGCTCAACCTTCACGCTTCCGCATTAATTTTCGTCCTTTGTTGAGAGGAATGCGGAATTGCTGAAACATCTTGAAGGATATTGCGTCTGTACGAATACGCTCATAATGATTTCTGTTGCAACGGCCGATGAGGTGCAGTATGCTAGACCGCTCTAAACGCGGGTTGCTAGCGAGCGCCGGCCAGGAGCGCCCAGTCTGGAATCGGCTCCAGAGGTAGGCGCAAGAGACCGCCGGGCAAGTTGCGGCGGCAAGCAACAGGGAGCGGCGACCGAAGGGCTCGCACCTCGAGTTCCCCGGATTGACAATTGGCATCTGAATTGCTGGGATATGGTATCCTAGCAGGTTGGATTTTGTGATGAACGGCGACAGACCTAGTAGGAAGATGTTGCTAGGGATTGCTTATGTAAAGATTGTTGAGCAGTTCACGCTCACATCTTGAAACTTTTTGGAAAGTTCGCCGTCTAATTCGTTGTTAGCAGAGCCGAAGACGACATTGAGTTGGAAAGTGAAGACTGGGAGATAAGACATGACCAAGACGGAGCTCAACAAATACAAGCAGATCTTGGAGACCAAGCTCGCAGAGCTCTCGCAGGCCGTGCGTGACCGGGAAGGCATTGCAATCGAAAAAAGCCCGGACGCATTGGACGAAGTGCAGCACGCCGCGGAGCGTGAGCTAGCCATCCGAAACCTCGACCGTGAGTCGCATTTGCTGCGCAACGTGCGCGCCGCCCTTCGCCGCATCGACGAAGGCCACTATGGCGTTTGCCTGCATTGCGAAGAAGACATCAACCCTAAGCGTTTGAACGCAGTACCGTGGACGCCCTTCTGCATCGAGTGCCAGGAACTGGCCGACCGTGCGAAGGATGACAACACGGAAATGTTCGAAGAGTTGATGGTCGCCTAAAGACTCCACGCTCCGGTTCTGACAGGAGGGCGCGAGCCTGGGGCTCGCGCCCTTTTTGTCTCTATCTGGAGCAGGATCAGTGGTTTGGCAGGCGGCCGATGGCTGCGAACATGCGCTGGCCGAGCACGCGGTCGCGCCTCCAGGAGTAGAACTCTTCCCCCCCACAGCAAGTACAAGGGGGAGGTGTGTCTATTCGTTCCGGCGAAAGGCCTGCCTGCTGCAGATGCCGGCTGTTGGTCTCCCAAAGATCGATGGTCGTCCGGCGGTCGAGATCGTCCCTTTCTGAGAATATGTCTCGAAACAGGACAGCGACCTCCGGGCCGACTTCGAAGCAACAGGGACCGATGGACGGGCCGAGCGCGGCGCGCAAGTCTGACGGCCGGGTATCGTACTCGCTCGTCATGCGGGCGATGGCGGCGCCGGCGATATTGCCGAGGGATCCGCGCCAACCGGCGTGGACCGCGGCGACGACATGATTGACAGGATCCGCGAGGAGCAGCGGCACGCAGTCGGCGCTCTTGGCGGCGACGAAGAGCCCCGGCTCGTTCGTGATCAGCCCGTCCCCTTCCATCTCGGGCAGGCACTCTCCCGCCAGTTTCACGACGTTGGAGTGCACCTGTTTGAGGACCAGGTAGACGTGTGGAGGCGGTACGGCGGCTGTGCCGAAGGCGTGGGCGAGCCAGGTCTCTGACGAGAGCAGAGTCGAAATAAAATAGCCTTGGGGACCTCGGACGATACTCACGCGGCTGGGTGTTGAGTCTGCGCGACCATGACCTGCTTTTTGAAGTCCTCGAGCATGGTCTCTTCGAGGCGGATCTCGGTGGGCCTCTGAATGAGACTCATCTGGTCGATCTTGTCCTGAAGCTTCAGCAGGGCGTAGAACAGGTTCTCGGGCCGGGGCGGGCAGCCGCTGACGTAAACGTCGACGGGCACGATCTTGTCAACGCCCTGCAAGGTAGCGTAAGTGTTGAAAGGCCCGCCGACGCTGGAGCAAGCGCCCATGGAGATGACCCATTTCGGGTCAGGCATTTGATCGTAGATCCGTTTGAGCACCGGCGCCATTTTCAGCGTCACGGTGCCCGCCACGATCATGAGGTCCGACTGCCGGGGGCTGGGCCGAAAGACCTCGGCGCCGTAGCGCGCGATGTCGAATCGCGAAGCGGAACTGGCAATCATCTCAATAGCGCAGCAGGCGAGCCCGAACGTCAGCGGCCAGATCGACGATTTCCGCGCCCAATTGAACACGTAGTCGACCGAGGTGACCATGACGTTGCGCTCGTTCACGTTCTCCAGGTACATGCGATCTCCGTGTCCTTATTGTATCAGGACATGAAGGTCGGTAATTCACGCAATTTTACCTGGCCATAGGATGCCGCCATGCCTAAAGATCTTTCATGTGAAAATCTACTAATGCCGACATGGAGGAGCGAATGGATGAATCCGGTTTGCCGCCTGAGTCCGTAGTGCCTGATGTGAGTCCAGCATTCGCAGTAGGAACCAGTACAGGCCACGAACGGGAGTTGTTGTGGCGGGCATGGCTATCGCAGTCGGCCGCGGGGGACCGGGATGCCTTTGCGCGGTTATACGATGCCACCTCGGGCCTGGTCTATTCGTTGGTTCTGCGGATTCTGGGGAATCCGGCTGACGCCGAAGAGGTCACCCTGGATGTGTACGTGCAGGCCTGGCGGCATGCCGGGCGGTTCGATTCGGCGCGCGGCGGAGTGACGACCTGGCTGGCTACGATCGGGCGCAGCAGGGCTCTGGACCGGTATCGTTCGCACGGAGCCCGGCAGAAGCGGGAGGCTGGTCCGGTGCAGGAAGAGAGCATTTCGGAGGAGCCCTCGCCCGAGCGGCTGATGTCGATGAGTGAGGAGCGCCGAATCGTGGCGGACGCCATGAAGACCCTGCCGGCGGAGCAGCGGCAGGTCATCGAACTCGCCTATTTTCAAGGACTCTCGCAGAGCGAGATGGCGGAGAGGCTGGACTTGCCGCTCGGCACAGTAAAGACGCGGGTGCGTCTGGGCATGATGTGCCTGAGGGAGCATATTTTGGAGCAGAGAGGATGAACATGCCGCACTTGGAGTTGACGGAAGAGATTAGAGCGGCGGCGGCCCTGTACAGCCTGGGCGCGATGCCGGAAGAGGAAGCCCGCAGGTTCGAGCGGCATCTGGCGGAAGGCTGCGCTGTGTGCCGGGGTGAAGTGGACGCGTTCTCAGCGACTGCCGGAAGCCTGCCTCTCTCGCTGGAAGAGACGCCGCCGCCGCCGGGCCTGCGTTCCCGGCTGATGGACAAGATTGCGGCACCGGAGCCGGGCATGCATGTGATTCGGGAGGGTGAGGGGCGTTGGCGCCCCACTCCGTTTCGCGGAGTCACCAGCAAGACGCTCTATTTTGATCGCGAAACGGAGATGGCGACGAACCTCCTCCGGATGGAGCCTGGTGCAACTTACCCTGCGCATCACCACTCGGCCGTAGAGCAGTGCATGGTGCTGGAGGGCGATGTGCGCCTGGATGATGTCGTGATGAAGGCCGGCGACTACAGCAGGAACGATGCGGGCAGCGACCACAGGGAGATCTCAACGATCCACGGTTGCTTGCTGCTGCTGGTTTCGTCGATGAAGGATGAGTTGCTGGCCTGAGCGCTGGGGGCAGTCTTTCGACGGGTGACGGGGCGCAAGCTCTCATTTCCTGGATGAAGTTGTGCAGTTTGGTGATACGATCGAACGCGCACCTCGCGCCTTCTGGAGGAGGGTACATGAGGGTTCTGAGTATCATCGCGGCTTGCACGCTGAGTGCGGCAGGCCTCTCGGCGGCACCGATCAGTTACATCGATCTCTTTGGGAACCAGGTCTTTACACAGACAACCGACGGCTCCGCCAGCGCGGCCGGCGCTTACCTGGGGACGAATGTGTATCTGCAGAATGCCGGTGATTTCACCAGCGCCACGTTCACGCCGCCGGGCGGAATCGCCACTAACATGCCGGCGGGCAGCCCGACGACGTTCTACTATGGCTCCACGTTGTTTGCCGACCTGGCGACGATGGACGCCGCGTACGCGCCTGGCGTCTATGCCTATGACAGCGCAGGGCCTGGCGGGAATCCCGATGCTCCGTCGAATGTGACGGTGACGCGGCCGGCTAACGCTTATGGCACGGCAACGCCGTACCTCACCAATTTCAGTTCCCTGGTGAACATGAACCCCGCCGCGGGCCTGATGGTGAACTGGGACTCCTTCGCGGGCGCATTGAACCCCACGAACGATCCCAAGGCGCCCGATAGCCTCTCCTTCGTGTTCTTCACCGTTACCCGCAACTCGGACAGTGCGACCGTATTCGACGCCAGCTTCCTGCCCGGCACAACCACCTCGGCTTTCCTGGCGGCGAACACACTGGCCGGAAACACCGCCTACACCTTCAGCCTAGTTTTCTCCAATAGGATGATCGGCACCACGACCTCGGGCACGACAGACTTCGGGCCACTGTTTGGCTTCGATCTGAGGACGGGCGGCACCTTCACGACAGGCGACGCTGTTGCCACGCCGGAGCCGTACTCTCTGGGCCTGGTCTTCTCCGGGTTGGTGTTGATCGCTCTCCGCCGCAGGAAGTAGGGCGAGCCCGGCAACTCCGGTGGCGGGGGTGGTAAACTGCCCGGACGTGGAAGCGTTGAACCCCATTCAGATCATCGAAGCGGGGGCCGCGCGCAACCTGCTGGATTACGTGCAGGCGTTCCAGTTGTGGACGCCGAAGCCGGCGGCATCGGCGATGCCCTGCGCCGGCGGGCTGGCCGCGTACACGGGTCCGGATTCGCCATTGACGACGGTGAAGGGGGCGGGGCCGGAGATCCAGGAGAGCGAGATCGACGCGGCCGAACTGTTTTTCCGGCGGAACCACGCGCGCCAAGTCATTTTTGAATGTGCTCCGTGGCTCACCGAGGCCACGGTAGAGCGTTTGACGCGGCGCGGATACACGGTGGCCGGGACGGAGGTTGTCGTTGCCGCGGCCCTGCCCTGCGCCGTGGAAGCTACGGTCCATTCGCCTGTTGAACTGACACAGGACGACTGGGCGCGAGTGTTTACGGCGGCCTTTGCACTGCCGGCCGAGGGGATCTGGCCGCTGCTGGCTCGGATGGCCTGGCGACTGCCGGGCGCCGTGAACCTGGGTGTCGTGGACGCGGACGGCCAGGTGATGGGTTGCGCACAACTGGCGCCGGCGGGTGAGATCGCGGTATTGGGGAATGATGGCACGCTGCCGGCAGCGCGAGGCCAGGGCGTCCAGACGGCGCTGATCCGGGAACGGCTGCGGCGGGCCATGGCTAGCGAGATGCAGTGGGCAGTGGCGGAGGTCGCGGGAGGTAGTTCGTCGGAGAAGAACTATTTGCGGTGCGGGTTTGAGCGGGTGTACGTGAGGACGAGTTGGAAGAAGGAAGTGGACTCGGCTCAGCGGACGAAGTGATCCGGAAGGTATGCCTGATCCGCCTTGTCCTGGGGCTGCCATGTGCTGTCGAGCCGGGCCGATCCCGAAGATGATGCCGTACCGGTCAAAGCCGGAGCTTCTATTTCGGATGGGGAATGATGGTGAGAATCACACATATGTCCCCTTGAATGGTGAAGTAGAAGCGCCAGTTCCGATTGACTCTTGCCTGCCAGACATCCTCTGTTTCACTGTATTTTTTGGCATGTAGCGAGGGGTGCTGCAGGTTCTGCATGAGCAGCCCCAGTTGCTTCTGAAATGCTTTGCGCACCTCTTGCGGCGCCTTGGCGTAGTCGGTTGTGGCCTTTTGGGTGAAGCGGGCGAGCATTACCGGACGGACGACTTTCGGCCGGTTCGCCCATCGAGTGCGGAGATCGCCTCTTCAGCGGTTTCGTAGGGGCCGTGAACCCGGCCGGCTTTGAGATCCGCCAAGCCCTCCGCAATCTGGCGGTCAACCATGGATTTTGGCGTGAGGGTGATGACTCCTCCCTGTTCGAGGCTCACTTCGAGGAAGTCTCCCACGGCGAGGCCGGAGCGAGTGCGCAGTTCGGCGGGGAGAGTGACCTGAAACTTCTCCTTGATTCGCACAAGCGGCCGGAGCTTCTTTTGAGTCTGCATGGTTTGGAGTTGGAAAGTGTGAATTTCCAACTATAGGATGAACGGGATACCTGCCGGCGTCAAGGGTCGGGTGGAGAAGGCAGTCCGGCAGGTTAAGGCTCGTTTGGTTGCAATGCCCGGTCTGGGATGACCACAATGGGTACCGGCCCTGGCTTGGCCGGTATCATGGCTGGTCTTTTCGAAAATATTGAGATTCGCGTCCCGGAACGGCGTTTTCAGAGCTGGGCCGACTTCACTTCCGCCGCTCCCGAGTACTCCATCGGGCTGGAAGTGATGGACGACACGCCGGGCCACCAGGGGCACTACGCCCATTTCGATCATCACTGCGGGGTGATCCGCGAGGTGACGATGAGCGCCGCGATGCAGGTGTACATCGCCGTGCGGCAGGGCCGGATCATGGAACGCTGGCTGCGGCACAAGCAGCCGATTCCCGTTTACGTCTGGAATGCCGACCAGGATGTGTGCCTTTCGGCGTTTGTGCTGGAGTACCACTACATGCTGGAGCGCGTGGAAGGGACTCCACTGCTGCGCTGGATTGTCCAGTACAACAACAAGATCGACGTCTGCGGCGGGCTGTATCCGGTGCGGCTGGATGAACTGGTGAAGAATCATTTCACCTGGGTCTTCGAGCCGTATATGGAGCAGCGCAGCAGGGGCAAGGAACAGGGCGACGCGGAACTGGTGACGAAGACGATCCGGGCGGTGTGCGACCGGCTGCTGGCCCTGATCGAGGGACGGGCGGGCACTTCGCCGATCACGGCACGGCCAGACATCCTGTACCGCTCAGAGCATGATTTCGTGATCGCGGCCGAGAAGGGCGATCCTCATTCGCGGCTGGTACTGGCGGCGGAAGGGCACCGGAACCTGATCAGCCTGATCTGCCAACGGCCCAGCGGCCGGTATACGTATAGCGTGATCCGGGGTTCCCCCTACGATGAAGACACGTTCCCGGTGATCGAATTGATCAACGCGTTCCAGGCGGCGGAAGACCGGCAGGATGTGAAGATCTGGGGCGGGTCGAACCTGGCGGCGGGGTCGGACAGCGAACTGGGGTCCAGTTTGCACTGGACCCAGTTGCGGGATATTGCGGAACGTGTAGTTTCGGTGGCGGCGACGCGGTAGGCGCCTTTAGCTTCTCAGATTTAGTTTGGAGGCCGAGTCGGGGTCGAGGTACAGGTTCGCCTTGGTGTGCAGCCTGAGGAAGGACCCCGGACAGGCTGAGGAGATGGGCCCCTCCAGGGCGTTGCGCACCGCCTCGGCTTTGCGGAGATCCGGGACACAGCAGATGATGTGTTCGGCCGAGAGCAGCGTCGGGCACGTGAGTGTGAATCCGAATGACGGCACCGCTTCCAGGCCTGGAAAGTGGCCTTCCCCTACCTGCTGCCGGCGGCAGCGCTCATCCAGCGAAACAATGCGGACCGGTTGCGGGTCGTTCAGGTCGGCTTCGTGCGGGTCGTTGAAGCCAATGTGGCCGTTTTCTCCGAAGCCCAGGAACGAGATGTCGATAGGGGCCTCAGCAAGCAACGCCGCGTAGCGGGCGGCCTCGGTTTCCAGGTTGGCTGAATCGCCGGCCAGGTAGTGGACGATGCCGGGGCGGACGCGGCGGGCGACGCGTTCGCGGACCCAGCGGCGGAAGCTGGCGGAGTGGGAATCGGGGACGCCGATCCACTCGTCGACATGGAAGACTTCCACGGCGGACCAGTCGAGGCCGGGGGTGGCCGTCAGGGCGTCGATGACCTCGAATTGCGAATTGGCGGCGGAGAGGATGATGCGGGCGCGGCCGCGCTGGCGGATGGCGTCCTGGATGAGTTCGGCGCCGTCCCGGGCGGCTGCGGCTCCCAGTTGTGTTTTGTCGTCGTAGATCGTGACCTGGAGCGGGCCGACTTCGAAGGATTTGGCTTGTGTGGTTTGCATGACGGGGTGGTCCTCACGGGGACGAGATTGAGTCTGGCGGAGATGGGGGAGCCGGTACAGGGTTTTGTTTGTGGCTTCTGGTTGTTTCGCGACGTGAAACAACCAGCGGGCTGGATGCGGTTGCCGGGGGTTTCCTGGTGGTGGGGGACGTTCTCGCTCTGTCTACCTGGAGATTTCGTCGGGATCGGCGGCAGATTGCGTCTCGGGACAGAGGAAGAACGTCCCCGCCGGGTGGCGTTCCGTGGCTGATGTCCGGGTTTGCCACGTTCGGGACACGGCGGTATTCTGTTTCATATTGTGAAACAACTACTTGAGCAGGACGAGGTCGGGCGGTACTCCGTGCAGGCCGTGGTTCGAGCTTTCGCCCTGCTGCGTGCTTCGCGGTTTGAGGGGGAAGTGCTGCGATTGCGGGACCTGTGTTCGCGCACGGGTTTGCACAAGACCACCGCTTTCCGGTTATTGCAGACGCTGGAACAGGTGGGGGCGGTGGAACGCGTGGGGGCCGATCAGTATCGGTCGCTTGTCGCTCTGGCGGGCAAGAGCCGGTTGCGGATTGGGTTTGCGGGGAAGAGCGTGGAATCCGCGTTCTCGCGGGCGGTGGGGGAGAGTTTGCGCGCGGCGGCGGCTGCGCGTGGGCTGGATCTGGTGCTGCTGGATAATCGCGGCAGCGCCACGGCCGCGCTGCGGAATGCGGAACGGCTGGTACGAGAACAGGTGGATGTCGCCATCGAGTTTCAGGTACACGAGCGGGCGGCGGCGCGGATTGCGGCCAAGTTCATGGAGGCTGGTATCCCACTGATTGCGGTGGAGATTCCGCATCCGGGCGCGGTCTATCTCGGCGGCAACAACTTCGAAGCCGGGCGGCTGTGCGGGCTGACGCTGGGGCAACGGGCGAAGCAGGCGTGGCGCGGCGCGGTGGACCAGGTGCTGCTGCTGGAGATGGCGGCCGGGGGGCCGCTGCCGCATTCGAGCATGACGGGTTTCCAGAAGGGGCTGCGCGAGGTGCTGCCGGAGTTCGCGCAGGAGCGGTTCGTCCACCTGGATGGCAAGGGCGAGTTCGGGGTGAGCCTGGATGTGGTGCGGCGGCATCTGCGGCGCAACCGGCCGGGACGGTGCCTGGTGGGGGCGATCAACGATGCCAGCGCGCTGGGGGCGGTGCGCGCGTTTGAGGAGGCCGGGCTGGGGCGGGATTGTCTCGTGGCCGGCCAGAATGCGGAGCCGGAGGCCCGGGCGGAGCTGCGGCGGGCGGAGACGCGGCTGGTGGGGTCGGTGGGATTCTTCCCGGAACGCTACGGGCCGGAACTGGTGCGGATCGCCCTGGACCTGATCGAGAAGAGGGCTGTGCCGGGCGCCGTGTTTGTGAAGCATGCGATGATCACGGCTCAGAATGTGGATGCGTACTACCCGAACGACACACTGCTGGCGCCTTCGAGTCCGGCGGATCTGGTGATGCGGTCGCTGTAGGAGATGGCTTCTTTTTATGTTGATTTCTTTCCTTTGCTTATGTTAGTTGTTGAATCCATGACCCGAGCTGGTGTGGAGTTGCCGCGGGCCGGAGCGGCGCGTTGACGGTGCCTTCCGGCCTGCGGTGGCGCGTGGTGGGGCTGCTCTTCGCTTCCACCGTGATCAATTACCTGGACCGGCAGACGCTGTCGGTGCTGGCTCCGCACCTGAAGACCGAGTTCCATTGGACGAACAGCGACTTTGCCCTGCTGATCATTGCGTTCCGGGTGGCCTACACGGTGGGGCAGGCGGGGTGCGGGCGGATCCTGGACCGGCTGGGGACGCGGCGGGGGCTGACGGTGGCGGTGGCGTGGTATTCGGCGATCGCGATGGCTACGGCGCTGGTGACGGGGCTGAAGAGCTTCGCGGTGATGCGATTCCTGTTGGGACTTGGTGAATCGGCCAACTGGCCGGGGGCGACGAAGGCGGTGTCGGAGTGGTTCCCGCGCAAAGAGAAGGCGCTGGCGGTGGCGATCTTCGACAGCGGGTCGTCGATTGGGGCGGCGGTGGCTCCGGCGCTGGTGATTGGGCTGTATACGGCCTTCGGCGGCTGGCGGCCGGCGTTTCTGATCACGGGTGTGCTGGGGTTTGGGTGGCTGCTGGTGTGGAAGCGGTTCTACCAGCCTCCGGAGGAGCATCCGGGCATTGGGGCGGAAGAGCTCGAGATGCTGCGGGCGGATAAGAAGGCGAGCCAGGACGGAGAGGCTCAGGAGCAGGCGGTGTCGTGGCTGGGGTTGCTGAAGTACCGGCAGACCTGGGGTGCGATTGCGAGCCGGGCGCTGACGGATCCGGTGTGGTATCTGATTACGGACTGGTTCGCGTTGTACCTGGTGTGGCGCGGCTACCGGGTGGAAGAGAGCCTGATGGCGTTCTGGGTGCCGTTTCTGGCGGCGGATCTGGGGAACTACGCGGGTGGGGCGGTTTCGAGCTGGCTGGTGTATCGGGGCTGGCCGGTGGGCTGGGCCCGGAAGGCCGTAGTGATTCCCGGGGCGTTGGGCGTGCTGCTGCTGATTCCGGCGGCGTTCTCACCGAGCCTGACGGGGATTGCGCTGCTGTTCGGCGGGGCCACCTTCTCGTATGCGGCGTTTTCGACGATTGCGAACACGTTTCCGGCGGACTGCTTTGCCGACGGGGCGGTGGCTTCGGTAAGCGGGCTGGGCGGCGCGGCGGCGGGCGCTGGCACGATTCTGTCGACGTACGCGGTGGGGTCGATTGCGGACAAGGTGGGCTTCCGGCCGGCGTTGATCGGGGCGAGCCTGATTCCGCTGCTGGCAATGGTCCTGGTGCTGGCGCTGGTGCGGAATACGCGGGAGAGCGGCCAGGGCGTGATCCGGAGGATCTGAGCGGCCCGGTTTGGGTGCATAATGGACGGGCCATGCAGAAACTCACACGTAGCGCCGCCGGCGGAATGCTGGCCATTTTCCTGGTGTTCGGAGGAAATAGTCTGCTGACGGGACAGGCGTCGAAGGAGAAGAGCGTGACGACGAAGATCAGCGGACCATTTCGCGCCAAGATCAGCCCCCTCCAGTTGGAAGACAAGACCGAGGGGACCATGCTGGGCCGGATGGCCATCTTCAAGACCTATGAGGGCGACCTGGCGGGGACTGCGCGCGGCGAGATGCTGACGGCCGGGACGGCGGTGCAGGGCTCGGCCGGGTATGTGGCGGTGGAGCGGGTGACCGGGACGCTGAAGGGCAGGAAGGGCTCGTTCGCGCTGCAGCACAACGGGGTGATGGACCGGGGCGCGGCGCAACTGGTGATCACCGTGGTGCCGGATTCCGGGACGGGCGAACTGACCGGCTTGAAGGGCAAGATGGCGGTGCGGATCGAGCCGGACGGAAATCACTTTTACGACTTTGAGTACACGCTGCCGTAGGGGAGGCGTGGGATGACTGCTGCTGCTGAATCGCCGCTGGTGAGCTTCTACGGTGGGACGACCCGCGATGATGAGGGCCGGTGGCTGCAGGAGATCCGGCAGTGGCCGGATGAGCGGCTGGAGTATACGCACGACTACATTCAGTGGATGTTCCCGCTGCGGGAGAGGAGCCAGTTCAACTCCGGGGCTCCGGTGCTGGATGAGGCGGCGATTGCGGTGTTTCTTCACGACGCGGGGTTGCGGGCGGAGCTGTTCGAGTCGTTGAAGCGGATGCTGGTGTTCTACGGGTTGGAGTGGCACGAGGGGGCGGTGCGGCGGACCGAACGATTTGCGGAGCGGGCTGGCGAGTGGGTGGCGGCCGGGCATCACAACCACCTGCGGATTACACGGATCCTGAAGTGCCTGACGCTGCTGGGGCTGGCGGATGAGGCCCGGGCGTTCTTCAATTGCCTGTCCGCGGTGTATGAAGAAGAACGGGGGAAGGCGCGGCCAGGGATCAGCGCCGTCACGTTCCGCTTCTGGTCGGACGCTTTGCGCGGCTGACGGCCGATTCTCTTAACACTCCTTACGTGACGGGCCCGCTGTGTAAAACCAGGCCGTTTCCAGGCGGGTTCGACGGGTACACGCACGGCGATGAGACGGGGTTTGTAACCTTCGTGGAGAAGATGCCCGTCCATGGAGAGGTCAGAGAGCGGTGGCTCCGGCTGTCCAGTCCGGAGGAATTTCGAGGCGAAATGATCAGAAGCAGAGCTGTTTGTATTGCGCTTGCCGTGTCGGCAGCGGTGTATGGGCAGGAGCGCGAGGGCGGTCCGAGGCGGGGTTTTGGCCAGGGCGGATTCATGCGGATGAGCCCGATTCTGGCGGCGGTGGATGCCGACCATGACGGGACTATCTCGGCGGCGGAGTTGAAGGCGGCTCCGGCGGCGCTGAAGTCGCTGGACAAGAACGGCGATGGACAGTTGACACAGGACGAGCTGCGGCCGGCGTTTGCGCGCGGCGGTTCGGGCGGTGGCCCTGGAGCGACGCAGGCTCCGAGTGCGGACGAGCTGGTGAAGACGCTGATGGCCTTCGATAAGGACGGCGACGGGAAGCTGTCGAAGCCGGAGCTGCCGGAGCGGATGCAGGGTTTGTTCGATCGCGCGGATGCGGACAAGGACGGCTTTCTGACGGCGGAAGAGTTAAAGAAGACGGCCGCGGCTCCGCGGGCGGAGCAGGCTGGGCGGCGGGGTGAGCGGGAAGGCGGCGAGGGCGGACGGCGGATGCAGCGCGTGGATCCCGTGACGGCCGCGTTGGATGTGGATCAGGATGGAGTGATCTCCGCGCAGGAGATGCAGGGCGCCACGGCTGCGCTGGCGAAGCTCGATCGCAATGGCGACGGGCAGTTGACCGAGGACGAGGTTCGTCCGAACTTTGGCGGGCGCGGCGGACAGCGGCCTCCGCAGGAACAGAACAAGTAGCCGACCGGCTCAGAACCCGAGTAGCAGAACACCGATATGAAATCACTGTCAGTCTGGATCGCCGGAGTTGTCCTCACTCTTCCGGCCCTGAGTGCGGCGAGTATGCCTACGAGCCGCGAGCGGATGCAGACGTTCCATCACGAGAACGTGCTGGGGACATCGATGGAGCTGAAGGTGTCGGCGGCGACGCGCGCGCAGGCCGAGGCGGCGGAGTCGGCCGCATTGAAAGAGATCGACCGGCTGGCGCGGATCCTGAGCTCCTATGATGCGCAGAGCGAGTTCAGCCGCTGGGCCCGGACGTCGGGCGAGGCGGTGCGGGTGTCGCCGGAGTTGCTGGAGGTGCTGGGGCTGTTTGATCAGTGGAGGATGCGGACTGGCGGCGCGCTGGACGCGTCGGCGGAGACGGTGAGCCGGGTCTGGAAGCAGGCGGCGGCGCAGGGCCGGGTTCCCACCGCTGCCGAGATGGGCGCGGCTGTGGCTGCGGTCCGGCAGGCGCATTGGATCCTGGATGGCGCGGCGGGTACAGCGACGCATTCGAGCACTGCGGCCCTGGTGCTGAATTCGTTCACGAAGAGCTACATCGTGAATCGAGCGGCGGAGGCCGCCCTGGCGGGCGAGGGCGTACGGGCGGTGGTGGTGAACATCGGTGGAGACCTGGTGGTGCGCGGGTCGTGGAGTGAGAACGTCGAGATTGCGGATCCGCTGGCCGATGGGGAGAATGGCCCGGCTTTGACGCGGCTGCGAGTGGCGGATCGGGCTGTGGCGACTAGCGGGAACTACCGGCGCGGGTTCGACATCGGCGGTCGGCATTACTCGCATATCGTCGACCCGAGGACAGGTGAGACGGCGGAGGATGTGGTGAGCGCCACGGTGGTGGCTCCGGATGCGGTGGATGCGGGCGCGCTGGCTACGGCGTTTTGCGTGATGTCTCCGGCGGAGAGCCTGGCTTTCGCTTCGACCATGGAGGACGTGGAGTTTCTGATTGTCGAGCGGAACGGGCGGCGGACGGTGAGTCCGGGTTGGAGCGGGTTGGAGGTTCCGCGTTTGCAGGCGGCGGGCTTCGCGGCCAAGGCGGCTCCGGTGGCGGTACAGGGCGGCGGTTCGGTTCCGGCGGCGGCTGGGATGGAGTTGCTGGTGCAGTTGGAGTTGGCACGGATCGAAGACGCGCGGGCGCGGCGACCGTTTGTGGCGGTGTGGATCGAGGATAAGGACCATGTGCCGGTGCGGACGATTGCGTTGTGGTTCGACAAGGATCGCTGGCTGCCGGATCTGAAGTCGTGGTATCGCGGCGACCGTTTGCGGGCTATGGCGGAGGGGACCGAGATCGCCGGGTCCGTCTCGAGCGCGACACGGCCTCCGGGAAAGTACACGCTGCGCTGGGATGGTAAGGACGATAAGGGCAAGGCCGTGAAGCCGGGCAAGTACACGGTGTGCATTGAGGCCGCTCGCGAGCATGGCACGTATCAGATCCTGCGGCAGGAGATGGATTTCAGCGGGGCTCCGAAGCAGGTGCAGCTGCCTGGGAATACGGAGATCGCGGGGGCGTCGTTGGATTACCGGAAGGCGAGTCACTAAGGTATGCGAGGCGCGTTTGCTACGCCTGTCGAGGAGACGCCTGTGACGCGGCACCGCATGGCCCCGTGGAAGCGCCGGCTGGCGATGGTCTCCCGCTGGCTCCATATCTACCTGTCGATGGCGAGCTTCGGGATTCTGTTCTTCTTCGCGGTGACCGGGTTGACCTTGAATCACACGGAGTGGCTGAAGGGTCAGCAGCGGACGGTGCAGTCCAAGGGGAGCGTGGATCCTACGTGGGTGCGCGGCTCCGATGAGAAGAGCGTGGCGAAGCTGGAGATCGTAGAGCTGCTGAGGAAGGCTCACGGCGTGCGGACCGAGATGAGCGAGTTCCGCATCGATGAGTTCCAGTGCACGGTCTCGTTCAAGGGGCCGGGGTATGCGGCGGATGCGATTGTCGACCGGGCTACGGGCCGGTATGAGTTCACTGAGACGCGCATGGGTGCGGTGGCCATCCTCAACGATCTGCACAAGGGCAGGGATAGCGGCAAGGTGTGGTCGGCGATTATCGACGTGTCGGCGGTGCTGATGACGCTGGTGTCGCTGACGGGCCTGGTTCTGATCTTCTACCTGCAGAAGCGGCGGATGTCCGGGTTGGTTTCGCTGGCCGCGGGCGTTGCGCTTTGCTGCCTCATTTACCGGCTGTGGGTGCCCTAGTCGGACTGCAGGGCGGCCCGCGGGTCGCTCTGGGCCGCGGTCCAGGCGGGCTGCAGGGCCGCCGCGGCTGAGACCAGGAACAGGAACGTAAAGACCGAGGCGAGGACTCCCGGGTCAGAGGCTGTCACTGTGTAGAGTAAGTCTTCGGCGGCTCGGCCGGCTCCGTAGGCGGCGGCCAGGCCGGCCAGTTCTCCCAGCACCACGAAGATGAGCGCACTGCCCGTGATTTCGAGCAGCAGGCGGCGGCGGCCCGCGCCCAGGGCCACTTTCAGGGCGATTTCGCGGGTGCGCACGGCGAGGCTTTCGGTGATGACGCTGTAGACTCCCGCGGCGGCGAGGATCACGGCGCAGGCGGCGAACCAGAGCAGCAGGATCATGTTGAAGCGGTGGCGGGCCGTGTCCTTCTCGATGAGTTCACCCAATGTCGCGACGCCGGCGATGGCCTGGCGAGGGTCGATCTCCGCGGCGGCCTGGCGGACGAGGGCGACCAGTTCCTGGGCCGGCCTTATGCCCCGCACGACCACATAGTTGGTTTGGATTTCGGTCTGCAGGTAGTTCACATACAGATCGACTCCGGTCTCGGTGACGCGCCGGTAGCGAGCCTCGGCGGTGACCCCGATGACCTTCCACCAGACGGCGTCGGGGCGGCGGCCGAAGCGGAGCCGCAGGCCCATCGGATCGTGCCCGGACTTGCGCAGTTGGCGGGCCAGGGCGTTGCTGATGATGACGACGGGCTCGGCTTTTTCGAAGTCGGTGAGACGGAAGTCGCGGCCCTCGAGCAGGGGCGTACCGACGGTGGCGAGGTAGCCGGGCGTGACGACTTCGTAGTTGGCGGAGGGCAGCTCTTCGTTGCGATGGCGGCCGGCCTCGAAATCGAACTCATAGCGCAGATCCCAGCCGACGTTGCCTTCGAAGGGGCGCAGGAGGACGGCTCCGGCGTTGGTGACGCCCGGTGCGGCGCGGAGCTTTTCCAGAAGGCGGGTATAGAACGCGTCGCGCGATTCGGCCGTCAGGCCGGAGCCGCGCAGGGCCAGGTTCATGGTGACCGTGTCGCGATTGGCGAAGCCGACGTCGGTGGTGAGCATGGCGCGGTAGCTGACGACGAGCAGTACGCAGATGGAGAGCAGCAGGACCGTGGCCGCGGTCTGGGCCATGACGAAGACGCGCTGCAGGCGCTTGCCCGTACGAGAGCCGGCGGTGCGCTGGCCGCCTTCGCGCAGCAGGGCGTCGAGATCGAGCCGGGTGATGAGCCAGGCGGGCGCGAAAGAGCAGACGAGGGCGGCCAGGGTGGCCATGGCCAGGGCGAAGGCGAGTCCGCGCGGGTCCAAAGTGGCGTCGGTCAGGCGCGGGATGTCGGCCGGGGCCCAGAGGACGAGCAGGCGGATCAGGCCTGCGGCGAGTACGGTGCCCGACACGGCGGCGAGGACGGCGGCCGTGAGTCCTTCGACGGCAAACTGGGCGAGGATGTGGCGCGGTGCGGCGCCCAGGGATGCGCGGGTAGCGATTTCGCGGCGGCGGGCGAGGGCGCGGGAGAGGAAGAGATTGCTGGCGCAGATGCAGGCGGCGATCAGGAGAAGAAGCGAAGCTCCGAGGGAGATCCAGAGATGGATGCGCGCCGAGCCCGTCCAGTATTGGGGCAGCGGCGTGACGACGGCTTTCTGGGAGTTCGAATAGAACTGCGGGTAGTCGCGAGCCTGGCGCTGGAAGAGCGAAGCGACCTGGGCTTGGATGGCGGAGGCGGCGTAGCCGGGGCGCACGCGCGCAATGGCCTGGAGGTAAGTGGCTCCGCGGCGCTCCTTCATGGGCGTGACGCCGAGGGGTACCCAGATATCGACGCCGCGCGGGAAGTCGACAGCGGGCGCTGTCACGCCGATGACAGTGACTCCGGTGCCGTTGAGGCGGATCTGGCGGCCCAGGATGGCGGGATCGGCCGAGAAGTGCTTGCGCCAGACGTGATCGGAGAGGATGACGACGGGGGCGGCGTTGACTTGCTCGTCGGCGTCTGAGAAGTCGCGGCCGAGCGCGGGTTTTACGCCGAGGACGCGGAAGAAGTCGTGGGAGACGGGCGTGCCTTCGAGTTGGACGGGATCTTCGTGGCCGGTGTCGAGGACTCGGCCGTAGCCATAGAGGGTCGTCGGCATGAGCGCGACGGACTCGAAGGGTTTGAGGGCCTGGAGATCGCCGAGTTCGGGGTAGGCGAGTTCGACGAGCGCGACTCCGGCGACCTGGTCCTGCTTCCAGATCACCTGGATGGCGTCCTGATCGGGGAAGGGCAAGGGCTTGAGCAGGACGGCCTGGACGAGCGAAAACATGGTGACGCTCATGCCGATGCCGAGGGTGAGAATGGCGATGGCGAAAAGATAGGCGGAGCCGTTGCGGCGGAAGGTGCGCAGGGCGAAGGAAGCGTGGCGCAGGGCCGTTTCCAGGGGCTGCAGCGGGGTGGACTCGTAAACGTCCTCGTGAATGAGGGCCGGGTTCCCCAGGCGGCGGCGGGCGTAGAGTTCGGCTTGTTCCGGGGTGTCACCCGCGTCGAGGCGCTCCTGTTTCAACTGGGCGAGATGGTCGGCGAGTTCCGCGTCGAGGCCGCGGTTGTTGCGGAAGCTGTTGAAGAGGCGCGAGAGCATGGGCTTAAGCGGGCCTCATGACGCGGGTGATGGCGTGGACGAGCGTCTGCCAGCGGGAGTGCTCCAGCGCGACCTGCTTGCGGCCGGCGGGCGTCAGGCTGTAGTAGCGGGCGCGGCGATTGGTGGGGGAGACTTCGTACTCGGCCTTAATGAGCTGTTTGGACTCGAGGCGGCGCAGGGCGGGGTAGAGCGAGCCGTGGTCCACCTGCAGCAGTTCGTCGGAACGCTGCTCGATGAGTTTAGCGATCTCGTAGCCGTTGGCTTTGCCCGGCAGCAGGATCTGGAGAATCATCATGTTGAGGGTGCCCTGGAGGATATCGACGGGCTTGGGCGGTGCGGCCATGGAGTCAGTTTATCATTCCACCGGTAGAGAAACGACTATTAAGACGCGGCGCGCGTTATTGACATTAATGAACTGAACCGTTTAGTATTCCAATGAGGTGCAAGGAGGCCTACGGCAGTTATGATCCAGGTGGAGAATCTCTGCAAGAAGTACGGCGACTTCACGGCGGTCGACAACATTTCCTTCCAGGTGGGCCAGGGCGAGATTTTCGCCTTTCTCGGACCCAACGGGGCGGGGAAGACGACCACCATTAAGATGTTGACCACGCTGCTGAAGCCGACCGGCGGCCAGTTGCGGATAGACGGTCTGGATCCATCCGACAACGCGAATGAAGTGCGGAAGCGCTTTGGGATCGTCTTCCAGGACCCGAGCCTGGATGGTGACATGACGGCGTACGAGAACATGGAACTGCACGGCGTGATGTATCACGTGCCGCGCAAGACACGCATTGCCCGGACCGAGGAACTGCTGCGCACGTTCGAATTGTGGGAGCGGCGCAACGACCAGGCGAAGATGTTTTCGGGCGGCCTGAAGCGCCGGTTGGAGATTGCGCGCGCATTCCTGCACACGCCGAAGATCCTGTTCCTGGACGAGCCGACGCTGGGCCTGGATCCGCAGAATCGCAACCAGCTCTGGAGCCAGGTGAAGATGCTGAACAAGTCAGAAGGTGTGACCGTGTTCCTGACCACGCATTACATGGACGAAGCGGACCGCGTGGCGCAGCGGATCGCGATCATCGACCACGGGAAGATCGTGGCCGAAGGGACTCCGGAGAGCCTGAAGCAGCAGACGAACACGACCTCGCTGGAAGACGCATACCTGGCCTACACAGGTTCATCCATCCGGGACGAGTCGGCCAATGTCTCTTCTGACCAGTTGAGGCAGGTGGCCCAGATGTGGAGCAAGAAACGATGAGCACCGTTTACATCCTGTGGTTGAGGGAACTACGCCGCTATGTGCGTTCGCGAGCGCAGATCGTGGCTTCACTGGGGCAGCCGCTGCTCTACCTGATCGCCCTGGGCTTTGGCATGGGGCCCATCTTCCAGAAGGCCGGCCAGGGCAGCTACCTGCAGTTTGTGGCGCCCGGCGTGATCGCCATGTCCGTTTTGTTCAGTTCCGTGTTTTCAGGGATCGGACTGCTGTGGGACCGGCAGTTCGGCTTCCTGAAAGAGACGCTGGTGGCTCCGGTGCCGCGGATCCAGATCATGCTGGGCAAGACTTTGGGCGCCGCGACGGTGGCGGTGATCCAGGGTCTCCTCGTCGTCGTGGTCTGCTTCCTGGCTGGCTTCCGGGTGGCCAACCCGGCCATGCTGCCATTCGCGCTGCTGTTCATGGTGCTGATCGCCTGCGTGTTCAGCGCGCTGGGAACGGCCATCGGGTCGGTGCTGGAGAATATGCAGGGTTTCCAGTTGATCATGAACTTCCTGGTGATGCCGATCTTCTTCCTCTCCGGGGCGCTGTATCCGCTGAGCAATCTGCCTTCCATCATGACGGCGGTTACGAGGCTCGATCCGTTAACCTATGGAGTGGATGGACTGCGGACCTCGCTGATTGGCGTTTCCCACTTCAGCCTGGGCCTGGATGCGCTGGTGCTTGTCAGCGTAGCGGCGGTCCTGATGTTTGTCGGCAGCCATTTGTTCTCAAAGATTCAGGTCTGACCATGGCTCGTACACGAAGCGACAGTGCGCATCGAAAGGTCCTGGATGCCGCGCTGGCGCTCTTCGCCGAGCGGGGCATCGACGGCACCAGCATGGATTCCGTGGCTGAGCAGTCGGGTGTCAGCAAGGCGACAATTTACAAACACTGGGCGGACAAGGACGCGCTGATCCTCGAAGTGATGGCCGACATCAACGGCCTGAATGCGCGGCCTAGCTTCGATACGGGTGATACCCGGGCGGATGTGCGAGCGGTGCTGGCTTACCGCAACCCGGAAGGGGCCGAGGTGCACCAGAAGTTCATGCCGCACTGCATCGCCTATTCGGCGCGCAATCCCGAGTTCGGGCTGGCGTGGCGGCACATGGTGATGGAGCCGCCGCGCCGTGAATTGCGGCATCTGCTGGGGCTCGGCGTGGAGCGCGGCGAGTTGGAGCCGGATCTCGACATCGAGGGTTCGCTGGCGCTGCTGCTGGGTCCGGTGCTGTATTGGTACATCTTCTTCAAGGGCACCAAGGAGAAGCCCACCGTGGTGGCTGAACGCGTGGTGGATGCGTTTTGGCGGGCTTACGGGGTGAAGGTGGCCGGCGCACGCGGCAAGGCGAAGCGGGCCAAGTCCTGAGGCCGGCGGCTCGGCTCCGCGGGTCGATTGAGAAAATCTCATGATCCAGTGATCCGGATCGCTTTTTGTCTGCGCGTCTGTTCAGTGAGGAAACATGAAACTCACTGTTCTCGCTCTCGGAGCACTACTCACGGCAGCCGCCCACGGCGCCACCCTCTACGACACACTCGGACCCGCCAACAGCTATCAGCTTTCCGGTTCGACGATCGGCGGCTCCTATGATCAGGTGGTCGCCAACCTCTTCGACCCAACCCAGGGCGGGCAGATCAGCCAGATCACCCTGGCGATGGGCCACACCTCGGGACAGAACCTCTACCGGCTCGACATCATTGCCAACAATGACGGCGAAGGTCCGACTGGCGCGAACCTCTTCACGCTGGATTTCAGCCTGACCGGATATCTGACGACCCTGAATCTCTCGAATGGCCCCTCGCTGCAGGCCGGTGGTCTCTACTGGATGGTGATCAGCGGCGCGGGTGAGGCCACCCAGGGCGCCTGGTGGGGCAACAGCGGCGGATTCCGCGGCACCACCGGTTGGCACAATACGCAGCCTGGTTTGTCGGCGAGCGCGGTGAACTGGCATCTGAACGGCGACAGCTACCTGAACGCCTTCCGGGTGAGTTCGGGGACGACGCAGGATCCGCTGGCTGCGCCTGAACCGTCCACGGCCCTGCTGGCTGCGCCGGCTCTGCTATTGCTGGGCTGGTTGCGGCGGCGGCGGGCGTAACTGCCCTGGCTGCTCCGATGGAGCCGGCCAGGGGGGCCGTCCGCGGACGAGGGCGTCCGCCCTCCCGGCGGGGATGGCGGCTGGAGCCAAAGTCAGGACCTAGTCCGTACTGCCCGCGACGCGCAGGGCGTCTTCAATTTCGTACACGCGGTCTTCCAGGTCGCGTGTCGGCTTGCCGGCCGCCTTGGCCGTTTCGACCTTCTTCTGCGCCGCCGCCAGCCGCTTCTGAAGTCCCTGCAGCTTCGGATCCGGCTTGGCCGGCGGCTGCTCTTTTTTGGGGGCGGGTGCTGCCGCGGTGGCCGCGGCGGCAGGAGCGGGTTTCGGAGCGGCTGCCTTCTTGGGCTTGCCTGCCTTATAGCGGAAGGACGTCACGGCCGGCGGGGGCTTGAGACCCGGTCCGAAATCCGCGCGGTACTCCTCGGAAAGCCTCACCGCCTCCTGCAACAGTTCGCGGAAGCGAGCCTCCATAGCAAGTTTGGCCTTGGCGCGCAGATCGCCTCCCTTTTGTTTCCACTGCTGATACTCGGCAATGACGTCGCTCATGAATTCCATCCTACCCTGTTTCTTCGCCCCTGCGGTGATGCATCGCGCACTCGTGGGACTCCTTCAGCTTACGCCGTGAACCGGGCCGGTTGAGTCTGCCGGATGTGATGGATAGGCGGTTATTCACGAACTCCTGTGATAGAGTGTTGCCCAACGGCGGTCAGCCTTGTCCACGCTGAGGTCGCAAATACACTCCCCTCACTGGACCGGGCCCGCGGTTCACAACATTCTGGTCACGGAAAGGACCTCCCAGGGCCCATGGCGCAAGTAAGATTGGCGATCGCCGCATTAGCCGGCCTCAGCTTTGTCAGCAGTGCGGCTGTCACCGTACAAAAACAGAACTATCAGGGGTGGCCCAACAGCTACCGCATCAGCAATGGCGAGGTGGAACTCGTGGTGACGGGCGACGTCGGCCCGCGCGTGATCCGCTACGGCTTTGTGGGCGGGCAGAACCTGTTCAAGGAATATAAGGAGCAACTGGGCAAGAGCGGCGAGGCGGCGTTCCAGGCGCGCGGCGGCCACCGGGTGTGGAAGGCGCCCGAGGATCCTGTCGCCACCTGGGCTCCGGACAACGTGCCTGTGGAGGTGAAGCAGACAGCCCAGGGCGTGATCGCGCGGGAGCCGAAAGAGCCGCTCACCGGGCTGCAGAAGGAGATCGAGATTCGTCTGGCGGCCAGCGGCAGCGGTGTCACTGTGATCCATCGCATCACAAACGGATCCCTGTTCCCGCTGGAGTTCTCGGCCTGGGCGCTGACGCAGATGGCCCAGGGCGGCACCGCGGTCACCGGCTTCCCACCGCGCGGCAAGCACCCGGTGAACCTGGAAGCCACAAATCCGCTGGTGATGTGGGCATACACAGACCTCTCTGACAAGCGCTGGACGTTCACGAAGAAGTACCTCATGCTGCGCCAGGATCCGGCGAATGCCGAGCCGCAGAAGCTGGGGACCTTCAACGCAGACACCTGGGCGGCGTATGTGCTGAACGGAGAGGCCTTCGTGAAGCGCGTGAGGGCGGACGCGAGCAAGACCTATCCCGACTTCGGCTGTTCGTTTGAGACCTTCACGAACGATGAGTTTCTGGAAGTAGAGACCGTAGGCCCGCTGACCAAGCTGCAGCCCGGCCAGACGGTGGAGCACGTGGAGAACTGGAGTCTCCACAAGAATGTGCGTCTGGATGCCAAGACCGACGCCGCGCTGGACCAGTTGATTCTTCCTTTGGTTCAGGCGACCAACGGGGTGCGGTAAGACGGACGCGTCCAGCGAGGGGGATTGGTAGTGCCGCCAGGCGTGGCCGCGCGCGAAGGAGCGACGTCTCATGAGTCGAAAACAGAGTGGAGCCGATTCCGGCCGGCGAGGCTTCCTGAAAAAGGTGGCCCTGGGGGCGGCGGCGGTACCGGCGGTGGGACAGACAGCGGCCGCGCCTGCCGCAACGGCAGATCCTGCTCCTGCGGCCGCCGCCAGCCCCTTTGAATACCCGCGCTCGTTTCGCGGCCGGCAACTGGCCACCATCGCCTTTCCCCTGGGCGGTGTGGGCGCCGGCAGTGTGAGCCTGGGCGGGCGGGGCCAACTGCGCGATTGGGAAATCTTCAACCGGCCCGAGAAGGGGCGCCTGCTCAGTTACACGTTCCCCAGCATCTGGGCGCAGGCCGGGGCGGGCAAGCCGGTGGCACGCGTACTGGAAGCCCGGCTGCTCTCGCCCTACCAGGTGGGCCGCGGCCTGGATCCGGCGCAGGTGTCGGGCCTGACGCGCCTCGAGGACGCCAAATTCACGGGCGAGTTCCCTATGGCGGGGATTGAGTTTCACGACAAGACCCTGCCGGTGAAGGTGAAGCTGGAAGCGTTCACGCCCTTCATCCCCTTGGAGCCCGACGATTCCGGGCTGCCGGTGGCCGTGCTGCGCTACAAGGTGACGAACCCGGGCAAGGTGGCGGCCAAGGTGTCGATCGCCTACTCCATGGATAATCCGGTCGGCTTGAATCCACGCGCGCGGCCGGAGCGTGGACGGCCTCCGGAACAGGAGCGCACGAACGAGTTCCGCACCGGCAACGGTCTGCACGGCCTCATGATGACCGATGCAAAGGCCGCGGCCGGCGCTCCCATGACCGGTTCCGTCGCGCTCTGCATCCTGAACGCGGGCGATGGGAAGGTGACGCATCTGCGCGGCTGGCAGAAGGCGAAGTGGTGGGCCAGCCCGCTGCTGTTCTGGGACGATTTCTCGGACGACGGGCAACTGGGGCCGGAACCGGAGTCGCGCAATACCGTTGGTTCCCTCTGCCTGCAACGGACCATCGCGCCCGGCGCGGAGGCCGATTTCACGTTCCTACTGGCCTGGCATTTCCCTAACCGGACGCCCGCCTGGTGCGGTTGGGTGGCGCCGCAGGGCGACGAGAACGTCGTGATAGGGAACTACTACGCGCAGCGCTTCGCCGATGCCTGGAAGGTGGCGGAGTATATTGCTTCCCATCTCGAACCGCTGGAGAAACGGACGCGGGCGTTCACGGCGGCCATCCGCGCGTCCACGCTGCCGGCCGCTGTGAAGGATGCCGCCACGGCCAACCTCTCCACCCTGGTGACGAACACCTGCTTCCGCACCGCCGATGGGAAGTTTCGCGGCTTCGAAGGCATCGACGATGAACGCGGCTGCTGCTTCGGGAATTGCACGCATGTCTGGAACTACGAGGTAGCCACGCAGCACCTGTTCCCGTCGCTGGCACGCTCCATGCGGGAGTCCGCCTTTGAATTAGGGGCGGCGATGGAGGGCGTGATCCCCATCCGGCTGATGATTCCGGAGAAGAAGCAGACCTCGGGGACGACCGCGGCCGACGGCACGATGGGGCAGATCATTAAGGCCTATCTGGATTGGCGGCTCTCGGGCGACGAGGCCTGGCTGAGGAGTATGTGGCCGAAGATCAAGCAGGCCATGGAATTCGCGTGGGTGGAAGGCGGCTGGGACGGCGACCGCGATGGCGTGGCGGAAGGGGTCCAGCACAACACCTACGACGTCGAGTTCTATGGGCCGAATCCGATGTGCGGAGCGTATTACCTTGGCGGGCTGCGCGCCTGCGAGGAGATGGCCCGGGCCGCGGGCGACACAGCGTTCGCCCAGCAGTGCGCGGGCCTGTTCCACAACGGCAGCCGCTGGATCGATGCCAATCTCTTCAATGGCCAGCACTACATCCAGAAGATCCAGGGCATCCCGACGGCGAAGATCGCCAAGCCGCTGCGGTCCACCGGCGGCGCCGAGGATCCGGAGCATCCCGATTTCCAGTTGGGCGAGGGCTGCCTCACGGATCAGTTGATCGGCCAGTATCTGGCGGATCTGGCCGGCCTCGGGCCGCTGCTCGATCCGGCCCACATCCGCAAGACTCTGGAAAGCATCTACCGCTACAACCACCGCTCCACCCTGACGAATCACGACTCAGTGGAGCGGATCTATGCCCTCAACGACGAGGCGGCGGTGCTCATCTGCGACTACGCCGCGGGCAAGCGGCCGCGCATCCCATTCCCCTATGCCTCAGAGGCGTGGACCGGCATCGAGTACCTGTTCGGGACCCAACTCATCGCCGCTGGGATGGTCCGCGAAGGCACGCAGTGCTTTGAGGATGTCCGCAGGCGATACGACGGCGAGAAGCGCAATCCGTGGGACGAGATCGAGTGCGGCCACCACTATGCACGCGCCATGTCGGCGTGGTCGGGCGTGCTGGCGCTCACCGGATTCCAGTATCACGGCGGAGCGGGGAGCCTGGCCGTCGCGCCCCGCATCCGGCCGGAAAACTTCACGTCCTTCTGGTCGACTGGCGGCGGGTGGGGTGTATTTTCGCACTCCCTCAAGGGCGGGCGGACTCAACTCACGGTCTCGGTGACGGAGGGCAAACTGTCGTGCCGGACGGTGGAAGTGTCGGGCGGCGTGGCTGCCGGCGGAGCGTCCGTCGCCAGCATCGGCAACAGCAAACTGGCCCATGAAGTGAAGCGGGAAGGCAAGCGGGTTCGATTCGTCTTTGCCGAGCCGCTGGAGATCGCGGCTGGAGAAACGTTGACGCTTTCGGTCTAGGCGCCGGCTGCCTGGCCGTTCGGTACAAGGCCTGCAGGGTGCCGGCATCTGACCCCATGACCGGTGCCCGCCGGAGGCGGTGGTTCCACGAACGGAATCTCCGCCTCCGATTGTTGGACTCGCACGATGGCGGAAATCGGCGACGGCCTTAGCGTGCCGCGATCGCCTCAATCTGCTGGATGTGATTGTTGTCGTGCCCAGCCATTGTCTCCACCAGAACCCCAAACGACATCGTGCCGCGCTCAGGATGCGTGAGCGGCTTCGAGAAGTCCGCGGCCGGGACCGACTGGATGAAGGCCACGTTCCATTGCCGGACCGCGGTAAAGGTTGCCAGTGCGGCATCCGTCGAATAAGGAGTGTAGGACGAGGCCCAGCGATCCTGGTCGAAGGGCTGGATGACATGGTGCTCGTCGGAAATCGACTGCCGCAAACGAAAGGCGAAAACGATCTCGGTGTCTGCCAGGTGGCAGAGGATCTCCCGAGCGCTCCATTTGCCCTCGGCCGGCGCGATGTTCGCGCGCTCGGGTCCTAGAGTGGTGAACAACTCCTGTAGCCGCGCGGGCGTCCCGGCAATGATCTGCTGGGGATCGCGCCCGCCTGTGAAGGAAGCATAGGGGTTCATAGGGGTCGAATTTAGCACACACCCGGTGGTGGTGTTGCATGATCTGAATCTTTTCTTGATATCAAGCATCTTTACATCAAGAGAACGAGATGCAGAACAGCAACCCAAGCAATTCAAAAGCCCAGGCGGTTCATCTCTGGCTGGTCCTCTCGCGGGCGTCGCATGTGATTGAGATGCACGCGGTGCGAAGCATCGAATCGATGGGGATCGGCAAGAGCGACTTCGCGGTGCTGGAGGCGCTGCTGCACAAGGGTCCGCTGCCGGTGAACCTGCTAGGCCGGAAAGTGCTGCTCACCAGCGGCTCCATCACCACGGCGGTCGACCGGCTGGAAGAGCGCGGCTTGGTCCGGCGCTGCAACGATGCGAAGGACCGCAGGGCCCGCATCGTCTCGTTGACACAGGCGGGTTCGGAGCTGGCTGAGAAGCTCTTTGCCGCACATGCCGACGATATGGAATGCGCGGCCGCTGTGATTTCGGAAGAAGAGCAGGTGACGCTGATCCATCTGCTGCGCAAGCTGGGGCTGGGCGCTGGGGCGTTGCTGCACTCGCCCTCTTAGAGAGAGGCGGGTTGCGCATCCCCTGCGAGCAACAGAGTGGCAAAAGAAATGAGGATGAATATGAGCGACTTCAAAAAACTGACTGGTGTCCATGGCTCCGGGTCCACGCACTGGGTGGGCGATGGTTTCCCGGTACGCAATCTGTTTCCTTCGAACGGCCTGAACGGGGAAGTGAGCCCGTTCCTCATGCTGGACTACGCCGGCCCCCGCATGTTCGAGCCGGCTGCCCGGCCGCGCGGCGTCGGCGAGCATCCGCACCGCGGGTTTGAAACCGTCACGATCGCCTACCAGGGTTCGGTGGCGCATCGTGATTCCGCCGGCAACTCGGGCGTGATTGGACCGGGGGACGTGCAGTGGATGACTGCTGCCTCGGGTGTGGTCCACGAGGAGATGCACGAGGCGGAGTTCACGAAGAAGGGCGGCATCTTTGAGATGGTGCAGCTTTGGGTGAACCTGCCGGCCAAGGAGAAGATGTCGAAGCCGCGCTACCAGGGCATCGAGAGCGCGCAGATTCCGGTGGTCGAGCTCGGCGAAGGTTCTGTCGCCCGCATCATCGCCGGTTCGTGGGCGGAGGCGCAGGGCGCTGCGCAGACGGTTACTCCGGTGGAGTTGTTCGACCTGCGGCTGAAGGCCGGAGCCAAGGTCGAGATCCCGGTGCCGGAAGGCCACAATGCCGCGGTTGTGCTGTTGCGCGGCGGCGTGACTTTCAATGGGGAAAAGACCGTCAAGGGTGAGGCGCAGATCGCGACCTTCACTACGCGCGGCGGACAGATTGCGGTAGAGGCCCTGGAAGACACCACCTTGCTGGTCCTGGGCGGTGAGCCCATCAACGAGCCTGTGGCCAGCTACGGCCCGTTCGTGATGAACACCCGCGAGCAGATCATGCAGGCGATTGAGGACTTCAACGCCGGCAGGATGGGGCGGCTGAGCTAAGCGCTCACTGGAGACGGGAAAGGGCCCGGCATCACTGCCAGGCCCTTTCTTTGGACCTTGTCGGAAGCAGCCGGCGGGCAAGCCCGCCCGGTTCGACCTTTACGGCTTTGCAGCCGGCTGCCAGAGCTCAATCTTGTTTCCGTCCACGTCATAGATCCAGGCAAAGCGACCGTAGGACTCGTTCATTCGTTTCGGATCTATCTTTACGCCCTCCAGTTTCAGGCGGTCGAGCAAAGCATCCAGGTCGTCCACGATGTAGTTGATCATGAACGGTGCGGGCCCGAGATAATCAGTGGAGGCGGGAAAAAGAGTCCAAACGGTAACGTGTTCTTTTTGCGGGTCGTCGTGTTCGCGCCACGGCAGCATGACACCTTGGCCTTTGTCCGCGAGCCCAAGATGCTTCGAATACCATTCGCGCATCTGATCGCGATTGGCGGATTTGAGGAAAACACCGCCGATTCCCAGGATGCGCCCGCGCTGTTCCACTTTGACAGCCGGCTTCGTGTTTTCAGGCTGCGGAGATTTCACTTCCTGTCCTCCTCTTGAGCACACCGGGAAGAGCAATAGCGTACCGAGCGCAATTGTGCCCCAGGTTTTTCTGCGCATTCGTGGATTATACAAGGTTTCCATTTAGCTCGAGATGATGGCTCCTTCGAGTTTGCTCGCCCTTCACCATTGCTCCTGACACGGGGAATCCTACTGCCCCTTGCGCAGCGACTCGACTTCGATGCCCGTCTGCGCGCACTTCTTGTAGAGATGGCTGCGCTCCAGGCCCAGTGCCCGCGCTGTCTCGGTCATGTTGTACTGCTGGCGCTTCAGCTCCTGCAGGATAGTCTCCTTCTCAAAGGCGTCCATCCGGGCCGCCAGCGTTCCGGTGGCCGCGCCGGCTTCTCTCGAATGCGGCAGGCAGAGGCGCACGGCCTCCTCATCCACCTCGCCTTCGGCCAGCAGCAGCGCCCGCTCCACTGCATTGCGCAGCTCGCGCACGTTGCCCGGCCACGAGTATCCCTCCAGCGCCTGGAGTGCTCCGCTGGTGAAGCCTCGCACGCGCCAGCCGTTCTGCTGGCTGATCTGCGCCGCCAGATGCTCGACCAGCACTGGGATGTCGCCCTTGCGGTCACGCAACGGAGGCAGTTGCACGGGAATGACATAGACGCGGTGGAAGAGATCCTGGCGGAAGCTGCCCGCGCGCACCTGTTCCTCCAGATTGCGATGGGTGGCCACGACGACACGCACGTCCACGCGCACGGTACTGCTGGAGCCGATGCGCTCGATCTCTCCCTCTTCCAGCACCCGCAGGAACTTCGCCTGCATGACGGCCGGCATGTCGCCGATCTCGTCCAGGAACAGCGTCCCGCCGTGAGCCTGTTCGAACTTGCCCAACTGGCGGGCGGTGGCTCCGGTGAACGAGCCCTTCTCGTGGCCGAACAGTTCCGACTCGATCAATTCCTGCGGGACGGCCGCGCAGTTCAGCGTGATGAACGGGCCGCCGCGCCGGTGGCTCTTTTCGTGGACGGCCCGGGCGATGAGCTCCTTGCCGGTTCCGGTCTCACCCAGAATGCAGACGCGGGACTCGCCGGTGGCCACTCGTTCCACCTGGGTCATCACGCGCCGCATTGCGTCACTCTTCCAGACGATCTCGTGCCGCCCCACGCGCTGCCGCAATTCGCGGTTCTCGGCTTCGAGCCGGGTCAATTTGAGAGCGTTGTCCAGCGCCAGCAGCAGCCGGTCGGTGGAGAGCGGTTTTTCCAGGAAATCGAGCGCGCCCAGTTTCGTCGCACGCACCGCCATGTCGACCGTCGCCTGGCCGGAGACCATGATCACCGGAGTGGAGATGCCCAGGCCCCGGATCTCTTCCAGCAGGGCAATGCCGTCCTTGTCTGGCATCACAACGTCCGAGAGGATCAGGTCGAAAACCTGCGTGCGGACGCACTCCAGTGCACGCTGCGCGCTGTCGGCGAGCGTCGTCTGATGGCCGGCGAGGCGGAAGGCGAGCGAGAGGGACGCGAGGGTGTTCGCTTCGTCGTCGACAATCAGCAGGTGGCTCACTCGACCCTCCCGGCGGGCAGTGTGATCAGGAAGCAGGCTCCTTTGCCCGGCTCACTGGTCACGCTGATCTTACCCTGATGGTCGCTGACGACGCTCTGGACGATCGCCAGCCCGAGTCCGGTGCCGTGGCGCTTCGTTGTGTAATACGGCGTGAACAGGCGCTCGCACTCCTCCTGCGTCAGGCCCTGGCCGCTATCCGCCACTTCCAGGGAGACGCTGCCTCCTGCCTGGGCCGTGCGGATTCGAAGCGTGCCGCCGGCCGGCATGGCGTCCATCGCGTTCAGCACCAGGTTCTTCAACGCCCGGCCCATCTGCTCCTGGTCGAGTTGCACCGGCAGGGGCTCGCTGGAGAGTTGCAGGGCGAGTTCGATGGGCGCCGTGGTTCGCGCGGCAAATTGGGCTTCGAACAACCGCACGACTCCGCGCACCACTTCGTTTAACTCGGCTGGTCCTTTGGTGGGTTGCGGCATCTTGGCGAAGTCGCTGAAGCGGTCGACGATGCCGCGCAGGTTGCCGAGTTCGGCCAGCAGCGTCGACGTGCACTGCTCAAAGACCTCTTCGAATTGCTGCGGATGCTGGGCGCGCGCCTTGCGCAGGTTTTCTACCGTGATCTGCAGGGGGAAGAGGGGGTTCTTCAACTCGTGGGCCAGGCGCCGGGCCAGTTCGCGCCAGGCCGCGACGCGCTCCGCCTGGATCGCGCGGGCGCGCTGCTCCGAGAGCTGCACGGTCATGGCGTTGAACGACTCGGCGAGGTCGCCGATTTCGTCTCCTGGCGAGATGCTCACTCGCGCATTCAAGTCCCCGCCCGCTACGGCTTTGGCGCCCGCCGCCAGCAGCTTCACGGGCCGCGTGACTCGTTCCGTGGTCCACAATCCCGTGAGCAGCCCCAGCAGGATGCCTGACGCGCCCACCAGCAGGCCAGTCCACAGGATCGAGCGCTGCAAGCGGATCTGTTCCCGCAAAGACGTGCCAATGAACAAGACGCCCACCACCTTGCCGCCGCTCAGAAACGGCATCGCCTGTAGCGCTTCAGCGCTCTCGTTGGATGCCTCCCATTGGATGGTGGCGTTGGCGGGCTTGCCGGTGCGCTCCACTTCGGCCGCCAAGAGGGCCAGGCGGTCTCCCTGGATCAGCGGCCCGTTCGCGTCGAATACTTCCTGGGCCGAGAGCCACAGCACGGCGCGGGTACCGGGGCTCGCGCCGATGGAGGCCAGGAACGACGGGTTCAACCGTTCGGCGCCCAGCACGAAGATCTTCTTCTCGCCCGCATTCACCGTGCGGACCGCTGCCAGTGCGGCAGCGCTGCCTTCCTGTGTCGGCACTCGCGTCAGGAAAGGATCGGGCGAAGTCCGGCCGCTCTCGGCGCCGGCCCAGTCGTTCTTGTAGCCGAAGCGGGCGGGCCAGTGCGCGGACGAGAGGATGGAGAGGTCGGGTTGTACAAGGTCCAGGAAGTCGAGGCTCTGCGTCTCGGCCAGTGTGCGCGCGTCGTTCAGCAGCAGCGACAGGTCGGGCGACGGCCGGTTCGCTTCGATGGCGACCCGCAGCGCCGTTTCCGAAATGGCCGCCTTCTGGACCCGTGCCGCCACCTCCTGGCCGCGTGTCGAAAGGTCCTTCTGGAATTGGCGAAGCGCGGTCTGGCGCCGATCCAGGTCCATTCGCTCAAACGTCAGCCGGGTCCACAGGGAGATCGCGCCTGTCGCGAGGGCAACACTGCCGGTGACGGTGAGCGACGTGATGAGCAGCAGCTTTGTGCGGAAGGTCATGGACGCGCCTCGGGCAACCACACCTCGGCCAGCGTCCAGCGGACGGCCGGGTTCCATTGCCGCACACGCGGACTCGCCAGATAGGAAGCCGGCAGGTGCACGAGGGGGATCACCCGGAAGCCCTCCAGCAAGGCCTGCTCCCGTTCCCATCCACTGCCCGTCCGCTGTGCCGGGGGCAGGGCCAGGGCGAACTGGTCCAATGTCCACTCGAGATCGGGCTGGGTGACGCGCAGGCGGATCAGGCGGAGGCCGGGGCTTCCCGGCGTGTTCCGCAGCGTGAGACCCGCCTCGGCCGCATTCAAGGCGATTCGCTCCGCCACGCTTTGCAGGACGGGGTCCTGACGGTCGTAGGTGAACGACAGCGGAGCGGAGCCGGTGGCCAGTTGTTTGGCTTTGACGACATCGCGGTCTGTCGGGAAGACGAAGGCATAGCCGCTCAGCCATTGCGGCGCCAGGGCTCCACTGGCCTCGCCCCATTTCTGGAGCAGCACGCTTTGGATGGCGCTGCGGTCCAGCGACAGGGCGACAGCTTCCCTCTGCACCGGCGTGGAGGCGTTATCGAAGCTCAGGGCGAGCGTCTCCACCAGCGGCGATTGCAGCACGATGCTGCCGCGTTGACGGGCCCTCCGCACTTCAGTGATGGGGATCTCCGTGATGTCGGCGCGGCCCATCTCGAAATCCAGCGCCTGCTCGCGCAGCGGACGGCCCATGCGAATCTCAATCGCATCGAGAAACGGCCGTCCACCCCAGTAGTTCTCGTGAGCCGCGAGCACGATGCTCGCGTTGGGCTCAAACTGGCTCAACTTGAAGGGACCGGTGCCCACCAGTGCGCCGTCCGATCCGCGAATCACCACCGCGTTCTTCGGCCGGGCCAGATCGCGCAGGATCTGCTCGATGGGCCGGTCGTCTCCGATGCTGATGACTCCGCCCGGCGGCGCCCACACCACCCCGTTCTGAAACTGGACCTTCGGGCGAGCGGTGAACACCCATTTCTTGCGCGCCGTGTCGTGGATCCACGAAGTGGCCAGCCAGGGCTGCGGTTCGCCCCGATCGTCCAGACGCACGAGGGTCTCATACACCTGGCCGGTCAACTGCTCCTTGGCGGCGGCCTCCGTCGGTTCCACGGCAATGTCGGTGGGATCAAGATTGCGAACGACGGCGCGGATTTCGATCCGCAGGGTTCCGCCGTAGTGCGGCCGCTGCCCCGCGGCCAGCAGGCTAGCGGCTGCAATCCAGAGTAAGGCTGTACGCTGCATATCTTCCTGAAGGGGCCGTGCGGCAGACGGCCAGGGCGCCGCCAGGCATGGGCCATAGCGCGGTAATGGAGCCTGGGAACTCGGCGGGTTCCGAGGTCTCCACCGCCCGGCCGTCCACGATCCGGTAGGCGGTCACGACGTCCAGTCCTGCCCGTGTGCTGGCCTTGGCCGCCAGCACCTGCCCACCGCAGGCCGGCGCGAAATCACTATTCCAATCGTCGATCACAGCCAGGGGGCGCTGATCCTGGTTGTAGAGGTGAACCCGTCCGTCCAGGCCGGAGAGCAGGTGCAACGGCCGCGCGGCGGTGCCCAGCCGGGCGTAAGAGTAGAAGACCGGCCAGCCCTCGGTTTCCAGCGTGTTGCGCGCCGGGGTGAAGTGCGAGGCACCCGGCCCGCCTTCGAACTCGCCCGGCTGGTTCTCACAGTTCAGGTCGAGCGCCGGCTGCCAGGCTCCGCGGCAGCTCAAGCCCGGAGCCAACACTCGAAGGCTCTCCGCGTCCAACAGCAGGCGCCCGCGCGGATCGCGCGCCGGAGGCAGGTCGAGATCGCGGGTCGAGGCTGGTTCCCAGATGCCGGACCGGCGCAGGTACACGGTCACCTTCTCCGGATCCAGCACCAGCAGGCGGTCCTGCACAGGCATCGCGTCGAGGATGGGTCGATCCTGTTCCCAAAGCAGGCGGCGCTCCAGCGTGGGGAGATTGGCGGTGACCACCGCCGGCGGACGGTAAGAGGCCATCTCTACGGCGCGCTCGCCTTCCCGCCGGATCTCGACAATCAACAGAAATTCCCGCGGACTTTCCGAAAGAGTCAACCGCACTTCCGCCACCGGAGCCTGCCGTGGAGTGCGGCGCCGCAGGGCGCGGTCGATCGCCCGCTGCGCCACGGCCAGGTCGGAGTTGCTCAGACTGGAGAGATTCCGGCCGCTCAGGTGCACCGCGGTGCCCGCCGGAATACGGGCCGCTACCCTGCGGCCCAACGCCTGCGCTGTCTCGTCCAGCGTCTGCGCAAACACGATTTGCGAGACGAAAAACAGCACCGCAATGGCTTTTTGGATCAACGCCCGGATCATAGCAGAATAGACACGGGGACGGGCTATTTGCGGCCCGCCCCCTGTGACGCTCCTCATTGCGCGGAGTGCCCTGTCATAGCGCTCCGCAGTACATCGGTGGCGAAGAAGTTCTTCACATCGGCGGGGATCATCATGATCTGCACCTTATCGGACAGCCGTTCGGCGATGATCTTCTGAATCAGCATGGGATTCTCTTTCAGCACCACGGCTTCCAATCGCATTTTCTCCGAATTGGCCGAGGCTACGCGCCGAATGCGCACCTCTTCGGCTTCGGCCAGTAGCTTCTGCCGCTCCGACTCGGCGCGGCTGTCCAGCAGCTTGGCCTGCGCCTGCCCTTCGGCTTCCTTGATGGCGATGTCGCGCTGGCTGGAGGCTTCCATCTGGGCGACCTTCACCGACTTCTCCTTGGCCTCCAATTCCACGGTGAGGCGTTCGTTCTCCTGTTCCTTCAGAAGCATAGCTTCCAGGCCGCGAGCGTACTCGGCGGGCAACTGCACGTCGCGCAGGATCACTTCCTTCACCACGATGCCATCCGCTGAAAGGCGTTTGGCGATGCGTCCGGCCGCGATCTGCCGGATCTCGTCGCGCTTGCCGGAGAAGAGGTCGCGGATGGGATAGTTGGTGGTGAGTTCGCGGAACGCGCTGGTAACGACCGGCGCGACCACGTCTTCGTCCACCGATTCTGGTAGCGAGGTATGGATTCTGTAGAGCTGGTTTGGGTCCAGGCGATAACGCACGGTGACGGCCAGGCTCACGTTCAAGCCCTCCTTGCTCTGCGAGCGGAGCCCCTCCGGCTTCTTCTTTGGGTCGTCAGAGGCGGCGGCCGTGAACACGCTATCGCGAATGTTGTACAGCACGACGCTATCGATCATTGGTGTTACGGCGTGGACGCCGGGATATAGTGTGCCGGGCAGCGGCCCGGAGATCTGGCTGACGCGGATGCCGGCGGAGCCACTGGGGATCACGAGGATACTCAGCGCGATCACCAGCGGCGGGGCGGCCAGGATAGCCAGGCGCAGGCCGAGCCGCCAACGGATAGGGCGAGCGGGTTCCGCAGCCTCCGCCGTTTCAACTTCACCGTCCGCGGGTTCCTCGCGGCGGACTTTGAGCAGCAGGTAAAGGTCATGGACGAGGATGATCGCCGCCGCCAGCAGCAACGATGCTCCGGTCGCCATCAAGAGGTACTTCAGCAACAACATTGAGGTGGTCTCCTTTGGGTTGGAACAACTCGGAAGTCTCGACGGACAGTTCGACCGTGGCGCCGACGCGCACGAGCTCAAACAGCTCTTCCACGTCTTCGTTGCGCATGCGGATGCAGCCTTTGGAAGCAGCTTTGCCGATGGATTCGGGCCGGTTGGTGCCGTGGATGCCGTAGCCCTTGGCGCTCAGGCCCATCCAGCGGGTGCCCACCGGATTGGTCTTGCCCGGACCCACGACCTTCGCCGGCCCGTACCAGGTGGGATTCGGAATGCGGTTGACGATCTCAAACGTGCCGGTGGGGCTGGGCGTCGTGGTTTTGCCAACCGCGACATCATAGATCTTCACCACCACGCCGTCTTCCACCAGGGCCAGCTTGCGGTCCGGGATACTGACCACAATCCGTTGAGCCGTACCCGCATTCTCGGCGGCGCGCGACTGCGCCGCTGCCAGCATCACCACCGCCAACAGGCGGCTGAACTGTCCGTGTCCGTATTCCTTGTGTTCCATGCACACACAGAATGCAGGCCGGAGGCCAAACGTGATGTTGTTGAAAATAAAGACGTTGCTGGATGGTGACCGCGTGTCCGCTCAGACACGCCGTGTCTGGCCGGACACGCGCCCGCTCAGGCAACCGGGCGCCAGAACGGTTCGCCGGCAGAAATCCACTCCACCGGGACCTCCGGGATAAACGTCTTCAGCCAATCCGCGCACAGCCGCATGCCCGGCTCCTCGGACACTTCGTGCCCCAGGAAGATGACGCCTTTGCGGATTCCGGCCGTGATCACATCGCGGGCGTAGGCTCCGCCTTCCCACTCGGTCGACTCTCCGCCGACGAATACTTCGGATTCGGGATTGAGCTTCACCGCGAACATCGGATTGCCGGCGCCGGGGTACAGCACCACACGGCTCACCTTGGTCTTTGGATCACCGACGACTCGCATGGTCCGCGACTTCATGCTCTTCTGCATCTGCTGCGCCAGTTGGCCCAGCGTCAACTCGGGCAGCACGCACATGCGTGGATCTTTCTCCGACAGGTACTTCGTCCAGCCCAGGTCCTGGATCAGGCCTGTGGTGACGGGGTCGGGCTTGCGCATGTGCCAGTGGTCGTGGAAGCGCCAGATCACGAGTTGGTTCTTCTCGATGAACTCGCGTTTGTGCTGGTACACCGGATCTTCGGTCAACTGCGTCACGACGTCGGTGTGCGAATAAAACGTCGGCTCGTGGGTGACGATCAGGTTCCTGCCCGAGGCAGCGGCCCGTTGCAGCACCTCAAGGGTCGTCATGAAGGTGGTAGCGATGCCCTTCACCACCGTCTCAGGATTGCCTGCCTTGAAGGTGTCGATAGTGGCCGCGCGCCAGGGGACTCCGACGTTCTTCTGGATGCGCTCCACCACTTGCTGTGCGGTCAGGCCGGCGGGCTGCGCGGCCGCGGCGGCTGCCGCGAATAAACCGAACTCCCGGCGGCTAAGGCGATCCTGGGACATGGCTTCCTCCTGCGCAATCGGTCTCGACTGTCTGAATTATAGAAGAGGCGCGCCCGGCATTGATTCGCATCGGGGATAAGATGTCTCCATGCGATCCCAGCCCCGCCTCGCCACTTCGCTCGTGGCTTTCACTCTCCTCGTGCTACCGGCCGTTGCGCAGGCCCCACCGCCCACCGCTCCGGCAGCGGCGAAGCCTCCTTCCGTCGTGGCCGGATTCCCCGTCAACTATGATGAGGCGCTGGCGGGCGGCTACACCTTGCCTGACGTTCTGAAGTTGGCCAACGGCAAGCCGGTGAAGAACGCCAAGGACTGGAATGCCAAACGCCGCCCCGAACTCGTGAAGCTCTATGAGGAGCAACAGTTCGGCAGGACGCCGGGCCGTCCCGCGGCCATGAGTTTCGACGTCTTTGACAAAGGCACGCCGGCGATGGAGGGCAAGGCGCTGCGCAAACAGGTGACCGTCTACTTCTCGGCGGACAGGAACGGTCCGAAGGAAGACATTGTCATCTACGTCCCGGCCAAGGCCACCAAACCCGTACCGCTTCTGCTGTGCATCAACTTCTCCCCGAACGCCTCCATCTTCAACGACCCCGGCATCAAGCTGGGCGAGATGTGGAATCGCGACAAGAAAAAGGTGCCGGCCCAGCGCGGCGGCGGCTTGGGCCGCATGAACATCGACGGCCTGCTGGAGAAAGGCATTGGCGTGGCCGGCATCTACTACGGCGATATCGATCCCGATTTCCCGGGCGGCCTGCCGTTTGGAGTCCGCGCGCACTACCTGAAGCCGGGCCAGGCGGAACCGGCGGCCGACGAGTGGGGCGCCATCAGTGCGTGGGCCTGGGGCCTGAGCCGGGCCATGGATTACCTGGAGACCGAGCAGTCAGTCGATGCCAAACGCGTCGCGCTCTATGGCGTGTCGCGTCTCGGCAAGACCGTCCTGTGGGCGGGCGTCCACGACACTCGCTTTGCGTTGGTGGTGGCCAGTTGCTCCGGCGAAGGCGGAGCCGCGCTGAGCCGCCGCAATTTCGGCGAGACCATCGCCCACATGACTGCGCCGTCGCGCTTCGGTTATCAGTTCGCCGCCAACCGCGCCAAATATGCCGAACACCCCGAGCAATGCCCCGTCGACGCGCACATGCTCGTCGCCCTGATGGCCCCCAGGCCGGTGTTCCTGCAGACCGGTGACGGGGATCTCTGGTCCGACCCCAAAGGTGAATTTCTCGCTGCCGTCGCAGCCGAACCCGTCTACAAGCTGCTGGGCAAACAAGGTCTCGGCACCGATCAGATGCCCAAGGCAGGGGAGCCCATCTTCCACGACATCGGCTACCACATGCATGCCGGCGGTCACGGCACCATCCCGGGAGACTGGGTGCCTATCACCAAGTATCTCGAGATGTATCTGCATCCCTAAAGGAAAACGGGCGGCCATGGCGGCCGCCCGTCCCTTCGATTGGCTTGAATTTCGCCCCTAGAAGATGAGCTTCAGGGCGAACTGGACATACCGCGGATCGAACGTCGAACCGGAGCGGCCGAAAGACGCGCTGGACAGATCCACCGTCGGAGCCGTGAAGTTCGTCTTGTTCAACAGGTTGTAGAACTCGCCCCGGAACTGCAACCGCGCACCTTCGTTGATCATCGGCAGCGCGAAGTTTTTGGCGAGCACCATGTCGGTCTGGTACAGCGGGAAGCCATAGGCCACATTGCGGCCCAGGTTTCCGAACGGCGAAGTCACCGACGGAATCGCCAGGTTCGCCTTGTTGAAGTAGTTGGTGTAGTCACTGCCCGCGGTACGCACTCCGGCCGTACCGTCGATCACGTTGGGCCGCAGCGCCACGTTCCCCAGGAAGTCCGGTTGGCCGTCGGAAACGATGCCCGCCGTGTCGGGATAGCGGATGTTCAACGGCTGGCCGCTCTGCAGCGTCACGATGGAAGACACCTGCCATCCGCCGGTGATCGCGTCCAGGGCGTAGGGCATGCTCTTGCCCCAACGCCGGCCATGGCCGTATGGCACGTCGAACACGAAACTCGTCACTGAGTTGAACCGCTGATCGAAGCTCGACGCGCCCTTGTCGTTGGCCACGTTGCGAATGTCCTGCGGATTCGGGCTGCCGCCGTTGGTCGACTCCAGCACCTGGCCCACGGTGTCGATCGCCTTCGAGTAAGTGAACGAGCTCAGCAGCGTGACCCAGTCGGAGCGGTGCTCGAACTTGACCTGCAGCGAATGGTAGTTCGAGAAGGCCGTGGGCACCACGCCAGTGATGTTGTTGAAGCCCTGGTACGGGCGGCGTGCCAGCAGCGTGCCGCCGGTCGTCAGGCCGGAGGAGAGCTCCTGCGCGGTGATGGGCCGCGCCTGGTTGAAGTCGCCCAGCACAGGCAGGTGGTCGGCGCGATTGCCGACATAGGCCAAGTCCAGCAGCGTGTCCTTGAACAGTGTGCGCTGGATCGTGAAGTGCCAGTTCTGCACATAACCCCAGGGCGTCTTCGGATCGATGTAGAGGATCACGTTGGAGGGGAGGCTCGTGGGGTAGCCCATCTCCCGGGTGCGGAAGCAGCCGCTGTAGTTGTCGCCGCTGCACAGCGTGCCGAGATTCGCGGCACTGTTCAGCGTCGAGAACCGCGTGACAAACGGAGCGTTCGTATTCAGGTACTCCGCCGAGGCCATACGATTCCAGAAGTTCCAGCCGAAGCCGTAACCGCCGCGAAAGACCGTCTTCGAGTTCAACTGGTAAGCCGCGCCCAGGCGCGGAGCGAAGTTGTTGTGCTTCGTCTGCTGCAGGCTGCGGTCGGAATCCGATGCGACCACCAGCTTGTTCTGCGCCGGATCGAAATTGGCGAGCTTGTTGTCGGCATCGTACACAGGCGTCATCAGCTCGTAGCGCAGGCCCATGTTCAGCGTGAGCTTGCTGTTTACGCGGTAGTCGTCCTGCACGAAGAACCAGTTGCCACGCTGCCGCGACTTCGCCTGCACCTGCGTAGCCAGTTGGTAGGACGAGCGCGCGCCAAAATAGAAATCGGCCAGCGAGTTGATCGTGTTCGCGACACTCGCGTAGGAACCGAAGTTCTGCCCGGGAATCCTCGAGTACAGGCCGCCGAAACCGTCGATGCCGTAGAGCGGGTTCGTGTCGTCCACCGTGATCGCCAGGTAAAGACTCTCGTACCCGGCCTTCAGGTTGTGCCGGTTGAGAATCTTCGAGACATTCAGGCGGCCGTTCACCGTGGTGGGGAACTGCGCCTGCGGATTCGTCGACTGCCGCCCGAAGCGCGGGAAGCCAGTGATGTCCTGCGGCGTAATGCCGCCCTGGATGCGCGGCCCTTCCGGCAGGCCCGTGATGCCGAACAGCTCCTTCATCGAAGGTCCGCCCACCGCCGCCGGCAGCCGGTCCATGCCCAGGCGGGTCACCGCGAACCGCCCTTCCCAGACTTCGTTCGACCTCCGCGCCCACGTTACGCCCGCGATGCCCTGCTGGTTGAACGTATCCAGGAACCCAAGGTTGTTGCCGCCGGAGAAGCCCGTGATGAGGCCCGGAGCGAAAATGTTCTGCTTGCGGTGCGTGTAGCGGAAGAACGTCGTCAACTGGTCGGTGAACTTGTGATCCACCTTGACTGCGCCTTTGTCCTCGTCGAGCCGGTTCAGGTCGAAGCCGCCGAAGTTGTTGGTGATGCCGATCGCGCCGGCACCGGCGCGGTTGGGCGCGGGCAGTTCCGCCAGCACCTTGCGCGCGAACTTCGTCATCGGGACCGCCTGTCCGGCCGGGATCACCGTGCCGGCCGCAACACTGCGGCCCTGGTCATCCGTGAAGGTGATGGGTACCCGCACATCCACCGGCAGTATGCCGTTGCGCAGATCCGATGTCGGCAGGGAAGTCAGTGAGAACGGAGCCAGCCGCCAGCGCGAACCCTCATAATCCAGGAAGAAGAACGTGCGGTCCTTGACGATCGGACCACCGATCGTCGCGCCAAACTGGTTCCGCTTGTTCAGCGGCTTCTGGTTCAGCACCGGTTTGAAGAAGCCCGTGGCGTTCAGCTTTTCGTTCTGCAGGAACTCCCACGCCGAGCCGTGAAACTTGTTGCCGCCCGACTTCGAGGCCACATTCATCACAGCGCCGCCGCTGCGGCCGAACTCAGCGGAATAGGCATTCACTACCATGCGGAACTCCGCCACCGAGTCCGGCGAAGGCTGTGCCGACTGGTTCGAGAAGCCCTGGTTGGTGGTGCCGTAGAAGTTGTTGTCCACGCCGTCCAGCAGGAAGTTGTTCCAGACACTGCGCAGGCCGTTTACGTTGTAGGAACCCTCGCGCCGGAACGCGATCGAGCCCTGGTTGCCCACCTGCGATTGCCGTACACCCGGAGCCAGCAGCGCCAGGCTCGAATAGGTGCGGCCCTGGAGAGGCAGTTCCACCATCTGTCTGGTGGCGATGACCTGGCCCTTGGAGGAATTGTCCGTCTCCAGCAGAGGCACGGTGGCATCGACGTTCACCACCTCGTTCACCTGGCCAATCTTCAGCGTGAAGTCCACGCGCTGCCGCGCATTCACGCTCACCGTGACATTCTCAGCGGAGCCTTTCGCAAAGCCTTTGGCTTCCGCCGTAAGGTGATACGTGCCGATGCGGACCGTTGGAAATGCAAACTCTCCTGACTCGCCTGTTGTCGAAGTGATCGCGATGCCGGTATCGTTGTTGCGCAGCGTAACGAGCGCGGCCGAAAGCGGCGCGCCCTGCTCATCGCGTACTGCGCCTACCACAGCGGCGGAATCGAATTGCGCCAATACCGCAGGACAGATCAGGAGTGAAAACGCAAGTAGAGTGGATCGAATTGTCATGGACCCCAAGTGCTCCCGTTACAGAAATTGCTCCCTTACATCTTGCCGCGCGAACGTTTCAACTCTGAGAATCTACCATGAAGGTTTGACTTCAGGGCCTCAATTAATTCGAATGTTTACGGGGAGTTACGCAATGATTCGCAGGTCGGGGCGAACGCCCGCGTTGGGGGTGCGGCTGTGTCGCGCCGAGGGCAGTTCCCGCGCCGCCGCGCATGGGAGCGTGGCCCTACTTGCGGTTGATGCCGAGAAATCGTCCGGTCTCGCGGAACGTCGCCCGCAGGGCGCGCCCCGTTCCTTTGGTGCTCTTTGCGACCGCGTTCCCTGTTCTTGTGCCGGCTGTTTCGATCGCTCCGCCTGTCTTGTTTCCGCTGACAGCCAGGGCATCCGCCGTGGAGTCGCCTGCCAGCAGGACAGCTTGCGGAGCGCGCAAGGGAACGTGCAGCGTCATCACGCCCGGATCCTTCCGCTTGTTCAGTGAAACCATCAGTTCTTCGGTGAAGTCGATGCCCAGTTTCTCCAGCATGGGCCAATGGGTCGACCGGATCCATTCAGTCCCATTCAGTAGGGCTCTGGCCTCGCCTACGTTGATGATGCGTGTGGCCCGCCAAGCCTTGCTGTTCTCGCACACATCGCCTCCGCAGCCCCACGTACAGGCGCCGCGATGCAGGAACGACGCGTGTTTCCCGCGAGACACCCAGACCGTCGCCCCACGGTCTTCCGCTTCCAGATCCTTAGCCTTCGCCGCGCTGCTGAAGTCGCAGACCGTATCCTCGTGCGCGGCGGCATACCAGAACAGCGCCTTCCACTCGTCCTGGGCTCCGGCCGTGGTTTGCGCGCGCACCAGCACGGAGACGTGCTCCGCATCCAGGTCATGCCCGCCCCGGCCGCAGTCCCGCGTCCAAAGGTGGTAGTAGTGCAATTCGATCAACCGCCCCGATACCGCGGACGATGTACGCGGAAACGCCTGCCCGTAGAGCGTGCCATTTCGGGCCAGTAATTGCGGCTGCGGCAACCCTGGATGGAACACCGCCGGCAACCCGTCGCACTCCCTGGCGCTCAGTTGCAGCACGGGCACGAACTGCTCCAAAAGCGCCTGCTCCAGTTCATCGCCCAGACCGTCTCGATCCGCATCCAGTATTACTGCTGCCCGGACCTCATCCTCCACGTCAGCCGGCCGCAATGGCAAGGCCAAGCACACCAACAGAAAAAGAGGCATCACTGTCTGGAAAGAACCCACCCTCCCAGCCTAGCCCAACCCGGCGAGTCGGTCTGTTCTCACGACACTTGTCTGCTTGCAGCCTGTGCCCCCATGCCCTAACATGTGCAAATGCGCCTGGTCACGGCCGCATTTCTGGTTTCCACTCCGCTTTTCGGCTGCTGGTGTGAGAATGCACTCAGCCCTTGTCAGGAAATGCGCAGCGAGAACACCGTTTTCGTCGCCCGTGTGATTGTCGACAGCGGCGAAGGTCGCGGCTCCGGTCCGGCTCGCGTCGTCATTGAGGAACCATTGTGGAACGTTCCCCAGGGTTTGCGCGAGGTGGATGTCGACACGATGGCCGGAACCACTTGCTATCGCCGGCTCAAGACCGGTGAGCGATATGTGGTCTTTGCTGGGACAGATCCCGGACCGAAGCCCCACTTGTCCATGTCATCCTGCTCCAAGACGTTCTCACTCGCTGGCAATGAGTACCTTCTCAACGCCCTGCGGGTCAAGGCGCTGGGCGGACCCTCCCGGCTGGTCGGCAAGGTCAGCCGTAGCGGCGTCTCGAACGCCACCCGGCGCCCTATACCCGGAGTCACCGTCATTGCCCGTTCCTCTGATCAGAGCTTCGAGACCATCACCGACAATGAAGGGCGGTACGAGCTTCGTGCCTTGCCTCCTGGCTTCTACCAGCTCGAAGTGTCGAAGCCCGGATTTCTTCCCGATGAGGAATACAACAACACTCAGCCTGGCTGGCCCGCACGCGGGAACGCATCAGAACCCTTCGGGGCGCGGCCCGCGCCGGTCAGCGTGCCCCTCGCCGCTGGATCCTGCGAAGTTTGGGATCTGGCTCTTTGGCCGCGCGGCCGCATTTCCGGACAAGTCTCCTTCCCGGACGGCCAACCAGTCGCGGGGATCCTTGTCCAGGCCGTTGAGTCGTACAGTCAGGACTGGAGGAAGTCTAAACCAATGCGCACCGCCCGCACCGATGCCGCCGGGCGCTATTTGATCGAACCCTTGCCGGGCAGCGACTACGTCGTCTCCGTGGATCCAGGCAGCGTTCGTGGACTCGCGCCGTCCGCGGCTGTATTCTTCACCGCCAAGCGGGGTGAGTCCAACCCTGCCGAGGTTCACGTCAAGGACAACCAGGAAACCACCGGCGTGAACATCACGCTGCCGCCGCCGCATTAGCTTTCTGCCCTGCCTCACCGCCGCGGAAACCCGCGAAACACTCCATCCCTCTCCACCGCATCGGCAAACTCGAAGAAATCCATATTTGCGATGGAAAGATTGTTCTCGATGCTCTGGATAGCCGCGGGAATCGCCCGGAACGAGCGCCCCTTCTCCGCGTGTAGATCCACCACCAGGATCGGGAACTCCGGTTGGCCCACCGTCGTTCCATCGACGACGAACAGCACCGTGTGTTTGTAGTTCTGCGGCACGAGCGCCACCAGCGCGTCCTTGCTCAACCCACGGAAAATGACGTCATCCAGAAATTCGACATGCGCGTAAAACTCATTGCCCGGCGCTTGCACCGGCGCGCGCACCATCTCGCAAATCTTCTTCCATTCCCGCTCATGGCCGAACTCCGTCCGGATCACGAGAGGACTCACTGTGTCTGGCAGGGAACGAGGAGCCAAGACCTGCGGCGGAGCGTGACACGCCCCCGCAAAGACGCATGTCACAAGAATGCCGCTGAGGATCCACGCGTGCATGGCGTGCCGCCATTCTATCCCAGCTCACAATGCGTACGGCCCGAAGCAAGGCGAGCACCCCTCTGGCCGCGTCATCCATCGACTAAGCTGGGGTTTCACATGGAACCACCCCCGCCGCCAACCGGACCCCTCGTTGCGGTGAAGCTCCTCCACACCGGCGTGTGGCTCTTCTTCGTCGCCTGCATCGTGTCGATCCCCGTCACCGCAGCCCTGCGCCGGTTCTCCTGGGCGGCCGCAGCCTTCGGCCTGGTTCTGCTGGAATGCGCCATCCTGGCCGCCAACCGCGGCCGCTGCCCTCTCACCGATGTCGCCGCGCGCTTCACCCCAGAGCGTGCCGACAACTTCGATATCTACCTGCCGCTCTGGCTCGGGCGCCACAACAAGTCCATCTTCGGGACCCTCTTCCTGGCCGGATCTCTCTTCGCCCTCTGGCACTGGCTGCAATTCCGCGCCTAGTTCTCATACCTGCCGCCCGCGTCCGCCATGCTACGATGGTCCCCATTCCAGAGAGGGCGTAGCGCTGTCAAGGCACTCACCAGGGCCGGCGCAGGCCCGATGCACCAACAGGAGGGAAATCCATGGGACGCCCGGTTGTTCACTTCGAAATCGGCTGCCGCGACAAAGCCAAAACCGGTGACTTCTTTTCCAGGCTCTTTGACTGGCAGATCCAGGATGCCGGCCCTGCCGGAATCATCGATACCGCCAGCGGGCAGGGCATCGCCGGCCACATCACCGCCCTGGGCCATGAGCCCCACAACTACACGATGTTCTATGTCGAAGTCGAAGACGTCCAGGCCTCGCTCGACAAGGCCGTCGAACTCGGCGGCGCCAAGGTCGTCGGACCCATTCCTATCCCCACCGGCACCTTCGCCTGGTTCAAGGATCCCGAAGGCAACGTGATCGGGCTCGTCAAAACAAACAACTAGGGGACTGGCCCGCTACTCGTACCGCAGCGCCCGCGTTGGTGCGATCCGTGTCGCCGACCGTGCCGGTACATACGCCGCGAACGTCGTCACCAGCAGCATCACCGGCACCACCACCAGGTAGGCCAGTACGTCCACGCCACCCGCGTTGAACAGCATCGAGTTCAGCAGCCGCTCTACCGCAAACCCCAGCCCCAGCCCGATCACCGTCCCGATGCCCACCAGCACCAGGCCCTTGCCCATCATCAGCCGCAGCACGTCCATCTGATTCGCGCCGATCGCCATCCGGATCCCGATCTCCCGCGTCCGGCGCGCGACATTGTAGGCCACCAGTCCATACAGGCCCGCCATCGCCAGCAGCAGCCCCACCGCGCCGAAGGTCCCCACCAGGTTGATCGCCACCTGCGGTCCATCCACCGACGCGTAACGGTACAAATCCTCATACGTCCGGGTCTCAATCATCGGCATGTTCGGATCCAGCCCGCGCACCACATCCTTCACCGGCTGCACCAGTTGCATCGGATCGCCGCTCGTCTTCACCATCAGCACCATCCGCGGAGCCGCATGCTGCGCCATCGGCAGGTAAACGAAATCCATCGCCTTCTCGAACGTCTCGCCATACTTCACCGTCTGCGCGATCCCCACAATCCGCACCGCGGGCCCCGTCCGCCCGTCCATCCGGAAGTGCTTGCCCACCGCGTCTTCGTTCGGCCAGTAGTGCCTGGCGAAATGCTCATTCACAATCGCGACCCGCGGCGCCTCCGCGCTATCGGACTCCGCAAAACCACGGCCGCGCGTAATCCCAATCCCCATCGTCGGGAAGTACCCCGCATTCACCGTGTCCATCTTCGTCTGGAAACTCTCCCGATCCCTCGGCATCTCGAAACCGTCCGGCACAAATGCCAGTTGTTCGAAACTGTCCAGGCCCAGCGGCGGATTCTGCGTCAACCCGGTGCTCCGCACGGCCGCCGTGCCCCGCAGCCGCTCGGTCAGCAGCCGGTAGAACTGCTGCGTCTGCGCTTCCGAATACTGAATCAGCCGCGGATCGAACTTCACCATCAACAGGTGATCCTTCGCGAATCCGATGCCTTCACCCAGGCTGCTGCGGAACCCACGCACCATCAGGAACGACGCGGCCAGCAGCATCAGCGACATCGCCACCTGCGACACCACCAGGGCGTTCCGGCCCCACAGCCGCCTCCGTCCGGGCATATCCACATCCGCTGTCTTCAGCCCCGCCGCCAGGTCCATCCGCGTACTCTGCAGCGCCGGAGCCAGGCCGCAGAACAGCGCGCACAACACCGACAGCGCCAGGCTCGCCGTCAGCACCCGCAGGTCCATCCGGAACGGCACCGTCACCGGCAGGTCCGCCGGGATCTCAAAACGCTGCAGTAGCTCGATCCCCGCATAGCCCACTCCAATCCCGCCCAGCCCGCCCAGAATCGCGATCACCAGGCTCTCCGTCAGCAGCAGCCGGATCAGCCGGAACCGTCCGGCGCCCATCGCCAGACGCACCGCGATCTCCCTCGTCCGTGTCCGCGCCCGGCTCAGCATCAGCCCCGCCGCGTTCGTACATGCCACCAGCAGCACGCCCAGCGCCAGCATGGTGAAGATCACGCTGAACTTCCAGTTCACGTCATCTTCACGCGTCCGCAACTCGAACTGCGTACGCACCACCGCTCCACGATCCCGGTTGAACTTTGGGTACTCGCGCTCAAATCCCCGCGCCAGCAGGTCCATCTCATGCTGCGCCTGCGCTTGCGTCACTTCGCGTTTCAGCCGCGCCCGCACCAGCAACTCCCGGTCGTCCCGATCCACGAAGAAGCTCTTCCGCGGATCCGTCGAGAACAGCTTCGCCATCGCCAGCGGTACATAGAATTCCGGCCGGCTGAAGATGAGCATGCCCGGGAACGACTCCGGAGCCACGCCGATCACCGTAAACTCCGCTCCATTCAACCGCACCACCCGGCCCACAACACTCGGATCGCTGGCAAACTCCCGCTTCCAAAACCCCGGAGCCAGCACCACCACCGCATCCCGCCCCGGCACCGTGTCCTCGTCATCCCGGAATCCACGGCCAAGCTGCGGCTCCACACCCAGCACCCGGAAGTAGTTGCCCGAGACCAGCATGCCGCCGCGCACCACCGGCGTCGTGTCCGCCTTCGCGCTGAAGCCCACCGCGCTCAACGGCAGGCTCGCAGCCACTCCGCTGTAGCTCTCCGCGTGCGCCTTCAGGTCCATGTACTCGCGGTAGGAGAACGCGTCATACCGGTTGTCCCGCGACGAACTCATCAGCGTCATGATCTCGCCCGGGCTCGCCACCGGATACGGCCGGAACACCAGCGCATCCAGCATGCTGAACGGCGTCGCCGTCATCCCGATCCCCAGCGCGATCGTCATCACCACAAACGCTGTCAGCCCCGGAGTACGCCGCAGGCTCCGCATCGCATACCGCACGTCATCCAGGAAATCCGTCAGCCACTGCACCTGCCGCAGGTCGCGCATCTCTTCCTTGCGCTGCTCCAGGCCGTCCATCGCCCGCAACGCCCGGTATCGCGCCTCCGCCGGAGACAGCCCCTCGGCAATGCCCTCTTCAATCTTGTGCTCCAGGTGGAATTGGAGCTCTTCCTCCAACTCCCGCTCCATCCTCCGCCGCAGCAGAATCGACTTCAGCCGCAACGGCAGCGTGTACCACCAGTGCTCCATTCGCATAGGTCCCTAAGCCTCCGAGATCTGCACCACGTTGGTGATGGCGGTCGACAGCCGCTGCCAGTTCGCCGTCTCCGTCTCCAGCTGTTTCCGCCCCAGCCGCGTCACGGAATAAAACTTCGCGCGCCGGTTGTTCTCCGTCTGCTTCCACTCCGCCTGGATCCAGCCCTCCTGCTCCAGCTTGTGTAATGCGGGATACAGCGACCCCTCGCTCACCTGCAGCACATCGCCCGAAATCGATCGCAGGCGCAGGCTGATCGCCCACCCATGCAGCGGCTCCAGCGCCAGAATCTTCAGCAGCAGCAGGTCCAGCGTGCCCTGCACAAGGTCGTTAGGCTTGCTCATCTCGGTTTCCTAGATGAGTGTACGAAGACTTCCCTCGGTAAGCAAGAGGAAAGTTCGAGTCATCGCCCGCCCGCCCCGCTACAATGACAGCATTGTGCCCACCCGGCACTAGTAAGGACACCGCCATGAACATCTCGCGGACGAACGGTCACCCGCACGGTCTCCGCCACGCTCCGGCCTTCTTCCTCTTTCTCAGCCTTCTGGCCCAGGCCGCGCCACGGCCCGCACCCCTCACCCTCCACCACCCGGTCCAGGATAAGAACTTCTACCTCCTCTCTTCCATCGAGCAGACTCCGTCCGTCCGAGCCCTCATCCAAGCCGATCCCGGCCTCGCCCAACTCGCCGCCGCCAAACGCGCCGCCCTGGCGGACGCCCCCCGAGCCTGCGCCGCCGACGTCGAATGCTACGCCAAAGCCATGCGCTGGTCCGACGACGAAATCGCCCAGGCCCGCGCGGCCTTCACCCGCCTCGCCGCCAACCCCGCCATGGCCCGCTTTGTCGAAGGCGTCCTCCGCCCCTCCGGCATGTTCCAGCGCTACAGCGCGAAGCCCTCCGCCGCCCTGCTCGAGACCGCCTGGGAAGACGCCGCCCGCAAAATGAATCGCGCCATCGACCTCTTCGCCATTGGCCAGTCCCCGCAGCGCATGCCCGGTCCACCCCCATCCGGCCCGCCGCCCCAGGCCGCTCCCGGCGCTCCGGCCCAACCACCGCGCGGACCCCGTTTCGACCTCACCTCCTACGACGTCAAATCGCCAGCCTTCGCCCGCATGGTCCAGATCATGGCCGGCATCGTCGGCAGCGACCCCAAGTCGCTCGAACTCTTCTTCCAGCCGTCGCTCAAGTTCTCCATCGAACTCCTCCTGCTCCACGGCCATGACGAAGCCGGCCGCCACGAGCCCCTGGAATCGGGCGAAAACCGCGCCGCCCTCGCCCGCATCGCCACCACCCCATGGGCGAATTACCCCTATACCGTCATCGTGGTTCTCGGCAATGGACCCGAACGCGACGGCGTCGCCCTCGCCCCTGTCGGCCGCCTCCGCCTCATGCTCGCCGTTCGTGAATTTCGCGAGAAGAAGGCCCCCTTCCTGCTAGTCACGGGCGGCTACGTCCACCCCAACCTCACCCCCTACAGCGAAGCCATGGAGATGAAGAAGGCCCTGCGCACGGAGTTCGGTATCCCCGAGGACGCCATCCTCGTCGACCCCCAGGCGCGCCGCACCACCACCAACCTCCGCAACGCCGCGCGGCTCATCTTCCGCTATGGCATCCCCGCCGATCGCAAGGGCCTCATCCTGACGGATCAACTCCACAGCGCCACCATCGAGACGCCAGCATTCCTGGAGCGCTGCGTCCGCGACTTCGGCTACGAACCGGTCCGCCTCCTGTCGCGCATCTCCCCCTTCGATCTCGAGTTCACGCCCTTGATCGACTCACTCCACGCCGACGCGACGGACCTCCTGGATCCATAAATCCACCCGCGCCCACTCCACAGGACGGTCCGGCGCCCGGGCCGTCCGGCGCGCAGCAATCACTGGCGCTCAAAACGAACAACCACGCAGCCCGGCTCCTCAAGCTCCACACGGCCGGACTCGCATGATGTGAGCGCCACGGAGCGCGTGCAGATGCCGGTAGTGGAAAAGCCGGCGGCGAACATCCCGAAAGGGCCAAAGCCGTTGCCCATTCGAGGCTTCTCCTTGATCGTGCCATGAAGCTCCGCACGGGTCAGCACGTAGCCCACCAGGATCACCGGTACTCTCGTTCCTGGCAACGGCGTCGATAACGCTTCGAGGTGTCGGCGAAGTTCCGAAGACACCACTGAAACGTACAGCGTGTTCGGCCACTCGATCCCGCCTGTCCTCAACGCCGACGGACAACTCTCGCAAGCCGCCCGCAGATCACCCGTCTTGACATCAAGGGTGCCCGCCACAGAAATCAGCTTGTCTCGGAGCTTCTTCGCATGCAGCACGACATCGCAAACGCTCCGGACCCTCAGTCCCGCACGGCCTGGTTTTGTCTCGGGCTTCTGGGCCCAACAGGAGGCGGCTACACCAACCAGGAGGACCAATGAGATAATTCTGGGAACCCAGGATTCCGATTGCATGGATCCAGTGAATCACGACTCGCGAAGCTCCGCCCGATTGCGTGGGAGGCGTGGACGCAACAACACACGCGCGCTTGCGCGGTCACTGCCAATCAGCGCGATCAGGCGCCTCACCCCGGCCGCTACAAATCAAGCGGGACGAGGACTGCCGCTATCTACTGCGGCCTCCAGCGGCACTGTCGCAGCCGGCTTTGGACGGTTGTCCGGACACCGGCCCTATGGCGCGCACACCTCCCTTGTTTGGTGAAGCTCGCAGGATCGGCGTCTCCGGCATGGGTCCGCCTGGCCACACTCCAGGGGTTGAGCTGGAAACAGGCCAGACCGGAGCAGGCAACTGCGTTCCACACCCCAGCCCCTCACCGTGCTGGCCGGCGCAGCATCACCACTGTCCGGAATACGTCGAGCCGAACTGCACGATGTGAAAGACCCGGTCGAAACGGTCCCTCTCCTCCTGTTGATAATCCAGAGGGGCACGCGACTTGTCAAACTAGGAGCAGTTGAAATGAAGCTCTGTCAAACAACCGCACGGATCTCGTGCCATGGCATATCAACACTGGTTTGGGATGAAGAAGACCTTGTTGATGTCACCAGCAATCAGCGCATCCACCTGGATGGGTCCGTAACCCAATCCCAGTTTGGACTTGCGTACGAGTTCGACCGGGCAGTCTGTCTCCGGGAATCTCGCAGTTTTTGGGCTGTCGCCTACGCGAATAGGGGTACTGCCGCAGCTCTAATGAAGAATGGGAAGTTCCATCGACAGCTCAATCGCGACTTCAATCACGCGGAGTGGTTTGATTACCCGGTCACCCTCGCGCCGCGTGCAGATGGTCGGATCGTGGTCATTCACTGCCCACGATCCTATAACACCCTGGAGTTTGAAGATGCTGAGACAGGAGAGATCCTGGAAGTTAAGACGTCCGAGGGGATGGAGTTTCACTCGCGTCTGGCGGTTTCGCCGAATGGACGATTCCTCCTCAGCGCAGGATGGTTTTGGCATCCCTTGTGTGGCGTATGGCTCTGCGCCCTGCAGGAGTCGCCAGATGGGATGCCTGGATCGAACGAACTGGCCTTTTCGTATGGATACGAGTTTGATTCTGCAGCGTTCCTCGATGACGATCGTCTGGTTCTGACTACCACCGCGGAAGGAGTAAACACAGGAATCCCGAAGACGGGGCTTGGATCGCTGAAGTTGGGTGTTTGGAAGATCTCGGAAACAAAATGGATCTCGACTGCAGATCTGGCGGAGCCCTCGGGATTGATCATGCCTTGGCAAGACTGGGTTATCTCTTTTTATGGGCATCCAAAGGCGATTGAGCTAACAACTGGAGCCGTTGTCCATCGATGGGATCAAGTCAATTCTGGTCGTCAGGTGGGGGCCATTGATCTGGGGGACCCATCGCCACCCCTGGTTGCCCTCGACCCACGGGGAGGACGGTTCGCGGTGAGTGGCCCCGATGGCATAACGGTGGTGACCCTCTCGTCCACCGCTTGAGGATCCTTTGCCGAAAGTGTCAGGCGCGCGTTGTTCGCAAACTGATTCCACGATCTCTGACAGTTCAAACACCGTCAACGAGCGCGAATGCCACGCCCACCCCCGCGACCTCAGGTGATAACGTCAACAGATAACGTCAAAACCGAATCATCCTCCCCGGCAATCATGTCCTAATCCGCCACCCCCATCCTCGACCTCGAGCAACCCCCGCCGCCCTTCAGCAAGCCAACCATTAGGGGCGGCGCCAAACAACTGCACATCCCAGCTTATGTGGGGCAGAGTTTGTTCTGCGCGGAGCTTTGGCTCCGCCCCTCAGGAACACAGCAAACTTCGGCGTCCTTGTTGCTCCCGCCCCATACCGCTCGCAGTTGCAGAATCCGCGGCCGCCATCCGCGGTGTGGCCGTCATGCCCTCCTTACCAAACGGCGCCCTTGCCACTCTCAGGGCAGGCGGCCATCCGTCCAAGTGGATTGCATCCGAGTGGCCGGCGGTCCACTTGGTAGCCGAAAGCGGCGGTCTCAACGGCCGTTTCCCCCAGTCCGCTGGCCAGTCAGCGATGACAAAGGAATGGGGACCTTCGGGAACAGGCCATCAGTGATTGCGCTCAGTCACCTGCCCGAGCCCCCAACGGGGCGTCTGAACGCTGAGCCGGATTCGCCCGAAGGGGAAACCCTCGCCTTCCATTCACAGCCGGCATCCGCGGTGCCCGAACCGCCGATTACCCTGGGCTCCGGTGCAGTGGCAAAACTTGCCCTTCGTGAGACGCGCCCGCTCACCTCGGCCGCTCCTCCTCACCGTTTTCCCAATCGCCCTCACCCGAGCTCCTGCGCCAGTCCAATGAGCAGCCCTTCCGGCCCGCGAAGATAACAGAGCCGGTACGAGTCTTGATACCGGACGACGTCGCCAACCAGTTGCGCGCCGCGCCGGCGGAGCCGTTCCAGTGTCTCGTCGATGTCGTCCACCGCGAACATGACGCGTAGGTAGCCGAGAGCGTTCACGGGAGCATTCCGGTGATCCGCGATGACAGGCGGCGCAAGAAAGCGGGAGAGCTCCAGCCGGCTGTGGCCGTCCGGTGTGCGCAGCATGGCAATCTCGACGCGCTGACCGTCCAGGCCCGTGACGCGTCCTGCCCACTCCCCTTCAATCGTGGCCCGCCCTTCGAGCTCAAGGCCAAGCTCGCGAAAGAAATCAATCGCCCCGCCCAGGTCCTCGACGACGATGCCGACATTGTCCATCCGCTTCAAGCCCATCCGTCCAATCTACAGGCTGCCGTCGAATCCGGCAACGAACTCAATTGGCAAAGCCGGAGCACAAGTGATACCCGAAAGCCCGCGGGGGCGCGCCCGGATCGCGCTGACCCGAGGCCCATCACACGCCGCCAGGAAACGGAACTGCCGGTCGTGGCGGCGGCCTGTGGGCATCCGTCCGGAGCTCCAGTGCTGGAAGCTTGCTCCTGGAAAGCGCCCGGGCGCAAGCGGGTCGAATCCCGCGCTTAGAAGCGCAGCACCACCATCGTCATGTCATCGTGCTGCGGCACGCCGCCGGCAAAGGCGTCGGCCGCGCGAAACAGGTGCTGCAGCAACTCCTCGGCGTTCAGGTCCGCGTGCGCCTGCGCTTCGGCGATCATTCGGTCTTCCCCCCACTCATCGTCCGCGGCGTTCATGGCTTCGCTGATGCCATCGGTAAAGCCCAGCAGAATATCGCCGGGGAGCAGCGGAAACGTCTGCTCCTGGTACCCCGCGCCGGCAAACAGCCCAATGACGGGGCCTCCGTCTCCCAGGCGAAACACCCGCCAGGAGCCTTCTTCTTTGCGCAGCACCGCCGGAGGATTGTGTCCGCCATTCACGTAATGCAGCGTGCGCGAAACGCAGTCCAGCTCGGCGTAGAAGAACGTGGCATAGCGGTTGGAGCCGGATGCGCCGTGGAGCAAGCGGTTCACATTGGCCATCTTGGTCCCCAGGTCCCCGGAGCCGCTCAGCACCTGGCCCCGCAGGCTGGCGTGCAGGCTGGCCATCAACAACGCGGCGGACATGCCCTTGCCGCTAATGTCGCCAATCGCGATCCCCAGGCGCTCGCAGCTGCGCGCCCCGCCTCCGCCGGCGGATGAGAGGCTTTCGCCAGACGCCTGCCCAGCTTGGGCCGGCGCGACATCGCGGATGTCGATCAGGTCATAGTAGTCGCCCCCCACCGCCTGGGCGGGCCTGCAGTGCGCCGCCATCTCTACCCCCGCAACGTGGGGGATCACCTGCGGGAACAGGCGCTCCTGCACCTCACGGGCAATCTCGAACTCGCGTTCCAGCTTGGCGCGCGACAAGGCCTCCTCGGTCAGCGTGGGAATCAGCTTGTAGACGTTGACCAGGATGCCCGACGGCAAAGCCCTGGAACTGCCCAGCGCGAATCCGCGGGGCAGGGATCCGCCCTCGAAAAGGCGCTTGCCTTTGCCCAGCGCAATCGGATTCACCAGCAGCACCACCTCATCCGCCAGTCCATGAACCAGCAGCGCGGAGATCAGCGAGATGCTGCCCGCAACGATCAGATCCGGGCCCTTCCTCGCCTTAATGCGCCGGATGCTCTCAACGAGGTCCGCTCCCACGGCCTCGGAAGGCCCCCATTCCAGACTCTCCGGCCTGTGAGTGACGACATACTTCGTCGCCGCATTCAGCCGGTCCGCCATCGGACTCTTCGGAGCACTCCGCCAATAGCCCGCCATCAAGTCGTAGGTTCGGCGGCCAAACAGCATGTCGCAGGTCTTGCCGTACAGCTCGTCCACGATCTGCAACCCGGCAGGCGACCGATACGGCGCCGTCCAGTCGCCGTAAGGGAAATCGTCACCCGGCCCCGCGGTCATTTGGATGACGCCATCGAGCGAGATATGCTCGATGATCTTGAGTCTGCGCATATGGAACTACTATAAAGGCTCGATTTGCGCTTCAGTGAGGAACAACCACGGAGCAAATCCATGAGGAGCGAGCGCCGGAGGGCAGCCCCTCGACCTGGCTTTCAACGCCAACCGTGGCAATCAACAGCCTCTGCGAACAGGGACCACCACGTTGTGGGGCGGCATTTATGCCGCGTGGGGCTTGAGCCCCGCCAAGTCAAAGCCCAGGAAACTGCTGCGCAATACTTGCGTGACCCTGAAGGCGGCCGTGCATCGCAACACATGCTCGAATTCGACCTGTGGTGGCCCGGTGATGCCGCGCCAGAAACCCGGCAGCGCACGCCGGAGGCGCCATGCGACCGCCCGCACGAAACCCCGCTTGCTCGAAGCACTCGCTGGAGAGATCACCGGCGCCGAACACCGTTTCGAGCCCGCCTTACTGCACCTGGAAGCCGCACCGGTCCCTCTCGACAAGTCTGGATCCGATTCCGGTGTGGCCGGCTTCGCCGAGAAGCAATGGGCGCGGAGTGGTTCCAATGCCGGGCCGCACAACCGCGAAGTAATCCCTTTTAGCACCAGGTCCTCGATCTGCTCCCGCCTTCTGGCTTGCGCACCACCGGGCGAGAACCGTGCCGAAGCTTCCAAACGAGGGGCCGCCTGCCCCGCACAGCGCAGAAGTCGGCTTGCGGAATCAATCAGGTTCGACTTCCGGAAAAGCCGGCCATCCATTCGTTCAGGGCGCCGGCCCTTCCCGGGTCGCCGGTGATGGTTCATCGTAACTGTGGCCGGGAACCAGCCCGGCTTCCTATCCACGACCACGCGGTGGAGAAGCTGGAGACAACCAGGGTTTCAGGATCGGCGATCTCATGCGGGAGATCGCGGGGGAAACGGCCGGCGCGGCAATCCCGGCCCTTTTCCTATTTCGCGTACGACTCTAGATAGCCGCATCCCGTGCAACGATAAGTCGTGATCTCATAGTGCGGACCGTCCTTGGACTGTACTCCGCGCCAAAAAGACTTCTGCGGTTCGCCCGGCTGCCATTGCGCCACAACGCTGGATGCGTGATCTTTGTGGTCGAGAATAAACCCTTGTTCCATTTCGCCGTTGCATTTCGGACACTGATTGTGAGATTCCATCATCTCCCCCGGAGCCAACTATCTCGAAGAGCGGCCAGTAGCGTTCAATGCCGGCAAGCTCGTGGCCGGAACTCGTAGGAGGTTCCAGCCTACAACCTCCCTGACAGGCGGTCAACCAAAGGCTGGAAGACTGTTTAGCAATGAACACCGGCTGAACCGCGCGCCAACAGGAGGTAATTCGGCAGCAGCCCAAGATGCGGATGGCCGACGATCTACCCGGAGTCGTCAACTCGCCACTCGTCCTCCAGCCCGACCCGTAAGGTACATGTGTCGAGTTACGAGCTTCGGCCAGGGCGATCGGAATTGCGAGAAAACCCCTTTGACGAGGATTCGGCAAAAGGCGGTTCACTGAATGGTTCGACCGCGATGCTCTCATAACGCACTTCCAGTACGATCAGGTCGGTTGTGCCGCCCGGCGCCATGAGTTCTACGCGGTCGCCTTCCGCCGACTTCAGCAAGGCGTGTCCCAGCGGCGAGAGCCAACTGATGTGGTTGCGGTGGAGATCGACCTCGTCGGAACCCACGATACTGACCACATGTTCGGCACCCTTGGCGTCGGCATAGCGCACAGTGGCTCCAAAGAATACCCTTGCCGAGGCCCGCTCCGATCTCGGAGCGCCCGGGTCGACCACTTCCGCGGCTTCAATGCGCTTGCGGAGAAAGCGAATCCGGCCATCGATCTGACGCAGGCGCCGCTTCCCGTACTTATAGTCCGCGTTATCGCTGCGATCGCCGTTGGCGGCTGCCCACGACACCATCTCTGTGACGGCCGGGCGTTCCCTGGTGACGAGAAAGTGATATTCGTCAGTGAGACGCTTCAGGCCGCCTGGCGTGATGTAGTTCTTGCCCGGCGATTCGGGTTTGTCCGGTTGGGGTTGTCGAGTAAACGCTGTTCGCACTGATGAGTCCGTCCCGCGCGAATCTCGCGGATGAACCAGGGGCCACGAAAAAGCGGCGCGGAAAGCACCGCGGATGTCCGAGTTCCCTGGGAGGCGTGCCTCTACTTACCGATTCTTTCACGTTCTGAAATCCACGTTGACCTGACCCGCCGCCCCGGGGGGCTCGCGCGCGAAGGCACGCCGATGGCAGAAGGCCGCCCGGCGCGTGCGATTTGCCGGCGAAGCACGGGCAAACCGGAAATTGGGCGGCCAAGGTTCTTCGGCAGGTCTCAACTTCCCCCTTGGCGACAACCCACCCGGCGGCGACGGGAAAGAATACGTGGTCAACGTGGATCTGATCGGAGGTCACGCTGCATTGGCAGGCCTGGAAAACGAGGTCCGAAGAGTGTAGCCATCCGCGCCCGTGCCTATCAGTCTGTGGCGGAAGTCCCGCTAGCCGCGCGGCAAGGGCTTGCGAGCCCAGGGCGCGAAGAGCCGGCCGAACTAGTGCCGGCCACTCGGAGGCCGGCTCGACACTGCCATGGGCCGCAACCCCTTGTCGCCCTTTGGGTTCGCGCCGCCGCCGGCCTTCCTCCCAGAAAAGGCAACTCTCTTCGGAGCGGTTTCGAAACTGCACTTGAGCTGCCATTCTGGTTCCGGCGGCGGTGCGAACGCGGCTGCGCGACTTCCGCCACAGGCTGCTATACCCCCGTCGTCCGAAGGCGCCGTTTCAAGGCGAAATAGGCGATCCAGCACACAGCTCCAGCCACAAGGGCCGGTCCAAGGCGGGCAGGATAATGGAACAGCAGAAGCCGGACGTGGAGGGGGCGGAACGTGATCTCCACCGCCAGGGCGATCGCCGTGAACGCTATAGCCAAAGCAAACAGCCAGCGCAGGGCAGCCAGCATGCGTTGCGTGCGGCGCAAGACGAGCATCTCCACCTCCGGCGAAAGCGGCGGCGGCAAAGCCGGACCGAGAATTTCACTGCTGATGCGCTGCCGGCGCGCTTGCTCAGCGAGTTCGGGATTCTGGTCGAGGTAAGATTCCAGCCAGTCCCGCGTTTCCGGACTGGTCTCATTGGCGAAATAAAGCGGTAACAGGTCTAGAACTACTTCCTTCGGAATGTTCGTCATTTGGGATGCTCCAGTTGGCTCAACGCGAGCCGCGCACGGTGGATTTTCATTTTCACAGCGGGGAGGGAAATTCCCAGCGCCCGCGCAATGTCGCCATACGGTACGCCTTCAAAGGCGCTCATTAGCAATGCCGCGCGATCGAGTTCCGGAAGTTGCTGCAGTCGGTCCATGACGGCCGAATACGCTGCCTTCCTTTCGGCCTCCAACTCGGGCCCAGGCGAAGGATCGCGGATGTCCTCGTCGAGCGCCCTTGCCCGGGATGCCTTGCGCAATTGCTGTAGGAAGAGGTTGCGGGCAATGGTGAGTAGGTATCCCTTGACAGTGGCCATCTCGAGCGGCTGCACCGCGGTCCAGGCGCGCACGAACGTCTCGGAGGTGATATCTTCGGCGTCAGCGCGGTTGCCGGAAAGATACAGAGCGAAGCGAAAGACTTCAGGCGAATACTTCGCATACATAACGCTCAGATCAGTCATTGGAGAATGCGTCTCAGCGCAGAAGGCCGCCCGCGATATCCGTCCAGGCGTGCGCCAGGATTCCGGGCCGCAGGCTCTTGCGGTAAAGAGCAAGCAGCGTAAAGAGGGCGCCATAGGCCGCGATCGCCAGGCAGTTTTGTACTCCTTGGTAGCCGTGAGCAATGCCGAACAACATCACTTGGAGGAGTACCGCCACTGAGACGCGCCCAGTCCAAGCCAGGAACTGACGCTGGAAGTAACCGCGGAAAACAAGTTCCTCTGAGATCCCTGCGCTGATGGACAGCAGCACCCACAATGTCGATTCCGTTGCCCCCTGCGGCATTAGTCGGGAGATCGACGTGCTGTGTCCGGTTCCAAACCACGTCCACCATACGAAATATGCGCCCTTCCACAGCGTCCAAAGGCCGCCGGCCCAAAGCACATCCAGCAAGGCGGCTTTCGGGCTTGCCCACTTCCCGCCAATCAACTCGCCAATCGTTGTACCGGTGCGGCGAAGGCCCACCTTCCAAACGTAATACACCAGGGCCCACTCTCCGGCAATTAGTGACAGGTAGAGCCCAGAGAGATTGGGTCTGGCTGCCACCAGATTGGCTCGGCTACCGGCCTGAGACTGACGCATAGCGCCACCAGCGGCCATAAGGAGGAAGATCGCAATTAAGACCAATGTGTGCCACCAAGGCGCGATTGCCCTCTCAGAAGCGGGTCGAATCTGGAAAGCGGCGGAAGCGGATTGGATACAGGAAGTAGCGTTTGTCATGGGTCCTCACTGGTATGTATCCACGAGAGAACAGAAAGTCACAGCACCCATGTCTGTTTCGGTGGCGCAGGCAGCGCGAATTTCAGCTTGCGTGGGACTCAGTCCTGCCACGTGCCTCCTATCTGGGAGACTCCGGGCCAAAAGGTAGCCGGATAAGTCGCCCAGCGTTTACCGAACATATTTAAGTTCGTTCTGGTTTGCTCCTGGATCACGCGCAAACGAGAGGTTGGGCGGCCAAGGTTCCTCAGCAGGTCTCAACTTCCCCTTCGCCGACCATCCGGCGGCATTCCAAAGGTGTGGATGTCATAGGTACGGTAAGCCACAAGCCGGACGCTCGCGAGGAAGTGCAGTTCAGCTACCCTCATGAGATGGGAAACATGACAACAAGGGCTGCAATCGCGGAGTCGCGCGCTTTCGCCAGTTGGCAGGACTACCAGGAAGCGCTCAAACGCGCCATCGCGCCCCTGACCGGGGAGCAACTGGCGCAGCGGCTTCCGCCAAGCCGCCGGTCGGCGGGTGAGATCGCCGAGCACATCGTCTTTGGGAGAGCCCTGCATCTGACCCGAATCCTGGGATCCGACGCAGCAGAGCTGGCGCCGTATCAGCGCTGGGAAGACGAAGGCGACCCACCACGGACTGCGGCCGAGATTGTCCAAGGGCTGGAGGCGACGTGGCAAATCATCGAGAACCGGCTCCTGCGCGGCTCCGCAGACGACACGCTCACTGGGGGCGAGTCAGAGCTGATCCGAACGATCTGGGGCCTTCTGGACCACGACCTCCCGCACGCCGGACAACTGTCGCTCCTGCTACGTGCAGCGGGCAATCCAGGAGTAGAAATCTAGCTACTTCCAGGCCATGCGCGCCAATCGAGAGTTGGCCGGTTCAAAGCCATCTTACGGTTCCTTATAAAGGGATCGATCTGGAGCCTCGTACGAGTAGCCGACGATCTGCCCAGAGCGGCAAGGCATTCCGACAGATAGTGCATTACCCGTCAGCCTGCGGGTTGCCGGCCACAAGCCGACTTCCCGTTCTTAATCCGCAACGAGCAGAAATCACTCCGATTCGCTGAATCTTGCACCAGGGCCCGGGATCAGCTTCTATTGCTGTAGATCCCACCACTCAGCAATTCCGATCCAATGACGCCAACAAGTTGTTTGGCAGTCTCTCCAACGCTATTCTGTTTCTTGTTGTCCACCAATTAGGTGGCTCGTTGGAAGCGGCGAACTTCGCAGATCTCGGTGTTTTTACCGCAGGATTCCAAGGGCTCAGAGTGGCAGCCTAATTTCCGTGTCCTCGAACGGAATCAGGATCGTGCACGATACAGATGCAAGAAGAAGGGAAGAAGGCTCAAGTTAATGCTCCTCCAGCAGCGACGGTGGTTCGACGCCTTGACGCAGGACCGCACCGAGAATGCGAACACGCTGGAGAAGCCTTCCATGCGTGGCGTTCAACGGAGCGTGGTGGACAAGTACTCCGATCAGGCGCACTTCATTCACGAGCTGCTCCAGAACGGCGACGACGCCAGAGCGACATCCGCATCGTTCGTCCTGACGCGAGATGGCTTGGTTTTCAAGCATGACGGAGACACACGGTTCTCGATTTCGGATCCGGCAACGGAGGAAACCGATTCGGAAAGCGGAGCGTTGGGGCATGTCAATGCCATTACCTCAATCGCCAACTCCAACAAGACCGCAGCCTCCATCGGTAAGTTCGGAGTCGGATTCAAGTCTGTCTTCCAATACACGAAGACCCCGCACATCTACGACCCCGATTTTTGGTTCCGGATTGAGCGCTTCATTGTCCCGCACGCATTGGATTCCGATTTCGTTGGTCGACAGGATCACGAGACCATCTTCTGGCTGCCGTTCGACGACGAAAGGAAGCGGCCCGTCGAATGCCGCGATGAAATCGCCGAGAAGCTGAAGTCGCTGATCTTTCCGACACTGTTTCTCTCCAAGATCGGATCGGTCTCTTGGAAGGTGAACGACGAAGCTGGCTTGTATTCAAAGCAGGTCATACGGACGGTACAGCGTCACGACCTGACTGCCAGACTCGTCAGATTGGCGTCTACAGTAGCGCGACAAACAACGGAGCAGGACATCTGGCTGTTTTCGCGCGCCCCGAACCAGGGACTTCCAGTTTGCGTTGGCTTTTCGGTCTGCGATGGAAAACTGAGAGCCACGTCTCAACCCGCTTTCTGCTTCTTCCCTACCAAAGAGTCTACGAATCTCAGTTTCATGGTTCATGCTCCGTTCCTGCTGACGGACAGCCGTGAAGGAATCAAGGCCGGGGAGAAGCACAACCAGGACATGGTGGAGCAACTAGCCCGCCTTGCAGCCGACAGCCTGCCCGTTCTGCGCGACGAGCAGTTGATAGATGATGGCGTCCTCGACATCGTCCCATACGACGACGCGCACTTCAGCGATCCAAAGGACCGGAGCCGAATTTCGTTCAGGCCATTCTACGATGCCATCAAGGAGCGGCTGAAGAACGACACGCTTCTGCCCGCAGCCGATGGCGCGTATTCCGACAAGAGCCGATCTTATTGGGCATCCGACACGGAACTGGTCGAGCTGTTTTCCGATGAGCAACTTGCTCGCCTTACCGGCACTAAAGGCGCTCACTGGGTCTTTCGGAGCTTAGGCAAAAAGGAGGTTCTGAGTGCGAAGAAGAACGCGCTTTCAGACTACATCGACGGCGGTGACGCCCGCGCGTGGATGCGCCGAGAGCCAAACCTGATTCTCGCAAGCCTCGACCCCGAGGCCGTTCTCAAGAGACTGACAGCGGAATTCATCCGAATACAGGCACACGACTGGCTGCATCGTCTTTATGCCTATCTATCCGAGCGCGAATCCTATCGAAGGCTCGTGAAGGATCGTCCGATCTTTCTCGACCAAGGCGGCAACGCAGTACCGGCATTTGACTCCAGCGGCCAGCTTGTCCTGTTCTTGCCAGACGACGACATCGACGGCTACACGACTATCAAGAAGGAATTCCTGTCGAACAAGGATACCTTTGTCTTTATCGAGAAGTTTGGGATCACGAAGCCGAGCCTTCGCGATGACATCTACAACAAAATCCTTCCTCAGTACCGCACCAACGAGCGCATCGACACCACTCCCGACTTCATGAAGTTCTTTCGCTACTTCAAAGAATGCAAGAACGAAGACGTCGGCAGCTTCATTCAGTTGATCGTCGACAAGGCATTTCTGAAGTACACCACCGCCAACGATGACACCGTGTATCTCGGTCGCGGCAGGGACATCTACCTGCCCACGGAAGAATTGAAGTCATGGTTTCAACCAAAGCCGGACAGCAAGTTCTTGCTTCTGGATGAGTACCGAAACGCGGTCGGCGAGAAAGACGAGGTGCGACTTGACGAGTTCCTGATGCGCCTCGGAGTCGAGAAGTCCCCTCGTATTGTAAGTTCACGGTCAGACCTGAGCTGGTCCGAGGTAAATCGACGCGGTTGGACTACGGAGGGACGTAACCACACGTTCGATGACAAAGCTATAGATGGTTGCAAGGAAGTCATTAAGGACATCAATCCGGCTCGCTCCCTGCTTCTGTGGCGGATTGCCCAGAGCAAGATGCAGTCCCTGGATGGCGTTCATTCCTGGGTCTGTTACAACAAGAGTCGCTCAGAGCGCCTCCCATCGACAGAAACGGTCCGACTGCGGACTGAGAAGTGGATATTGAACAAGTCCGATGAGCTGGTCTCTGCCAGCGAGGCAACCGTCCAGACGCTCTCGGACGAGTACGATGCGACGGGCGCCGCGGCAGAGTCGTTTGTCAAGTTCCTGGTCATCCGCGACGAATCGCTGGGTACGGCGCAATTGAGCGACGAGCAGAAACGCAAGATCAAACTGGCGGAGGATATCGAGCAGTCGGGGCTGTCCGAAGAAGAACTGCGCGCAGCGATCAGCGATGCCGCCAGGCGGAAGAGAGAGACTGGGGATGACTCCGCAGACAGAAATCGCGGCAACAACCCTGAGACAGCCCCGGCTGAGCGCCAGGTACTTCGAGGTATCTGTACTCGAATTGATGTCAAGAAGGACAAGCCTGTAGACAGGCCGGACAGCGGGAACCAGCGCCCAGCCCCGCCCCTGACCGAGCCGGATGCTGACGCGGACGACTTCAGGCCACGCCCTGTGGATTACAGCAAGAAGATCGACCGCGCGAAGGATCGCCTCGCCGACGAGATCAATCGATTGGAGCGCGAACAGGAGTTGTCGGACAAGGCCGCGTCTCTGCCGAAGTACAGCTATGGCTGGTTCCTCGCTCTGCTGGAACTAGAGTGCATGGCCAGCGCTGACAGAAATGCGGACGGTGAGACTCTCTCCATCCGTTTCGGAAAGGTTGAGCGCGACGGAAGATCGACGCGGACCGTCATTCTCAAGGAACCAGACCGTTTTATTCCTCAATCTATCGAGGAGTTCTCCGGCGTCCGCGTCGACCTCCAGTTCGGTGACGGAACCCGGGGCAAGCTACAGGTTGACTCATTCACGGCAAGAGAGTTTTCTCTCGAGGGCAAACTGGACTCCTCGGACGAGGTGGAGGGCATCGACTTGAGCATGGTCGTAGAAGCCCGCATCGACGTTCAGAATCCCTCCTTCCTCCTCCAATCATTGCTACAACGATTCCGGTCGCTCGGGTGCGATGAAAAGTACGACATGAAAGCAGGCTTACCCGAGAACATCGAGTTCGTGTTTGGACCGCCTGGAACCGGCAAGACCACTCATCTGGCTGAGCGAGTGTTGCTGCCGCTGATGAATGGAGCCGAGCCGGCACGTGTTCTGGTGCTTGCGCCGACAAACAAAGCGGCGGATGTGCTGATCGCCCGCATTCTCGATGCCATGGGGACCGATACGAGCAACAAAGAATGGCTCGTACGCTTCGGCACGTCGTCGGATGAGCGAATCGAACGTGCCGGCGTCTGGCGCGATCGCTCCTTCGATATTTTTGGCTTGTCGCGTTCGGTCGTGGTCACGACCGTGGCCCGCTTCGCCTACGATGGCTTCACAGTGGATAAGGGAAGGCTCTATGAGATCGATTGGGATGTCATCGTCATGGACGAGGCCTCTATGATTCCGATTGCGAGTGTTGTCTACCCGATCTACGCTAAGGTCCCTGACAAATTCATCATCGCTGGCGACCCCTTCCAGATTGAGCCAATTGTTGCCGTTGAGCAGTGGAAGGACGAGAACATCTACACCCTAACGGGATTATGCAGACCAGGCTCTTTTCGTCGTCCCGTGACAGAGCCACACAGTTTCAAAGTTACCCATTTGAAGACCCAGTTTCGCAGTATTTCCGACGTTGGTGAGGTCTTCAGCCGTTTCACCTACGACGGGATGCTATCGCACTACCGCGGGCCTTCACCGCTGCGCGTCTTGCGAGTGAACGGCGTCGACGCAAAGCCGCTCAACCTCATTAAGGTCCCCGTCAGCAAGTATGAGAGCATTTACCGACCCAGACGGTTGAAAACCGGAACGCCCTACCAGACCTATTCGGCGCTGTTCTCGTTTGAGTTTATGTGTCATCTCGCAGGGCAGGTAGCGGCTGACGGGTGCGGCGGTTCTCCGTTCAAAATCGGCATCATCGCCCCTTACCGAGCTCAGGCGAATATTATCGACAAACTGGTGGACTCATGGGATGACAGACCAGATGGGGTGGCCGTGCAGGTCGGCACCATTCACGGGTTCCAAGGCGACGAGTGCGACGCGATCATTGCAGTGTTCAACCCTCCACCGAGCATTTCAGCGAATCCGCAGATGTTCCTGAACCGGCACAATATTCTCAATGTTGCCATCAGCCGCGCGCGGGACTACCTATTCATCATCATGCCCGACGAGCGGACGGAGAACATTCAGAATCTGCAAAAAGTCGCCATGATCGAGCGCCTCGTCAAAGAGCGAACTGGGGCGTACTCCGAGTGGGCCGCAAACCAGCTCGAAGAAATGATCTTGGGCAGCATGTCATATCTCGAAGACAATACCTTTTCGACCGGGCATCAAATGGTGAATGTCTACCAGCGAGCTGAACGACATTACGAGGTTCGGTGCGATGAGTCCGCCGTGGATGTGCAGATTTCAATTCCAGCGGGGGCAGACGAGTGAGATGACAGGAGTGCTCTTCGAGCACAAGCATCACCTCTGCAATATCGCTCTCCGCAATGAGGTGGCCGTGCTCGACGTCAAAGGAATCTAACTTTAGCTAACCAAACGCGGAGGTGACCGCCTCATTGCTTCCGCGTTTCGGCGCATTGAACTTGGCCAGCGCCTCTCTTTGCTAGCGGGCCGAACTTCACTAGGAAATCAGGTGAATGGAACCCTTACGCCACATCAGTAACGACAAACGCCATTGTGTCCTGGAATGCACTTGGCCGGTTAGTCGGCATCTCCTAAAAGGTCCCGCTTCGGGCGAGTCACGCGCCACTCGGAAGCAGAGGGATCGGATCAAGTTGACGGATACCGCTCATGCCCCTGATGTGGCTCGCGTTCGGCCCGCATGATTGGTAACTACCTCCCAGTGCGAACCAAACCCTCTCCGTCGCCAGCGGCAAACTCGTCCATCGCCATTCAAAGCCGGGCCGCTGCCAGCTGAGGGCGTCGCCGACGTGAGGGGCCAACTGGTCTTTCGAAATCCCCTGTTCACCTCGAACGGCATCTCCGTCGGACCGGTCAGCACCACCTTCAGCCCCCCGCCACCCCCACTTCTCCCCAAAATCCCTCACCCCCCAAACCCCAGTCACCGCATTTCGAAATATTTCTTTCGCCCATAACTCCTTACAAACAAAGAATCCAGCCCGTCCACCCCGTCCGACCCCGAGCCGATTCCTCCGCCTCATGCTCTACCGTCTCCGTCGAGGTGATTTATGCAGGAACTTTCGAAATCCGAGCGGGCCCGGGCCAACGGCAAATGCTCCCGGGGCCCCGTCACGGCCGAGGGCAAAGCGCGCTCGGCCCACAATTCAACCAAGCACGGCCAGTACGCCAAACCCGTCTCCGCCGCCCACGCGGCCCTGCTCCGGAATGAGGACAGCTCCGCCTTCAACGACCTCCTGGCTCGCCTGAACCAGGACCTCCTCCCCACCAACTCCTACGAGTGCACCCTCGTCCGCGAACTCTGCGCCATCGAGTGGATGCTCGTCCGCAACATGGCCGTCAAGACCCGCGCCATCGACCTCCAGATCGCCGCCGAGTGCGCGGCCATCCGCCGCACCCAGGGCTCCCTCCGCGGCGTCGCCCCCATCGATGTCACCGTCATGGCCGAAACCAAGCTCCTCGAAACCTCCAAACTCCTCGCCTACTCCGACCGCGAATTCACCCGCCTCCAGCGCTCGCGCCGCGAAACACTCAACGCGCTTTTTTCGCTCCGCAAGCGCCAGCAAACAGTCGTGATTTCGCAGGAACCCGCCATTTTTCAGGAACTTGACCGCCGTCTCGACTCCGACGACGACCCGCGAAACGAACCAACGGATGTCGACCTCTGGGACCCCGAACCGGCCCCCGAAACCCCGCCCGCTCCGGAGGCTCAACCCGCCGCCGCCAGTGCCCCGGAATCCACCCAGGCTGTAACAATTACTTCCAGCGAAGCCCCGGCCCCGCAGCCGCAGTCCGAACCAGGGCCGCTGCCAACGCCGCAGGCCCATTCCGGCGAAGCGCCCAGTCCCGGCCCAACCCCAGCCCCGTCAATCACTTCGGAAGAGCTCGGCTTCCCTGGCATCCAGGACCCTCAACGGCAATGAAACCACCCTGCCCGCCGCCCATCCCGGGAGCACCGCGCTCCAGGTCTGCCCGGCAAAACCAGCGCCCCCCATACCAGACGCCCTATACTAGTAAATTAATGGTTCGAGTCCGATTCGCCCCTTCACCCACCGGGTACCTCCACATCGGAAGCGCCCGCACTTTTATCTTTAATTGGCTCTTCGCCCGCAAACAGAAGGGCACGATGATCCTGCGCATCGACGACACCGACGTCGAACGCAATACCCAAGCCTCGCTCGATTCCATCTTCGACGGTCTCAAGTGGCTCGGCCTCGGCTGGGACGAGTTCTATCGTCAGAGCGAACGCGGCGAACTCTACGCCAAAGCCGCTTGGGCCATATTCGACAAGGACTTAGCCTACCGCGACTTCACGCCGATGACCGCCGGCGGCGAGGACAAATCCGGCGACGCCAAGGCCGCCTGGCTGTGCAATCCCGGCATGCGCGAGCTCACCCGCGAGGAGTCCGACCGCCGCGCCAACGCCGGAGAACCCTTCGTCCTCCGCTTCCGCGTCCCGCGCGACCCAGAGCGCGTTGTCTCTTTCTCTGACCTCGTCTACGGCGACCAGTCCAAGTCCACCGCCGACATCGAGGACTTCGCCCTGCTGCGCTCCAACGGCGGCGTCACCTACCACCACGCCTCCTGCGTCGACGACGCCGACCTCCAGATCAGCCACATCGTCCGCGGGCAGGACCACCTCTCGAACACGTTTAAACACATCCTCATCTTCGAGGCTCTCGGCGTCGAAGCGCCGCGCTTCGCCCACCTGCCGCTGCTCACCGCCCCGGATGGAGCCAAGCTCTCCAAGCGCAAGCACGGCCCCGTGGTCTCCGTCACCACCTATCGCGACGCCGGCTTCCTGCCGCAGAGCTACATCAATTTCCTCTGCCTGCTCGGCTGGAACCCCAAGGACAATCGCGAGAAGATGTCGATCGAGGAACTAGTCGAGGCCTTCACCTTCGACGGCGTCAATCGCGCCAACGCGGTCGTCAATTTCAGCGAGGAAGACCCCATCGACCCTAAGGCGCTCTGGCTCAACTCGCAGCATATCTACGCCTTAAGCGTGCCCGAACTCGCCGCCGCCATCGCCCCGGTCTTCACGGCCGCCGGCTATCAGTTCGACGAGGCCAAGCTCCTCAAGATCACGCCGCTCATCCAGGAGCGCATCAAGACCCTCAACGACGCGGTCGGCGCGGCCGACTTCTTCTTCGTCGACGAACTCGCGCCCTACGATCCCGCCGAGTTGACGCCCCAGAAAGGCGACGCGGCCATGGCTCTGCGTGTCCTCGAAGCCGGACGCACCGCCCTCGAGACCGCCGAATTCAACCACGACGGGCTCGACTCCGTCCTGCGCGCGCAGGCCGCCGCGCTCGGCGTCAAGGCCGGCCAGATGTTTCAGCCCATCCGTGTGGCCGTCTGCGGCCGGAAGGTCGCTCCGCCCCTCTTCGAAACCCTCGAAGTGCTGGGCCGCGATACCTGTCTCAAACGCATCGATCAGGCAGTATTGAAGTTGAAGTAACAAGGAACGAACACAAGCACCATGCCCAACGACGACTCAGCAGGGAACAAACCGGTGAACGGGAACGAAGGCGCCTCTGAAGCGCAGCCGCGCCCGTCTAACTTCATTCGCGACATCATCTTGAAGGACATCGCCAGCGGCAAGCACGACGGCCGTGTCCAGACGCGCTTTCCCCCTGAGCCCAACGGCTACCTCCACATCGGTCACGCCAAGTCCATCTGCCTCAACTTCGGCCTCGCGGCTGAGTTCAACGGCAAATGCAACTTGCGCTTCGACGACACCAACCCCTGTAAGGAAGAGGTGGAATACGTCGATTCGATCATCGAGGACGTCCGTTGGATGGGCTTCCAGCCGGACGGTGTCTACTACGCCTCCGATTACTTCGGCCAGCTCCACGCCTGGGCCATCGATCTCATCAAGGCCGGTAAGGCCTATGTGTGCGACCTGACCGCAGAAGAGGTCCGCAAATATCGCGGCACGCTCTCTGAGCCCGGCACCGAAAGCCCCTATCGCAACCGCACCATCGAAGAGAATCTCGATCTCTTCGAACGCATGGGCAAGGGCGAGTTCCCCGACGGAACCCGCACGCTCCGCTCAAAGATCGACATGACCTCGCCGAACCTGAACATGCGCGATCCCGTGATGTACCGCATCCTCCATGCGGATCACCACCGCACGGGCGGCACATGGTGCATCTACCCGATGTACGACTTCACCCACGGCCAGTCCGATTCCATCGAGAAGATCAGCCACTCCATCTGTACGCTCGAGTTCGAGGATCACCGGCCCCTGTACGACTGGTACATCGAGAGCCTCGGCATCTTCCCGCCGCAACAGATCGAGTTCGACCGCCTCAACCTGACCTACACTCTGCTCAGCAAGCGCAAGCTCCTGGCGCTCGTTCAGAATAAGGTGGTCTCCGGCTGGGACGACCCGCGCATGCCCACGCTCAGCGGCATCCGTCGCCGCGGCTACACGCCCGAAGCCATGCGCACGTTCTGCTCCCGTATCGGCGTCTCCAAAACCAACGGCACCATCGAGCTCGGGCTCCTCGAGCACGCCGTCCGCGAGGATCTCAATAAGCGCGCCGCCCGCGTCATGGCCGTCCTGAAACCCATCAAGGTCATCATCGACAACTACCCCGAAGGGCAGGTCGAGGAGATGGAAGCCGTCAACAATCCCGAGGACGAATCCATGGGCACACGCCAGGTGCCGTTCTCCCGGGAAATTTACATTGAGCAGGATGACTTCCGCGAAGTGCCCCCCAAGGGCTACTACCGCCTCTCGCCCGGCAAGGAAGTAAGACTTCGTTACGCCTATCTAATTACGTGCACGAGCGTCTTAAAGAACCAGGCTGGAGAAGTGGTGGAAGTGCATTGCTCCTACGATCCCGCGACCCGTGGCGGCAACACCCCCGACGGGCGCAAAGTGAAATCCACCATACATTGGGTCTCCGCACCTCACGCAATCAGCGCTGAAGTGCGGATGTACGAAAATCTCTTCAGCAAGGAAGATCCCAACGACGTCGCCGAGGGCAGGGATTGGATGGACAATCTCAATCCCCACTCCCTCGAGGTCGTCACAGGCGGCAAACTCGAGCCCAGCCTGTCAGACGCCGCTCCGGGCAACCGCTACCAGTTCGAGCGCCTGGGCTACTTCTGTGCCGACACGGACAGCAAGCCCGGCAGCCTCGTGTTCAACCGGACCGTCGGACTGCGCGACTCGTGGGCCAAGATCGAGAAAGCCCAGAACCAGAAAGAGAAGGGCTCCTAGTCAGGAAGACGGAAGGCTTCAATAAGATGATCATCCTGGGTATCGGGGGCATCCTGAAGGACGCCGCATGTGCCGTCCTTGTGGACGGTGAGTTAGTGGCCGCGATTGAGGAGCCCAAAGTCGCTCCGCACGGCCCGCAAGGTGGGCTGCCCATCCATGCGGCCATGATGGCCCTTCAATTGGCCGGCGTGGAACCCGGCGACGTCCAGACCGTTGCCTTGGCTCGCCCGTTTGCGGAGACCAACGGCCGCCATCACCTCCACGTGGAGTTGCGGGAACTGTTCCCGTCCGCGCGCATCGTCACCGTGGAACACCACCAGGCGCACGCGTCCTCGGCTTACTTCGCTTCGCCGTTTGAATATGCCAGCGTCCTCACGCTGGACCGCTCCGGTGATTTCCGCTGCGGTTCCCGCTGGCGCGCCGCCGGCAACCAGATCCACCTCGAGAAAGAGATCTCATATCCTGACTCGCTGGGTGATCTTTATAGCCGCGTCACCCACCTCCTGGGCTTCCAGCCTGGCGCCGACGAACACAAGGTGCAGTGGCTCTCCACGGCCGGCTCGCCCGATCTCGCCGCCCTGTTCCGCAGCATCCTGGTCCAGGAAGGCATCGGCCTGCGCGTCGATCGCTCCTGGTTTGACAACGACCGGATGAACGGCGGAGGCTTCAGCGCACGATTTTACATGGCGCTGGGACTGGAAGATGGTGCCGAAATCCCGGCAGATATGAAGCCTCGCATCGCTGCGGGGTTGCAGTCCGCCATCGAACGCCTGGTCATCGAAATGGCCGGTGAAGGCGAAAACCTCTGCCTCGCCGGTGGCCTCGCGCTCAACGCCCTGCTCGTCGCTGCCCTCGAACGCAGCGGTCATTGGAAGAACGTCTTCGTCCAGCCCGCCGCCGGCAACAGCGGCACCGCCATCGGAGCCGCCTACCACGCCTGGCACGTCGTTCACGGCCGCGACCAACGCGCGCCCATGACCACCCTGTCTCTCGGACCCAGCTTCACGTCCGAAGAGATCAAAAAGGTAATCGAGAACTGTAAACTCGGCTTCCGCTACCTGCTCACCACGGACGAAGTCCTCGAAGCCGCCATTACGCAGTTAGCCGCCGACAAAATCGTCGCCTGGATGCAGGGCCGCATGGAGTTCGGACCCCGGGCCCTGGGTCAGCGGTCCATACTGGCTTCACCGCTCAACCCCTACTCGACGGAGAATCTGAACGTTTTCATCAAGCATCGCGAGCCGTTTCGTAAGTTTGCCGCTTCGGTGCCGGTGGAACTGGCGTCGGAGTACTTTGACGTCGGCCGCAACGCCCGCTTCCTGGCCACCGTCGGCCGCGTCCGCGATGCCCATCGCAAGACCTTCGAGAGCGCGGTGCTGGGCGATGGACTGGTGCGTGTCCACACGGTGGATCCGCAGGAGAACCCGCTCTTCCACAAGCTGCTGCTGTCGTGGGGCCGCAAGACCGGCCTGCCCGTGCTCTACAACACGTCGTTCAACCTGTTCGGAGATCCCTTGGTCTGCACGCCCAGGGACGCCGTGAGGAGCTTCTACTCCTCCGGAATCGACGCCCTGGTCGTGGGGAACTTCCTGTTGGAGAAGTGATCTAGCCCAGCGGGTAGGGCCGCGGGACCATCAGCGTGCGATTCCAGCGGGTCTTCGAGAAGAAGTGGGTCGCCAGGTCGATCAGGTGGTTCAGGGAGATGATGTTGGGGTCGGCCAGCGCTTCCGTGGTCGCGTCATACGACCAGAAGATGATGGCCGGCTTGCCCACGATGTTGTCGCGAGGAACGAAGCCCCAGTAACGGGAGTCCAGCGAGTTGTCGCGGTTGTCGCCCATCGCGAAGTAGCAGTTCGGCGGGACCACGATCTCGCCGTCCTTCATGTTCTCCGACAGCATCTTCACCGCGCCCGCCTCCAGCCGCATGTTCGGCTCGCTGGGGAAGTTGTCGCGGTAAGAGTCGAGGTAGTTCATCTTGTGGACTACATACGGCTCGGTCATCTTCTTGCCGTTGAGGACGAGTTCCTTGTTGATGAGCTTGATGTGGTCGCCCGGCACGCCGATCACGCGCTTGATGTAGTTCTGGCGCGGATCCACCGGCCACTTGAAGACGATGATGTCCCCGCGCTTGATGGGGGTGTAGGGCAGCAGGTACTTGCTGATGGCGCCGGGCGGCGAGAAGGCCAGTTTGTCCACGAACATGTGGTCGCCGATGAGCACGGTGTCCTCCATCGAGCCGGTAGGGACGACAAAGGCCTGCAGGATCGTGGTGGTGCCGAAGAGCAGCAGGATGATGGTGACGGACCACTCGGAGACAAACGACCGCACCTGCTCCGGGAAGTCGGGTTTCACCTTCTGGACCTTTGAGGAATCTTGCTGCTGAGGTACGGGCTCAGTGCCGCTGGGCTTCTTTGCTTTTTGCTTCATCGTCTCAGTTCTTTAGATCATAGCCGCGGATCAGCATGAACGTGCGCTTCCAACGTGTCTTCGTAAAGAAGTGACGAGCAAGATCCAGCAAATGTTCAATATCAACGCCGGAGTTGACAAGCCTCTCGGTGGGCGCGTCATACGACCAATAGACCAGCAGGGGTTTGCCGATGATGTTGGCGCGGGGAACGAACCCCCAATAGCGCGAGTCAAGTGACGAGTCGCGGTTGTCGCCCATGGCGAAGTAGGAGTCGGGCGGGACGACGACTTCTCCATTCACGACACATTTGTCCAGCATCTCGAGCGCCCTGTCGTCGACGCGGGTGTTCGGGTCTGTGGGGAAGTTGTCGCGGTAGGAGTCGATGAAGTCGGTCTTGTTGAACTTATAGGGCTCATCCATCGGCTTGCCGTTGAGAACAAGCTGCTTATTGATGAGCTTGATGTGGTCGCCGGGCACCCCGATGACGCGCTTCACGAAGGTCTGGCGGATGTCCACCGGGTAGCGGAAGACGATGATGTCGCCGCGCTTGACCGGCGTATACGGCAGGATGTACTTGCTCACCACGCCGGCTGGGGCAAACGCCAGCTTGTCGACCAGTAAGTGGTCGCCAATCAGGAGGTTGTCTTCCATTGAGCCGGTGGGGATGACGAACGCCTGGATGAGCGCCGTGGTGCCGAACAGCAGCAGCAGGATGGTGACGGCCCACTCAGCGATGGCGCCGCGAGGCTGCTCGCCATGCTGGTGATCTTCGGGCGTATCAATAGCCGCCGCGGCCTCAATAGGTTGTGGGCTGACCGGATCGGACTGGATGTCCGCCGACAGATTGTCGTCCTGCACTCTCGCTATTGTACCGGATCCCGGCTACTTGGCGGCTTGACTCGGCTTAGCCTCTTCCAGGATGCGAGTCTCCAGGGATTCGGCCACGCTGTTCCGGTCTCGCGGGAAGATCTCCAGCCGGAACTTGACGTTGTTGGTCGCATTCCGGTAGAGCACCCCGCCGCGGCTGAGGTCTTCCTGCTTGAGCTCAACGGTCTTGCTGTTGTCGCCGTCCTGGATGTGAAGGATGCCGCGCTTCGCGTTGCGGAAGGCCAGCGTGTCGGTATTCCACTTGAGGTGAAGGTTCTCGCCGAACTGGACGAGGGTCAGGTCCAGGAGATACGGGTCAGTCGCGGCGTCGGGCGCCTTCTGGCTCTTATAGCTGAGGGCGATCTGGAAGCCGAGGACGACGCCAAGCAACAGAAAGATAAAGGATAACGGGATCCAGATCCAGCCGCTGCGGTACTTGGAGCGGGGCAGCGGGTCGGGCAGCGCCTGGTCGATGGCGGACTGGTTGCGAGGGCCGGCGGCAGCCAACCCATTCAGGCTCAGCGCGGCGAGCGCCGGAAGCTCCACTGGCTCCGGATGTTGCGGAAGCTGGGGCTCTTCGACGGTCAGGTTGTAGCCTGTGGCGGCGGTTTCGAGTTCAGGGTCAGCGACTTCGACCCCTCGGGGCCGGCGGGCGGGTTTGCCTCCGCCGAGTTCCTTGCGGCGGAACGGGAACGTCTGCTGGGCGGGGTCCGACGGGAACTCGCCGTTCTCGCGGTAGAAGAACGTGGCTTCGCTGGCGCGGGTGGCGTACGGCTTCACCAGCAGGCAGATCGCCGTCTGCATGGGGAAGCGCTTCTCCAGAAGCGTCAGGTCTTCAGGGGCCAACTGCATGACATCGCGGGTGTTGCTGCGATAGAAACCGACGACATGGATGCGCTTGTCCGGTGCAGGGGTCCACTTGGCGATTGCCTCGTCCAGATTATGGAGGTCCGTCTCGGAGAGGATGTAGGACGGGCCGCGCATGTGCTCACAGTCGACGGGTACGAAATCTTCGATCCGCAGGACGGTGCGTTCTCCGGTCTCGGCCGAACCGAGCAGGATGCCGCCCACTTCAGCACCGCGGCGAGGCACGGCGCCGAAGCCGCGCATGATCTCGAAGCCCAGGCGGTCGATCAGGTCGAAGTCGACATAGATCGACATCGGTTTGCCCGGGATTTCATAGAGATAGGCGGTGCCCGCAGGCTTTTCGGGCTCAGGGGCTGAGGCGGTGGTCTGGTGCTGTTGATCCATGAGGCTCGTCGCGGCAGGCCCACCTTCCGAGCGGCGGCCATGCGACTGGCTATCCGTTCTATCGTAGGGGGGCCGACCAGATAACTCAAGCATAAATCATCCTTTTCCCTTATCGGCAGCGTTGGGCTTTTCCTTCAGGCATACTAGGCAAGTAGTTAAGGGAAATCACCTTATGGCCGGAGTTCTGTACATCGTTGCCACCCCGATCGGGAACCTGTCCGACATGACATACCGGGCGGTGGAGACCCTGAAGGCCGTGGACCACATCGCCTGCGAAGACACGCGGCAAACCCGTAAGCTGCTGGATCACTTCGGCATAGCGGCTCACCCGCTGAGCTACCACGAGCACAATGAAGCCGAGCGGACGGTGGACTTGCTGCAGCGGCTGGAGAGTGGCGCGTCGATTGCGATCGTTTCGGACGCCGGGACGCCGCTGATTTCGGATCCGGGCTATCGCATTGTAAACGCGGCGGCGGAACGAGGCATCCGGGTGGTTCCGATCCCTGGCGTCTCGGCCCTGATCACAGCGCTTTCGGCCGCAGGCTTGCCGACCGATTCGTTCCGGTTCTGCGGGTTTTTCCCGCGAAAGTCAGGCGAACGCCGGAGGATGCTGGAGGGGCTGCTTACTGAGGAGTCGACGCTGGCGTTCTATGAGGCGCCGCACCGGATTCTGGAGTCGCTGCAGGACGTGGAAGAGGTGCTCGGGGATCCCCCGGTGGTCGCGGCCCGGGAGCTAACGAAGATGCATGAAGAGTTCCTGCGTGGGCCGGCTTCGGCCGTGCGGGCCACGTTGGCGGCTCGGGATTCCGTGAAGGGCGAGTTCACGCTGCTTGTGGGCAAGTCCGAGAAGAAGCCTCAGCTGGACGAAAGCGTACAGGATGCGGTGAAGCGGCTGGAGGCGGCCGGGCTGCCACGCATGGACGCGATCAAGGCTGTGGCGCGGGAGCGGGGCCTGGGCAAGCGCGACGTCTACAAGATCCTGGAGCAGGGCTAAGTCATTCGTAGCGCAGGGCGACGGTGGGGTCGACCCGCGTAGCCCGGAGGGACGGCACGTAGCTGGCGAGCATGGAGATGGCGATCCAGGCCAGGGCCGCGGCGGTAAATGTGACCGGGTCGAGCGGGCTGAGGCCATGCAGGAAGTGCCTGAGGAGCCGGGTGGCTGCGGCGCTGAGCAGGAGTCCCGCCCCAATTCCGAAGGCAGTCAAGCGCAGGGCACGGGAAAGCACCATCCACTGGACGTCGGCGCGGCGGGCGCCCATGGCCATGCGGATGCCGATCTCGCGGGTTCGTTGCGCGACCGAGTAAGCGACCACGCTGTACAGCCCGATGGTGGAGAGCACGATCGCGAGCGCGGCGAAGAGGCCCAGCAGCGAGGCGTAGAAGCGGGTGTACCAGAGCGAGAGAGACACAACCGACTCGAGCGTGTTCACCTCGCCGATGCGCAGGTTGCGGCCGCCGGTGCGCGCGAGCGCCAGCAGCGGCTCGATGATCTCTCGCGGCTCGCCGCGGGTTTCCACGATCAGGGCGAGGTAGCCGTTCCACCAGAACTGGCGGGTGGAGACGTAGTAGAGCGGCAACGGGTCCTCGTCGAGCGCCTGGTATTTGCTATCGCGGGCGACGCCGATGACGCGGCCGGCCAGGCGCTGGTGTTCGGATTCGCAGCCGAACCAGATGGGCTGGCCCACTGCGTCCTGGCCGGGCCACCAGGTGCGGGCCATGGTCTCGTTGACGACTACGGGCAGGATGGACTCGGGGTGGCCCTCCGGTCGGAAGCCCGCGCCACGGACCAGCGGGACCTGCATCATGTGGAAGTAGTTGGGCTCGACGACGTTGATGTGGAGCTTGCGGGTGGGGGCGGTGGGTGCGGTGGAGGCGCAGTTGCGGTCGCCGAAGCCGAGGAGGGCAAAGGAGAGGGTGGCGTCCTGGACTCCGGGCAACTGGCGGGCGCTCTCGACGAGGCGGGTGAAGAGTTGGGTGGAGGCTTCCGGGGTGAAGTCGCGGCCGGGTGTAAAGAGGCGGACGTAGATGCGGCGAGCCGTGGCGAAGCCGGGGTCGATCGAGGCGGCGCGATCGAGGGCACGCAGCAGCAGGCCGGCCGACACGAGCAGGACGAGGGAGAGGGCAACCTGGGCGGCGGCATAGAGATCGCGGCGGCGCAGGGCGCGCTGGGAGGATCCAGCCCCTTCGCCCTTGAGGGCGGGCGTGCATTCGGTGCGGGCGGTTTCGAAGGCCGGGGCGAGGCTGAAGAGCAGGGCGGAGAGCAGGGAGATGGCCGCGGTGAGCGCGGCGACGCGCCAGTTGATTTCCAGGAAGACGGTGCGCAGGGCCGCTTGGGGGAAGGACGTGGGGAGCCAGGCGGAGAGAGCCTGGTTGGTCCAGAATCCGGCAATGAGGCCGAGCACGGCTCCGCCGGCGGCGAGGACGAGGCCTTCGGCGAGCGTCTGGCGGATGAGGCGGCCCCGGGTGGCGCCGAGGGAGAGACGTACGGCCATCTCGCGCTGGCGGAGGGCGGCGCGGGCCAGCAGGAGGTTCGCGACATTGACGCAGGCGATGAGCAGGACGATGCCGACCACGCCGGCGAGCAACAGCGCCAGCGGGGCGAGGCTGCGGCGGGCGCGGCGCGAAACGAAGCCAAGGACGGGCTCCACTGTGAGCGCGGGCTTCAAGCGCGGGTCGTCCTTGGAGCGGGCGCGGATGTGAGAGTCGAAGACGGCGATTTCGGCACGCGCCTGCTGCAGGGTGGCGTCCGGCGCGAGGCGGCTGATGACAGAGACGTCGGGTCCGGCTTTGTCGGTGGTGGAGTCGAAGTCCGCGCGGTTCATTGGGAAGCTGGCCAGGGGGACCCAGGCGTCGATGGAGAGGGGGGAGGAGACGCCCCGGAATTCCGGGCGGGCGACGCCGATGATGGTGTAGATCTGGCCTTCGAGGCGGATCGTGCGGCCGAGCACGTTGGACTCGCGTTGGAAGTAGCGCTGCCAGAGCCGGTCGCTGATGACCACCGGCAGTCCGCCGTGCGGTTGTTCGTCAGAGGGTGCAAACCAGCGCCCGATCCGCGGCTTGGCCTGCAGCAGGTCGGCGTAGTTCGCCATGACGGTCTCGATGTAGACGGGTTCATTGGCGGGGCCGACATCGAGGTAGGTGTTGCGCGCCATCACGGCCACGGGTTTCACCAGCGACTTCACCGTCCTGCGGAGTTCGAAGTATTCGCTGATGGAACAGGGCGCGGCGCCATCGCGATCGAGGGTGACGATGCGGCCGGGGTCGGGCAGGGGGAGGCCGCGCAGGAACATGCCGTCGAGCACGCTGAACACGGTGGTATTGATGCCGATGCCCAGCGCCAGGCAGAGGACCGCGGCGAAGGCGTAGCCGGGATTGCGGCGGATGAGCCGGAAGGCATGGTGGACGTCGTAGTTCAGGTCGGGGATGAGCCGGCGATGGGGCGAGAGGCGGACCAGGATGCAGCTCAGCACCTGGCCCCAGTACCAGAGGACGCCGCCGCCACGTTCCTCGTAGGACTCGGCGAGATCGCCGGCGATGACCTGGCCGTCGCGGCCGCCCACGAGGCGTAGCAGGAGTTGTTCAGCGAGTCTGGGCGGTTCAGGCACCGTGCTCTCCTTTCAGGCGGACGCCATTCCACATGCTGTCGAGCATCGACTTGGCGCGGGCGAGGGCCTCGGCTCCGGCGGGCTGAACACGAAAGTAGCGTTTGGAGCGGCCGCCACGTTCCGGGGTCGGTTCAGAGAACCAGGAAGTGACGTAGTTTTTCGCTTCCAGGCGGTCGAGCGTCGCGTAGAGAGCGCCGATGGTGACCTTGCGGCCGGCGCGCTCCTCGATCTCCTGGCGAATGGGGACTCCGTAGGCGGAGTCGCCGAGGCGAAGGACGGCGAGAAGGACAATCTGCTCGAACTCACCCAGGTAGTCGGGCATTAGGTCTACAGAGTAGATCAAATGCCGCAACAGGGCAAGAGGAAACTGCGCCTATTGTTCGCGCAAGACCTGCATGGGATCGATGCGGGCGACACGGAAGGCCGGAAGCCACGCCGCTGTGATTGCGACGACGAACAGCAGGGCGGCCGCGGATAGCGTGGTGGCGGGGTCGTTTGCGCTTACCTGATAGAGGACGACGGACATGAGCCGCGTGAGCGCGAAGGAGCCCAGAACTCCGATGAAGATCCCGGCGCCGACCACCCGGAGGGTCTGGCGGACTACCAGGCGCTGCACATCGGCCGGCCGCGCCCCGAGAGCCATGCGGATGCCGAATTCGCGAAGGCGGAGATTGATGGTGTAGGCGACCACACCGAAGATTCCGAAGGCGGCGAGGCCCAGGGCGGCCGCGGCAAAAACACTGAGAAGAGAGAGGGTCAGGCGGGCGGAACTGGTCGCTTCGTCGACGATGTGGCGCATGGTCTCAAGCCGGTAGACCGGCATGTCGGGATCGATGCTCCAGATGGCGTGCTTGGCGCTTTCGATGAGGGCGGCTGGCTCGCCCGCGGTGCTGAGCACCAGATTCATGCGCTCGGTGGGGGCCTGGAGATAGGGGCTATAGAGGGTGGGACGAGCCTCCTGGTCAGGTCCGGTATGTTTGACGTCAGCCACCACGCCGACGATCTCGGCCTTGGCCCGGCCGAGCAGGAGGCGGCGGCCTATGGCCTGGTTCCCGCGGAAGTAACGGCGGAGGAAGGCTTCGTCGGCGATGACGGCGAGCGGCGCGCCGGCCGAGTCGCGTCCGTCGAACAGGCGGCCGCTCTTGAGAGGGATACCCATCGTCTGGAAATAGGCCGGACTGACGCGGCGAAAGTCGGCCTGGAACCGCTCATTGGCGGGGAGCACGGGGCCATTCTCGATGAGGAAGCGCACGCGGTCGCCCTGAGCGTGGAGCGGGAGTATGGAAGTGAGGGCGGCGTTGCGGACGCCGGGCAGGGCCTGGGCGCGCTCGAGCACTTGGGAATAGAAGGCGCTTTGCTCCGCGCCTTGCTGGTAGCGCATATCCGTAGGCAGCTCCATCTCGAGGGTGAGGAGATGATCCGGACGGATGCCGAGGTCGGCATTCTGGAGGCGGGAGAAGCTCTTCAGCATGAGGCCGGCGCCCAGGGAGAGGACCAGGGCGAGGGCGATCTCGGCCGCGAGCAGGGCATCGCGCAGGCTGCGGCTGCTTTCAGCGCCGGTGCGGGTAGTCTGTTTCAGATTCTCAATCAGGTCGGTCTTGAGAGCATGCAGGGCCGGAGCGAGGCCGAACAGGATTCCGGTGAGGAGCGAAACCGCGAGCGAGAAGGCGAGGACCCGGCCGTCGATGTCGAAGCCGCGGAGCGTGACCTCGGCGGCGGCGTCCGGAATAGGCACCGTTGCGGGCACGATGGCGGAGAGCAGGGCCACGGCCCAATAGGCGAGCAGCGTTCCCACGACTCCAGCGGCTGAACTGAGGACTACGCTTTCCGTCAGGAACTGGCGTACGAGGCGGCCGCGGGAGGCGCCCAGCGCGGCACGCATGGCGATTTCGCGGCGGCGGCCGACGGCCCGGGCCAGCAGGAGGTTCGCCACATTTGTGCACGCGATGAGAAGGACGAAAGCAACGGAGGCGAACAGAACCAGCAACGTCGCGCGGATGTATTCGACGGTGACGGATTGGAGCGGAAGAACGGCCACCTGCCAGCCCTCGATTTCCGGGTGCAAGGCGGCGAGCCGGGTCTGGATGGTATTGAGTTCAGCCTGGGCCTGCGCGGGGGTGACGCCGGGTTTGAGGCGGCCGAAGACGCCCAGATCGTGACCGAGCCGGCTGCGGTGATAGCGCAGTTCGTCGTCGGGCCAGGGTACGAACAGGTCGGACTGGAAGGGCAGGCCGAAGCCCGGGCGCAGGACGCCGATGACCTGATAGGAGATGAGGTCCATCATGACGCTCTTGCCGATCACGGCAGGATCGGCGCCGAGGGTGTTGCGCCAGAAACCGTCGGAGATGAGCAGCAGGGGCTTGCGGCCGCCGTGGCCGTCCTGCGGAGTGAAGAACCGGCCGAGGGCGGGGCGGGCGCCGAGGACCGAGAACAGGTTGGTGGTGACTCGCATGGCCGGCACCTGCCGGGGTTCTCCGAGTCCAGTGAGTGTGCCGGTGCCGAGTTCCACCGCGGCGAGGTCCTGGTAGAGACGGCTCTGTTCGCGCCAGTCGTAGAAGTTGGGCCCGGAGGGACCTTCGCGTTTGACGCCCTGCTGGCTGCTGGTCTCCCACACGATGGTGAGGCGGCTGGGGTCAGGGAAGGGCAGGGGCCGGAGGAGGACCGAGTTCACCACACTGAAGATGGCGGTATTGCCGCCGATGCCGAGGGCGAGGACACCGATGGCGACGAGGGAGAAGCCGGGATTCTGGCGCAGTGTGCGCACGGCGTAACGGATGTCGGCCAGCAGGGACATAAAGGGTGGAGGGCACGCGGCCCGCCAATCCTGGATGGTTGATTCGGCGTGAGTTGGCGCGGCCGGCGTGTCCGGTCGTGGGACACAAGCTGCACGGAACCGGTCAGAGGCGCGGGTCGACGGGTTCGGATTCGAGGGCGAGGACTCCGAAGACGCACTCGTGGACGCGGCGGAGGGGTTCGCGGGCGGCGAAGCGCTGGAGGGCTTCGACCCCGAGCGCGAATTCGCGGAGGGCGAGCGAGCGTTTGCCGTTGAGGGCCCGGGCGCGCAGGCGGGGGAGTTGGTCTTCGGCGGTGTATTCGGGTCCGTAGATGATGCGGAGGTACTCGCGGCCGCGGCATTTGATCGCCGGCTGGATAACGCCCTTGGGGCCTTTGGCGATGTAGTGGAGGGGTTTGACGACCATGCCTTCGCCGCCTTGCGCGGTGAGGCTCTCCCACCACTTTGTGGCTGCGGCGACAGCGGTTTCGTCGTTCAGGTCGACTTCGAGGAAGGGCGTGGCGACCAGGAATTCGGGATCGGCCGCGGCCAGGCGATGGAGGGTTTCCATGTGCCAGCGATGGGTCTTGTCCGTGTGGACTGCGCCTTCCGAGGCCAGCAGGTGGAAGGGCGCGAGGCGGTAGTCGCTGAGCGAGTTCACGGGCCAGCAGTAGCGGCGGTAGGCGTCACGATACTGGCGGACGCGGCGCAGGCGGCGTTCATAGGGCTGAGTGAAGTGGGCGGCGGCGGGACTGCGGCGGAGGGCTTCCACGACGATTTCCAGGGACGCGACTCCGGCGGCGCCGACGGGGGCGTACTGGCGCTGGATGAGTTCGCGAGCCTTGGCGGACCACGGCATCAGCTCGCAGTCGAGGCAGAACCAATTGGACTGGAATTCGTCCCAGAAGCCGGCCGTGGTGAGGGCCGTCTGGATGCGGGCGATGAAGGCGGCTTCTTCGGCGGGTTGGGAGAAGAAGGGCCGGCCGGTGCGGGTGTAGCAGACGCCCTGGCGGCCGTCGGGCGAGCCGAAGCGTTCGCGGGCGGAGGGGGCGTCGCGGCAGACGACGACCACGGCCCGGGAGCCCATGTGCTTCTCCTCGCAGACGACGTGTTGGACCTCGTTGCGGCGGAAGTAGTCGAAGGCCTGGGTTGGGTATTCAAGGTAGTCCGGCAGGGTTGAGGTCTCAGCCGGGGACATGGTGGGCGGCAGGTAGATGATCCAGCGCGGCTCGGTGGCCAAGCGGCTCATCACTTCGAGGGCGGCGATGGAATTCTCCTCGCGGATGGTGACGGAGCGTTGCAGGGCGGTTTCGATGACGCGCTTGCCGGTGACGTCCTCGAGGTCAAGGACATCGTCGAGGTGCTGCTGGCTGGAGCGCCGTTCCGGGACGGGCGGGCTGATGGGGCGCGCGGGCACAGCGTACTGCTCCGCGGAGGGTTGGCTGACGAGTTCGCGTTCCGGATAGCGCAGGGCGGTGAGTTTGCCGCCGTAGACGGCTCCGGTGTCGATGTTGATCGTGTTGTTGAGCCACTCGGGCTCGGGGACGGGGGTGTGGCCGTAGACGACGGTGGCTTTGCCTCGGTATTCGGCGGCCCAGTTGTAACGGACGGGCAGGCCGAACTCGTCGGTCTCGCCGGTGGTCTCGCCGTAGAGGCAGAATTCGCGGACGGCGCCGGAGCCGCGACCGTGCATCTCCTCGCGCAGGCCGGCGTGGGCGACAACGAGCCGGCCCTTGTCGAGGACGTAGTGGCTGACGAGGCTGTCGAGGAAGGCGGCGAGTTTGGTGCGATCCTCGGACGGCCAGGTTTCGAGCTCGGCGATGGATTGCTCCAGGCCGTGGCGGATCTGGACGTTCTTGCCCTTGAGCCAGCGCATGAGCTTCACGTCGTGGTTGCCGGGTACGCAGAAGGCATGGCCGGCGGCGCACAGGTTGCGGACGATGCGAAGCGAGTCGGCGATGTGCGGGCCGCGATCGACGAGGTCGCCCAGGAAGATGGCCTTGCGGCCGGCGGGGTGGCTCCAGGATTCGGCGCCCCAGGGGGCTTCGGGCGCCTCGAGGGCATAGGGTTGCCAGCCGAGCTGCCGGAGCAGGGCGCGGAGTTCGGCGGCGCAGCCGTGAATGTCTCCGATGATATCGAAGGGGCCGGTTTCGTGCTTGCGGTTGTTCCACAGGGGCGCGCGCCGGATTTCGATCTCCTCGCCGGGCTCGATGATGTGCACGTAGCGGAAGCCTTCGCGTTCGAGGCCGCGCAGGCCGCGCTTGAGGTCGCCGATCTGGCGGCGGACGACGTGGGGGCCGAAGTCGCGGTCGGGCCGCTGGCTGTTGCGGTCGAGGCAGACGCGCTCGGGGGTATTGATGACGAGGGCGACGGCGATGCAGTGGTAGCGGCGGGCGTGCTCGACGAGGCGTTTGCGGTCGTCGGGGCGGACGTTGGTGGCGTCGACGACGGTCAGGTTGCCTCGGGCGAGACGCTTGCCGAGGACGTAATAGAGCGTGTCGAAGGCGTCGGCGGAGCAGGCCTGGTCGTTCTCGTCGTTGCTCACGAGGCCGCGGAAGAAGTCGGACGAGAGGATCTCAGTGGGTTTGAAGTGCTGGCGCGCGAAGGTGGATTTGCCGGAACCGGAGGCTCCGACCAGGGTGACGAGGGCGAGTTCGGGGACCTCGATGATCCTCATGCGGACACCGCCTGGGGCAGGGTGAAGAGGGCCATCTGGGAGGGGGCGCCGTGCTGCTCGTCGACAGGACCGACGGGCTCGAAGCGGACCTGGTAGGCGAAGCGGGCGGCGGTGGCCTGGGCCCAGGTGGTGAATTCGGCGCGGGTCCACTCAAAGCGATGGTCGCCGTGGCGGAACTTGCCTGCGGGCAGGGTAGGGAACAAGGCGTTGTACTCGCGGTTGGGGGTAGTGATGAGGATGTGTTGGGGCCGCGCGAATTCGAAGACGACGCGTTCCAGGGCGGCGAGGCGGGGCGGGTCGAGGTGTTCGATGACTTCGACGAGCGCGGCGGCATCGAAGCCGGCGAGGCGGTTGTCGCGATAGAGAAGGGAGCCCTGGAAGAGCTGGATGCGTTTGCGCTGGCGCTCGGACATGCGATCGAGGCGCAGGCGGGCGGAAGCGATTTCGAGGGAACGGTGGCTGACGTCCATGCCGGCGATACGTTCGATGGCGTGGTCGGCCAGAAGGCGGCGGAGGAGTTTGCCCTCGCCGCAGCCGAGGTCGAGAACGGAGCGGGCTCCGAGTTCCTTGAGGCGGCCGGCGACCTGGTTGAGGCGCTGGGTGTGGAGCGTCATGGGGCGCTCGAGGTCTTTCTCGGCCAGGGCGGACTGTTCTGTGCTGGTCTCGCCGGCCTCGACGGCGGCGGATTCCTCGTCGAGGAGCCGGGCGAAGGCGGCGTTCATCAGGTCGGGCTTGCGGCGGAGATAGCGCTGGACGATCAGTTGGCGGCGCGGGTGGCGGCTGAGCCAGCCTTCGCCGTGGCGCAGGAGTTTGTCGACCTCGGCGTCGCCGATGTAGTAGTGCTTGTGATCGTCGAGGACGGGCAGCAGGACGTAGAGGTGCGAGAGGGCGTCGTGGACCGTGACCTCCGCCTGGAGGTTGAGGGAAACGTAGCGGCTATCGCCCCATTCGGGGAAGTGCGGATCGAGCGGGAGGGTCTTACTGGCGACGCGGTAGCCCAGGGGCTCAAAGAGCTGAGGGAGGAGATCCTGGTCGCCTCGGGCGCGGAGGACGGCGACTGAGATTTCGAGCGGCAGGGGTTGGGTGACGAGTTCCGGACGTTTCTGGCAGATGCCGGAGAGGGCGGTACCGAAGATGCGGCTGATGGCCACGGTGAGGAAGGATGACGAGACGTACGGCCGGTCGTTCACATAGTCTTCGAGTTGCTGCGCGCCCCGGACGAGTTGGACGGGGTCGAGTTCCAGCAGGAGGCAGGCGGTGCAGCGGTGGGGCTCGGCGTCGGTGTAGAAGACATGGGCCTTGCCGAAGGAGAGATCGGCCGAGTGCAAATTGGACGGGTTTTTGTGGAGGAGAAAGCCTAGATCGGTGGCCGGTTCCGCAGTATTCGTAATGCTTATCAACACGCATTTCGATTATCGGATGAATGAGGGGTGAATTGTGGCGGACGGGTGCGGGATCAGGGGATCCCGCGCCGACCTGGGGGGCCGCCGTCCTATTGGTTGCGGATTCGGGCTGGGTTTGAGTGGGGCTATTCCCAGCGGAGGGCGATTTGGGGATCGACGCGGCTGGCCCGGCGGGCGGGGATGTAGCAGGCAGCCAGGACTACCAGGAGCATGGCCGCGGAGATGGCTGCGTACAGGATTGGGTCGCCCGGGTTTACTTCGAAGACCAACGTCCGGATTACCGGGCGGAGGATTGCCGCGGCGATCAAACCTAGAACCAGGCCCACGGCGCCCAGCAGCAGGGCCCGGCGGAGGATCATGCGCTGGACTGTGTAGGTGCCGGCTCCCAACGCCATGCGGATTCCGATTTCGCGGGTGCGCTGGGTCACCGACCACGAGATCACGCCGTAGATCCCGATCAGCGCCAGGAGGAGAGCCAGGCTCGCGAAGGCCGTGAGCAGGGCCATTGTGGTGCGGCGGGTGGTGGAGGTGTCCTCGACGATTTGCGGCATGGAGAGGACGTCGGAGATGGGGATGGCGGGGTCGATGGAGCGGATCGCCTGGCGGACTGTGGCGGCTAGCGCTTCCGGCTGGATGGTGGTGCGGAGGATGAGGTAGTTCGCCGCGAAGCTGGGGAAGTAGAAGTCGTTGGTGGGTTCGGAGTCGAGGCCGAACTGGCGGACATCGCCCGCGACTCCGATGATGGTCGAGTAGCTGGGCTTGGGGCCCCAGGGTCCGGTGACGAACTTGCGGCCGACGGGATTGTCGCCAGGCCAGAAGCGCCTGGCGGTGGTCTCGTTGATGATCACGACGGAGTCGTTCACGTCGCGTTCCGTGAACTCGCGGCCGGCTTTGAGTGGGATGGCCAGGGTCTGGAAGTAGCCGGGGCTGACGATGCGGAGTTCCGCGGCTGGCAGGCTGTCGGGGTGGATGAGCGGGCTACCGGGGACATTGAAGCGCATCGAGTAGGCGCGATTGGCGACGAGGGGGAGTGTGTTGGCGGCGGCAACGGCCTGGACGCCAGGCTGAGACTGGAGTTTCTCCTGGAGGCGGTGGTAGAGGTCGGCGGGGTTGCGCGACGGGGGCATGGAGACGCACATCGTGAGCAGACCCTGTGCGCGGAAGCCCGGATCGACATGCATGAGCCGGAGGAACGACTTCACGAGAATGCCGGAGCCGGCGACCAGGACCAGCGCCAGGGCGAATTCGATGACCGCGAGGGCGCTGTGCGTGGTGGCGGTGCGGCCGGCGGTGGAGGAGCCGGGCCGGATGGTGGTATTGAGGTCAGTACGGGCGGCGTGGAGGGCGGGGGCGAGTCCGAAGATGACTCCGGTGAAGAGCGTGACCGCGACGGAGAAGGCGATGACCGGGGCGTTGAGCTGGGTGGACTCGGGCGCGAAGAGGGCGATGGCCCAGGCGGCGAGGAGAAGGCCCGCGGCTCCGCCTGCCATGGCGAGGACGAGGCTTTCGGTGAGCATCTGACGGATCATGCGCCAGGCTCCGGCGCCCAAGGCGGCCCGGACGGACATCTCCTGGGTGCGGCGGCCGGCCCGGGCGAGCAGCAGGCTGGCTACGTTGGCGCAGGCGATGAGGAGGATCAGGGCTACTGCTCCCAGCAGAAGCAGCAGGGCGGGGCGCTGTTTGGCGGTGAGATCGTCCTGCAGGCCGATGACGAGGGAGCCGAAGCCGCGGCTGGTGGTGGGGTGTTCGGCGGTGAGGCGGCGGCAAATGGCGGTGAAGCGCTGGTCCACCTGGGTGGTCGTGACGCCCGGCTGTAGGCGGCCGATGAAGCCTAACGAGTGGCGGACAGGGTTGGTGAGTTCGTCAGCGAGAAGCGGGCCATTGGGCAGCCAGAGATCCGCCCAATCGGGGAACTGGTAAGAGGCGGGCATGACGCCGACGATAGTGTAGTCCTGCTCATTGAGACGGACTCCGCGGCCGATCACCTTGGGATCCGCGCTGAACCGGGTCTGCCAGAGGCGGTGGCTGAGGAGGATGGAGGTGACGGGCTCGTTGGCGGTGAAGCCGCGGCCCAGTGCCGGAGCGGCGCCGAGGGTGGGCAGGAGGTCCTCCGAGATAAATGCGGCGTGGACTTCGGCGGCGTCCCCACCGGGCGGCATCATCTGGAAATCCTTGGGCACGTGGCGGTACCAGGCGGATTGGACGAAGAGGCCGGATTCGCGCCGCAGGCCGTCGAGCTCCAGCGGGGAGAGGCCGAGCTGGGGGTATTGCGGGAGGTAGGTGTCCCAGACGGCGACGAGGCGCGCGGGGTCGTGGAAGGGCAGGGGCTTGAGGAGGGTGGCGTGCACGACGCTGAAGATCGCCGTGTTGGCGCCGATGCCGAGGGCGAGCGTGAGGACGACGACGGCGGTGAAGCCCGGCGCGCGGCCGAGCGTGCGGAGCGCGTAGCGAAGGTCCTGCAAAAGATCGCCCATGGGTGCCTCCCGATGATCTGAGTGGACGGGGCAGCCCTGATTTCGTTACGGCAGGCTGAAGACAACGAGGGTGTTGTCGAGCTTGCCGAGGCTGGCTTCGTGGCCTCCGGCGGCGACGGCGACGAACTGTTTGCCGCCGGTCTGGTAGGTCATGGGGACGGCCCGGGAGCTGGCCGGGAGCTGACCGCGCCAGAGCTCCTTGCCGGTTTCGATGTCGTAGGCCTTGAGGAAGGGATCGAGGGTGGCTCCGAGGAAGACGAGGCCGCCGGCGGTGGCGATGGGTCCGCCGAGCAGGATGGAGCCGAACCTGGTGGCGACGGGCTCGGGCATGCCGGGGAAGGCACCGACGGGGACCTGCCATTTCAAGGCTCCGGTGGAGGCGTCGATGGCGGCGAGGGTGCCCCATGGCGGAGGCGTGCAGGGGACGCCGCTGGGGGCGCGCAGCAGGACGCGGGACATGGCGTAGGGGGCGCCTTTCTGTTCTGTGATTTCGGCTCCGATGCGGTTGTTGCTGCGCGCCTCTTTAAAGTCGGCGGCCGGAATGAGCTTGATGACGGCGGCGAGGTTATTGATGGGCACGATGAGGGTGTTGTGATCGCGATCCCAGGCGAGTCCGCCCCACTGCATGCCGCCGACGTTGCCGGGGATGATGAGGGAGCCCTGGAGGCTGGGCGGCGTGAAGATGCCCTCGTTGCGGAGGGCGGCGATCTGGTCGCGGCACCAGGTTTTGTCGGTCTCATTCAGGCCGAAGGCTTCCTCGGCCGGGAGACTCTGGCGCGTCCAGGCTTTGGGCATCAGCGGCACGGGCTGGGTGGGCGAGGACTGCTCTCCGGGTATGTCGCTGGCGGGGACTTTGCGCTCCTCAACGTCGAAGAGGGGCGCGCCGGTGGTGCGGTCGAGCAGGAAGAGGTGGCCGGTTTTGGAGCCAAAGGCCACGGCGGGGATGCTCTGGCCGCGGCGCTGGAACGTGAAGAGAGTGGGCTGGTTGGCGACGTCGTAATCCCAGATGTCGTGATGGACGGTCTGGAAGCCCCAGATGCGTTTGCCAGTGGCGGCGTCGAGGGCGACGACGGAGTTGGCGTCGCGGTTGTCGCCGGGGCGGAGGCCGCCGTAGTAGTCGGGACTGGAGCTGCCGGTGGGGATGAAGACGAGGTTGCGCTTGGGGTCGGTGGAGAGGATGGACCAGGCGTTGGCGGCTCCGGTGTTGGCGGTGTCGATGGGGTGCCAGGTCCACTTCAAGGCACCGGTGCGGGCATCGAAGGCGCGGACCTCGCCCGAGACGCTTCTGGCGCGGTGGTTGTCGGCGATGGCGGAGCCGACGATGACCAGGCCGTTGATGACGGCTGGCGGGGAGGTCTCTTCGTACTCGCCTTTGTACTCCGGACCGCGCTTAAGGCCGGTTTCCAGGTTGATCTCGCCTTTGCCGGCGAAGTCCGCACAGGGGGCGCCGGTGGCGGCGTCGAGGGCGGTGAGGCGGGCGTCGATGCTGGAGAAGAAGATGCGTTGGCGGCAGGGGGCGCCTGCTTTGGCCTTGGGGTCGGACCAAAAGGTGACACCGCGGTTGGCGAAGTCGCCGTAGTCGCCCGGGATGATTTTGGCGTCGTAGGACCACTTCTGCTTGCCGGTGGCGGCATCGAGGGCGAACACGTGGCCGTAGGGCGTGCCGATGTACATGACGCCGTCGATCACGATGGGGGTGGCTTCGAAGGCGGGCGCCCTGCCCCGGCCGGGCGGCGTGAGGGGTTCACCGGTGGAGAAGGTCCAGGCGACCTTGAGTGAGGTGACGTTGCCGCGATGGATCTGTTTGAGTGGGGAGTATTTCGAGCCACCCTCGTCGCCGCCGTAGACGGGCCAGTTGGTGTCGCCTGCGGAGAGGATGGAGCACACAAGGAGGGCGGCCCAGCGCCAGTGGGTAGACATGAAGGCAGTGTCGCAGGTCTGTTGGTGGGGCTCAACCGCGGAGGAAGAGATCTTTGGTGGCCTCGATCCCCTCCCAGCCAGTGAGGAGGAGCGCTCCGGCGGCCCAGAGGTAGTGGCCAATGGCGGGCTCGATCTTCTCCTGCACAAAGAAGATCCAGGTGAAGATCAGGCAGAGAATGACCGGGTACAGCAGGAAGCCGCGCGATCCGCGCAATGAGCGGGTGAGGCGGGCTCCGAGATAGAAGACCGCCACGATGTTGAGGTAGCCGCTACTGAACGCCAGGAAGTTGAACTTCTCAGGCTCGCTGATGCTGGAAAGAGTGACGGCCGCACAGAGCCAGCCGGGGATGCCGGTGCCGCCTATGCGCACTGCCGGCAGAATGAAGCTCAAAACGAAGATGGCGGAGCCGATTGCCAGGCAGGCAGTAGAGCCGGCGCTGGGACCTGAATCCTGCGGTAAACCGTGGTCCGCCGGCGGCGGGGCGCCTTCGTCAGGTTCGGTGTCCATCGTCGTGACGCACGATCAGAGGGCGAGCTTGCCTTCGAACATCATGTCCTTCAGCTTGAACTTCCGTTTGATCGACAGTTCTCCGAGCTTGGTGGCGAACTCGACTTCCTTGTCTTCCAGCTCGATGAGGTGCGTGCGCGGGAAGCTGAAGCTGAAGGCGAACGAGTTGGTTTGTGAGACCTGGACGACCAGGGGCTGCAGCTTGTCGTGGGCCTTCCAACTGAGGCTGGTGGCTTCCTTGATCTCGGCTTCCACCCTAGGTGTGAGCTGACGAGGGCGTTCGGTGGCGGCTTCGTTCTTCCTGGGCGGGCCGGAGACGTTGATGACGTAGAACTGGTCTTCCTTTTCGAGGAAAGCCTTGGCTTGGGGTGACGTTGCGGCCTCCGCGCCCATCTTTGAGTAGACGAGAGCCATCTTCATGGGCAAGGCGCTCATCCAGCGAACGGTGTAGATGACGCTGGGGGCGGCCACTGGGCCGTCATTCGTTACGCCACGGCCGCCGCCGCCCGATTCCGTGGGCGCGCCGCCGGCGTCCGCTGTGGGCGTGGCTCCACCACCACCGCCGCGCCCGCCACGGCCACGGCCGCCGCCACCGCCGGACGGCATGGTGGAGCCTACTGTAACGGAGACTGGCTTGGCCCAGGGAGAATCGCTGAGGATGTGCTGGAGCTCCTTCTCATTCCATTCCGCGGGCTTTTTGGCCGCCCAGGGTTCCTCCGCCCAAGTAGGGATGGGCCAAGCGGCGGCGCCAAGCAGGCAGAGGGCATCACGACGATTCCAACCGGGCATACAGGACCTCCTGAGTACGATTCACTCAGAAGCATACACCAAGGCTGGCAGTCCCGCCAGCGGAGCAGCGGGTCCGATTGTCTCCGCTGCAATTATTCCGTGGGCGTGGACTTGGCGGGCGCGTAGGCCCAGAAGTCCTGCTGGACGCGGTCCTGCATCTCGCCGAGGATACCCTGCACTTTGCTGTGCGATTCATCCTTCACGATGAAGCCGACGTGGTGCTGCTTGTCCATGCGCCAGACGATCTCGGGGTATTGATAGGCGGAGGTATCGGGGCGTTCCTGTTTGGCTAGGGAGACGAGCAGGCCGGCGTAGTCGTTGCGCGCCGCGGGTACGTTGTATTCGCTTTTGCCGCCGGCGACTTCGATGCGGGCCCATTCGGCCCAGAGGTTGATGCCGGTGGCGGCCTCGACGAGTTCGGCGATGTGGGCGCCGCCGACGCGGGCCGCGGTCTCGAGGAAGTACACTTTGCCGTCGAGCTTGCCGATGATGTACTCGGTGTGGGAGACGCCGCGCACCAGGCCCAGGGATTTGAGCAGGTGCTGGTTGAGTTCGAGAAGTTCCTTCTCCTGCTCGCTGCCGCGTTCCAGCAGGCGGGTGGTGAAGATGCCGCCGCCCTGGGCGACGTCGAGGGGCGGGCGTCCGTAGCCGCTGGCCACGGCGAAGAGGATCTCGCGGTCGTTCACGATGGAATCGACGTGGAAGATGTCGCCGGGGACGTAGCGCTCCAGCAGGTAGTTGGGCGCGTTGTCGCCGAGTTCGTGGATGAGCGACCAGAGTTCATCGGCGGTTTCGACCTTGCGGATGCCGATGGAACCGGCAAAGCTGCGTGGTTTGAGAACCCAGGGGGCAGGGGTGCGTTCGACGAAGCGGCGGATGCGCTCGTGGTTCAGGATGTGGACGAACTCAGGCACGGCGATGGCGGCTTCGTTGGCGCACATGCGCATGGCGAGCTTGTCGCGGAAGCGGCGCACGGTGGTTTCGCCCATGCCCGGGATGCGGAGGTGTTCGCGCAGGGAGGCGGCGAGTTCGAGGTCGAAGTCGTCGAGGGGGACGATGCGGTCGAGGTGCTCAGTGCGGGCGAGGAAGGCGACGGCCTTGAATGTGTCCTCGCGGTTCCACACTTTGTTCTCGTCGGGCATGTAGAAGACTTCGTCGACGGCATCGCGCGGCCATTGGTCTTTGAGGCTGAGCGAGGTGAGGAGCAGGACGCGGGCGCCTTCGGCCTTGGCCTTGTAAAGGAAGGCATGGCCCTTCTGGTAGCTGGCGATAGCCAGGATCGTGGGTGGACGCATAAGGACTACTCGACCGGGACTTTCGTGCCCTTGGTTTCGGGCTGGGAGAGATTCTCGATGCGAGCGTCGATGAGCGCGCGAATGCCTTTCAGGAACTCGATACGCGCGGTGTCGAAGTGTTGTTTAGCGCCTTCGGGCGGGCCGATCTTGCGCAGGAACTCACTCATGGCTGGTCCGGCGCCGCCGCAGAAGCAACTGCCGCAATTTGCCGAATTGGTCTTGTCATCGATCATGGGCGCTCCTCCATCCTGACACTCAGGATGCCACCATCCAGCTTCGCGCGCACGGGGGTGAGCGCCATCATGGAGGCGGGCAGCCCGATGTGGCGGCGGATGGTTCCAATTTCGACGACGAGTTCGTCGCCTTTTTTGAAGAGACCCACCTCGCCTTTTTCGGTGAACGGGACGCGGAGGTGGACCTGATAATAGCCCTCGTGTTTGGTGAAGTCGTAGGGGCGTTCGGTGCGGGTTACAGCGGCCGGGTCGGCTTGGCCGTCGTAGAGGACGCGGGCCAGTTCCGTGATGCGGGGCAGGCCGAGCACCTCGTGGGGGAAGAGGGGAACCTGCGACACGGGGACTGGGGCGAAGTAGGTCACTACCTCGCCCAGGAAGTGCTGCTGGGAGGCGCGCCACTCCAGGAAATAGGCGTCGGTGATGGTGTCGGGCAGGACGCGATTGACGATGACCTGGTCGACGGTGAGGCCGTGCAGGGAGAAGTAGACGAAGGCGCGCTGGGTTTCGCGGATCACCATCTTCTCGACGTTGGTGACGAGGCGGACGCTGGTGATGTTGGGGTCCTCCATCAGGGTGTCAATGCCTTCAATTTTGTTGAAGAGCTCCTTGACGTTGGCGAAGTAGGAGTCGGGCGGCAGTTCGACGGGCGAGACGCGGTTGGCGAGGGGCCGGACGGCGCGCAGGATGCCGCGCTGCAGGGGGAAGATGTGCTTCATGTACCAGTCGAGCGTGGTCGGCATGGAGACGAAGCGGAGGCTCTCGGCGGTGGGGGCGCAGTCGAGCACGACGACGTCGTAGCGCGATTCGCGGCGGTACTGGTTGACGTACATCATGGCGCTGAGTTCTTCCATGCCGGGGAAGATCGCCATCTCTTCGGCCTCGACGTCGTTGAGGCCGGAGGTGCGCAGGACGCCGGTGATGTAGCCGGCGATTTCGGCCCAGTGGCGTTTGATCTCCTTCTGGATGTTGACTTCGTGGATGGAGAGGTTGGGGGCGATTTCCAGGGGTTCCGAAGTTTTGGCCTGGAAGAGGCCGGACTCCAGGTCGAAGGAGTCGGCCAGGGAATGGGCCGGGTCGACGCTCATCACCAGGGTGCGGTAGCCCAGTTCCGCCAGGCGGACGCCGGTGGCGGCGGCGACACTGGTTTTGCCAACCCCGCCTTTGCCGCTGTAGAGAAGAATGCGCATCTGCCTCTATGATGCGCCCGGAGAGCGCGGAGTGGGATTTTCCGCAGCGGATGGCGGGCGGGGGTGGTGGATTACCATGGACATTCATGGAGCGTCGCCAGTGGTTTCAGTTGATGGCCGTACTTTCGGCCGCGCAAGCCGTGCCGGCTCAACCGCCTGAGCGGCCGCCTGCGCCGAAATTCACGCCGGAGCAGGTGACGGCCGCCCTGAAGTTGCTGGGGCTGGAGTTCACGGAGGCCCAGGTGGATGCGATGCTGCCGGGGCTGGGGCGCGCGGCGCTGGATTATGAGCGGCTGCGCAAGATCGACGTGCCGCTGGAGACGGAGCCGGGGATCAGCTTCCATCCCGGGCTGCCGGGTAAACAGCCCAAGGGCGGGGTGTCGCGTTTCGCACCGCTGGTGAAGGCCGCACCGGTGAAGAAGACGTGGTCGTCGGTGGAGGAGCTGGCGTTTGCTCCGGTTACGGAGCTGTCGGCCCTGCTGCGAGCGCGGCTGGTGAGTTCGACTGAGCTGACCAGGATGTACCTGGAGCGGCTGAAGCGGTTCGGGCCGAAGCTTTTGTGTGTCATTACCCTGACGGAAGAGTTGGCCTTGCAGCAGGCGAAGGCGGCGGATGCGGAGATCCGGGCCGGGCGGTATCGGGGGCCGCTGCATGGAGTTCCTTACGGGTTGAAGGACCTTTTTGCCACGAAGGGTATCAAGACCACGTGGGGCGCGGAGCCTTTTCAGGACCAGGTGCCGGATTACGACTGCACGGTCTACACGCGGTTGAAGAAGGCGGGCGCCGTACTGTTGGGCAAGCTCTCGATGGGGGCGCTGGCGCAGGGCGGATTGTGGTTTGGCGGGATGACGAAGACGCCGTGGAACCTGGAGCAGACCTCCAGCGGGTCGTCGGCCGGTTCCGCCGCGTCGACTGGAGCCGGGCTGGTGGGGTTCGCGATCGGCACGGAGACGCGGGGATCGATTATCTCGCCGAGTATCCGTTGCGGCACGGTGGGGCTGCGGCCGACCTATGGCCGGGTGCCTCGCACGGGGGCGATGGGGTTGAGCTGGACGATGGACAAGGTGGGGCCGATTTGCCGCTCCGTCGAAGACTGTGCCCTGGTGCTGAATGCGCTGTATGGGCCTGACGGGCACGACCGCACGGTGACGGCGGCGCCGTTCCATTGGGAGCCGCGGCTGCCGCTGGCGCAACTGCGCATCGGGATCGCACAGAAGTCGTTCGACCAGATGGCGGCCGGCGAGTCGAAAGACGTCTACCTGAAGGCGATTGGGGATTTGAAGGCGGCCGGGGTGAAGATGACCGCGGTGGAAGTGCCGGATTCCATGGCCGGGGCGTTGGGGCTGATTCTGACGGCGGAAGCGGCGACGGCCTTTGACGACATCACGCGGGACGGGCGGGTGGGGCAGTTGAAAGGGCAAGGTGCGGGCGACTGGCCGAATACGTTCCGGACGGCCCGGCTGATTCCGGCGGTGGAGTATTTGCGAGCCCAGCGCGCCCGCACGCTGCTGATGGAGCAGATGGAGAAGTTCTTCCTGGATTGGGACGTGGTGGTGTGTCCGCCGTTCTCGAGCCTGGGGTCGACCAACCTGACCGGGCATCCGCAAGTGGTGGTGCCCTGTGGATTTTTGAAGGGCATGCCTCAAGGATTGAGCTTCCTGGGCCGATTGTGGGAAGAGGGGGCTCCGCTGCGGGTGGCTCTGGCCTATGAGCAGGCCACGAAATGGCACCTGCAACGGCCGCCGCTGGGTTAGGTTACAGAAGAACAATGCCTTTACTGTCCATCATCGTGCCCGTCTACAACGAGGAGGAGTTTCTCGGCGCCCTGCTGGGCCGGGTGCTGGCCGCAGCGTTGCCGGAGGGGTTGGAGCGGGAGATTGTTGTGGTGGATGACGGCTCGGACGACGGGTCGTGGGAGATCGCGACGCGGTATGCGAAGGATCATCCCGAACAGGTGCGCGCGTTCCGGCACGAGAAGAATCGGGGCAAAGGCGCGGCGATCCGGACGGGCCTGGAGCAGGTGAAGGGCGAATATACGGTAATCCAGGATGCTGATCTGGAGTACGATCCACGCGAGTATCCGAAGCTGCTGGCGCCGCTGCTGGTGGGCAAGGCGGATGTAGTCTACGGTACGCGGTTCGCGGTGGGGAACGAGCGCCGGGTGCTGTACTTCTGGCATTCGCTGGCGAACTGGTTCCTGACGAATACGGTCAATCTGTTCAGCGACCTGAACCTGACCGACGTGTGGACCTGCTACAAGGTTTTCCGGACCTCCCTGATCCAGAGTATTCCGCTGCGCAGCGACGGATTTGGGTTTGAACCGGAAGTGACGATCAAGCTGTCCCAGCGGCAGGTGCACATCTACGAGACGCCGATCAGCTACCACGGGCGCACCTACGAAGAGGGCAAGAAGATCGGCAAGTGGGATGCGCTGCTGGCGCTGCTGACGGTGCTGCGCTTCGCGTTCCTGCGGGACATCTACAAAGAGTCCGGTCCGGAGATCCTGGATACGCTCTCGGGCGCGATGCGGTTCAACCGGTGGATGGCCGACACGATCCGGCCTTATGTGGGGCAGCGTGTCCTGGAGATCGGTGCGGGGATCGGGAATCTGTCGCGGTGCCTGGCTCCGCGGCGGGAGTTGTACCTGGCGTCGGACATCGACGAGGAGCACCTGGCGCGGCTGCGGTCGCGGTTGTCGCACCGGCCGAATTTTCGCGCGGTGACGTGCAATCTGAGTCATCCGCCGGATTTCGACGAACTGGAGAACCAGGTGGATACGATTGTCTGCCTGAACGTGCTGGAGCATGTGGAGGCCGACCGGACGGGCCTGCAGAATATGTACCGGGCGCTGACGCCTGGCGGGCGGGCGATCGTGCTGGTGCCCGAAGGCATGTCGGTGTACGGCGAACTGGACCGCGTGTTGGGCCACTGCCGGCGCTACTCGGAAGCCGAATTGCGCGAGAAGGTGCTGACCGCGGGGTTCGAGATCGAGACGCTATTCGGGTTCAACCGGCCGACACGTCCGGGCTGGTGGTTCAATGGGCGCATCCTGCGCAAGCGCAGCTTTTCACGGTTCCAACTGGCGGTGTTCGACCGCATGGTGTGGCTGTGGAAGCGGATCGACGGCTGGCTGCCCTGGTCGCCCACGTCGCTGATTGTGATTGCGCGGAAGCCGCGGTAGGGCGCGGCTCCGGCGGCTACATCAGGTAGTCTTTGAGCTTGTCGAGGATGCTTTTCTCCTCGGGTTCGTTCTCGGCGGGCAGGGTTTCGCGGAGCTGTTCCATGAGTTTCCGCTGTTCCCGCGTGAGTTTGCGGGGGGTGCGGACCTCGACATGAACGATGAGGTCGCCGCGGCCGCCGCCATTGACGAACGGGACACCTTTGCCGCGCAGGCGTAGGGTTTCGCCGCTCTGCACTCCTTCGGGCACCTTCATGCTTTCCAGGCCCTCAAAGGTGAGGACGTGGATTTCCGTACCCAAGGCCGCTTGCGCGAAGTTGACGGGCACGATGCAGTGGAGGTCGTACTCCTTGCGTTCGAAAACCGGATGGGCTTTCACGCTGAGGAAGACATAGAGGTCGCCCGACGGGCCGCCATTGGCTCCGGGTTGGCCTTCTCCGGTGACGCGCATCTTCATGCCGGTGTCGACGCCGGCGGGGATCTTGACCTTCAGCTTTTTGGAGGTCTGGATGTAGGCCTCGCCCTTGCATTGGCGGCAGGGGCGCCGCAGGATCTTGCCGGACCCGCCGCATTGGCCGCAGGTCTTTCGGATCGAGAGAAAGCCCTGCTGATAGAAGACCTCGCCGCGGCCGCGGCAGACGCTGCAGGAAGTCCAGCCGTCTTCGCTCTCGGCGCCGGTGCCTTTGCAGGACTGGCAGGCTTCGAGGCGCGGGACCTGGATTTCCGCTTCCAGGCCGCGGATGGAGTCTTCGAACGAGATCTCGAGGTCGTAGCGGACATCGTCGCCGCGCTGGGCACGACTGCGGCGGCGTCCACCGCCTCCGCCGAAGAGGTCGCCAAAGCCGAAGAAATCGCCGAAGATGTCGGCGAAATCCGAGAATGCGTCGGGGTTGAAGCCCTGCTGGCCGGCGCCGCTGACGCCCTGGTGGCCGTAGGTGTCGTAGGTGCGCTTCTTTTCGGGATCGCTGAGGACGCTGTAGGCTTCGGCGGCTTCCTTGAATTTCTCTTCCGCCTCGCCATTCCCCGGATTGCGGTCGGGATGGTATTTCAGCGCAAGCTTCCGGTAGGCGCTTTTCAGCTCCTGATCGCCGGCACTCCGCTCGATGCCCAAAACCTCGTAATAATCGCGCTTGCTCACGTTCAACCCTTCACCGCGACTTTCACCATGGCCGCGCGCAGCAGGCGGCTCTTGAAGATGTAGCCACGCTGATACTCAGCAACGACGGTGTCGACGTCGACATCGGGGGATTCGCAGCGGTCGATGGCGAAGTGAATATTGGGGTCGAATGGCTTGCCTTCGGACTCAATGGGTTCCAGGCCCAGTTTGCGCATCGCTTCCGCCATCCGCTGGTAGATGAGCGCCATGCCGCGCGCATACTCCGAGTCGGCGACTTCCATCTTCTGGGCGCGTTCGAAATCGTCGAGCACGGGCAGCAGCGCCTTGAGGGCGTCGTAAGAGCCATACTCAATCGCTTCCGCTTTTTCCCGCTCCGTACGCTTGCGGAAGTTGTCGAATTCCGCCGCCAGCCGAAGCAGGCGGGCGTTCAATTCGGCTTTTTCCTTTTCCAGTTGATCGCGCTGGGCAACCAGAGCCTCAAGCTGCGCGGAGGCATCGCTAATGGCGGCCACATCCTCTCCATCGAGTGTGGGCAGAGCCTCGGCGTTGGTTGTATCTTTCTCCATCTTTTCTTCCAAGTTTCAGGGTATCAGGCGTCTAACGTCTATTGTGGCAGAGTTTTTAAAACAAGCCCGACGTGCGTGACAGCCGCCAGCACGCGGGGGTAGTTCATCCGCATGGGACCCAGAACGGCCATTTTGGTCTGCAGGCCGCCCGGCATCTCCACGGTAATTCCGATGAGTGAGAAGTCGCGCATGGCCGGGTGGGCGTCGCCCAAGCCGATCTGGACTTGAATCCCGTCGGAGCTGTCGGCGAGGAACTGGTCCAGCAGTTCCATCAGCCGTTTCTTCTCCTCGAGTGCGCGGAAAAGGTCGCGCAGCCGCTCCTTGGTGAGGTGCAGGTCGATGCCGACCAGATTGGAGGCGCCTTCGAGGTAGATTTGCGGCACCATCCCGACCTGAAGCAGGCCTTGCGAGTACAGAATGGTGAGCTTGCGCAGCAGCGAGTCGTAGGTGGCGCGCTCTTCCAGCAAGCGGCGGCCGAGTTCGCGGCGGATGTCCTGCAGGCTCCAGCCGCCAAACTCCTGGTTCACATAGTTGCGGATGGAGTTGAGTTCGTCGGGCGAGACGGGTTCCGTCAGATGCGCGACCTGGTTGCGAACGAAGCCATCGCTGGTGACGACGACCATCAGGACCCGCAGTTCCGAGAGGGGCACCAGTTCCAGGTGATCGAGGCACTGGCTGATGGCGGGGATGGCGGCAACAATCCCTACGTTCCGGGTAAGTTCGGTGAGCAGGTGCGAGCTGTGCTCGGCGCGCTCCTCCAGGCTATTGCGCTGGACGAGTTCCTCGCGCAGGCGGTCGAGATTGGCGCCGGGTACACGGGAAGTGGCGATCCCCTGGGCGAAGTGCTTGAACGCCTTGGGTGTAGGGACGCGGCCGGCGGAGGTGTGGGGCTGGTCGAGATAGCCGAGGTCCGCCAGGTCGGCCATGATGTTGCGGATGGTGGCGGCGCTGAGGTTGTCTTTACGCAGACGGGCGATGCTGCGCGACGCAACAGGTTCTCCGGTCTCGATGTACATCTGCACTATGGAGTGCAGCACTTCGATGGTTCGAGGAGACAACATACCCCTATCACCAGATTATAATCACGACTGTGCTGACGCGACGTGCCTTTGCGGCGGGAATCGCTCCGGCGGTGATCACCCGGGGCCAGTCGAAGAGGCGGCCCAACCTGCTGTTTCTGATGGCGGACGACCACGCAGCCTATGTCATGGGGTGCGATGGGAACCGGCAGGCGCTGACTCCGAACCTGGATCAACTGGCCGCCGAGGGGGTCCGCTTCGCGGCCCACCACTGCAATTCTCCTGTGTGTACGCCGTCGCGGCAATCGCTGTTGACGGGGCAGATGCCGCATGCCGCCGGAGTGACGGTGCTGAGTACACCATTGTCGACGGATAAGCCTACCCTGGCCAAGCAGTTACGCACGGCGGGCTACCAGACGGCGGTGTTCGGAAAGATGCACTTCAACCGGGCGGCCGAGCCGGGGTTGCATGGCTTCGACGTGGTCTCGACCGAGGATGTCATCGGACGCGAGTGGCAGCGTGCCGTGAGACCGGCGGCGGTGCCGGACGGGATGCGGACGAAGGCTTTACCGTGGCGTCCATTCCAGACTCCAGCGCGGGAGTGGCTGAATGCCGCGAAGCTCCCCTATCCCTGCCGGGATGCGGAGATGAAGGGAACTTTCATCATCAATCAGGCCATGCGGTACCTGGAAGAGAACGCGAACAGGCAGTTTGCCTGCTGGGTGAGCCTGATGGAGCCGCATTCGCCGTTCGACTTTCCGATCGAGGACGCGGGCGCAATGGATGCGTCCCGATTCCATGTTCCGGAGGTGGGGCCGCGGGATGGGAGCCAGATTCCGCTGATCTTCCGGGACCTCTCGTCGGCGGAGAAGCAGGGGATCGCCGCGGCCTACTACACTTCGGCGCACTTCCTGGACCGGAACATGGGCCGGGTGCTGAAGAAACTGAAGGACTTGCGGCTGGACGAGAACACCCTGGTGGTCTATACGGCGGATCACGGGTACGACTTGGGCCAGCACGGCCGGTTCGAGAAGCATTGCGGGTACGATCCGGCGCTGCGCGTGCCGCTGATCCTGAGGCATCCGGGGAAGATCCGGCCCCGGGTGGTGAGAGAGTTCACGGAGCATTTGGACCTGGCGCCCACGCTGCTGGAGCATCTGGACGCTCCGCCTTTGCCGGTGCAGCACGGGCAGTCGCTATACAAGGGCCGGAAGTTGATTGTCAGCGAGTATCTGGAGAATGAGGAAGTCTTTGTACGGACGGAGCGCTGGAAGCTGTTGTACGGCAGCGGCCGGCGAGCCCGGACGGACGGGTATGTGACTGATAATCCGACCCAGGGACGCAGTACTCGTTTGTTTGACCTGGCGGCGGACCCTGGCGAATTCCAGGATGTCGCCGCGGCGCAGCCGAAGCCGGTGGAAGCATTGAAGAAAGCAGCGTTGCAGCGGTTTCGCGATACGCATCCGGAGGCGGCGCGGGAGCCTTCGCAGGGTGGGGTGGACGATCTGCTGGACTTCTACCTGGTGCCCCGGGACGCTAAGCCTGTACCACCGCGGCCTGCTTGAACATTGCCTCGGTCTCCGGTTTGAGCAGGACCCAGAAGCTGTAGAGTGAGACGGCGGTGCCCAGTGGGAAGTGCAGCAGGTTGATGGCGGCCAGGACCAAGCCCAGGATGCGCGCCCAGGGGCGCACGTAGTAGAGGCCAAATCCTAACACCAGGCAAGGCAAGGACATCACGAGGATCAACGTGATGACGATGGTGGACACCACCTGGATCAATTCGACGGGGATGGCTGCGGCTTCGTCGACTACGTTGGCCAGGAAGACGTGGAGGAATGAGGCTCCGGCGAAGGTGAACACGGCGGCGAGTACGCCGATGCCGCCCAACACGATATTGAACCAGGCGAGTATCCTAACGTGTGTTGCTAAGGGCATGGCGGTTCCTCCTCGGAGACTACACTGTCCATCTTACGACCGGAGAGGCCCAGTCGTTCCCCGAATGTATGCCCTAAAACGGCGGGATAAATGTAGCAGCGGCCGGAGGCGGCGGCATGGGCTAGGACATCCGGACCAGCCGGGTAAGGACAATTCTGAAAGAACAGAATGACATCCTTTGATGTAAAATGTTGGAGTTGCGAGTAATTGCAGAATCGTCCAGACCGTGCCGTCCGCAGGTGCAGTGCACGTATCGCCAGCACCGGCGTCCTCCGATGAGTCGCAACGGCAATCGCGGTTAACGGGAGCGGGCGTAAACCTATGGATTTAATTGGTTCGCTGGCACTTTTCCTGGCCCCTTCGAAGGTCGATCGCTGGACTCGGGCGCTGACTGACAACACGTTTTCCGGCATCCACCAACTGGGTTGGTTTGACTGGCTGCTGCTGGTGCCGTACTTCGTCCTGCTGACGATCCTGGCCATCTATGGGGCGCACCGGTATGCGGTTGTCCGCGGCTATCTAAAGTACAAGCACCGTGTTCCGCTGGTGCCCGAGACCAAGTTTGCAGCACTACCCCGCGTGACGGTCCAACTGCCGCTCTTCAACGAACGGAACGTGGTGGATCAGTTGCTGGAGTCGGTGCTGAAGCTGCGGTACCCCAAGGAACTGCTGGAGATCCAGGTTCTGGACGACTCGACCGACGACACGCATCCTTATACGGAAGCGCTGGTGGCCCGGTTGAAGGCGCAGGGGCATCCGATTGAGTACATTCACCGGACGGATCGGACCGGATTCAAGGCGGGCGCGCTGCAGGCCGGGATGGCGCAGGCAAAGGGTGAGTTCATGGCCGTGTTTGACGCCGACTTCATCCCGCCGGAAGACTTTCTGGAGAAGACGATCCACTTCTTCTCCGATCCGAACATCGGAGTGGTGCAGACCCGATGGACGTATCTCAACCGTGATTTCAGCCTGCTGACGGAAGTGCAGGCGCTGATGCTGGACGGGCATTTCGCGCTCGAGCATGTGGCGCGCTTCGGGCAGGGTTTGTTCTTTAATTTCAACGGGACGGCCGGGATTCTGCGCCGGGTCATGATCAACGATGCCGGCGGCTGGCAGCACGACACGCTGACCGAAGACTCGGACCTGAGCTACCGGGCGCAATTGAAGGGCTGGCGGTTCATCTACCTACCGTGGATTGAATGCCCCAGTGAGCTGCCGGTGGACACGTATGGTTTCCAGGTGCAGCAGCAGCGCTGGGCCAAGGGCCTGACTCAGGTGGCTTTGAAGTTGCTGCCGGCCATCTTCCGCGCGAAGATCGGCTGGCGGGAGAAGGCCGAGGCGTGGTTCCACCTGACGCCGAACCTGAGCTACCCGCTGATGGTGATCGTCTCGGCGCTGATGCTGCCGGTGATGATTGTACGGTTCTATATTGGTTGGGGCCAGATGCTGCTGATCGACGCGCCACTGATCGTTTGTTCGTTCTGGTCTGTCGTCACCTTCTATCTTTTGGCTGAGCACGAGCTGTACCCGAACAATTGGAAAAGGGCGATCTTCATTCTGCCCTTCCTGTTGGCGATGGGGGTGGCCCTGACGATCTCGAACACCAAGGCGGTGATCGAGGCACTGATGGGCAAACAGTCCGCGTTCGTGCGGACGCCGAAGTATGCTCCGAAGGCTGCGGGCAGCCTGGGTGCGACGGCATACAAACGGAAGTCGGGATGGCTGCCCTTTGCCGAGATCGGCATGGGCTGCTTCTTCCTTTTCATGGCTTTGTACTGCATTGAAGTCATGAACTTCTTCGCTCTTCCTTTCCTGATGATCTTCGTCAGCGGGTATTTCTGGGCCGGATTCTCCACGCTTTGGCAGGAGCATCAGGCGCGTCTCCGCTATCAACGCGACTCGGCAAAGGTCGAAGTCGAGGCTATCAGTTAAGGGCCGTCCTACCCGGCACAGAACCGCACGCAGGGAGCCTCTCGCCATGTGCTCCAGCGACGGGTCCGCGCATACGTACGGCGGGACCGGATGGTTTCTTTTTTCGTCAGATCAATTTTTTCGATAGCGTGACAGCTCAGTTCTCGCTTACAATCACAGATCATCAGGCAGTAAACCGAGAACCGATTCTCCCGTCACGGTTCTCCCCGCACCTCCCTCAAAGCAGTACATCGCTGCGTAGCGATACAAGCGCTCTCAAGTACTGAGCCCACCAAACTCAATCAGTTCAGTTCCGGGTTTGAATGCGCCCGGGGCCCGAGTTACGTGACTTCAGGGGAGATACCACCACATGCAGTTCAATAAGTCTCTGGTAATGAGCGCATTACGGGGCATGCGAACATTGCCGCTTCTAGCGGCCATGCTTGCGACCACTTTTAACGTTCAGGGGCAGTCGATTTATGGGAGTCTTCGGGGCCTGATCGCCGATAGTTCAGGGGGGACGATCGCCAACGCGAAGGTTTCCATTATCGATGAGGGGACGAACCAGTCCCGTGCGGTGATTTCGAACACCAGTGGCGAATACAGCTTTGCGTCGGTGACCCCGGCGACATACAAACTGGTGGCGGAAGCGCCTGGTTTCAAGAAGTTTGAACGGACGGGCATCTCCATCGCGACGCAGCAGTCTGTCGGGCTGGACGTGAAGATGGAAGTGGGCGCAGTGACTGAGAGTGTGATGGTGACGGAAGAGGTTCCGCTGCTGGAAACCGCTACCGCATCCCAGGGCCAAGTGGTGGACCGGCAGAAGTTGACGGACCTGCCGAACCTGGGCCGCAACCCCTTTATGATGTCCCGCCTGGCGCCAACAGTGGTGCAGGTGGGCAATCCCGCGTACAACCGCATGCAGGACCAGTCCGGTTCCTCGCAGATCTCGATCAACGGCGGTCCGGTACGCGGCAACAACTATCTGATTGACGGTGTGCCGATTACCGATTTTTCGAATCGCGCCATCATCATCCCCTCGCTGGAAGCGGTGTCGGAAATGAAGGTCCAGTATGCGACGTATGACGCGGAGATGGGGCGGACGGGGGGTGGCGTTTTCAACACGCTGCTGAAGTCCGGATCCAACCAGGCGCACGGTTCGCTGATGGGCTACATGCGCCAGACCGACTGGCTGGCCAACACCTTCTTCAACAACCGCAACAAGATTGGGATTACGGACCAGCCGTTCCGTAACTATGGCGGATCGTTCGGTGCTCCGGTGTTCATCCCGAAGGTTTACAACGGCAAGAACAAGTCGTTTTTCTGGCTGGGGTTCGAAGGCTACCGCGATACGCAGGCGGCCAGCCGCGAGCAGTACACGCCGACCGCGCTGGAGCGCATTGGCGACTTCTCGCAGACAAAGAACAGCGCGGGCGGTCAGCTCACGATCTACGATCCGCTGACGACCCTGGCTGACGGTTCGCGCACGGCCTTCGCGGGGAACGTGATTCCGCTGAGCCGGCAGGACACGGTAGGCAAGAACATTGCCGCCACCTACATGATGCCGAACAAAGCATCGGGCGGGAACTACTACGGTCAGAACAACCTGGCGGGCGCCGGACCGCTGGCCTCCAAGGCGGATCAGTTGTTCGGAAAGTTTGACCAGCAGCTCACCACCTGGTGGCGGGCGAGCCTGAGCTACATGCGCTACAACTCGGCGGAGCCTGGTGAGAACCCGTATCCGACGATCTCGTCTCCGGACCAGTGGCTGCTGCGGCGGTATGTCGATGCGACGGCCATCAACACGACGATTACGCCCTCACCCACCTGGGTGGTGACGGTTCGTTACGGCTTCAACCGCTTCCCGAATATCGGCACGCAGAAGTCGCAGAATTTCAACCTTGCGACCCTCGGCTTCAGCAACGCGTTCATCAAGGACGTTCCTTCACCGACGTTTCCGAACGTGACGATGCAGAACGCGTATTCGCTGGGCACGAACAACAACTTCAACTACGTACATCATTCGAAGAACTTCAACGCTTCGGCCGCCAAGTACCTGGGCCGCCACAGCCTGAAGTTTGGCTATGACTACCGCAGAATGCACGACGACGGGCTGGATTTCGGCAACAGCGCCGGCGCCTTCACCTTCGCCAACACATTCACGCGAGCCAATTCCAACTCCTCGACCAGCGCTTCGGGCGCCGATATGGCGGACATGCTGCTTGGCGCTCCGGCTGGAGCCACAGGCTTCATTCCGACGAAGCTCTATCAGTACGTCGATTACCAAGCCCTATACCTGCACGACGACTTCCGCGTCAGCACCAAGCTGACCCTGAACATCGGCCTGCGGTGGGAGCGGGAGACCGGCCTGAAGGAAGTCAACAATAACCTGATCACCGGGTTCGACCCGAACGCCACCAACCCGATCACCGCCACTTCCGGTGTTACGACGAAGGGCGTGTTCCTGTTCGCCGGGCAACCGGGCGCCAGCACGACCACCGGCAATCCGAACCTGAGCAAGTGGTCACCGCGTGTCGGCCTGGCCTACCAGTGGAACTCGAAGACCGTGATCCGTGCCGGCTACGGCATGTTCTGGGCTCCGAACTTCGCGCTGGGCTCGCCGTATAACAGTGAAGGCATCACGGCCACCTCGGCGCCTTCCGCTTCGAATGACGGCAACAAGACTCCGCTGATTTCGCTTTCCAATCCGTTCCCGAACGGCCTGGACAAGCCGGTGGGCAATTCCCTGGGCGGCCTGACCGGTATCGGCAAGCCGATGACGATCTTTTCGCCGACGGCGACCTCGCCGCGGGTGCAGCAGTTCTCGTTCGATATCCAGCGCGACTTGGGTAGCGGCTGGGTGACCTCCATCGGCTACTCCGGTTCGCGTTCGGCCCACCTGACCTGGACGACCGCCGCGGAGAATATCAACCAGTTGGATCCCAAGTACTTCAGCATGGGTTCCGCGCTGAACGCCGCGGTGGCGAATCCTTACTACCAGAAGGGCGGCGTGGCGGCTATCGGCGGCGCCACGGTGGCGGCGAACCAGTTGCTGCGGCCTTTCCCGCAGTTCGCTTCAGTGAATTACACGAACAACGACAACAACACCGCGCAGTTCGACTCCATGGTGATCCGGGCCCAAAAGAGCATGTCCAAAGGCCTGACGCTGGTGACGGCTTACACGTGGTCGAAGAACTTCGACATGGGTGGCGGCGGTCCCGGCAACAACCTGAACTCCGGCAACGGCGGTCCCCAGGATGTTTACTCCATGGGCGGCGAATACGGCCTGGCGTACTCAAGCTCCCCGCATCGCTGGACGAATGCGGTGACCTACGAATTGCCTTTCGGCAAGGGCAAGCAGATGTTGTCCGGTGTTTCCCGCACCATGGACTATATCGTTGGCGGCTGGTCCGTCAACGCCATCTCGACCTTCCAGACCGGCTACCCGCTGATGATCTACATGAACAACAACGGCAACTCGGGTCTGGGTGCGTCGCGGCAGCGTCCGAACGCGACTGGCGTTTCTCCGGAAGCGTCCGGCAGCTTCGGCCAGCGGATCGACGGCTGGATCAACAAGGCAGCCTTTACGGACGCGGCTCCGTTCACGCTGGGCAACGTATCGCGCACGATTTCGATGCGTGGTCCGGGGCAGGCCAACTGGGACATCTCGGTGTTCAAGACGGCGCAGATCTTCGAGAGCCTGAAGGTCCAGTTCCGGGCCGAGGCGCTCAACGCCATGAACACTCCGCTGTTCCGCGGGCCCAACACGGCCTGGGGCAGCGGTTCGTTCGGCACCATCACTTCGCAGGGCAACTTCCCACGCATGCTTCAGTTGGGCATGCGCGTGTACTTCTAACTATTAACCGCGGGCGGCGGGACCTGAGTCGCGCTGCCCGCATTGAAAGTCAGTCTGGGGGCAAAACAATGACTAACCTTCTCTCGCACGAACAGAAAGTCGAACTAATCAAGCGCGGATTCAGCCGGCGCAGCATGGGCCGTCTTGGCCTGCTTCTGGGCGCCGGATCGTCGCTGCCCTTTTTTAACGAGCCGGCGCTTGCGCAGCTCTCCAACATCGGCCGGATTTCGGCGGATGCGGTAAAGATCAACGCCAACGAGAACCCGATGGGTCCTTGCCCCGAGGCGGCGGAGGCGATTCACAGCGTCGTCCAGAAGGGCGGCCGTTATCTTTACGAAGAGACGTTCGACTTTTCGAAGACCCTGGCGGACCAGGAAGGCGTGAAGCCGAACTACGTGATGCCGTTCGCGGGCTCCAGCGATCCGCTGCACCGCGCGGTGCTGGCGTTCACCTCGCCCACCAAGCCTTTGGTGATGGGCGATCCCGGATACGAAGCCGGCCAGCGCGCCGCCGCTTTCATTGGATCCAAAGTGATCACGGTGCCGCTGACCAAGACCTATGCGCACGACGTGAAGGCGATGGTGGCCGCGAGTCCCGACGCCGGTGTGTTCTACATCTGCAACCCGAACAACCCGACTGGCACGATCACAAAGAAGTCGGACATTGAATGGCTGGTGGCGAACAAGCCGGCCGGCAGCATCCTGCTGCTGGACGAAGCCTACATCCACCTGAGCGGCGAAGCCTTCGGGACGGACCTGGTGGCGGCCGACAAGGACGTCATCGTTCTCCGCACGTTCTCGAAGCTGTACGGCATGGCGGGCCTGCGTGCCGGCGCGGCGATCGGCCGTCCGGACCTGCTCTCCAAGATCCAGCACTACGGGGCGGGCGCGCTGCCGGTGACGGGTATGATCGGCGCCCACGCCAGCCTGAAGGTGAAGACGCTGGTGCCCGAGCGCCGGAAGATCATCGCCGACATCCGCAACGACACGTTCGACTGGATGACCAAGAAGAACTACAGCTTCGTGCCCTCAGTGAGCAACAAGTTCATGGTGGACGTGAAGCGGCCCGGCCAGGAAGTGGTGAAGGCGATGGCGGCCGAGAAGGTCTACATCGGCCGTGTCTGGAAGGCGTGGCCCACGCACGTTCGTGTTTCGGTCGGGACCAAGGAAGAGATGGCCAAGTTTAAGGTGGCGTTCGAAAAAGTAATGGCTTAAGCCATGCAACTACCCAAACTCCGCTATACGTGGAAAACGATGGCGGGCGACCTGAGCGGCGGCTTCATTGCCGCCCTCATCGCACTGCCGTACGGACTGGCGATGGCAGCCCTGATGGGGCTGCCGCCGGTCCTGGGTGTCTTCACATCCCTGCTCACTTCACCGATCACGGCGATTCTAGGTAGGAATCCGGTCCTGATCGGCGGAACGTCTTCGGTCACCGTCCCATTCATTGCTGAGGCCGTGCGGTTGCACGGGTTGGGTGGCGCCGCCAAAGTAAGCCTTGTCGCTTCCGTTTTCATGATGGCCTTTTCTCTTATGCGGCTCGGGCGGTATGTCTCCATGGTGCCTCACCCGGTGGTCACGGGCTTTTCCTGTGGCATCGGTGGCATGATGGTGGTTTCTCAGCTGTTCACAATTACCGGAATTAAGGGTTCCGGCAGCGGCTCGATGGTCGAGACTCTGGTGGTCATCGCACAGCGATTGACGGAGGCGCGGTTTCAACCACTGTTGCTCTCGCTTCTCGTAATTGGGGTGTGCGTGCTGATCGCCAAGCTCTGGCCGAGACTGCCCGCGCCGCTGATCGGGGTCGGGGTGGCCCTGCTGGCGGCGAAGGTATTCGCATTCCGTGAGGCCCAGGTGGGCGTACTCTCCTTGGAATTGCCGCCGTTCGCCGGGTTCGCGTGGGCGCCGAAAGATGTCTTTTCGGTTTTGCCCACCGGGTTTGCACTAGCGTTCGTATCCAGCGTCAACATCCTGATCACGTCGCGCGTCGTGGAGCACTTCCGCGGCCGGCACATCAAGATGAAAAAGGTGGATGCGGATGTGGAGTTGGGTGCCTACGGCATTTCCAACGTGATCGCCGGCATGTTCGGGGCGCCGATGAGTGTCGGGATTCCGGCGCGCAGCCTGGCGAGCATCCGCTGCGGCGGGACGACCCGCATGTCGAACATCTTTCACGCGGCGGTTCTGGCTGCCGTGATCGGTTTCGGCTCAGGTATCCTGGCGCAGATCCCGCTGGCCGCACTGGCCGGGGTGACCGCCTGGATGGGCTTCTGCCTGTTGGACTGGTCGGCGTGGCGCCGCATCCCCCGCATGAAGGCGGTGGATGCAGCGTCGTTCCTGACGACGGCCCTGCTGGTGCTGTGCGTCAACGCCGTGGCCGCAGTGGCGGTGGGCTGCTCGTTCTACGGGGTCGAATACCTGTGGAAGAAATGGAAACTGGCCGGCGCCGACGCTGCCCTGGGGGAGCTTCAAGCCGAGGCCGGCAAACAGCGCGGCTGAGGCGGCCGCAGAGACAGTGAGGACTAGCGTGCGCCGCGGTGTTGAAGGGCGTGCTCGCCGAGGACGTCGAAGTCGATGCGGTCAGCGATCAACTGGGCGCCGGTGAGCGAGCGCCTGGAGACACCTTCCTTGGTGTGCCCTTTGGTGTTCCCGGCGATGTGATAGATCTCATGGGCCAGGACGCGAGCCATCGCGCGGCCCATAAGCGTATTGCCCTGGGCGATCTGTCCGCCGTGCATCGCGCTGCGGGCGGCCACCCGGACTTTGTCGCACAGAACTTCGCTGAAGGGGAGAACCTCTCCATCGGTGGTATGGGTGAATGCGAGCGGACCGCGTTCATCCAGCATCACCGGTTCGGTCTGCATGCGGCAGTTGCCGCGGAACTTGACCAGCACCAGATCCGAAACTTCGGTGCCTTCCTTCATCTCCTCGCGAAGGCGCCATTCCACCTGAATGGAGGACTTCTGCAGCAGAGTGTTCAACTCGCGCCGCATCTCGACAAGAGACTCAGCCGGGGGTTGATTCTCATACTGTACAACTAGGGTAAGTGGGGCGTTGAGGGACGGGAGGCCTTCAAATCCCCAGGCGAGGCTCGTCGTCATGGCGACGGTGATCAGGCAGTTCACATTCAGGAAGCGCACAGGGCAACCCTCTAGACCGGCCACTCTCTCGGGAGCCAGTCCACCTACAGTATATTCAAGATTCCGGTGAGCGCAAGGGCCCGATCCGGACCTTTGACTCTGATATCGAGCGAATTGCGCGTGAGCTTTATGCTCAAGCTGGCTGGAATGAGCTGGTCCTGAGGGGGCGCGCTGGGAGCCTTGATGCTCCCTAGTCCATTGATTCAAAGCTGGTTAGATGAATCTCCAGGCCTACCAAAGGCCGAGGAGTTTCCACCAACCGAAGCCGACTGTGCCCCACACCAGGAGGTGGCACAGGGAGATCACAAAACCGATTCGCCACCAATCCTTCATGGAAACGTAGCCTTGCGCGAAGAACATCGGGGCCGGGGTGGTGCCATAGTTGGTCAGGCCGGCGCTGAGATTGAGGAAGCAGGCGAGGCTGAACACGACGAGGCCGAGCGGTGCTCCGCTGTGCGCGAGCAGGACCAGGAATGGCGCGTACATCGCCAGCATGTGGGCCGTGATGCTGGCGAAAAAGTAGTGGGAGTAGTAGAAGATGAGCACCGCAATGACAAGGAGCGGGAACCAGTGCAAACCCTCGAAGCGGGCCCCAACTGCCTTGGCGAAGGTCTCGGTCACTCCGTTTTCGTTCAGGGCTTTGCCCAGCCGGAGCAGGCCGCCATACCAGAGGAAGATGTCCCAGGCGGCGTGCTCGCTGATGATGTGCTCCCAATCGAGGACGCCGGTTACCAGCAGCACCATGCTGCCCAGGAGGGCGGCCACGGTGATGTCGATCCCGGTCCAACTGGAGGAGACCCAGGCTCCGCAGACTCCAGCGAAGACGACGGACAGGAGTTTTTCCTTGGAGGAGAGCGGCCCCATCTTCTCAAGCTCGGCGCGGGCGAATTCGGCTGCTTCCGGAGTACGCCTGACCTCGGGCGGGAACAGCTTCATGACCACCCAGGGAACGAGCGCCAGTGAGATCAGCCCGGGGACGATGCCGGCGACGAGCCATCCACCCCAGGTGACACGGTAGCCCAGGTTTCCGGCCATCTGTGCGGCCAGCGGGTTGCTGGCCTGGCCGGTGTAGAACATGGCGGCGGTCACGCAGATCGCCTGGTAGACGCCGGCCATCAGGAAGGCCCCTACGCGATTCGCGGTGGCGCCCGGCGTGGATCCATAGAGTTCAGCGATGGACCTCACAATGGGCAGGATTACGCCGCCGGAGCGGGCGCCGTTGGAAGGGATGATGGTCGCCAGCACCATATCGGAGAGGGAAAGGGCGTACGAGACGCCGAGAGTGCTGTGTCCGAACAGGCGGACGAAGCCAAGCGCGATGCGGCGGGCGAGTCCGGTATTGATGAGTGCGCGCGAGATGAAGAAGGCGGCCTGGACGAGCCAGACGGTGGAGTCGGCGTAGCCGCCCAGCGCGTCAGAGAGCTTCATCGTTGTCAGCAGCGGCGTGAGGGTGATGGCCAGCAGGACGAGACCGCCGCCCGGGATGGGCCGGATGATGAGGCCGGCGACGGTGGCGAAGAAGAGGCCGGTCAGGTGCCACGCCGAAGCGGTGAGAGAGGCGGGCCCGGGGAAGAGCTCCGTGATGATCAGGTAGATGGCGATGAGAACGGCGAAGCCCCACACGGTGCGGCGCCAATTCTGTTGGGGCGCTGACACTAAGCCGCGCTCCGCGTGAGCATCTCAGGGGCGGAGCGGTGCGTGTGCCAGAGGGGCCGGAGCATAGCTCACAGTATATGAAGTTTCGAGTGGATTACTGGCTGACGTAAACCGCGCTGGAGAGGCGGACCGTCAGGGATATGTCCTGCGTAGCCGGGCCGATGCGGACGCGCATGGGACGGCTGCCTGCGCGGCGTTCCGTCACGGTGAGCTGGGTGCGGGGCACGATGCCGAGATGCTTCAATTCGCGCAGGACGTCGGGGCGGCGGTCCGAGACGCTGGTCACCACGCCCGCATTGCCCGCGGGTAGTTCAGCGAGGCAGACTTCGCGGCGTTCCGGCAGGCTTCCGTCCTTGCGGGGAATGCCGTGGCCGTGCGGATCGATGAGCGGGTCGCCCAGCTTGGCGGCGATGCGCTCCTCCATGCGTTCCGAGATGAAGTGTTCCAGCCGTTCGGCCTCGGCGTGGACCTCGTCCCAGGGGTAGTCGAGGATGTCGTGCAGGAAGAGTTCGATCAGGCGGTGGTGGCGGATGACCTCAAGCGCCCTGCGTTTGCCGGCGGCGGTGAGACGCGCTCCGCGGTGTTTCTCGTATTCGACCAGTGGCGTCTCCTGGCCGGACAGCTTCTGGAGCATGCCCGTGATGGAGGCCGGCCGAACCTGCAGGTGCTCCGCCAGGGCGTTGCTGGTGACCCGGTCTTCCTGGGGGCCGCCAATGGTGAGGATCGCCTTCAGGTAATCGTCGGTCGATTCGCTGTTCGCGCGTGTCGTGCTCTTCTTTGCCACTCAACCTAAACCTAGCCCATGGCGGCGGAGAGCCGCAACCTGTCCGATGACAGCGGAAAAGTGGCCATTCCCCACTGGAATTGGCCCGGATGCGGGAATCGCTTGCCAAACCAGCCCAATCCGCTTAGAATTCAATTTAGGCACACCTAAATTCTGGGGACGGGGACAACTTAACACTGCATGCGCCACCACTTTCGCTGGTTTTGGCCGGTCTATTTCTACGTCTGTTCGTGCGCCTTCGGGCAGAGCACCGCCTCAGTGGCGGGCACGGTGCACGACCAGACTGGCGCTCCTGTATCCGGAGCGCACGTGGTCGTGAAGAGTCCGCTGACGAACTTTGAGCGAAGCTCGGTGGCCGACGCGGACGGCGCCTTCCAGCTCACAAACATCCCCGCCAGGAACTACGAAGTGCGTGTCGAGGCGCCCGGATTCCGGCCCTTTGAAACGACGGTCACGCTGACCGCGCGACTGACGGCGGAGTTGCAGGTGAAACTCGAGCTGGCCGCGAATGAGACGCATGTGAGCGTGACAGCCAGCGATCGGGCGCTGCTGGTGAATGCGGAAGAGACCGGCACACGTGCCCAGTTGAGCGAGACCGACATTGGCAAGATGGCGCTGCAGGTGGGCAATCGGGGACTGGAGGCAGTGGTCGTCAGCTTCCCCGGGTTCGCGCAGAATGCGAACGGCGCGATCCACCCACGGGGCGCGCACAATCAGATGTCGTTCATCATCGACGGCATGCCGATCACGGATCAGCTCACCGGCGCCTTTGCCAATTCCGTGGACCCCAACATTGTTCAAAACGTGGAACTGTTCACAGGCAACATCCCGGCGGAGTTCGGCAACAAAGTCTCGGCGGTGGTGAACGTGACGAGCAAGACCGGACTGGGTACGGGCCGGCTGTTGGGGGGATCCATCGCAGTCAGTGGCGCGGGATTCGATACGTTGTCGCAGGTGACACAGGTGGCCGGTGAGAAGGGCCGGCTCGGGTTTACCTTTTCGCTGAACACGATGAAGTCCAACCGCTACCTGGACCAGGTTTCGCTGGACAACCTGCACAACGGCGGCAATTCGCAGCGAGCGTTTTCCAGGTTGGATTACCAGGCCGGCGCGCACGACGTGCTGCGGTTGAATCTGCTGGCCGGACGTTCGTCCTTCGAACTGGCAAACCTGCGGTCGCAGCAGGCACGGGGGATGGACGAGCGGCAGGAGTTGCGGGATGTTTCCGCTGCCCTGGGCTGGGTTCATACATTCAACGCGAACACTTTGTGGAGCAGCAACTCTTCCTACCGGACGACCGTAGCCCAGCTGTTCCCGAGTGCCGGCGATTTTCCTGTCACCGCTGCGCAGGCGCGGCATTTGTCGACGGTCACGCTGCTGAACCAGTTGGGCATTGTGCGCGGGCGGCACAATATCCGTTTTGGCGCCGATATCCAGCATTTTCCGGTGAGCGAGAACTTCTCGTTCGGCATTACGGATCCAGCGTTCAACGCGCCGGAGTCCGCGAGCTACCTGCCGAACCTGTTGGCCTTCGATCTCAGCCGCGGCGGCCGCCTCTTCCAGTTCTCCAAGCGAGCTTCGGGTTCGCTCTACTCCAGCTACCTGCAGGACGAAATCAGCCTGGGCAACTGGCACGTCTCCGCCGGGCTGCGCTTCGACAACTACCGGTTTCTGGTGCATGGCAGCCAATTCCAGCCGCGGCTGGGCCTTTCCTATAACATTCGCGGGACGGGTACGGTGTTGCGAGCCTCCTACAACCGGCTGTATCAAACGCCTCCCAACGAGAACCTGTTGATTTCGAACTCTGATGAATCGAGTGTGCTGGTGGCGCCCGACATCCGGGCGACCGTGGGCAGCGCTGTCGTGCTAATCCGGCCTGAGCGGCAGAACCTGTATGAAATGGGCCTGCAGCAGGCAGTGGGGCGGAAGGTCAGTCTGAACGCGTCGTTCTACCACAAGGACGCGAAAGACCAGCAGGACAACAACAGCTTCTTCAACACGCCCATTATTTTCCCGATGCAGTTGAAGTCGATCCGTGTGAATTCGGTGGAGGGCCGGATGGTGGTGACTCCGGTAAGCGGCTTCTCGGGTTCGCTCAGCGTGACTCATGCTCGGGCCATCTCCACGCCGCCATTCACGGGCGGCCTCTACATCGGCAATGGGGACGTCGCGCTGTTGAATTCAGGGCCGTTCGTGATCGATCACGACCAGGTGCTGAGCCTGCAGACGATTGTGAACTACACCGGCAAGAAGGGGTTCTACGCTACGTGCTCGATGCGTTACGACAGCGGATTGGTGACGGCCGCCGTGGATCCGGCGCAAGTGCGGAACGATCCGGATTACGCGGATCTGCTGCCGCTGGTGAACCTGACTTCGGCTCCACCGCGCACCCGGCCTCGCGCCGTCACCGATCTGGTGTTGGGCTACCAGCATCTGCGCGGAGAGAAGCGGCACTGGGAAGCTTCCCTGCAGATCTCGAACATCAGCAACGAGCGGGCACTGTACAACTTCCAATCCGCTTTTGTCGGCACGCGGCTGGTGCAGCCTCGAACGGCCGGGGTCCGGCTCACCTGGTTCTTCTGACAAGCCGGTGCGTTTCCATGTATGTATAAAGGGTGGGCAGGCTGCAGGTGTTGGCACTGGCCGATGATCTGACGGGCGCGCTGGAAGCGGGCGCCCGCTTCCGTGACTCCGCCGTGCTGTTGAAATCGCAGGCGGACCGGGCCGAGAGCGTGTTGGTGCTGGATACGGAGTCGCGCCACCTGGCGCCCGATGTCGCGGCGTTCCGGCTGCTTGGCGCCATGGAGAACCTGGTCTCGGACATTGTGTACAAGAAGACGGACTCCACATTACGCGGCAATATCGGGGCGGAGTTCAAGGCACTGCTGGGCGCGTATCCCGAGTCGGTGATCTGCTATGTGCCCGCGTATCCCGAATTGGGCCGGACCGTCCGCAGTGGAGTATTGCTGGTGGACGGGGTCCCGGTTCATCTGACCAGTTTTGCGCGGGACCCGCTCAACCCGGTGACGGAGAGCCATGTGTGGAAGGTGTTGGCCGCACAGGGCTGCGATCTGGAGCGGATCCGCATCTTTGATGGAGAGACGCCGGAGGATGTCCGTGCGGCGGCGGACGAGGCACTGTCGGCGACGCGGCCCGTGGTGGCCGCAGGTCCGGCGGCCCTGGCCGGGGCTCTCGCACAGGCCCTGGGGATAGTGAGCAAGGCCCCGGAACGGTGGCCGCAAATCTCCGATTGTGTAGTGATCAATGGGAGCGCGCACCCCGCTTCGTCCGCGCAGGTGGAGATGGCGCGGCAGCAAGGCATCCCATGGGCGTTTGACCGGGCGGCTGGCGCGCACGACACGCTGATCATCTTTGGCGGTGATACGGCGCGCGGGGTTCTGCATCGGCTCGACGATCCGGTGCTTCACCCGTTGGGCGAAATATTGCCGGGGGTTCCGGTGTCGTTGTTCGAGCACGAAGGGCGGCGGCGGGTGCTCATCAGCAAAGCCGGCGGTTATGGTGCGCCGGATCTTCTGCTGCGGTTGTACGCACGGCTCTGCCAGACTGAGAAGGAACCATGGAACTGCTCGGCATAACCATGGGCGACTCCAGTGGAGTCGGCCCGGAGATCCTCCTGAATGCCTTTCAGCGAGGTGAGATCACATGTCCGTTCGTCGCCTACGGCGACACGGCGGCACTGGAACGCTACAACACACACGGTGTCGAGTTGCGCTCCATCACGCAGCCGGACGAGTACCGGCCGGGTGTCCTGAACGTAGTGAACGCGGGGCTGATGAGCGGAGCGGACGTCACGCCGGGCGCGATCAATGCGAAGTCGGGCCATGCCGCGCGGGAGTATGTGATCGCGGCCACGAAGGCTGCCCTGGCCGGCCAGATCACGGCTATGGTCACGCTGCCGATGAACAAGGAAGCCACGCAGCTGACGGACCCTGGTTTCACCGGTCACACCGAGTTGATTGGCGCGCTGTGTGGTGTGGAGGACGTCACCATCATGCTGGCGTCGGACCAGTTGATTGTGACGCACGTGAGCACGCATTGCTCGCTGTCCGATGCGATTGCACGGGCGAAGTTCGACCGGATCTGCACGATCATCCGCATGACCAGCGAGGCGGTACTGCGGCTGAAGCCGGAGGCGAAGATTGCGGTGGCGGGCCTGAATCCGCATGCCGGCGAGAATGGACTGTTTGGCGAGGAAGAGATCCGCGAGATCCGGCCGGCCGTGGAATGGGCGCAGGCGCAAGGGATGCCCGTCGAGGGGCCGTTTCCTCCGGATACGGTCTTTTTCCTGGCCGTTAGGAAGAAGCGCTACGACGCCATCGTCTGCATGTACCACGACCAGGGCCACATCCCGCTGAAGCTGCTCGATTTCGAGGCGGGTGTGAATGTCGCTTTGGGGCTGCCGATCATCCGGACTTCCGTGGACCACGGCACGGCCTTCGACATCGCGGGGCAGGGCATCGCGTCGACGGTCAGCCTGCTGCGCGCCATCGAATTCGCACAGCGCCTGATCAGAACTTGAGGAACCACTGTTTGCGCCACAGCGCCCAGGCGATGAGATAGAGGATCAGGACATTCGCCAGGGCGTAGAGCAGGCTCGCGTTGATCGGCGAGGTGACAGCGAGGCAGACGTTCTGGTGGAACGAGGCTCCGGCTCCGCTGCGGAGGGCGATCTTGGCCAGGGCGCCGCTCAGCAGGAACATCAGGATCGCGTTGGAGCCAAAGATCTCGAAGGGGCGGAACCACTGGCCGAAGCCGCGCACGTCGCTGAGGTAATACCAGGCTCCGAAGAGGAGTGAGGCGAGTCCGGCCATCAGCACGGAATAGGACGTCGTCCACAGGTTCTTGTTGAATGGCATCCAGATGGCGAGCACATAGGCGAGAGCAAGCAGCGCCGCGCCGGAGCCGAGCAACAGGCGCAGACGTTGTAGAGGTTCGGAGAAGCGCCGCAGCAGGTGGCCGGTGAGGATCCCGAAGAAGACCGTCCCGATGGCCGGCAGGGTACTGACGATGCCCTCGGGATCCCAGACTTTTGTGACGCGCCACATGTGGCCGCTGAGGAACTGGGTGTCGACGTAGCGGGCGAAATTGCACTCCTTGGTGAGTGAGCCGGGGCCGCACTCCGGGGTGGGATAGAGCGTCATGAGGCCCCAGTAGAGGGCGTTCAGGCCGACGAGCCAGGCGATCTGTCCCCGCACCTTCGTGAACAGGAAGATGACGCCGGCGATCAAATAGCAGACCGCGATGCGCTGCAGGACGCCGGGAACTCGAATGGTGGCGAAGTCGATGTTCGGGAAGGGGCCCATCAGGAAGCCCAAAAGGAAGATGATGACGGCTCGCTGGATGGTGTGGCGGAGCAGCGCGCCGCGATCGTCTCCACGTTCCATGCGTCGGGCGGTGGACAGGGTCATGGCCACGCCCACGATCCACAGGAAGAACGGAAAGACAGTGTCGGTGAACGTCCAGCCGTGCCATTCGGCGTGTTCCAGCGGTGCATAGGTGGGGCCGGGCCCGGGATTGTTGACCAGAATCATGGAAGCGATCGTCGCGCCTCGAAACAGATCGAGTGCCTGGAGTCTTGCTCTCGGGGCGGTGGTCATCTCAGTGAGACGCTACCATATCGGACATGACCGAAGAGGTGGGGCTGTTGGTGTGCGGCGACAATCACTTCATTGTGCGAGGGCCGCGGCCGTCCTTGCAGGAGGCCCTGGCGCTTGCCCGGCGGTGGTCAGTGATTACCATCGGCAGCGGCATCGTGGCGACCGGCGAGCAGCTTCCCTGGCGGGTGTCGACACGCGCGTTCCGCGAAGAGTTGAGTTGGGCCGTCCGGGTGGACGGCAGCCCGCCGTCGGAAGCCGTGGCCCAGTTGTTGAGGGAACTGGAGCAGCGCGGAGTCGAGATCCGGATGCCCAATCGCGCTAGCCTAAAGACAGAATCGTGACCGACATCCACTCCTATTCGAATCCCACGGAATCCCGTGTGCGCCACGTCGAGCTCGACCTGGCCGTCTCCTTTGCCGAGAAGAAGCTGCGTGGGGCTGCGACGCTGACGCTGGACCAGGCCGGCAAGACGCTGGTGCTGGACACGCGCGATCTCCACATCCTGCGCGTGAACGGTTCGTCGTCGGGCTTTATGCTCGGGGCGAGGGACAAGTTTCTGGGCGCTCCGTTGACGATTCCGCTGGCGCCGGGTGTTCGCAGCGTGGTGGTCGAGTACGAGACTGCTCCGGAGGCTTCTGGCCTGCAGTGGCTGGAGCCGCCGCAGACCGCGGGGAAGAAGCATCCCTTTCTGTTCTCCCAGTCGCAGGCGATCCATGCACGGTCGTGGATCCCGATTCAGGATTCACCTGGTGTCCGGGTGACCTACTCGGCGCGGATTCATGCTCCAGTGCCGCTGACCCCGCTGATGTCGGCGCGCGTGGTGCGGCCCGGCCACTTCCATCTGCCCGAGCCGATTCCGCCCTATCTCATCGCCATCGCGGTGGGCGATTTGCAGTTCCAGGCGATTGGCCAGCGTTGCGGCGTCTGGGCCGAGCCCTCGGTGCTGAAGGGCGCGGCGTGGGAATTCGCCGACATGGAAAAGATGGTAGCGGCCGCGGAGAGCCTCTACGGGCCCTATCGCTGGGGCCGCTACGACCTGCTGGTGCTGCCTCCTTCGTTCCCGTTCGGCGGCATGGAGAACCCGTGCCTGACCTTCGCCACGCCTACGGTGATTGCGGGCGACCGGTCGCTGGTCTCGCTGGTCTCGCATGAGCTGGCGCATTCGTGGTCGGGCAATCTGGTGACGAATGCGACCTGGTCTGACTTCTGGCTGAACGAAGGGTTCACCACCTACATTGAGCGCCGGATCCAGGAGGCGCTGTACGGCCGCCGCCAATCCGAGATGGAGTTCGCCATCGAGGTGGGGGAACTCAAGGATGAGATGAAGGACCTGCCCCCGGCCGATCAGCATCTGGCGGTCGACCTGAAGGGCCGGGATCCGGATGACGGCATGACGCAGGTGCCGTACGGAAAGGGTGCGCTGCTGCTGCGGAAGCTGGAAGAGAAGTACGGCCGCGAGAAGTTCGACGCCTGGATCCGGTCGTATTTCGATCACTTCGCGTTTCAGTCGATCACGACGGACCAGTTTGTCGCGTACCTGCATCAGTCGTTTCCCAACGAGAACCTGGACGCCTGGATTCATCATCCGGGCTTGCCGCCGGACGCTCCGAAGATCAGCTTCGACTTCGAGACGAAGCCGCGCAAGGCCTGGGTCACGGCGGAATGGCTGCACTGGCTGCGGTCGCTGGCCGAGGATCTGAGTGCCCCGAAGATGGCCGATCTGGATCAGCAATGGGACTTCACCCATGCCGGCAACAGCGAAGTGGCGGCCCAGTGGCTGCTGATGGCCGTGCGTGCGAAGTATGAGCCGGCCTATCCCCGGCTGCAGGAGTTCCTGGTGCAGGTGGGGCGCCGCAAGTTTGTGAAGCCGCTGTTCGAGGCGCTGGTGAAGACACCGGACGGCCGAGCCCGGGCGCAGTCCATCTATCAGCAGGCTCGGTCCGGCTATCACCCGATCACGCAGGCCACGGTGGACGCGATCCTGAAGTAGGCCGCGTCCACGCTCGACGTGAGGTTAGCGGAAGACTACGAGGTTGCTGAGGGCGATTTTCGCCCCCTTGGATCCCTGGTACGGCTCGCCCTTCACCACCAGTTTCAGAGTGTGCTTGCCGGGCTTGAGCGCGAAGTCGTGGTAGACGCTTTCGCCGCCCTTGCTCGCATCTTCATCGGGATAGACGTCGACTGTCGAGGCGAGCTTGCCATCCATATACACGTCGGCAAGGCCGCCGTCCGGCAGGTAGAGGCCTACCAGGATGACACCGCGGCCCTCGAAGGAGATCTCGGCGGAGGCGCCCTTCGTGGATGAGATGCGCGATCCCGTATTGCGGCTCGATTCGTCGGTCCAATGGCCGTTCCACTGCCAGCGGGGGTCGTTGATCGCCACACGCTCAGCGGGCGAGCCGTAGTCGTCCCAGACCTCCAGTTTCGGGGCTTTCGCCGCCTGGGCAGGAACCGTCAGCTTGTCGCCTTCCACCTTGCCTCCGGCTCGCTTGACCACTGCCAGCGCGCGGTTGTAGGTGCTGTCGACGATGGTCTCGAAGGTGAAGTCGGTGTACTGGAACTTACGATTGGCAAGCGGCGGGATGCCGCTCTTCCACTGATCCGGAATTCGATTCCAGCCCAGCATCGTGCCCAGCACGCCCGCGGCCGAGGAGGGATTGCAGTCGGAATCCTGCCCGGCGCGAGTCGAGATCTGGATGGTCTTGGTCATGTCGCCATCGCCGTACAGGAGGCCCAGGGCGATGTAGGCTCCGTTGATCTTGGCATCAATGTTGAAAGGCTTCAGGGCGCCTTCGGGGCAGGGCTCGCGTTTGTTCCACTTCTCCTCGATGAGGTGCCACGCCTTCTCCCAGTCGTTCGGGTTCTGCTTGTGCCAGGTCATCAGGTCCGAAATCAACTGGCCGTAGGGGCTCTTGGCCGGGATGCAGGCCAGGCCGGCTTCCACTACCTTGTGGGGGTCGGATTCAAAGAACGCGTCGGCATACATACAGCCCACGAACATGCCGCCGTAGATGCCGTCGCCGTAGTTCATGACGCGGCCGGCGCGCCAGGCGATGTCGTTGGCGACCTGTGGGAGTCCAGGCGTCATCAGGCCGATGAAGTCGGCTTCGATCTGGAAGTCGATGTCGTTGGCGTGGGCGTTGTATTTGGGAGTGCCGGACAGAGTGGCGGGCACTCCGCGCTTCAGGGCCCGGCGGGCGGCGAGGTTCGCATGCCAAAGGTTGTAGCGCGCGTTCTTGAACATGGCGCCGAAGTCGTCCGTGGTGGCGTCGAGGCCCTTGTCGTCCAGAACCTTGGCGAACGTCATGTCGACATAGAGGTCGTCCTGGTTCAGGGCGTTATCGACCTTGGAGGGTTTCCACTCGGGCAATTTGTCGACCGGGATGATCTTTTCGTTGAAGCGGAACTCGGTGGGCGCGCCGTAGCTGACGCCGAACATCTGCCCGGCCCAGCCGCCACGGATGCGGTCTTTGAGGTCGGCCAGGGAGATCGTCCTGGTCTTGGCCGGCTGGGCGGCACAAAGGGAAATTGACAAAATAAAAGCAGCACTGAACCGGTTCATAGCTTCTCCGTCCCAAACAGTATCACTCGTGCTCCAGCGGCGTCAAAGCAGAGCCTGGATGAACTCACGCGGCACGGAACGAGGGCTTGCCGGCCCTCAGCCAGCCGCCAAGGCAGACCGCGGGCGTCCACAGGATCAGCAGCCCGACCTGATACCACAGCTGGGTCTGACCCCACGTGAACGCGGTGGACACAAAGCCCAGCAACTCACCCCACAGGATGAGGCCCAGGATGTGGTGCCAAGGCTTGAACGGCGCCAGCCGTGCCGTCACCCAGCCGCCGGCGACGGACCAGATTGTGCTGGTGGCGAGGCTGATCGCGGCCAGGGAATCGGGGGGCAGGCGGCCTGCCACATAGCGGTCGGGAAACACTGCCATGAGCAGACCGTCGGTGGCGACCACCAGAGCTCCGACTGAGGCCCAGCCAGCCAGAACGGAGAGAACGCTGCGGACCGTGGTGCTTGCCATGCGGAGTATCTTACCCGGCGGTTAGCATATTTCCAAGCCGATTGTGATATTGGTCACAGACCGGCAAGGGCCGGCGGGTGGAAACTGGCATCAGGAGAACGACCGATGATTCAAACCGCCGCCGCTACTGTTGGAGACTGGACCGCCCGCAACTTCCGTTGCGTCGTGGTTGTGGAAAAGTATGGCATCGACTTTCACCAGGAAGCTGATGTCCTCATCGACGAAGCGTGCCGGCAGCGCGGGCTGAACCTGGAAGCCGTTCTCAGTGAGTTGCAGGCAGCGGCGGCGCCCAGGCAGGCCGTGTCCGGTGACTGGGCGAACATCTCGCTGCGCGAGCTGACGAAGCACATCAACGCCCGCCATCACGAGTACCTGAAACTGGAGTTGCCCCGGCTGCGGCAGCGGCTAGACCGCATGGCCACGCGCCACGGCGAGCGGGACGGCGCTTTGCTGAGCCGACTGCACGCTGTCTACTGCGGGTTGCAGGAAGAACTGGAGCTGCATCTCCACAAAGAGGAAATGATCCTCTTCCCGGTCATCAACCGCTATGACTCGGCTGCGGAGACGGGCTACCCCATTGGTGCGCCGCCGTTCGGCACCGTGCGCAATCCGATCCAGATGATGCTGCGCGAGCACGACGGAGCCACCGACGCGCTGAAGCAGATGCGGGCGATCACCCGCGACTACGTGCCGGCCGACTATGCATGTGCGAACTTCCGGGCCGTGTTTGCTTCCCTGGAAGAGCTGGAAGCCGACCTGCTGGAGCACATCCGCGTCGAGAATGAGTTTCTGTTTCCCCGCGCCGCCGAACTCGAGAAGGCACTGTTGGGGTGAGCCTCAGGTGACGGGGCCGGGGTTAAAGAGGGCCGGGGCGTTGTGCAGTTGCCACGTCTCGGCCCATGTCTTTTTGCGGCCGCTGGCGACAGCCAGGATGAGGTCAAACAGCTCCTGGCCCACCTGCTGGATCGAGGCGTCTCCTGTCGCGATGCGGCCGGCGTTGACGTCGATTAGGTCGGGCCAGCGCTCGGCCAGGGCGGTGCGTGAAGAGACCTTGATCACCGGAGCCATCGCTAGTCCATAGGGTGTGCCTTCGCCCGTCGTGAAGACGTGCATGTTCATACCCGCGGCGAGTTGGAGCGTGCCGCAGATGAAATCGCTGGCGGGCGTCGCGGCAAAGACAAGGCCCTTCGTGGTGACGCGCTCGCCCGGTCCGGCCACCCCCATTAAGGCTGTAGTGCCCGCCTTGGCCACGGAGCCCAGAGCCTTCTCGACGATGTTTGCCAGGCCTCCGCGTTTGTTGCCCGGCGTGGGGTTGGCGCTGCGGTCGGCGAAGCCGCGTTCCAGATACTCGTCATACCAGGCCATTTCCCGGATCAGCGCCTGGGCCACTGCTTCGTTGATCGCGCGCGGCGTCAGCAGGTGGACGGCGTCGCGTACCTCTGTCACTTCCGAGAACATCACTGTGGCGCCGGCGCGCACCAGCAGGTCCGCCGCATGGCCGACGGCCGGGTTGGCGGTGACTCCGGAGAAGGCGTCGCTGCCGCCGCACTGCAGTCCGACACTCAGCTGCGAAGCAGGGCAGGGCACGCGGCGGCGGCGATCGAGTTGCTCCAGGCGCTTTTCCGCGAAGCGCAGGATCTCCGCGATCATGTCCTGGAAGCCGTGCTGGTCCTGCAGCCGGACGATAAACGGGTCTTCGTTCTGCAGCACCGGCAGTCCCGGTGAGGTAGGGAAGAGCTTCGCGGGCTGCAGTTTCTCGCAGCCCAGGCTCACGATCAGCGGCGATTCGCCCAGATTGGGATTCAGCGCGAGGTTGCGGATGGTGCGGATGGGGACAGCAGCTCCGGGCGCCTGGATGGCCACGCCGCAGCCGTAGGTGTGGGTGATGGCGACCGCGTCGTCCACGTTGGGGTAGCGCGGCAGCAGTTCCTGCTTGATCCGCTTGACCGCGTAGTCGACCGTGGGCGCGACGCACTGGACGGTCGTGGTGATGCCCAGGATGTTGCGGGTGCCCACGGTGCCGTCGGGATTGGGATAGCCGTCGAAGGTGATGCCTTCCAGCGGAGGCAGGGAGTCTGGGACGGCGGTGGCGAGAGGCAGTTGATCGAGGGCCGGGGCGGAAGGAAGGCTCAGTAGCTCTTCACGAACCCAGGACCCCTGTGCGATGGTCCGGCGGGCCAGTCCGATGACTTCGCCGTACCGGACCACGGGTTCGTCCGCACCGATCTCAACTAAGGCCACCTTGTGGGCCTGTGGGATGAACTCCGTCAGGGTCAAGCCATCGGCGAAGGATGTCCCGGCCGGCAGCCCCTCTGGGTTCACGATGATGGCGACATTGTCGCGCGCATGGACGCGTACGTAGAGAGGCTGCATCGGCTTTGTTCCTTATTCGGGCTTGCGGACCTGGCACTGCGCCATGTCTTCGATGATGTTGACGATGGCGGAATGGTCGAGGTCGCCGCGGCCGTTGTTCATCGAGGCCACGAGCATCTGCTGCACCATGCTGGTGAAGGGCAGGGCGACCTTCATCGACTCGGCGGCCAGCAGCGCGTTGCGCAGATCCTTCTGGTGCAGGCGGATGCGGAAGCCGGGTTTGAAGTTACGGCCGATGACCATGGGCGCCTTGGCGTTCAACACCGTGCTGCCCGCGAGCCCGCCTTTCACCGCGTTGAAGACAACCTCCGGATCCAGGCCTGCCTTGGTGGCCAGGACGAGTGCTTCGCCCATTGCGGCGATGTTGCAGGCGACCATGATCTGGTTCGCCAGTTTAGTCACATTGCCGGCGCCGACAGGGCCAGTGAGGGTCGCGCTGGAGCCCAGGGACTTCAACACCGGTAGCGCCTTGTCGAACGTGTCCTGGCTGCCGCCCACCATGATCGCCAGGGTGGCGTCGATGGCCTTTGGTTCACCGCCGCTCACCGGCGCATCCAGGAACTCCACGCCCTTCTCCGCGCAGGCCGCTCCCACTTTCTGGGCCGTTACGGGGTTGATGGAGCTCATGTCCACAATGATGGAGCCCGCGGCTGCGCCGTCCAGCACGCCGCCGGGGTTCAGCACGGCGGCTTCGACGTCCGGTCCGTCCGGCAGCATGGTGATGGTCAGTTCCGAGCGCGCAGCCGCATCGGCGGCCGAGGAAGCGGCTTCCGCGCCGGCGGCGGTCAGCTCTTCGACCGATGCGGTGACGATGTCGTACACGGTCAGCTTGTGGCCGGCCTTCAGGAGATTCTTGGCCATGGGCTTGCCCATGATGCCGAGTCCGACAAATCCGATGTTCATTTTGTAGTGAATGCCTCGCTTCGAACAGAGTATCGGAACCGGGCATCCCCCGGTGGGCTGAAAGCCCAAGTGTTCCATGCGGTGGGGTCTCTACGGGGTATAACGAAATGAGCGATGCAGACAAAACAACTTGGCAACAGTGACCTACATATCACCCCGCTTGGCGTCGGAGCCTGGGCCATGGGGGGCGGCGGCTGGGCGTTTGCCTGGGGTCCGCAGGACGACAGCGAATCGATTGCGGCCATTCGCGCCGCGCTGGATGCGGGCATCAACTGGATTGATACCGCCGCGGTGTATGGCCTCGGCCATTCCGAGGAAGTTGTGGCGAAGGCGCTGGAAGGCCGGACGCAGAAGCCCTATGTGTTCACCAAGTGCGAACGCTGCTGGGATGAGAACCGCCAGATCTACAAGAGCCTCAAGAGCGACTCCATCCGGAAGGAGTGCGAGGCTTCCCTGCGGCGGTTGAAGCTCGATGTAATCGATCTTTATCAGATCCACTGGCCCGAGCCCGAGGAGGACATCGAAGAGGGCTGGGAGACGATGGTGCGGTTGAAGGAAGAAGGCAAAGTCCGCTGGGTGGGAGTGTCGAACTTTAATGTCGCGCAGATGAAGCGCATTCAGAAATTCGGCCCCATCACCTCGCTGCAGCCTCCCTACTCGATCCCCTCGCCCGATGTCGAAGCCGCGGCGATGCCTTACTGCGCCGAGAATAATATCGGCATGATCGTCTACTCGCCGATGAAGTCCGGCCTGCTAACCGGGAAGATGACCCGCGAGCGCATCGAGAATCTGCCCGCCGACGATTTCCGCAAGAACGCCCTCAGCTTCAAAGAGCCGCACCTGACGCGCAACCTGGCGCTGGTTGAACTCATCCGCGAGATCGGCAATCGCCACGGGCGGATGCCCGGAGAAGTGGCCATCGCCTGGGCGCTGCGGCGTCCCGAGATCACGGCGGCCATCGTCGGATTGCGGTCGCCGGCTCAACTGGAAGGTGTGATCGGCGCGGCTACTTTCCGCCTGTCGCCGGAAGAGATCGCGGAGATTGCCGCGTTCATGACCGCGAATCCGGTCTAGCGGCCGGTTTTCGGCTTCTGCAGCCACACGTAGCAGTGATTGCCCAGGCGGGCTGCGTGTGGCGAGTTCATCAGCCAGGGATCCAGGTAGCGTAGCGGCCAAAGCAGCAGCCCGAGGACGCCGTGCGCCAGGATGCGCCACCAGCGCCAGGGCAGCAGCATCTTCGCGAACTCCATGGTGAAGAGGATCCAAGTGGCTGCAGGTCCCGTGCGCCAGCCGGTCTTCACCACTTTCAGGCCGCCGGCCATCGAGGCGAGACCATCGGGCGTGAAGCGCCGGTAGTCCTTGGGGTATTCGTGAAACGGGTGGCAGAACGGTGTCACGACATGGGCGAAGCCGCCCGGGGCGAGCACGCGTTCGATCTCCCGCATCACGCGCTGCGGCATGTACACGTGCTCCAGCACGGCGTCGCACTCCACGCGTTGGAAGACGTCATCCGGAAAGGGAAGCTCGTGGGCGTCGGCCAGGACGTCGACACCCGGAGTGGCCAGGATGTCGAGGTTCACATAACCGGGCACATGACGGCGGGCACCGCCGATGTACAGGTTCCAGCGCCCCAGCGGTGCGTCAATCCGCTGTTCGTCAGGATTATGCAGGTAAGGGTCGGGTAGCTTCACCGCAGCGCGTTCGTGATTTCCAGCCCGCGCTCGTAGAGCATCGCGGTCTCGCTGCTGCAGCCTACGAAGAGCATGCCCATCTTCTTCCAGCGTTGGGCAAGGGCAAGATTCCGAGCCTGCGCACCGGGAGCTACGCCGTGTGCAATGCAGCTCTCGATGATCTTCTCCACGGTCGCGAGCATCCTGGGATGCTCAAATTCGCCGGGCACACCCAGGCTGATGGTGAGATCGACCGGGCCTATCATGACCGCGTCCACGTTGGCGACCGAAAGCAGTTCGTCGCGGGCTTCAAAGGCCTTCACGGTTTCAATCTGCAGCACCACCATCTGCTCGCGGTTGAGGTGCTCCATCATCTGCGGGATGGTGACGGGCTCGAAGTCGAACGACATCGTCGTCAGGCCCATGCCGCGCATCCCGACAGGCGGAAACTTGGTCCAACTGACGGCCTTCTCGAGCAGAGCCGGATCCTCGACGCGGGGGAAGATCACGCCCTCAGCGCCGCAGTCCAGGGCTCGGGCGACGAGCGAATACTGGAGGTCCGCCACGCGCACGATGGGGCTGAGGCCCACCTTCACGGCAATCCGGCACAGATCCTGCAGCGTCTCCTGATCGAAGCCGCCGTGCTCTCCGTCCAAAAAGGCCCAGTCGAAGCCGGCTGCCGCCAGGATGCGGGCCACGTCCTGCGAACGGAGTTGGGCGAAGGCCGTGCCGAGTTGGAGCCTGCCCTCGCGCAGGGCCTGTTTGACGGAGTTGGTTTTCATACGGTCAACAACAGATGGTCCGGACAGCCGCGGTGGACGTTCTCGTAAAGGGTATCGATCAGATCGAAGCCATGCCGCGCCAGGAAGGGCAGCAGTGAGAACAACCGCTCCTGCAGGTGGCGCTCCGGGAACACCAGGCCGCTGAGGTGGGCGGCACCCTCGGTCACCTGGAGGTTGCGGCGCATTGCCTCACGCGAGGTCTTGCGGCGGTTCTTTTCGAGCTGATAAAGGATCTTCGCCCGGCTCTTCACCAGGGCGGCGCCCAACGTGGGGTCGAAGCTCTGCAGTTCACGCTCCAGGCGCTCCAGCGAACTGCGGACTTCGCTCGTGACGTCTTCAAACGTAGCGCCCAGCGATTCAGGAATGAGGCGCGAAGCGATCCGTTCCTTGAGGGAGTCGGCCCCGTGGAAACAATCCGTCAGCGTGATATGAAACTTGTCCATCAGCGTGTGGGCGCGCTCATCCAGCAGGGTGAATCCGCTGCGCGGCACGGCCATGGGCATGCGGCCCAGCAGGGTCTGGTAGAGCACCTGCGACTGGGCGAGGTAGGCCAGTTCCGCCGGCCCGCCTATGTAGGCCGCGGTGGGCAACAGGTAGTCCTGCATCACCGGGCGCAGGAGCGCATTCGGCGAGAGCGAAGCGGAATCGGAAGGTACCTCGTCCGGCGCGAGCTTCAGCCGGCGGCCGCCCTCCAGCTTGAAGAACAGAGACGTATCTTTGTCTACGAGGACCTGCGAATGGTAGCCGGCGGCTTCCAGTTCCTTGCCGCGGGCGATCAGCGCCTGGGTGAGCTCACCGCGCCGTTCCAGGGCGGCATGCAGCATGGGCGCAGCCACTTCCCGCAGGGCCGGTTCGAGAGGATCCAGGAAGACCAGGCCATGTCCGGCGAGCAGGCGTTGAATCAGCAGGCGGAACGCCTCGCCGAACGTGCGGCCGGGCTGATAGGCGTCATCCACCAGCTCCATCACTTCGTCGGCATAGAGGAAACCGCGCAGTGTCTCGCGCAGTTGGTCCACCGGAGCGGTAGTGATGGGAATCGAACCCACCGGTTGACCGGGTTGGCCGGCGCCGGTCGCCTCCAGGCGGGCCGCCCGCTGCCGGGGGTCGAACATCCACGCGTGCTGGATCTCCTGAAAATCGTGATCCTCGGTGGCCAGCCAGAAGACGGGCACCGCCCGGATGCCGGAGTCAGTCAACTGGCGCGCCAGTTTGGCGGCTGTCAACGCTTTGTAGACGGTGTACGCCGGCCCGGAGAAAAGGCCCACCTGCTGGCCGGTGACGATGGCCACGGTGTCGGGGAGTTCCAACTGGGCCAGCGAGGCAGACTCGCCGTTGATCTTTCGCAAGGCCGCGACGACCTTCTGCCGCCGCTCGTCGGGGATGCCCGCCGCGTTGGCCGCCCGGCGGATGGACTCCGGATCATGCGGGTTGTGCGCGTAGAACTTCGCCACGCGTTCAAAGCGGTACAGATAGTCAGCGAAAAGCGCGCTGGTACCCGGCAGTTCGGTATGCGGAATGCAGGTGCTTCTCATGCCTTGCTCCAACCCAGACTAGCAAATCCGATCATTGCGTCTCCTTCAACTGCGCCTGCCGCGCTCCGGTTGTCCCCGCACAAGCGGCTAAACTGTAGATGATGCTTACCGACCAGGAATTCCAGCAGCGGGTCGATCAGACCCTGGAAACCGTCTTTGCCAAACTGGCCGGAGCCAGCGACGACTACGATTTCGACGTGGACATGAACAACGGAGCGCTCACCGTCGAGTTCGAAGAACCACGTGAGCGGTTTGTCGTCAGCCCGAACAGCCCCGTGAAACAGATCTGGGTATCGGCTCACGTCCAAAGTTACAAGTTCGACTGGAAGCCCGAGGCTGACGCCTTTGTCCTCCCCGACTCCGGCCAAACGCTGGAAGATCTGATGGTTTCCGCCATTCAGAAGCGGATTCCGGATTTTCATCTCTAGTGGCCGGCGTCTACATCTCCTGGCCGTTCTGTGCGCAGAAGTGCACCTACTGCAATTTCGCCTCCGGGGTGTTCCCGCGTGAATTGGAACAACAGTATTTGGATGCACTGACCCGCGAAATCCGCTCCACAATCTGGGGGTGGACGCCGGAAACAGTTTACCTGGGCGGAGGCACGCCTGCTTCGATGGATCCCGCGATGCTGGGCGCCATCCTGGGGCTCGTCCCGGGCAATCCCTGGCCCGAGGCGACGATCGAGGCAGCCCCGGGCGCCATTTCGCAGCAGCAGGCGCAGTCCTGGCTTCGTTTGGGGCTCAACCGTGTCAGCCTGGGCGTGCAGTCCTTCGTCGAAACGGAGTTGCGGCGTACCGGCCGCAAGCACACCGCCGCGAATGTGGCGGAAGATGTAGCCATGCTCCGGTCCGAGGGCTTCTCCGAGATCAATATCGACCTGATTGCCGGTTTGCCCGGCCAGACTGCCCGCGGCTGGGAGAGTTCGCTTGCCCACGTGGAGAGCCTGGATGTACCGCATGTCTCCGTCTACATGCTGGAGGTGGACGAGGATTCGAGGCTGGGCAAGGAAATGCTGCTGGGCGGGGTGCGGTATGGGGCGATGGACGTACCCGGCGAGCAGCAGATAGTGGAATGTTACGAGCAGGCGGTGGATCGCCTGGCGGAGATGGGCCTCCAGCGTTACGAGATCTCCAACTTCGCCCGGCCCGGCTCGGAGTCCATGCACAATCTGAAGTATTGGCAACTGGAGCCTTATCTTGGGTTTGGAGCAGATGCCCATTCTTTTGACGGCCGCCTGCGCTGGCAGAACGTGGAGGCGCCCTCTGAGTACGCAAAGGCTCCTGATCCACGCTTGAGTTCGGTCGAGGCGATCCTCGCCGAAGAGCGGTTCTTCGTTGGTTTACGCCTGATGAAAGGCATCCAACCCACCCCGGACGAGTGGGCGGAGCACCGCGCTGTCATCGATCAGTTCGTAAGCGATGGCCTGCTGGCCACAGACGGGCAGACCCTGCGCCTCACGCCGCGCGGAATCCTGCTCTCCAACGAGGTGTTTGAGGAATTTATTCATGCCTGAGACCATGATCGACCTGAGATCCGATACCGTGACGCGGCCCACGCCGGAGATGCGCCGGGCGATGGCGGAAGCCGAGGTAGGCGACGACGTCTATCGGGAAGATCCCACCATCAACCTGCTGGAAGCGCGAGCCGCCGAGACGTTTGGCAAGGAAGCGGGCCTGTTCGTGCCCACCGGCACGATGGGTAACACCATTGGCGTCAAGTGCTTGACGACGCACGGCCAGGAGGTGATTTGCGACGCTCGCGGCCACCTGCTGAACTACGAGCTCTCCATGACGTCCTGGTTCTCGGGTTGCCAGATCCGGGCGATCCACACTGAGGATGGAATTCTGACCTGGGATGCCATCCAACGGGAAATCCGCCCTCTCGGTCCGCATGCCGCCGATACCGGGTGCGTTGAGCTGGAAAACACCCACAACATGGCGGGGGGGACGGTCTATCCGCAGGCGGTGATCGACGACATTTGCGATCGCGCCCATGAGCGCGGCATTGCCGTCCACATGGATGGCGCGCGCATCTTCAATGCCGCAGCCGCCTCGGGCATCGGCGTCAAGCAGATGTGCGCCAAGGTCGACACGGTCCAGTTCTGTCTTTCCAAGGGGTTAGGCGCTCCGGCCGGATCGATGATTGTCGGATCGGAGGCGAACATGAAACGGGCGCGTCTCTACCGCAAGCGCCTCGGCGGCGGCATGCGCCAGGTGGGCATCCTCGGCGCCGCGGGGTTGATCGCACTGGAGACCATGCCCCACCGGTTGTCGGTGGATCATGAAAATGCGCGCACACTGGCGGCCGGATTGGCGGAGATTCCCGGGATTCGCGTCATCACTCCGGTGCCCGCCACCAACATTGTGATCTTCGATGTTTCCAGTTCGGGCAAGGAGAGTGCCGCCATCAGCGCCGCCCTGAAATTGCGGGGTGTTCTGATCAACGGCATCAATCCCACCACGATGCGAGCGGTCACCCACTACGATGTTTCGGCGGGGCAGTGCGTGCAGGCGTTGACGGTCTTGGCCGAGACCCTGGCCTGATTCCGATGAATGGGCGAAGACCGTCAGGCGAATTTTCTGCCCGGCGGGCGGGAAGAATTGCCTGTTTGCTGCTGTAACGGGCGGCAGGCGCGCCAGTTGGTTTCGCAAACCGAAGAAAATAAAAGTTTTGAAGTAATGGCTGCAGGCTTGCTTATGTTTTCCTGTGTAAGGAGAACAGCCCTATGGCAAGCAAGAATATGGCAGTGATGGCCACCTACGTATCTCTCAACGATGCGGAAAACGCCCTGAATCTCCTCCGCCGCGCCGGATTTCGCAGCACCGATCACTCCCTCCTGCTCTCCATCAATGAGGGCACGAAGGACTTGGTCCACGTGAAGAGCAGCAAGGCTCCGGAAGGCGCCGTCGCGGGTTTCGCGGCAGGCGCATTTGTCGGCGCCGTGATTGCCTGGGTGCTGGCCGGCGGATCCATTCATGTCCCTTATCTCGACGGCTATCTGGCCGCCGACGTCGTGCTGGTTGTTCTTGCGGGGATGAGCATCGGTGCCGTCATCGGCGGCCTTGTTGGCACAATCGCCGGATGGGTAATTCCGGAATATGAGACAAGGCGCTGCGGCGGCCGGCGGCGGCGCGGAGCGATCCTGCTTTCGGTTCACTGCGACAGCAAACAGTGGCGGAACCAGGCCGTCTCGCTGTTGCGAACCTCCGGTGCCGACGACATTGGGTGCGTGCGGGAAGCTAAAGCCGATTTCGCGTCCACCGACAAGCCCATGCCCCGCAATGTCGAGCACGAATCAATCGTCTAAAAATCAACGAGTTAACGGCAGCGCCGGGCACGGGGCATAGAAATTGGCACAATCCCCGGCCCGGCCGCCCCAACGGGGAGGGGTTCCTTTGCTACGATGAGTTTTCTCCCGCAGGAGGAACTCTGTCTCATGTCCGTCCACATTCAGACTCGCGAAGTAAACGGCGTTACGGTGATGGCCTGCACCGGCACCATCACATTAGGGGAATCCACTAGTCTGTTTCGCAATACTTTGCGCGAATTGCTCCAGAAGGGAACCCGGAAGCTGCTGCTCGACCTTGGCGGCGTGACCTACCTCGATTCGACCGGCATTGGCGAACTGGTGGGCGCTTACACCTCGGCCCGCAACGTCTCCGCCCAGATCAAACTGGCCCGGTTGCCCGAGAAGATCTACAACCTGCTGCAGATCACCAAGCTCATCACCGTCTTCGAGATCTTCGACGACGAGGCTGAGGCCGTGAAGAGCTTCAAATAGACTTTCCTCCGCCTGATTGTGAGGTTTCAGCCTGTGCTGGACTTCCCCCATACAGTGATGTATGGTACTCACAATGCTTATCCACAGCAGCCCTGACCTGGGTGTCAGGAGCGTGCACGCCACCAAAGCCGCGTCGCCTGGCCCGCTGAGTCCCACTGACTGGCTCAAGCACGGTCTGTTCGCGCTGGCCGCCGGAGGCCCCCGTGCCCTGCGCGCCGATGCCCTGGCCCGCGAACTGGGCGTATCGCGTGGATCGTTCTACTGGCACTTCCAGTCGCTGGACGACTTCCACGCGCAATTGCTCTCTTTCTGGACCCACGTTGCCGTCGATAAAATGATCGACCAGCACGAGCGCGCCGCCGCCTCTCCGCAGGCACGCTTGCAGGCGATCGTTCTACACGCTTTCACCACCGATCTACGCTTCGAACGCGCCATGCGGGCCTGGTCGCTGGAGGCTGAGCGCGTCGCCTCCGCCCTGGCCGAAATCGACGCCCGGCGCACGGAGTATCTCAGCCGCCTGCTGCGGTCCGCCGGGCACAGGCAGAAGAGCGCGGACTCCCGCGCCCGCGTCATGTATACGGCCTTTGTCGGATTCGTGGTGCGGCCCGCGCCCGCCGAGACGGACGGCGAGCAGCTCGCGAATTCCATTCTTTCCACGCTGTTGAAGAGGACTCCCACATCATGAAGCCAATCCGCCAGGTCGCGGTGCTCGGCGCCGGAACCATGGGCGCGCGCATCGCCGCGCACTTCGCCAATGCGCGCATCCCCGCCCTGCTGCTCGACCTGACCACCGCGCTCGCCGCCAAGGGCATCGAAGCCGCCCGAAAACAGTCTCCCGGCGCGTTTTATACCGAGCAGGGGGCTGCCCTGGTGACGCCCGGCAGTTTCGACGAGCACCTGTCCCAGCTCAGCGGCGTCGACTGGGTCATCGAAGCCGTGACCGAGAACCTCGAGGTGAAGCGCTCGCTCTGGGCTCGAGTTCTGGAGCATGCCCCGGCCGCCGCGATTCTCACCACGAATACCTCCGGCATCCCCCTCCGGTCGATCTGCGAGGGTTGGCCCGAAGACCGCCGCAGGCGCTTTCTGGGTACGCACTTTTTCAATCCGCCCCGCTATCTGCACCTGCTGGAACTGATTCCCGGTCCGGCCACCGAAGAGCCGCTCCTGAAGGACATCGGCGCCTTTGCCGATCGAGTCCTTGGCAAGGGCGTGGTGGTCTGCAAAGACACCCCCAACTTCATCGCCAACCGCATCGGCTCGTTCTTCGGCGCGACGATCTATCAGCTGATGCAGAAGCTGGACCTCACCATCGAGGAGGTCGATGCGCTCACCGGCCCCGTGATCGGGCTGCCTAAGTCCGCCTCGTTCCGCCTGCTGGATATCGTGGGTCTGGACGTCTGGAACCTGGTCTCCAAGAACCTCTACGACCTCGTGCCGGACGATCCGTGGCGGGAACGCTTCCTGCCGCAGCCCTTCCTGGGCGAGATGCTCAGCCGCGGCTGGCTGGGCGACAAGACGGGCCAGGGCTTCTTCCAGCGGCGCGGACCGAAGAAGGAAATCTGGGCGATCGACTGGAAGACCTTCGAGTACCACCCGGCCGCGAAGGTCAAACTGCCGGCGCTGGAGAACGCGAAGCTGATTGAGGATCTGCCCACGCGCCTGCGCACGCTCTACGCTGATAGCTCCAAGGCGGGAGAGTTCTACCGCGGCCTGTTCGACGACGTGTATGCGTATGCCTCCGCGATGCTGCCGCAGATCGCACATTCGGCCGACGACATCGACCATGCCATGCAATGGGGCTACGCGCACACCGTAGGTCCGTTCGGCATCGCCCGTATCCTGGGGCTGAAGCCGCCTCCGCCCGAGCCCGTGGAAACGCCGCGGCCCGGAATCGTGGTGCTGCGGCAGCAACCCGTGGTTCAAGCCAATCCCGGAGCGTCCCTGCGCGATCTCGGCGACGGTTGCCTCTGCCTGGAGTTCCACTCCAAGATGAACTCGCTGGGCGACGACGGCATCTCGATGATCTACTCCGGCCTGCAGCGGCTGGAGAACGATTTCGAGGCCCTGGTGATCGCCAACCAGGGCGAGAACTTCAGTGTCGGCGCGAATCTCATGATGGTGCTGTTGGCGGCGCAGGAGCAGGAGTGGGATGAGCTGAATGCCGCGATCCACCGCTTCCAGCAGGCCAGCATGGCCATCAAGTACGCGGTGAAGCCGGTGGTGGTCGCCCCCCACCACCGCGCGCTGGGCGGGGGCTGTGAACTGGTGCTGCACGCTCCGCGCGTCCAGAGCGCGGCCGAACTCTACATGGGCCTGGTGGAAGTAGGCGTCGGTGTCATTCCCGGGGCCGGCGGCTGCAAGGAGCTCATCGCCCGGCTCAAAGATCCGCGCAAAGTCTTCGAGCTGATCGGTATGGCCAAGGTCTCCAGTTCTGCGGAGAATGCCCGGGATCTGGGGTTGCTCGACAAATCAGCGGCGGTGACTATGAACCCGCGGCGGCTCATCGGCGACGCCAAGCAGGCTGCGCTGTCGATGGTCTCCTCCTACCGGCCCGGCAGGCCGCGCAACGACATCAAGGTCGGCGGCGATCCGGCCTTTGCCGCCTTGCGCATTGGGGCCTGGCTCATGCGCCAGGCCGAATACATCAGCGATCACGACATGTTGATTGCCGAGAAGCTCGGGCGGGTCCTCACCGGCGGAGAGCATCCCGGTGAACGCCTCGTCTCGGAACAGTATCTGCTCGACCTGGAGCGCGAAGCGTTCCTCAGCTTGTGCGGCACTGTCAAAACACAGGAACGCATCGCCTTCATGCTCAAGAACGGGAAGCCGCTCCGCAACTAGGATCTCCACATGACCACGCCCGTCATCATCGACTGTTTACGAACCCCCGCCGGCAAGGCGCCCAAAGGTGCGTTGCGCCAGATGCGGCCTGACGATATGGCTGCCGCTGTCTTCCGCGCGCTGGCCGCCCGTTACCCACAGGTGGCGCTGGAGTCCATCGACGACGTGATCCTCGGCTGCGCCATGCCGGAAGGCGAGCAGGGCATGAATGTGGCCCGCATCGCCGCGCTCGCGGCCGGACTGCCGGTCACCGTGCCCGCCGTCACCATCAACCGCTTCTGCTCCTCGGGTCTCCAGGCCATCGCCATGGCCGCGGAGAAGATCACCGCGGGCGGCGCCGACATTGTGCTTGCCGGCGGCGCTGAGTCCATGAGCATGGTGCCCATGGGCGGCTACAAGTTCGCGCCCAATCCGAGGCTCGCCTTGGAATGGCCCGAGATCTACATCTCCATGGGGCTGACCGCGGAGAACCTCCAGCGCCAGTACGGTATCAGCCGCGAGGATCAGGACGCGTTCTCCTATCGCTCGCACCAGAACGCACTGCGCGCCCAGCAGGAAGGGCGGTTCGACGACGAACTGGTGCCAGTGAGTGGTCTGGCGAAGGACGAAGGCCCGCGCGCCGACACCTCGCTGGAGGCGCTGGCGAAGCTCAAGCCGGTCTTCCACGCGCGGGGTTCGGTGACCGCCGGTAATGCGTCCCAGACCTCGGACGGCGCGGCAGGTGCGCTCGTCATGTCGGAAGCCAAGGCACGCGAACTTGGGCTGAAACCGATGGCCCGGTTCGTCTCCTTCGCGGTGGCGGGCTGTGCGCCCGAGGTGATGGGTATAGGTCCTGTGTACGCCATCCCGAAGGCACTGAAGCGGGCCGGCCTGCGACTCGAAGACATCGATGTGATTGAATTGAACGAAGCATTCGCGGTGCAGGCCCTGGCGGTGATGCGGGAAGCGGGCTTGGATCCGGATCGGGTCAATGTGAATGGCGGGGCTGTTGCACTGGGCCATCCCCTGGGCTGCACCGGTGCAAAGCTGACGGCCACGATCCTGCGGGAAATGAAACGCCGTGGCGCGCGCTACGGCATGGTGACTATGTGTATCGGGGGCGGCCAAGGCGCCGCGGGCATTCTGGAGAACATGCAATGAGCACCATCGCACCAACTACGCCCACATTGAAGGGCGGCGAGTTTCTCATCCGGTCAGTGGACGCCCGGGAGATTTTCACACCCGAGGACTTCACCGAAGAGCATCGGGCCATCGCCAGGACAACCGATGAATTCTGGAACAAAGAGGTGGTGCCGAACCTGGAGGCGATCCAGCACCAGGATCATGAGGCAGCGGCGCGGGTCCTGAAGAAATCGGCCGAACTGGGCCTCACGGCTGTAGTGGTGCCCGAATCCTACGGCGGCATGGAGATGGACCTCATCTCCGCGATGATCGTCGCCGAAGGTTTGGCCAGGGACGGCTCCTACGCCGGCTGGCACGGCGCTCATGCCGGCATCGGCACACTGCCGCTGCTGCTCTTCGGCACGGAGGACCAGAAGCAGAAATACCTGCCAAAGCTCACTTCCGGCGAGTGGATCGGCGCCTATGCGCTGACAGAGCCGCATGCGGGTTCGGATGCCCTGGCCGCCAAGACCCGGGCCGATCTTTCGGAAGACGGCTCGCACTACGTGCTCAACGGCTCGAAGATGTGGATCACGAACGCCGGCAAGGCCGACCTGTTCACCGTCTTCGCCAAGGTGAATGGCGAGCAGTTCACGGCATTCCTGGTCGAGCGCAACGTCGCCGGGCTCACGGTGGGGCAGGAAGAGAAGAAGATGGGCATCAAAGGCTCATCCACGTGCGCCGTCTACTTCGACAATGTGCGCGTGCCGGCTTCCAATCTGCTGGGTGAGACCGGCCGCGGGCACATCATTGCCTTCAACATCCTCAACCTCGGACGCCTGAAGCTCGGCCCGTTCGCTGTCGGCGGTTCGAAGAATGTCATCCAGTCGTGCATCAAGTACGCCAAGGAGCGCAATGCGTTCGGCGGACCCATCGCCCGCTTTGGGGTCATTCAGTACAAGCTGGCCGAGATGATGATCCGCACGTTCGCCGCCGAGACGATGAGCTACCGCGTGGCCGGAGAAGTCGAGCGTCACGGTGATGTCCTCAAGGGCGCTGAAGAATTCGCCATCGAGTGCAGCTATGTGAAGGTCTTCGCTTCGGAAGTTCTCGACTACGTGGTCGATGAGGGCGTGCAGATCCACGGCGGTTACGGTTATCACCAGGACTACATGGTGGAGCGTGCCTATCGTGACTCCCGCATCAATCGCATCTTTGAAGGCACAAACGAGATCAACCGCCTGCTGGCCACGGGCATGTTGTTGAAGCGGGCCATGCGCGGACAACTTCCACTGGTGGCCGCCGTCAAGCAGGTGCAGGACGAATTGCTTTCGCCCTCGCTTTCTGCCGGAGCGCCGGACCTCGTGGCGAACGCCCGCAAGATCACGCTCATCGCGCTGGGCGTCGCCTTCCAGCGCTTCCGCGAAAAGCTCGACGAGCAGCAGGAAGTCGTCGCCGCGCTGACGGATTGTGCCATGAACACCTTCGCCATGGAGAGCGTGGCGCTACGCTGCGAACGGCTGCAGTCCACCCCGAAGGCCGCTTTCGCCGCCGATGTGCGGGATGTGTTCCTGCGGGATGCCCTGAACACGGTGGAAGACAGCGCGCGCATGGTGCTCTCGGCAGCTTCCGAGGGCGATGCGCTGCGCACGAACATGGCCGTGCTCCGCCGCTTCGCCAAGTACGACCCCGTCGACTCCGTGACGGCCCGCCGGCGGTTGGCCACGCGGATGCTGGAAACCGGCCGGTACCTCTTCTAATGCGCCTTCTGATCCTTGTGGGCTTGCCTGCTTCCGGCAAGTCCACTTGGGCCCAGCAGAACGGCTTGCCCGTGCTTTCCTCCGACGCCGTGCGCGAGCTCCTCACTGGCGACCCCACCCATCAGGGCGTGAACCGCCTCGTCTTCCGCACCCTCCGGCAACTGGCCGCGGCCCGCGCGCAGGCCGGAATGCCGGTCACCTGCATCGACTCCACCGCGCTCACGGTGTGGGAACGGCGCTGCTGGGTTCGTTTCGCGCAGCTTCACCACTGCACGCCCGAGGTGATCTACTTCGACATCCCGTTGGAGGAGTGTAAGCGTCGCAATGCCGCGCGGACCCGCACCGTTCCTGACCATGTGATGGACTGGATGGCTGCGCGCCTGCAACAGCCCGCCGTGCTGGAAGGCTTCGAGCGGATCACGATTGTCCGCCAGGAACCGGGGCTTCCTGCCAGCTCTTCTGCATAAGCAGCCAGATGCCCGCCGGCACCAGCCCCAGGCAGCCGCTGATGAGGGCAACCGTGCGCACGGAGAGACCCAGGTCGACGGCCTGCGAAGCCAGGAAGCTCATGCAGCTCATCACCAGGAACAAGCCGCTGAAGTCCGCTGAGAAGACGCGGCCCCGGTAACGGTCTTCCGTCATCCCCTGCAGCATTGTCGTGGAGAAGACCCAGGCGATGGAAGTGCCCGCATGGCCCAGCGCCACGGCCGCACACGCCAGCGCCAGTGTGGGTGCGGCGCTCAACAGGCAATAGGAAGCGGCCGCGATCAGGAATGCGAACAGGATGCCGGAGCGCATCCGCTTCTCACTGTTTCTGGCCCAGTAACCTGACGAAAACGAGCCGATCAGCGACCCGATCCCCCGCGCGCCCAGCAGCAGGCTCATGCTCAGGGTGCCGCCGCGCGCCAGGTCGGCGCCGTGGCTGGTCATCGGAAAGACGCGCTCTCCATAAATAGGCAGGATCACCCAGTGCGCGCCCAGCAGGCCCATGCCCGCTTTGACCATCAGTGTCGCCGTTAGCCGCCTATCGCGCCGGATATACCGGATGCCCTCCATCACTGGAGTGAAGTCGATCATGTCCTTCAGGCAAAAGGCCGGCAGGTGCGCCGCATGAGTCTCCTTCACCTTCATGGCTGCCAGTAGCAGTGCGGAGACGACGAACGACAGCGCGTTCACGGCGAACAGAACATCCCGCCCGAATTTGTAGGCAAGCAGGCCGCCCAGTCCGCTGCCAATGGCGAAGTTGATGGCCCACGTGGTGGACGAGAGCGCGTTGGCGACCATGACTTCTCCCTCGTCCCGTGCAATGTTCGGGACGATGGCGCTGCGGCCGGGCTCGAACAGCGCCCACATGATGGTCTCCAGGAACAGCAGGATCCACACCAGCCACACCATGCTGGCCGACTTCACGAACACCATCGCCAGTACGATGAAGAACCGGCAGCAATCGGCGAAGATCATGATGGTGCGGCGGTTCAGCCGGTCGTTCAGCACCCCGGCCGTGGGCGCCATGAATACCTGCGGCAGCAGTTGCAGTACCACGGCGAAGCCCACTGATTTGGCCTCGCCCGTGAGTTCGAGCAGCAGGCTGTAGATGGCGACCGCATACAGCCAATCGCCCATCTCGCTCACCACCTGGGCGAACCACAGCAGGCGGAAATTGCGGTTCTCCCGCAGAATCCGGCCGTAGGCCGCGAGCGAGTACGATCTGGCTTCGCCCGCGCTCATGGCCGCGCTAGTCCGTGTAGATGCCCATGCGCTGTTTCACCAGGCGCACGGTATCGTTGGCGACCGGCGCAACGCGCTCGGCGGCCTCTCGCAGGACACCCTTCAGATAGGCGGGGTCGGCGGTAATCTCCTTGTAGCGCTGCTGGATCGGCTCCAGGCCGGCCACCACGGCCTCGGCCACGGTCTTCTTGAGGTCGCCGTACCGCAACCCGGCAAAGTGGTTCCTGATCTGATCGTCCGTCCAGCCAGTAAAAGACTGGTGGATGGCCAGCAGATTGGCGACGCCTGCTCCCATGTTGTCGAAATCGACCCCGGTGCCGGAATCGGTGGTGGCCCGCATGAGCTTCTTCCGGATCACGGAGGGCTCGTCCAACAGCGCGATCGCATGGCCGGAGCCGGTCTCCGACTTGCTCATCTTCTTCGTGGGGTCGTCCAGGCCCATGATGCGCGCGCCGACGCTGGGCAGTTTCGTCTCCGGCATCACAAAGGTGTCGCCATACTGCGCATTGAAGCGCTGCGCCAGGTCGCGGGTCAGTTCCAGGTGCTGGGACTGATCGTCGCCCACCGGCACCGCATTCGCTTTATAGAGCAGGATGTCGGCCGCCATCAGTACCGGATACTGCAGCAGACCATCGCTGATGCTCTCCTGCTTCGCGGACTTATCCTTGTACTGGGTCATCCGCTCCAGCCAGCCGATCGGCGTCACGCAGGTGAGCAGCCAGCAAAGCTCGGCGTGGGCGGCCACCGTCGATTGCACGACGACCGAGGAAATCCTGGGATCGATGCCGGCCGCCAGGAAAATTGCCGCCGTCTGTTCGATCTTCCGGCGCAACTCCGCCGGCTCCTGATAGAGCGTGATCGCGTGCAGATCCACGATGCAAAACACGCATTCGTAGTCGTGCTGCATGCGGACCCAGTTCTTCAGGGCGCCCAGATAGTTTCCGATGTGGAGGCTTCCAGTGGGCTGGATTCCGGACAAGACTCGTGGTTTCATGCTGAACTGATAGAGAAGAGTAATTTTTATCGTAAGGGATGCGCATGGCTGAAGTGAAGATCGAGAAGTGGGTTTACGGCGGCTCGGGCCTCGGCCGCACAGACGGCCAAGTCACGCTTGTGCCGTTCGTGATGCCCGGCGAGCAAGTGCGCGTCGAGCCTGTCAAGCAAAAGACGGGCATGGTGGAAGGTCGCGCGGTTGAGTGGTTGGAACGCAGCGAGGCCCGGATTGAGCCCGCTTGCCCCTATTTTCAAAAATGCGGCGGGTGCCACTACCAGATGGCGCCCTATGACATGCAGGTCGCCCAGAAGGCGGAGATCCTGCGCGAAGTCCTGCGCCGCGTGGGCAAGATCGAGGCTCCCGAGAAGATCGAGACCATCAGTGCCGAGCCGTGGGGTTATCGCAATCGCAGCCAGTTCCACTTTGGCCCCCAACACTCGTTGGGGTTCAAGGCCTCCGGCAGCGATCGCGTCGTCGACGTGGACAAATGTCCCATCTCGGCTCCGCTGATCAACGATGCACTGAAGAAGCTGCGCGGCCTGCGCCGTGACAAGCACTTCCCCCGCTTTCTCAAGGAGATAGAGCTGTTCACCAATGGGGAACAAACCATGGTGAACGTGCTGTCGACGGAAGGCAGCCGCGGCGTCGCCAAGGGCTTCTTCGACTGGCTGGGCCTGCAGATTCCCGGCGCTTCAGAAGGCGCCTTGGAGTATGCGGCGGCCGGTGAGAAGTTCCGTGTCAGCCACAAGTCGTTCTTCCAGGTAAACCGCTTCCTGGCCGATGAAATGGTGAAGTGCGCGCTGGAAGGCGCAGAAGGCAAGACCGCGCTCGACCTCTATGCCGGCGTGGGTTTGTTCACCCTGCCTTTGGCCCGCCGGTTCGAGAAAGTCACCGGTGTCGAGAGCGACGGCTCGGCCGTGCGCGACCTCGAGTTCAACGCGGAACGCAGCGGCGTTAAGGCCAAGGCCCTCCGCCTGCAATCCGAGCAGTACCTGGAGAATCTGACGGCCACGCCCGACTTCGTCCTCGCCGACCCGCCCCGCAGCGGCCTGGGCAAGGCGGTCGTCAAGCACCTCGTGCGCCTGCTGCCCCCGCGCATCAGCCTTGTCTCGTGTGATCCAGCCACGCTGGCCCGCGACGCCGCCGTCCTGGTGGGCGCCGGCTACCGTTTCGAGAAGATGACCATGATCGATCTCTTCCCCCAGACCTATCACATTGAAACCATTGTCCTAATGGTTCGCTAGATAGTCCGGAATCCTGCGGCCGCCCGGGCTTCGGCTCAGGCGGCCGCATCGTTTCTAGAGCTCCAGTTTCCCGCCGACGAGCATCTCGGACAGTTTGAACTTCCGCTTCACTAGCATGGGGCCGACACTGGTGACAAACTCGACTTCCTTGTCGTCCAGGCTGATGGGATCTTCCTTGGAGAATAGGAAGTAAATGACCCGCGGACCATCCCCGGTGGGCATCAGCACATCTACCGGATGCAGCGGTTCGCGTCCCTTGCGGTTGAGTTGCGTTTGAGCTTTGAGCCGCGCCTTCATCTGCTCGGGATCGGGTCCGCGCCGTTGGCCGCCTTCCTGGCCGGCCTGCGGGGCGCCCGCCTGAAACTGCTGCTGCTCCATGCCCGGCCGGCGGCCTCCTCGCATGCCTCCGCCCATCATCGGCAAACCCTCCACGGCAATTACATAGTTCTTGCTCGGCTCCGCTAAAGTGGCCTTGGCCGTCTTCGCCTGGTCGGGCTCGGAGGTGGATTTGAGTTGGACCATCGCCTGGCGCACGGGCAGGGAACTCTGCCAGCGGACGACCGCTGACATGGCGGTGGGCGAGCCGCCCATACCGCCGCCGGGGCCGCCCATGCCGCCGCCGCCGGGTCCGCCCATTCCGCCCCCGCCACCCATTCCTCCTCCACCACCCATGCCGCCACCCCCGCCTCCGGGGCCGCCCATGCCCCCGCCTCCGGGTCCACCCATACCGCCACCACCGCTGGGCCGGCCCATGCCGCCCTCGCCGGTGTCGCCGACGCCGCCACCGAAGGTGACGTTGGCGTTCCGGGCCCATGGGGAATCCGTCAGCACCCGCCGGGCCTCTTTCTCCGTCCACTCGGTGTACGGTTTCTTCTCCCAAAAGTCGGCCGCAAACAGCAGGGCGGCCCCCGTGAGGAGGCCGCCGGTCACTGCTACGATTTTCAATCGCATGGTAATACCCTCGAACAGCGTTTAGAACGAAAGTCGCAACTGGAGGTCGATCCGGCGATTCCCGGCGCCGCCACCGCCGCCCATTCCACCTGGGCCAAAGCCGCCGCCAATGGAGTTGGATTCACCGAACAGCGGGGAGCTCAGGTTGCCGATGGGCGACCCATAGTTTACGTGGTTCAACAGGTTCCGCGCGGAAGCGGAAGCGGTCAGGCTGAACCGTTTGCCGGATGACGAATCGAACATGCCGCCGGGACCGCCAGGGCCGCCGCCACGCATGCCGCCGCCGCCACCGCCGCGCATTCCGCCACCGCCGCCACCCATCGGGCCCATGCCACCGCGCATCGGGCCGTCTCCGCCGGCCTGTGTCGTGGTGCCGGAGGTCCGTTCACCGAAGCCCCAGGTCCGGCTGGCCCGCAGGTTCACCGTGAACTGTGCCGGCCCGCGGCCGTAGTTGCGGGGAATCAGTACGTCGTTTTGGCCCGGTGTCAGGTTGAACACGCCGAAAGCGGTGCTCACGATGTTGGCGCCCGTGGCGCCCGCCGCCGCGAACGACGGACGGTCGTTGAACAGCGTGTCGCCATTGTTGTCGCGGCCGGTTGTGATGTTGAACGGTGAGCCGGAGCTCGCCATGATGAACGGATTGAACGAGATACCCCACTTGGCGCGGATCGAGCCGCCCAGCATCATGCGGTGGCGCACGTCGTAGGCCGCGTTTCCATATTCTGAGGTCAGGTTGTATTGGTTCACAGGGAACGAACCCACTCCGTCCGTATCGCTCTTCGCCTGGCCCAGGACATAGAAGCCGAACAGGGTGAAGTACCGGTTGAAGCGGGAACTAACATTGATCATCAACTGCTTCTGCGTCAGGAAGCCGGTGGATTCGTATTGGTAGACGTTGCCGATGTTGCCCATCGGGAAAGTGCCGTCGGCCAGCGGCGCGTTGACATTGCGAGTGCGCAGCATGTGCACGCCGCGGGAGTAGATGAAGTTCGTCGAAACCGAAGTGTTCTTCGGCAATTGGCGGTCGACCCCGAAGATCGTCTGGGCGATGTAGGGCGCGCGGATGTCATTCACCAGGGTGCGGCGTGTGGGATCCACCAGATTCGAGGCCAGTGTGGCGGTGTCCGGGATAGCCGGGTAGAAGTCCGGATTCGCGACGATATACTGCTGCTGCGTCGTGCCGTTGAAGCGGAGCGACTGCAGCGTCAGGTTGTCGCCTACACGGTCGTAGAACATGCCAAAGCCGGTGCGGACCACTGTCTTGGTCTGGGCCGGAGTCTTGCCCAATCCATAGGCAATGCTGATGCGCGGGGCCAGGTCCTTGTAATCGCTGATGTTGGACTGCGTTTCGTAGCGCAGGCCGTAGCTCAGGTTCAGGTTCGGCCGCAGGCGCCAGGTATCTTCCGCGAACAGGCCGATGTCGGTTTGCGCCACGTTCGTCAGGGGTGTGCCGCCGGTGAGCGTAAACTGGCTCGCGCCGCCGCCCAAGGCCCGGATTGTGGCCGCGGGCAGTCCCAGTGACTGGAAGTACAGCGTGCGGCGGTAGCGCTCCAGCGAGGTCACCTGCACCATTGTCGGCGACCCGTCGGCGCCGTTCACAATGTTGTTCGAGCTGTCCAGCAGCGGAGCCAGCCCGCCGGCGAAGGTATAGGATCCATTGAAGTTGGAATCCGAGGTGTCACCAATGCGGTCGTAGCGCACACGGCCGCCCAACTTGATCATGTGCGTCCCGTGTGTGATGGACGTGATGTTCTGCCACTCAAAGCGGTTCTCGCGGCTGCCTGAATCCTTAATCAGCGAACCGCCGCTGTTGAACGACTCCAGAACGTTCAACGCCGGCGTGCTGTTGTCGCCCATCATCAGCGAATTGCTGCGGTTGTACTGAAACCGGGTCTCGTTTACGGCATGAGTGCCGAGAATGGCCGTTTCAGTCATCTGCAGGATGTGATCGCTGCTCTCTGAACTGGTGGCGCGCGATGGAAGTGTGAACTGGCCTAACCCCTGATTCTGGTTGTTGTTGCGCGCTTCGCTATATCGCACGACGAGAGTATTGTTCTGGCTCAACTGGTAGTCGATGCGCGGATTGATCGACCAGTGGCGCAGTGGCGTGACCACCGTCTGTTGGAACGGAGTTGCCAGGAAGTTGCTGTCCAGGACGGTGGCCGAGATCACCGCATTCTCGTCGATCTCGCGCCGGTCGACGTCGATGAACCACGAGGCCTTCTTCGAGAGCGGGCCCCCGAGGTTGAAGCCGTAATGGCGCATGTTGTACGGCGCGCGGGTCGTGGCGAACGGATTGCGCGAGTTCAGGTTCTCGTTGCCGAAGTTGAAGAACGCCTGCCCGCGTAGCTTGTCCGTGCCCGGCTTCGTCAGAATCTCAATGCGGCCGAAACCGAGGCGGTCATATTCAGCCGAGAAGGGATTCTGGTTCACCCGGACTTCACGGATGGACGACTTCGGAGGCAGCTTGCCGCCGCTGAACCCATCCACATAAATGTCACCGCCATTCGGGCCGGCCGAGGGACCTGCCAGTGCCTGCAGGTCCGAGGCCAGGTCGTCCGGATCGTCCGAAAGTACGTCCAGATCCTCGCCGCGCAGCACGATGGCGCCGGCCACGCTCGAAGTCTCCACCGAAACCGAGGTGTAGTCCGCCACGGTCACCGACTGCGTCTCTGATGCGATCGCCAGTTGGCTCTTCAACGTGATCGGCTTGCCGCCTTCCAGGTTGAGGTTGCGCACTTCCAGCGGCGTGAAGCCTGTCGCCGCGACCCGCAGCTTGTACTTGCCGGGCGGCAGCGGCTCGAACTCATAGGTACCCAATTCATTGGTGGTGACGGTCTTTGTGTAGCCCTTCCCCCCGGAGAGCGTCACCTGAGCGCCCGGAACGAACGAACCCGACGGATCATCCACTTCCCCCTTGACCACCGTCGTGCTCTGCGCAGCCGCCACCAGGGCGAACACCATCGCGAGCAGGAAGGCTGTAAACACACCACGAGCGTAGTTGTTGTTCATACGGAATTCCTCGAGAAGAAAACGAAACTGATTACTGTCCCGGCATCGACATCTCGGTGCTCCAATTACCGAGTGCCTGGTTCACTTGCGCCGCCGATGCGCGCAACAGAAAATCCACTCCTGCTACCAGCGAGATTGCATTCGGGGCCGCGTTGCCCCCTGCCTTCGCTACGGAGACGATCACTGCATCGCCGGGCTTCACGTCAGCCAGGGTTGACGCCGGCAACCGGTCGAACATCTGACCCAGGTCCGGAGTGCGACCGCCCATGGGTCCGCCTGGTCCGCCTGGTCCGCCTGGTCCGCTTGGTCCGCGGCCGCCGCCCGCCGGCATTCCGCCACCGGGGGCGCCTGGACCGCCGCCGTTCATTCCGCCCGGCCGCATCATCCCGCCGCCACCGCCGCCGAAGTTCGGCATGCGCCGGATGTTGGTTTCAGCCGTCAGGTGGATCACGACCGGCTTCTTGGTCTGTACATCCTTCATCGTCATTTCGCCGCTTTCGGCCTTCACGGAAATGACCTCTCCACCCATCGTGCGAAACGAACCGGAAACAACCTGTTCGGCGGCGATCTTCGAGGCCGCCTCGTCCTTTGTGCCCAACACGCGGATCTGGTCGCCGGCTTCAATGTCGCCAATGGGCGCCACCTGGGCGTCGGCGAACTTGATGGAACCGTTGGCATACCGCCTGAGCACCGCCGTGGCCGGCACGCTGATAGTCCATTCCTTGGCCGAGCCATTGGTGCCTGTGGAGATCAGCAACTCACCGCCCGCCGCGTTCACCGACTTCACGACGCCGCGCACGCCGCGCGCCCGCCATTCAGCCTGTTCCTTCGCATTCTTTTCGGCCAGCGAGCTCTTGCTCATCACGACCAGCGTCGTTACTGTGAGCTTCTCTTCCGCCATCGTGCCGCGCGCGATCACGCGGTCGCCCGCGGTGATGCCCGACAGTTCCATCGGCGCAGCCTTGCTCAAGTCCTTTTCACCAGGTTCGACGCGCATCAGCCGGCAATTGTCGGCGATATGGGCCGCCACTGCCTTGCCGGCATCGGTCTGAATGGTCAGCTCCCTGTCGGAGGCTGTGACCACCTTCACTGCGCCGACGACCCGCTCCTGTTGCTGGGCAACGAGCAGACCGGCAGCGGTCAATACGAGAGTTATAAATCTTCGAATCATTCCAGAAAACCGCTCCCTCACGAGACGGCTATTGATTAAGTCGCGCTTTCCTCGCCCGATGGTTACGACAGGCAGTGATTTGGAAGGTAAAGAAGTGTGAAGTCAGGCCCCCAGGGCAGCCCCTGGCATCCTTCAGTGATCAACGTGATGGTTCCTGCTATGTCTTGTTTGGTCAATAGATTAGAGGTTGAAGTCGACTGGTGGGGGTGATCGGAAGAGAGGCGCGGACTCTGCCCGGTATCCACTTTCGACCTTGTCCAAAGACAGGCAATTTGGGGCTAGTTTTTAATCGAAACAATAAGGCGATTAGCGGACGAAAAAGGCGCTCTTGTCCAGCTTGGGGTCCACTGCTACATCGAAGAAACCAATCATCATCTCTTCCCAGGACTGCTCACCGTAGCTCACTTCCTTCAATGGGTCGGGATTGAACGGATTGGCGGGGGAGTTGTCGAACCAGCCTGTAAACCGCAGGTGGGTGCCCTTGCGCAGCAACCGCGGCTGCTCCAGTACGTAATTCAGTTGCCACTGGAACGAGTAGGGCGCCACTCGCAACAGAGTCTCCGCGTGCCCGCCTTCCGCCGTGATCTCGTACTCAAACGCCTTGCCGCGCAGGTGCATGTGCGGAAACATGCTCAAAAGCAGGGCGTCATTCGGCAGCGTGCCCCCGGCCGAGACTCGATAGTTGGGATCCCCTGGCGGGATATGGAACTCCGCGTTTCCGATCTGTAAGGTCAGTACGCGCTTCGTTGGCGGTTTTGACGTGAACACCATGCCCACGCTGGTCTGGTCCATCTCAGGCGTGCCGTTGGGTGTGTAGTGGAACTGCAGCACCAGTTCCGACCCCGCCGGCAGTCTCTTCGCCATTCCTTCCGGCGCCTGGAATGGGGCTTGCCCTGGCGTGTAGATCGCCAGAATGTCGCTGGTCGTCACACCCTGTGCCCGGAAAGCCTGGTTGCGCGGAGCATCCTTCAGCCACTCCGATCCTGGCTCCCGGATGTAGGCCACTATATGATGCACCGCCGATCGCGCGCCCGGGCGGATCTCCGCCGCTGTCACCCAGTGGTCCTCCATCGTGCGCAAGGGCAGGATGACGAACTGGTAGTCGACGGTACCGCTGGCCGGCACGGCGAAGGGTCGCTGGGCTGCCACGACGAGATCAGGCGAGCGGATATTCCAGCCATTCGTCCAATGCGCCGGCTGTGGCGCTTCCCTGGCCGGGCCGCGAGGTGCACCGGCTTCCGCCCACGCCGAGATCGTCTTAATCTCCTCCGCCGTTAAGGAAGGATTGTTATGGAAGGGGCCGCCGCCGACAGCAAACCATGGCGGCATCTTCTTCAGTTCCACCGCCTGCCGCATCGCTTTGGCCCAGGGACGGGCCTGCTGGTAAGTGAGCAGCGGCATGGGGCCGATCTCGCCGGGCCGGTGGCACGACTGGCACCGGCGCTGCAGGATGGGCTCGACGTCCTGGTGAAACGTCACGCTGGCGAGCAGGAGGAACGCCGCGATCACGACAACTGGAACCGCAGTAGATTCAGTGCCGTTTGCACGGCCATCTTCCGGACGCGATTCCGGCCGCTGAAGAACCGGAACATCTTCGCCTCCACCCCTTTCGGGGAGGCCAGTCCAATCCACACCACGCCGGGGTCGATTCCAGGCGTCTGCGACTCGGGTCCCGCTTCGCCGGTGATCGAAAGCGCATAAGTAGCGCCCGTCCGGTCCCGCGCCGAGTCCGCCATCGCCTTCGCCACGACTTCACTGACCGCGCCATGCTCGTCCAGCGTCTTCTGATCCAGGCCCAGCAGCCGCGCCTTCATCTCCGGGGCATACACCTGAAAGCCGCCCAGGAACCAGGCCGAAGAGCCCGGGACATCCGTGATCCGCGCGCCCAACATGCCGCCCGTGCACGACTCCGCCACAGCGACCGTCGCATCGCGGTCGCGCAGCATATGCCCGACGACGGTCTCCAGGGGGTCTCCATTCTGTGAGTAAACCCGGTTGCCCAACGTCTCCAGGATCTTCGCGCCCAATTCTTCCACCAGCGCCTCCGCTTCGTCGGGCGTGGAACTACGGGCGCGCAAATGGATCTGCACGTCCCCTTCCGCGGCCAGAATCGTCGTCACGGGGTTCAGGTAAGGCTTGTAGACGGGTGCAATCAGCGCATCCAGATCGGACTCGCCCATGCCGGCCACCCGGAAGAAGCGTTTGCGGATGGCCATCTGCGGCAACCGGGCCACCAATTTGGGACGGCAGGTGTCGCCGAACATGGGCACCATCTCGCGCGGAGGTCCCGGCAGCAGCATCAGCATGCCGCCCGGCAGGTCGATCCACAGGCCCGGCGCCGTGCCGTTCGGATTGCTCAGCTTCTCCGCGCCCTCGATCACGAACGCCTGGCGTTTGTTGATGTCCGCCATCTGGCGTCCGGCGCCGGCGAATCGAGCCTTGATCTCGTCGCAGATCTCCTGCGAGAACAGCAGCCTGCGGTGCAGTGCCTGGGCGACAGCCTCGCGCGTGATGTCGTCTTCCGTCGGGCCTAGTCCGCCGGTCAGGATGAGCAGCGGCACCCGCTGGAGGGCCTCCGCAATGGCTGCCGACAACCGGTCGCGGTCATCCCCCAGGATGGACTTTTGGGTGACCTCGACGCCCAGTTCGTTCAATTGAGCAGTGAGCCAGAGCGAGTTTGTGTCCGAGCGCTCGGGGGTGAGCAGTTCACTGCCGACTGCGATGATTTCAGCGTTCATGGAACTCCGAGTGGATTAAGGCAGCGGCCGGCCCTGAATGCCGGCGGGTACGCGGTACAGTGCACCCGTCGTGGTGACCATTAGGTCGCCGCCCGGCGCGAACGCGCAGCCAACGATGTTCGGCCCCGAGACAAACAGTGATGCCTCGCGCTGCGGGGTGATACGGACAATGCCCTTCCGCCCCTCCAGCGACCCCGCGACGTACAGATTCTCGTCGATGTCGAAAGCCATGCCCTGCGGGCGGCCCAAACCGCGATAAAACGTCTCGACCTCGCCCGCGGGGGAAATGCGATGCACGGCGTCGAAGCTGGAAGTCGTCGGACCGGTGACGTAGAGATAGCCTTCGGCGCCGAAGGCCAGGTGGTAGGCCGAAATCGAAGCTTCCAGTGTGGCGTAGACGTAGATCTGGCGCGACGGGCTGATCTTGAAAATCGTGCCCGAGCGGTCACCCACATACAGGTTGCCCTTGCCGTCAAAGGCGATACCCGTGGCCACACCCATGCCTTCGACGTAGACACCCATCTCACCGCTGCGGGTGGCCTGATAGACCACGCCATCAAAACGCGACGAGATCAGCAGCCGGCCCTCCTCGTCAAAAGCCAGGCCGGTGGCATTCATCAGGTCTGTGAGGAACGGAGTGATCACGCCCTCGGTATCCACCCGGTACACGGCCACTGGCGTCTTCTGGCCCCGCGAGCCGCTGAAGGTGACATAGACGTTTCCGTCCTGGTCCACCGCCGGGTTGGCTACCGGATGCAGGCTGTCGGCCAGTTGTTTCCCAATCGCCACACTCGCTGGCGCGCTGTCCAACTCACCATTGCTGACGATCACTTCGCCGCGGCCCGCGGCTTCGGGTACCCGCGCAATCACAAGTGAGTTCGATCCCACGATCAGCGGAGCGGCAACCCCGCCAATGGCCACGGAAGGACGCGGCGCGGCCAGGAACGACCTGCCGCGGATTTGAAAGTCACCGCCGGCAATCGCTGCCTGGGGCGTGACCGACTCGATGATAGGACGCTCAATGGCGCTGTTCTTGAATGACATCCGGGACGAATTTAGCTTCCATCTAGAATTGAACCACGAATCGAAGCACCACAAGCACTGCCGCTCCGTAGACTCCGGCGGCCAGGTCATCCGCTACGATCCCGGTGCCCGCCGGCAGCGACTCCAGTTTGCGCACCGGCCATGGTTTGGTAATGTCGAACAACCGGAACAGCAGCAGGGCCGCCGCAACATGGGCCAAGTCCAGGGTGGACGCTCCGGCCAGGGTAATCCACTGCCCCAGGACCTCGTCCACCACCACGATCTGCGGGTCCTTCAGTTGCCGGATCTCCGCTGTCCGTGTAGACGCCCAGATGCCCAGCGGTGTCAGCGCCACGGCGAGAAGCGCGAAGTGCCAGGGCTGCACGGGCAGCCAGGCAATCAGCGGCCAGGCCACCAGCAGCGCCCCAATCGAACCCGCCGTGCCCGGACCCTTCGGCCAGAATCCACAGCCAAACCACGTGGCGATGGCCAGCGCCACCTTATTCATCTTCTTCGTCTTCTGGCTTCTGCGTGCTCTCCGCCGACGGACCAGGAATCCTGTACTCTTCGGCCGACCACATGCCCAGGTCAATCAACCGGCAGCGCTCGCTGCAGAAGGGCATCTCCGGGTCGCCCAGCTTCACTTCTTTCTTGCAGATTGGACACTTCATAAAAGATAGGGAGGGAACCGCAGCTCCCGGTAGGGCGGACCGCTGCCCCCGACTCTTCTCGAGACCCGAGACCACCCTTCGCCGACTGTCTAAACTACCCTCCAGCAACCCATCAGTATAAGGCAAACGCCGGCTAAGCCTGCCGCTGCCGCCCGTTCAGTTCGTGCTGCAGCCAGGCCTCAGCAAACCGCAAGTCCCGGCTGACCGTATTGATCGAAATATCCAGCTCCGCCGCGGTCTCTTCCATGCTCAAGCCGCCGAAATAGCGCAACTCCACCACCTGCGTCTTTCTCTCGTCCAAACGGCCCAGCGCGTCCAGGGCATCGTTTAGGGCCACGAACTGCTCAGCATTCTCCAGTGAGTAATTGGCCGCCTCCGTCAAAGGAACCGGCTTGAGCCCCTGGCCCCGCTTGGCCGTCAGGTGCCGGCGGGCGTGTTCCACCAGAACCTGCCGCATCAGCCGAGCGGCGATGCAGTAGAAGTGGCGCCGGTTCTCCCAATCCGGATGGTTGGCGCCGGCCAGACGCATCCAGGCTTCGTTCACCAGGGCGGTGGGCTGCAGCGTATGCCCGGCCCGCTCACGCCGCATGTAGCCGCCCGCAATTTGCTTCAGTTCGTTGTAGATCTGCGGCAGCAGCGCGTCCTGTGCTCCGGGCACGCCGGCCCGCCAGGCCTGCAGCCGTTGGGTGATTTCGCCGGGATCCGGGTCGCGCTCAGGACCCTGCATGTTTCCTCAGATGATCGCACAGCCGCGGCAGTGCGCTCTTATTGGTGCTGATGCTGATGGCCCGCGTTGGTGGAAATGATGGGGAACGGATTCAATACGGGTGCCGGCTCGTTCGGCGGCTCGTCGATCAGGTCGCCCACCAGGTCGTAATCGTGAGCCTGTGTGACCCGCATCATCCGGAATTGACCCGGCCGCGGCTCCACATCGCCCACATCGCTCAGGTAGCAAACCCCGTCGATATCCGGCGCCTGATTCGCCAGCCGCGCCTGCCACAGCAGTTCGCTCTCTTCTGACCGGCCTTCAATCAGCACCGGCAGTTCCTGGCCCACCAGGCCGCGGTTGAGCTTCCGTGAGATCTTGCGCTGCAGCGACATCAGCTTGCGCTTGCGGTTATAGATCGAGCGCGCGTCCACCTTGCCGTCCAGGTGGTAGCTCTTGCTGGTCTCTTCATCGGAGTAGGTAAAGACGCCCAGCCGGTCGAACCGCGCCTCTTCCACAAACTGGCACAGCTCCTCGAAGTCCTTCTCCGTTTCACCCGGAAAGCCGACGATCATCGAGGTCCGGATCGACACGCCGGGAATCCGCTTGCGGATCTTCTCGAGCGTCTTGAGGAAGATCTCACCGGAAGCCCCGCGCTTCATATTCTTCAGGACGCCGGGCGCCGCGTGCTGCAGCGGCATGTCGATGTACTTCACCAGCGACTCGTGCTCCGCAATCGTATCCAGCAGCTTGTTGGTGATGCGGTTCGGGTAGCAATAGAGGAAACGAACCCACTTCTGGTGCGGCGTTTCGATCTCCGCCAGGCGTCCCAGCAGCAACGCCAGGCCGTCCTTGATACCAAGGTCGTCGCCGTAGGCGGTCGTGTCCTGGCCGATCAGGTTGATCTCCCGCACGCCTTGCGCGAACAGCCGCTGCGCCTCGACGATCACCGACTCAAACCGCCGGCTGCGGAACGACCCGCGGAACTGCGGGATCACGCAGAACGTGCACGGATGGTCGCAGCCCTCGTTGATCTTGATATAGGCGTAGTGGCGCGGCGTGGCCAGGATGCGCGGCGTCAGATCGTGGTAGAGGTAGGGCTCGAACGGATTCGCCTGTTTTTCGCCGCCTTCGCACAGCGCAACGATGGCGTCCAGCTCATTGGTGCCCAGCACCGCATCCACGTCAGGAATCTCCTGGCGGATGTCGGAGCCGTAGCGCTCCACCAGGCAGCCCGCCACGATCAGCCGCTTGGCCCTTCCGGTCTTCTTGAACTCGGCCATTTCCAGGATGGTATCCACCGATTCCTGTTTGGCCGGTCCGATAAACGAGCACGTATTCACAACGATGGCGTCGGCGTCCTCGGGCGAGCTGGTGAGCTCGTGGCCGCGGGCGTTCAACTGGCCCATCATGACTTCGGTGTCCACAAGATTCTTGGGACAACCCAGGCTGACAAATCCGATTTTCAAGGGTGTTTCCAGAGAAGAACTGGCGTGAACTTCCAGTTTATCACGCGCTCACTCGGCTTCCACCATCCGCATGACGCCTTTGATGTAGCCCATGGCGAAGGCCATTCCGGCGTGCCAGGGCGCCGCGCAGTTCATCTGCGGCGTGTGATCGGCAATGATCACCCCGTCGAAGCCGTTCTTTTTGTAGATCCGCAGGCATCGAGCGACGTCCACATCCCCTTCATCGATAAAGACTTCGTGGTACTTCGGCACCTTGCCGCGCACGTTGCGCATGTGGACGTAGGCGATCTTGCCCTGGGCGCTGTACTGGTCGATGGCCTCGTAGAGATCCCCGTCCGTCATCTCGGCAATCGTCCCCTGGCAGAATTCCAGCGCGTTGTTATAGCTCGGCACGATATCCAGGAGCTTCTGGTAAAGCTGAGGCTGGTTCACCAGCCGTGCCGTACCCCGGATCGACGGCATCGGCGGGTCGTCCGGATGCGCGGCCAGGCGTACGCCTGCTTCCTCGGCTACCGGCACTACCGCCCTGAGGAAGTCTTCCAACCGTCCCCAAAGCTGCTCCGTGGTGACCGTCCCCACAGTACCCGGAGCCGCGTCCGGATCATAGATCATGTTCCAGACTTGGCCGTTCGGGATGGGTCGTTCCGCCGGACCGTCCGGCCCCAGGAAGCCCACCGACGGCGCTCCGCCGCGCGCGTAGGGACCTTCCACATGGCCCCACACTCCAGCAATGCTGAAGTTGTAGCCCATCACCGGAATGCCGGCCTTGCCCATGTTGCGGATGATTGTCTTGATGTCTTCGAGTTGCTGCGGCTTCTTCGGACCGTCGAGCAGAATGTCATACCAGTGCGACGGGTCGAAGTTCTCGATCGCCGCCAGTTCCAGCCCCTCGGCGTTGACCGACCGCTTCAGTTCGGATAATTCCTCATACGTCCACAACTTACCGCGATTGTCGCTGACGCCCCAGCACGTGTCGCTGTCGGTTTCCGGGATCCTCGGACCCTGGCTGAAATAGTCCACCCAGTGCGCCACAATGTGCGTCGCCCCAGCCTGTTTCGCGAACCGGAAATTGTCCGCGGTGAGCATGTGCCGATAGAGCCCGAGTCCGAGTTTCATAACCGTTCCTTAGTGTATAGCCGCCTCGTGCCACACTGGCAAGCAGGCATGGGGCTGCGCGACACCTTCAAAACACCACCCACGGGGCTGTGCGAGAGCTGTGCCTGGGTACGGCGAATTGAGAACGACCGCGGCAGCGTCTTCCTGCTTTGCCGCCGCGCCCTGACCGACTCCGGCTATCCCAAGTACCCGCGTCTCCCCGTCCTCCGCTGTCCGGGCCATGAACCGGCCCCTTCTCCCGCCGCCCCTACAGAGAAGTGAAGGAAGCGTCGATTAGGTCATTGTTATCCGGCAGTTCCCGACAGCAGCCAACATGAAGATCCGAGTCCACAACCGAACCAAAGACACGCTGGTGGCCGACGCCGCCGACGTGGCCAACACGAGCGAAACCCGGAAGGAAGGGCTCCTGAAGCGGACGGGCCTCACCCCCGGCGAAGGTCTCTGGATCACACCCTGCGAGGCGGTTCACTGTTTCTTCATGAAGTTCACCATCGACATCGTCTTCCTGAACAAGGCGAAGCAGGTGGTGAAGGTGAGTCCCTCCGTCAAGCCCTGGCGCGTTGCCGGCTCCCTCCGCGCCCATTCAGTGCTGGAATTGCCCGAAGGCCAGATCCAGGCTACGGGTACGGCCAGGGGCGATCAGCTGGAGTTCGAGAAACTGCCGGCCTGATCCCTACCCGTTCCCCGCTTCGCCAGTCACCCCCAGATCGCCGACCCCTCGCGCCCCGCCACACCTCCTCCCGCTGATCGCCCATCTTCTGATGTGTTTCCGCCTCATTTGAGAAATATTTCTTGATCACGAGAAATTTCTATGGCTCAATGAGAATCACACATTGCTGGAACCGATAGTCTCCGCATTACCAATACATCGTGGGAAGGAAAGGGAACGTATGACTCGACTCCTTGTTTGCGTGCTTCTGTTTGGCCTATTACAGGCGGCTGAGCCGACCGGCACCTTGGCGGGCACAATTCTGGATCCCGCCGGAGCGGTGGTCCCGGCGGCAAAAGTATCCGTCGTTAACACCCAGACCGGCCTGAAGCGCGAGATGCCTAGCAGCACCGACGGGAGTTTTGTGTTCCCGCTGCTTCCGGTCGGTGGCTACAAGTTATCCGTGGAGGCCGGCGGCTTCGGCCGCTACGAGCAGACTGGCATTCAACTGGGGGCGGACCAATCGGCCACGCTGTCCATTCGCCTGCAACTCGGCACGACCAGCCAATCAGTGGAAGTATCAGCGGCGGCGGCCATGGTGGAGACCCGGTCCGGCGCGCTGAGCCAGGTGGTCAACCAGCAGAAGATTACCGAACTGCCGCTGGATGGCCGCAATGCCGCGTCGCTGGTCCTGCTGGCGCCCGGCGCGGTCGATCTTCGTGCGGGAAACTCGCGTGGCAGCGGCGATACCCTGCAGACGATTTCGTCACCTTCGGCGGTCTCCATTTCCGCAAACGGCGGGCGCGCCGATACGGCCAACTACAGCCTGGACGGCGGCAGCAACCAGGACACCTACACCAACGTCAACAATCCCTTCCCGAATCCGGACGCCGTGGAAGAGTTCAGCGTCCAGACGAACAGCTTCAGCGCGGAGTATGGACGCGGCTCCGGTGCGATCGTCAACGTGGTGACGAAGTCGGGCACGAACCAGTTCCACGGCAGCCTCTTCGAATTCCTGCGCAACGGAGATATGAACGCGCGCAACTTCTTTGCCAGCGAACACGACCTGCTGAAGCGCAATCAGTTCGGCGGGAGCGTGGGCGGACCGATTATCCGCAACAAGCTCTTCTTCTTCGGGACCTACCAGGGGACTCAGCTGCGGGACGTCCAGTCCGGTCTCTCCGCCACGGTCTACACGGCCGCGCAGCGCCAGGGCGACTTCTCCTCCCTCAGCCGCCAGATTGTCGACCCTGTGACCAAAGTGCCCTTCGCGGGCAACCGGATTCCTGTCAGCCGGTTCGATCCGGCCGGCGCGAGTCTGCTAACGCACCTCCCCGTCGCCAGCTCCGCGGATGGCCTGGTCTACTTCCAGCGGCCGGACAACGAACACGAGAACCAGTTCATGGGGCGTGTCGACTACCTCGTCGGCAGCCACCGGCTGTATGCCCGCTACTTCGATAACACTTACAAGAAGGATGCGGTTTCCGACGGCGCCTATCTCCTGACGTCGGGCCGCGGTGTGGACCTTCCGACGAAGACCACCTCATTCAACGACACGATGTCCCTGGGCCCGACGCTCCTGAACAGCTTCATTGCGTCCTACACCAGGAACTCCTCGGCTGTGCTCAGCGGAGCCCCCTTCGACTATTCGGCCCTCGGCATCAAGAACGTCGCCACCACGAATCCGGCGGAACTGGTCATCGCCGTTTCCGGCTACTTCAGCATCAATACCGGGCATCCGGGCACCTTCGCACGCGATACCTTCCAATTGGCCGACAGTCTCCACTGGATCAAGGGCAAACACGAGATTGCCGTGGGCGGCGACTATCTGCGGTCGCGTTTCGACGGCACCAATACTTACCGCCAGAACGGGCAGTACCGGTTCCGCGGTACGAGCTATTCGGGCAATCCGTTGACGGATACGCTGCTCGGGTTCGCCGACCGTTTCATTCAGGGCGGAGGCGAGTACCAGACACGGCGCGGCAACATGGCGAGCCTGTTCATTCAGGACAACTACCGGGTACGGCGGGATCTGACCCTGAGCTTCGGCCTGCGTTGGGATCCGTTCTATCCGTTCACTGAGAAGGACGGAAAGGTGGAGTGCTTCGCGCCTGGATCGAAGTCGAGCCGCTTCGTAAACGCGCCGTCCGGCTACCTGTACGCCGGTGATGCCGGATGTCCGCAGGGGGGCTTCGATTCGCGCACGGCGCAGTTCGCTCCGCGAGTGGGGCTGTCCTACAACCCCGATGGCGGCAAGACCGTGATTCGCGCCGGGGCCGGCCTCTTCTACCAGCCCCCGTTCCTGGAAGCCTTCAACAACATGTCGGACAGCGCTCCGTTCAGTCCGCAGGTTCAGCTGTTCCGGGTTCCGTTCTCCAATCCCTACGCCTCGGCCACCAATCCCTTCCCGGCCCAGTTCGCGCCCACCGTGCCGGGGGCGAACGTAGCCTTCGATCTGCCGATGAGCCTGGCGGTATCCTACTCCCGCGACTGGCGCCCCTCCCGCGTGCTGAACTGGAACTTCACCGTGGAGCGGCAACTCACCACCGACCTGCTGGCGCGGATCTCCTATGTCGGATCCAAGGGCACGCACCTGAACTACAACACCGACATCAACGCTCCGCTGCCCAGCCCGACCGCGACGGCCGACAACGAGGACGACCGGCGGCCCTACTCGCAGTTCCTGCAGTTTACGCAGAACATCGCCGGCGCCAACTCCAGCTTCAACGCGCTGCAGCTCTCGTTGGAAAAGCGGTTCTCGCGCGGCTTCACGCTGAGCGCCAATTACACCTGGGGCAAGAGCATGGATCCCATGTCCTATGCCACGGATCTCGACGGCATCAATGTGATCAATCCTTACAACGTGAATGCTTACCGGGCCGTCTCCGACTACAACGTGCCCCACCGCTTTGTGCTGAATTCACTGTGGCAACTGCCTTCACCGTCCGGCGGCGTGGCTAAACTCGTTCTGGGCAATTGGCAGGCGTCGGGCATCTTCAGCTGGCAAAGCGGGTTCCCGCTCAACTTCTCGACGGCCAACGACACCTCGTTCAGCCTGCCGACCGTGGGTGACGATCAGGCGCAGTTGTCGTGCAGCCCGCAATACACCGGCGGATCGCGCGGCGACCGCATTGCGAGCTGGTTCCAGACAAAGTGTTTCGGCATCCCACAGGACAACTCGTTCGGGAACGCCGGACGCAACATCATGATCGGGCCGGGCACTGTGAACCTGGACTTCGGCGCGCACAAATCGTTCCGCATCACCGAGAAGAGCCAGCTGCAGTTCCGTGCTGAGTTCTTCAACCTCTTCAACCATCCGTTGTTGGAAAACCCGGATACCACCGTCGGGGACACCAACTTCGGCCGCATCCTGGGCGCCCGGTCGCCGAGGACCGCCCAACTGGCCCTGCGCTTCAACTTCTAAGGGGCATGGGCATGGCAGGCAATACGCGGCGATCGTTTCTGGGGGGTGCCCTGGGCGCCCCCGCCCTTCTCGCACAAGCGAATCTGGGCCGTGCGGAAGCCGGGTCGGGACAGCCGTTCCCCGGCGCCGCTTACCACCAATACTCGCGCTGCCTGCCGGACTATCTGCGTGGGCTGGCCGCCTCGGCCCGCCGGACGCGAGAAGCCGCGCTCGCGAAACTGACAACCCCCGCTGCGATCCAGCAGCGCCAGCGCTGGGTGCGGCAGACACTGGTGGAACTGATCGGATCGTTACCCGAGCGCACGAACCTGAATGCGAAGACGGTGGGTTCGTTTGAGCGGGCAGGCTACCGGGTAGAGCGGCTGGTCTACGAAAGCCGGCCGGACTTCCACATCCCCGCCAATCTCTACATTCCGGCGGGCAAACCGCCGTTTCCGGCCGTGTTGTTCCAACTGGGCCATTCCGGCAACGGCAAAGCGTACGACAGCTACCAGCGCGCCTGCCAGGGCCTGGTGAAGCTGGGATTCCTGGTGCTCTCCTTCGACCCCATGGGGCAAGGTGAGCGCATCTACTACCCCGGCGTCCCCGGTCAGCGCACGCGGCTGGAGGGCGGTGCCGATGGGGAGCACACCGTGCCGGGCCGGCAGATGCTGTTGACGGGCACCACCTCGACGCAGATGCAGCTTTGGGACGCCATCCGCAGCCTGGACTATCTGGCGAGCCATCCATTGGCGGATGCCACACGCCTGGCCTCGACGGGCCAGTCGGGCGGAGCGACGCTGACCATGCTGCTGTGCGCGGTGGACGACCGCTTGAAAACCGCCGCCGTGTTCAGCGGCAACACTGAGAACGTGGCCTGCCGGAACTTCCTGCCGCCCGGATCCACTGACGATGCGGAGCAGAACTTCGTGGGCTGCGGCCCCTTGGGTTTCGACCGCTGGGACCTGTTTTACCCCTTCGCTCCGAAGCCCCTGCTGATCTCAGTCAGCGATAAGGATAGTTTCGGTACTTACTCTCCGAACTATGTGAGCGACGGCTGGGAGGAATACCAGAAGCTGGCCGCGGTCTACAAGACCATGGGTGCGGCTGGGTCCCTAAGTTGGGCGGATACGCCGCTGCCCCACGGTCTCTCCTACGACAGCCGCCTGCAGATGTACAACTGGATGCTGCGCCACCTGAAGGGGGACCCGCAGGGCGTCACTCAGGAGCCGGCGGTTGCCCCCGAGCCCGACTCCACCCTGTGGGTAACACCGGACGCGAGCGTGATCAGCAGCTTCGGCGGCGCCACGCCGTTCAGCCTGACCAGGCAAAGGGCGGGCGCGATTGCACCTGCCCGCACGCCGGTATCCCTGGAGAAGCTGCTGCGGCTGGAGCGGCCCACGCCCTCCGCGCCGGTTTCCCTCCGCAAGGTGCCTTCCGCGCGGGGCGTGACGATTGAGGCTCTGGAAGTCCCTTGCGTGCCGGGCGTCGTGCTGCCCGTGTGGCAGTTTCATCCCAGCCAGGACGCTGGGCCGGGCCCTATCCTGCTGCTGCTTCATCCGGGTGGGCGCAATCGGGCATGGCATGAAGGTGAGCTCTGCCACAGTCTGGCGCTGGACGGCATGACGGTGTGCGCGGCGGATGTGCGCGGCATTGGGGACATGGCCCCCGAGTTCAGCCCTGGCGCGCCAGGGTATATGCGCGAGCACCAGGAGGAAGAGAACTACGCGTGGGGCTCGCTGATCCTTGGCCGTCCGTTGCTGGGGCAGAGAACCACCGACGTTCTTGCCCTGGCCCGGGCCTTGCGAACGGGCCCCGGCGGGAGAGGGAGACGCCTGGTTGTCGCCGCCTATGGTGCGATGGCCGTGCCGGCGCTCTGCGCGGCGTGTTTGGATCCAGGGATTGAGCGGCTCTACCTCGCGGGCGGTCTTTCGTCCTTCCGGAGCCTGGTCGAAACCGAGGACTACCGGCACTCCCTCGCGGACTTCGTGCCAGGAGTCCTCGGCCAGACGGATCTGCCGGAGCTTGTGGCGCAGTTGGCGCCCAGGAAAGTAGTCCTTGGCGGGATGGTGGATGCGGCCGGGAAACCGCACTCGCTCGAGGCTGGGAAGACGATCTATGCGGCGGCGCTCCAGCGCGGGCATGTGGAATTTCGCGCCGAGCCCGGGTGGAGTCTGGAGACACTGAGGGCGGTCTGCCGGTAGTGCGGAAAACGCATCCTATACTAAGAGGCGGCTTGGGTTGAAAGACTCGGAGACCATGTGGGTCAACGCAAGGAGTGAAGCGTGAAGAAGAGGCCGTCCTTTCAGGAGTTGGCGCAGAAAGCCAACGTCAGCACGGCGACAGTGTCGCGAATTGCCCGCGGGCAGGTGAACGTTGACGCAGCCATCAAGGAACGCGTGCGGCTGGCGGCGGAAGAGCTGGGCATCGATCTCGATCAGAGACGCAACGAGAAGTCCACGATCATTGCCTTCCTCCTGGCGAACAGGGACATCCTCCACAACTTTCAGGCCCGGATTCTCTTCGGAGCGGAGAACTACTGCTCGGCGCAAAGCAAGGAGCTGCTGTTCCTGACCCTTCGCTACTCGCCCACTGTGCCATCCCGCGACCTGCACCTGCCGCGCATCCTGAACCAGCGTGCCCTGGTGCGCGCGGTCATTCTGGGTGGCACCAATTCGCCCAACATGCTGGATGCGCTGCGGGAGCGGGAAATTCCGTTCTCCGTACTCGGCAACAACGTTCTGGGCGAGTGGGCATCGAGCGAATTCGACGCCGTCTATTCCGACGACACACAGGGCGCCTTCGATCTCACCGGCCATCTGATCACGGAAGGGCATCGGGACATCTGGTTTATCGGCGATAACGATCTGCCCTGGTATGCGCGTTGCGCGACCGGCTATCGCGAGCGCATGACCAAGTCCGGACTAATGCCCAGGTTCAGCGAGATTCACTCCGACGACCGCCAGTTGGGCTACCTGGCGATGAGGTCGATCCTCTCGCGCCGCGAGCCCGTGACGGCCGTCATCGCCGGTTCAGATCAGATCGCGCGCGGTGTCTATGAAGCGCTGCAGCAGGCCGGGCTGCGCATCCCGGCTGATATCAGTGTGGCGGGCTTCAACGACAGTGAGGCGGCGCTGATGGATCCGCCGTTGACCAGTGTCCGCGAGTTTCCTGAGGAGTTGGGCAAACACCTGGCGGAGTTCGTCCTGCGCAGGGTCCAGGAGCCCGATCGCGAAACTCAACAACTGACGATCCCCACCCGCGTCGTGGTGCGTGCCTCCACGCGTGCCATCTGGTCGGATAAGCCGGTCCCCGAGAGCAACGGAGCCGGGCTCACTTCGAACGTATAAATCCATGAATCGCGACGGCAGGCAATGACACAGCAGATTGAGGCGGCTCCTCCGGAGCCGGTGGCGGCCAGTCCGTCCGGGCGGCGCTGGTGGATCGTATGGGCCCTCTTCGGCTCGACGGTCCTGAACTACTTCAACCGGCAGACGCTATCGGTGCTGGCGCCGTTGATATCGCAGCAGCTTCACCTGAGTCACAGTGAGCTCTCGCGCATCTTCGCGGCGTTTCAAGTCTCCTACGCCTTGATGTGGCTGCTGGGCGGGATTGCGCTCGACATCGTGGGGACGCGGCTCGGGCTGTCGCTCGCGGTGATCTGGTGGTCCGTGGTGAGTCTGGCGACCTCGTTCGCGAACTCCGTGGCTTCGTTTGGCGTGCTGCGATTCCTGCTGGGCATTGGCGAAGGGTTCAATTGGCCGGGCGCCAGTAAGACGGTCGCCGAAGTGTTTCCTCCGCAGGAGCGCGGGCTGGCCGTCGCGATCTTCGACAGCGGGTCGAGCGTCGGTGGCGCGCTGGCGGCCTTCTGCATCCCGTGGATTGCGCTCCGGTTCGGTTGGCGATCGGCCTTCGCATTCTCCGGGATTCTGGGCTTTGCCTGGCTCGCCTGGTGGCTGCTCGTCTATCCCCGGCCGGTGAAGACACTGCAATCGGGGGCAGGCGGCGAACAGGCGTTTCTGCGTTCGATGCGGCTCTGGCTTCCTACCTTGAAGCGGCGGGAGACGTGGGCCGTGGTGCTGGGCCGTTCACTCACTGATCCTGTGTGGTGGTTCTACGTCTTCTGGCTGCCGCAGTATCTGAGTGACGCGCGCGGCTTCAGCCTCGAACGGATCGCTCTGTTCGCCTGGATCCCGTTTGTTGCCGCCGATGCCGGCAACTTCGCGGCCGGCCTGGTTTCCGGCTGGCTGATCCGGCGCAAGATGCCAGTGATGCGAGCCCGCAAGCTGGTCTGCGTCGTAAGCTGCATCCCCATGTTGGCCGGCATTCCAGCGGCGTCGGTGCACAGTCCCTTCTGGGCGCTGGCCCTGATCTGCCTGGCGCTGTTTGGCTACGCGAGTTGGTCGACGATGGGCCTGACCTTGCCTTCGGATCTATTCCCGCCGGAGGTGGTGGGCTCCGTGACGGGCCTCAGCGGACTGGGCGCCGGTGCGGTTTCCACGCTCTTCACTCTGTTGATTGGCGCACTGGTCGATCGGTTTTCCTACAGCCCGGCCTTTGTTGCGGCAGGACTCATGCCCTTGTTGGCGACGTTCATCATCCTTGTCTTGATCCGGCCGGACCAGGCGGCCAGCGCGGAACGTACTTCCGCATAGTCATCGAACTCCAGGGAGGCTTCCTATGAGCAATACAGTGACGAGAAGAGGATTTGTCGCGGCGGCGGTCGCGGCGCTGCCCTCCACTGCTCTGTCCTATTCGCGCATTCCCGGCGCGAACGACCGCATCCAGATCGGCGCGATTGGTTGCGGCCACCGCGCGTCCGGTCATCGCAAGATGCTGAAGAAGTCGCTGGCCACCGATCCGAAATTCGACTTCCGCAGCGTGTGCGACCTGTGGTCGGTCAATCGGGAACGCGCAGCTGACAGCGCGAAGCAGTTGTTTGGCGCGCGGCCCAAAACCTATAAGTACTCCGAGGAGATGCTGGCCGACCCCGAGTTGGATGCCGTCATGATCGGGACAGGCGACCACCAGCACGCCCGGATCCTGGCCGAGGTGGTGCGGGCGGGCAAGGACTGCTACTGCGAGAAGCCGATGGCGAACACACTGGAGGACGCCATGCTCGCGCGTGAGGCCGTGCTCAGCAGCAAGCGCGTCGTGCAGATGGGCTCGCAATGGCTGAGCGACCCCTACCAGCAGCAGGTGCGCGACATCGTGCGCAGCGGCAAGCTGGGCAAGATCGTTTCGGTCGACCAGAGTTGGAACTTCAGCGGGCCGCGCTGGCATGTGCCAAAGAATCCCGACGTCGCGGCGCTGAAGGAACAGGACACCGATTGGAAGCGGTGGCTTCTGGGCCGGCCCGATCGGCCGTTCGACCCGCGCGTCTACTTCGAGTTCCGCATCTTCAAGGATTTCTCGGGCGGCATTACGGATCAATGGTACAGCCACGGTTCCGGGCTGGCTCACTTCTATCTCGACACCTTCATTCCTGACGACACGATGGCCAATGGAGGCATCTTCGCCTGGCACGACGTGCGGGAGAACCCCGACACGCTGCAGATGGCCTCGACCTTTAAGGAAAAGCAGGTGCTCTACACCTACAGCACCACCTTCGGCAGCAGTTATGGCGATCACACGATCATCCGCGGCACGCGCGGGTCGCTCTATTCTCCGGGTGGAGAAGGCAGCCCGCAGTGGTGGTACATCGAGGAGAATCGCAGTGCCTGGGGTTCGAACGTCGTGTTCGATCTGCACAACGGCAAGGCGAAGCCTCAATTAGTGACGATTCCGGGCAGCACCGACACGCCGCCTGTCGACCAGGACGACGACCTGAAGTACCACACGGACAACTGGCTGCAGTGCATGCGCAGCCGGAAAACCCCGAACGGCAGCATCGAGACGGGCTTTGCTCACGCGGTGGCTGTCGTCATGGCGAATCGCAGCTACCGCGAGGGCCGCAAGATGTACTGGGATCGAAAGAACGAAAAGATCCTCGATCATCCGCCCGCCGCCTGAGTCCGCGGGAGAAGTTCTATGTCCAGAGAATACAGCACCATCGCTAGAAGTGTGCCCCGGGTTGAGACACGCTTTCGCAGAATCATCACGGAGTTCCCGGTTCCGGAATCGCTACCCGTCCTGGAGCGGCTGCATGAGTATGAACCCGTGGCCATGCGCGGCCAGCCGCCCGTGGTCTGGGACCATGCCGAAGGCTTCCAGGTTTACGATGCCTGGGGCAACCAGTGGATTGACTGGTCCTCGGGCGTCCTGATCGCCAACGCGGGCCATGCCCGTCCCGAGATCGTGGATGCGGTCGTGCGGCAGGCATCCTCCCATCTGCTCACCAACTACTGCTTCCCCAGCGCAAGCCGGGCTCGCCTGGTGGAGACTCTCGCGCAAGTACTGCCCGCCCCTTTGAAGAAGGTCTTCCTGCTGACGACCGGGTCCGAGGCCGTCGAATGCGCCATCAAGCTGTGCCGTACCTACGGACGCAGCAAGGGTGGCGGGCGGAAGAGTGTCATTGTCTCGTTCGACAAGGCGTTCCACGGCCGCACGCTGGGCGCGCAGCAGGCCGGCGGCATCCCGGTGCTAAAGGAGTGGATCGGTCACCTCGATCCGGGGTTTGTGCAGGTTCCCTTTCCTGACGGATTTCGCACGGAGGACAGCTCCTTTGCGGGCTTCACCCAGGCGCTCGAAGCAAACGGAGTGGCGCCACGCGATGTCGCCGGCGTGCTGATGGAGACCTACCAGGGCGGCTCCGCGTGCTTCGCGCCCCCTGAATACATGCAGTCGCTGCGGCGCTGGTGCACGGAACACGACGCGCTGCTGGTATGCGATGAAGTGCAGGCGGGCTTCGGGCGGACCGGGCGGCTGTGGGGCTTCGAGCATTACGGAATTGTCCCGGACCTGGCTCTGTTTGGAAAGGGCATCTCGAGTTCACTGCCCATCTCGGCCGTGGCCGGACGGCCGGACGTGCTGGACCTGCCGGCCGCGGGCAGCATGACCTCCACCCACACAGGCAACCCGCTTTGCTGTGCGGCTGCGCTCGCGTCCCTCGAATTGGTCCTCCGGGAAGATCTGGCGGGCAATGCGATGAGGATGGGCGCGATTCTGCACGGAAAGCTGCAAGCCCTGCAGGCTCGGTTCCCGCAGATCGGACAGATTGCCGGGAAGGGCCTGGTCGCCGGCGTCGCCTGCGTTCACCCGGGCACGAAGGAGCCAGACGGCGACTTTGCCTGGAACGTGGTGGAGCGCTGTGTCGAGCAAGGCGTGCTGATGTTCAGCCCCGTCGGCTTCGGCGGTGCGACGGTCAAGATCTCCCCGCCGCTCGTCATCCACGAGGAGGCGCTGCTGGAGGGACTCACCGTGCTGGAAGGGGTGTTCTCCGAGCTCTCCAGCCGCACTGAATGAAGACCCGTCGAAGATTTCCGGGGCCGCTGCTGGAGACGCCGCGGCCCCCAATGCTATATTGAGAGTCGGCCCTGCCTACACTTCAGCCGGAGTGGCGGAACTGGCAGACGCACGGGACTCAAAATCCCGCGACCTTTACTGGTCATGTGGGTTCGACCCCCACCTCCGGCACCACCGCCCAGCCAATCGTGTACCCGCCCGGCTAGTCAAACTCCAGCGGTTTCGCCAGCTCCGGCATTGTCAGCGCCCAGTGGGTGTGGATGATCTTCCACTGGCCGTTCTTCCGCCGGTAGACCTCGGTCGTGTTCCAGCGCGTGATATGCCCTTTGACGTGGCTGGCGAAGTTGAAGGTCAGCACGCCCATGTCGCCCGAGACGATCACCCTGGGATTGATCATCTCCCAGCTATCAACCTGTACTTTCCCCTGCGACTTGCTATAGAGCGCGCGCAGCGCGGGCAGCCCAACCAACCGGGTCTCGAGAAACGGATCGAAGTAATCGACCTCCGGATCCGATGCCTCCAGGAATCCGTCCAGGTCGCCCTTCGCCCAGCGGTCGAAGGCGGCGCGCTCCACGGCCAGGATCGCCTGTGCATCCTTGTCTGCCTGCGTGGCGGGTGCGCCGGAACCGCCGCCATCACCGGCCTCGGCGCAGATGAAGAGCAAAGGGAGCATTGCAAATCGAGTCATAGAAAGTTCTCCATACCTGTTGTGACTCCAGCCGGAGCGGCAGTGTGACAATCCGGCGTTCAATTCGGCGGATCCAGCGAGACGCTGGCCAGAGCCCGGCGCACCAACTCCCGCGGCGGCTCGACGAACGGTTGATCCTGATACAGCGCGGCATACAGGCGGTCTGAAGCCTCAATCAGCTCACCGCCCCGGCTGGAGGCCACCTCGCGCACCTTGCGGAGATGCCCGGTCGCGAACTGCAGCTTGTCCGGTTTCAGGTAGCCGCGCTCCATGAAGCCCCGTATCTTCTTCGGGCAGCGGCACGGATTTGATTCCTTGACCAGTCCGCATTTGCCATCCAGGAACGTGTAGAGATCCCGCCTGGCGCGTGCCAGGATCTGGCGGAAGTTGGCCGGCGTGATGCCCACCACCTCGGCACCGACTGAATCGCTCACCCCAAAGATTTCGCCCAGCGTGTACACCAGCCGCTGGCGCCCGTCCAGGCACAACAGCATCGCCGCCGTACACGACATCTTGGCTTCTTCAATCAGGATCTCCACCGGAACCGGCACGGTCCGTGGATCGGGAATTTCGGACAGTCCTACGGCGTCCAGATCTCCAGCGAACCATTCGAATGAGTAACAGGGGTCGGCTGCGGCCCACTTCTTCTTGAAGCTGAGAATGTGGTTCGTGGCCAACCGGTAGAGCCATGTGCGGAACTTGCTCTCCCCGTGGAAGGTGTGGATACCCCGCACCACCCGCATCAGGATCTCCTGCGTTGCGTCTTCCGCATTCTCCGCAGAGTACAGCATTCGCACCGCGATATTGTAGATCCAGGGTTGGTGGCGTATCACCAACTCCTCCAGCGACTGCCGGTCGCCGGTCTGCGCTCGCGCTACCAGTTCACGGTCTGCATCTTCCAAGTAATCGTCAGAAAGAGGCCTGGATATCACGTTATCCAGACTTTAGCACGAGGTGCCTGGAGGTGGAGATGGCCGCGCCACTCCACCCAGGATGAGGCTATTGCCTGGTTACTCTCCCGCCGGCGGCAGCGGCAGAAACTTCGTGGTCGCCTTCGCGCTCCAACGGGCTCCTGTCGCCGGTGAGAAACCGCTCAGCTCGATGTAGCGGTCCGCCTGCGAGGGTTGCAGATTCGCCTTGATCGTCGCCTGAATTGACCCGTTCGCGGCCAGGTCCGTGCTGCCCAGCAGGTCCTTGATGTGGTCCGAGTAGATCACCCCATCGATCTTCAGGGAACTGATCCGCACGGCGAAGCCGGCTTTCTCCTCCACCTTCAACTGGAACTCGAAGTTCGTTCCGTCCCGGCCCGGGGTATGCGCCACCACCGGATTCGGCAGCACGGCGGCGGTCACCACCGGCTTGCGCGAGGTTACGGTCACCGTGGCGGCGACAGATACCGGAGTCACCGGCAGCGAGGCCACTGTCACCGGGCCCATCGCCACCGTGGCGGTTGTGCTGAAGGTCCCGGGCACGGGCAGAGCCGGCGGAGCCGCCATGAACTCCACCGTCACCGGCTGATCCGCGCTCACAGTGCCCGTCCACACCGAGGGTGTCAGCCACGGAGCACCCGTGCTGATCTGGAATCCACGTGGCGTCGCTGAATCCGTCGTGATCACAACAGATTGCCGCGACGGCTCCTGGGCTACACCGTCCGCCACCGCGAAGCTCAGTTTCGCTTTGCTGGCCTTCAACGCCGGCGCCGGCACTTCCTCCAGAAACTCCCGGATCGTCGGGTAGATCAGCGAGAACTTGCCATACGCCGAGGCGCCTGGGATATCGCAGTAGCTGCCGCCATCGGCTGGGATCAAGCCATACGACAGGACGCCCACTACCTGCTGGTTTTCGTTTAGTAGCGGTGAGCCCGATGAACCCTGCTGAACCCGGCCGCCCGTCTCGGCGAACTGCAGGAAATTGTCTAAGGGGAACAACTGGCTGTCCAAGTACATCGCCCCCTTCTGATCCGAGTCGCGCGTACCGAACGCAATCCGCTTCCAATTGTTCGGCGGCGGCCCCGGGTGATGGATCGCCGTTACCTTTGAGCCGACGGCCGGATCCGTGGCGCTCCATCCCAGGAGATACGCGCCGGCTGGGGCTTTGGGCAGCTGAATCAGGGTAAAGTCCCCGCCGATGGCGGCATAGCTCAGGAGCATCGTCCCGCCGCTGATTTGAGTCGACGCCGCCCGGTCCGGCACCGGAGCCTCGCACTTGGAAGTCTGATAGTTCCAGTAGGTCACCATCGACCGGACTTCGGTCTCCGTGCTCATGCAATGGTTCGCCGTCAGGAACAGCGGCGCAAAGGCCGACCTCTTCGAGTTGACCAGTTCGCCCGAGCAGATGTAGACTCCGCCGTCGTCGGCCACAAAGTCCAGATTCGCCACGGCTTTTGCGGCATTCGAGAACTCCGAGTAGCACGAAACATCCAGTTGGCAGTACATCGGATCGTCGCTGCTCGCCGCCATGGGCCATTGGTGCGACACACGGTCAATGCGGAATGCCGGCTGGTCGTCCTGTTCGCCCACCCATTCCACCTGCAGTTCCGCCCCTTCGGCCGGATCCGACCAGAAGTCGCCGTCCCCGTAAGGACCTTTCCCTGTATAAGGACCCCCTGCGACCGTTCCATCCCCCCGCCGCAGCCACACCTCGCCCTGTCCGGCGTCAAAGTTCGCGAAATGCACACGCAACTTCACCGCGCCGGCCGACTCCACCAGCAACCGGCCATCCTGCCTGCCGTCGGCGAGTACCGTCCAGTCCAGTTTCGCCGGATCCAGGCCGTCCACGGCCCGCACTACGCCGGATTGGCGCGCAAATCCGCGTGGCTTCAGCGCCTGCTCCTTGGCTGAAAGGATGTTCAACCGCAACGCACTGCGCTCCGCCGGAGGCGCCGCCAAAGCAGCCGGAGCCGCCGCCGCCTGGGCCTGGCGTGTCCCGCCGGCCTTCTCGGACACCGGGGCGCCCGGCATACTCTGCCCGCAAAGCAGGGAGGCCGTTCCGCATGCAACAGACATCAGGGCAAAATGGAAAACCCGCATGTCTGTCCATCGACCAGACCCGGCCTGTGCTCCACGGACGCCGATACAATTCCAGCCCGGATCAGGTGTTTGCCTGAGGCGCCAGGGACGCCCTACCCTGCCGGGCGCGCCCTGGCGTCACAAATCGGTTACTTCACTCTTCTGGCCAGAAACTCGCCCTCCAGCCGCCAGGTCTCTCCATCAGGCTGTAGCGCCTCCCCCAGCCAGTGGAAGGACTCCTGCGTGATCTCTGTAAACCGCCAGCGCGTCACCGTACCATCCGGCCGGATCCCGAACTGCACCACGTCCCGGCCGCTCCGCCGCCCAATCTGCTCCTGGAAGTGATCCTGCATCGGATTCTTCCACGAGATGCGCCACGCCTGGATGGAAGCGTCCCACACCCGCAGCGTTGTCCCGTACATGTTGTTCACCCGGTCCGCTGAGGCCCGCTCACCCGGGCCCGGCATGATCCACACATCCTGGATGGCCCGCCCCTCCAGCACCCACCCGAAGTGCGCTTCGCCTGGAATGGACACGGGCACGCCTCGGTAGTGCCGACATTCCAGGTTCCAACTGCCCACCAGCCACCCGTAGGCATCGGCCTCCTCGGGGATCTCGGGCGACCGGCCTTGCGCACGCAACAGACTCAGGAAGTTGTTTCCCCGTTCGACTGCCGTTGTCATAGGTGCCTGCTAACTCCGCGATGCGGGTGGCACCACTCCGGCCAGCCGCGCATACACCGCCAATTGTCCATAGTGCTCGCAGATATGCTCGACGATCCCCTGGGCCTGGGCCGCCTTTTCCGCATCCAGGCCACCATTCAGGTCACGCAGCGCCGCCACCGCGTCACTCGTGCTCTCCGTCAGGCCTCGGATCGCCAGCGTCTTTGTCCCGTACTGAGACTTCGGCAGCTCATTCGCCGATCCGTCTGCCTTCTTGCCCCGGACCGTCTCCGCCAGGTAGAGATTCCAAAACGCCACGTGACGCAGCACGTCTCCAAACGTACGAGTCCCAGCGGCCGGCACGGTCTCGAATTTGCCTTCCGGATACTCCCGGGCCAACGCGGCCAGCTTCTCTCCTGACTCGGCCAACCGGTTGGTCAGTATCACGGCAATCGCCTGTTTTTCGGTGTTTTTGGCTGTCATACTAGTGTTGTAAGGCGGCAGAGGGAGCCGGATCTTGGCGAAAATTGCGGTGAAATCCAATCCCGGTGTCACCCCACCCCAGGCGCAGGTGCTGGCCCGCGGCGACGGCTGGTCTGTCTCCGAAGTCGTCTGCACGCTCGGCCCGCGCGACCGCCCCTTCGAGGAGCGCCACTCGTCCGTCTCCATCGCGATCGTCGCTGCCGGCAGCTTCCTCTATCGCTCCCACGCGGGCCGCGAACTGCTGACCCCTGGATCGTTAATGCTCGGCAGCGCGGAACGCAGTTTCGAGTGCAGTCACGAACACGGCACAGGCGACCGCTGCATCTCGTTCTCTTATTCGCCCGATCGCTTCGACCGTCTCGACGCCGCACCGCGGTTCCGGGCCATGCGCCTGCCTCCGGTCCGTCCACTCTCCCCGCTCATCGCCCAGGCCTCCGCCGTTCTCGCCGGAGCCGCTGGCCCTTCCTGGGAAGAACTCGGGGTCGAACTCGCGGCCCGCGCCGTCCAGTTGGATCGTGGCCAGTCCGGTCCGCCCGCCAGCGCCGGGCCGGGCGCGATCGCGCGAGTGGCCCGCGTCCTCCGGACCATGGAAAGCGACCCCGGCGCGCCGCACCACCTCACCACCCTGGCCGGAGAGGCGCGGCTGAGCCCGTTCCACTTCCTGAGAACTTTTCAGGAGGTCACAGGAGTGACTCCCCACCAGTTCGTGCTCCGGCAGCGCCTGCGCCGTGCGGCCCTCCGCCTCAGCACCGAGCCCGCCAAGGTCGTCGACATCGCCCTCGAATGCGGCTTCGGCGACGTCTCGAACTTCAATCGCAACTTCCGGGCCGAGTTCGGGCTCAGCCCCCGGGCCTGGCGCAAGTTCGGCCGCACGGTCTCTCGAACTGCCTGACAGTTTGGAGGCTGTGCCGGCCTATCGTTTCCGGAATGCCGCGGTCAATAGGGCAAACAGGCAGAGCGGGAGGCCGGCCGCCAGGCACAGGATGGCACCCAGCAACGGTATGGAGAACAGCAGGTTGTTCGCAATCGCGCCCACTCCGCCATTGGGGTCGCGGTTCAAATTCGCTATTGCCCAGATCAGGAGAATGGAGCCCGGGACCACCAGGTACAGCCCGACGCGGAACAGCACCGATTCGCGGAAGGCCGCCAGAAGCCGTTGACGCACAGTACGCAATACCCTCCTGGCCTCCGAGTTTACCGAGGTTGGCCCGGATCGAGCATCCTGCTCCGCCCCTGTCAGCGGTAGATCCGAATTATACGTATCCGCGACGGCCTTCCATTGCCCTTTGAGCTGCTACTTTCAGACCTCCAGCAGCCTACTGTTCAGCAACGGACACGTCATGGAGAGGACCTCCCAGTCTGGCCGATCATCCTACCATGACGTGCTCGCCTCACGCCGTTCGCGCGGCCCTACCGCGCCACTTCCACCGGCCGCCACGGAGCTACGGCCATCTCATACTCCGTCGGGCAGCCGAATCCTTCCACCTTCACGCCCAGGTCCCGCAGGATGCCCAGCGCCGACAGTCTCCGGTACGTGTTGAAGGTGATTACATGCGCGAACATGCCACCAAACGTAAACGTCTCCGCCGGTTCGCACAGGGCATCGATGAAGGTATCGTCCCATCCGCCCCGGCTCCGCACTTCCGCCAGGGCTCTCAGGAAGTTGCCGTCCGCCTTCTCAAACCGCGCCAGCAGCGCCGCCGGAGTCAGGTCCTCCGCACTCTTCTTCTCCTCCGGAAACTCCCCGCCCAGCAGCGCGGCCGCCCAGACCTCCTTGGTGTACACCAGCCGCTCCAATACCGCCCGCAGGCTCTCCGGCTCTTTCTCCCACGGCAGCAGCTTCGCCGGGTGTCCCAGCCGCTTGTCCAACTGTGCATCCGTCAACGTCGCCGCCGCCTCCAGCAGCCTCTTCGTATGCCATGTATCTGTACCCGAGAATCGATCGAACAGGTCCATTGCCAATGCTCCTTCAGATTTGGATCCCGGCGCCCAGAAATGGAATCCATTCGGCGCCGGCAGGTGAATCGGTTGCGCCCCCATCCGCCGGTACAGACTTGGCGAGATGCGGAACGCTTTGCGAAAGGCCCGGGTGAACGCCTCCAGCGAGCCGTAGCCGGCTTCCAGGGCGATCTCCGTCACTGAGAGCGTCGTACGGCTCAACTGCCAGGCCGCCCGCTCCAGCAGCAGCCGCCGTCTCATCGCCTCCGGAGTCTCTTCGATCAGCGCCCGGAATAGACGATAAAACTGTGTTCTGCTGCGAAGCGCGCGCCGCGGCAACTGGCCTCGGACGCTCTCTTCGTCCAGGGACTCCAGGACGACGGCGGACAGACGTTCCGCTTCGCGTTTGTCTCTCTCTGCCATCTCTGCAAGTCCCTCTCTGAGGAGAAATCTAGCATCCAGGGTAACTGCAAAACCTGATCGCCAGTCCCATTCTTGTGGAGGATTTTGCGCGGATGCCGCCGCTAGCGCGCCGGACCCGGGGCCCGCCCAAACCACTTCCTCAGCATCAGGTGCGTCGGCCACCACACCAGCACCGGCAGCCCGATCATCAGCAGCGCAAACCACGCCGGCTCTGGCATCCACGTCTGAGCCTTCGTCTCGCTGGGCCCGTAGACGTAATTGATGTTCACCGGAGTCAGCGGCGTCGGCAGCGGATCCCCTGGCTTCGGCATCACGAAATAGCACAGCAGCATCAGCGCCCAGGCCAGGGAACACCAGTAGGGCAGGGCCTTCGGGTGATAGCCCAGCCGGTAAACCAGATAGACCAGCAGAAACGGCAGCCACCCGTGGAACAGCGACAGGCCTCGCAGGAACAATGAATGGCCCGCGTCGAACATGTAATCCGTCATGCCCACCAGGGAGAGACCTACCAGATGGCCCGCGAAATCGGCCACCCATACTACCTGCGGAAGCAGGATCCCCACCGTCGGGATGCTGACCAGGAGCGCGTTTTCCAGCCACATGCCTGCCAGGGTCATGAACAGACACATGTCGCAGAAGTAGAGGAAGTTCGTGGGGCCGTAGTCGTGCCAGTAGACGGGCACCAGCACGGCCATGAAGGCCGTATACACGAGCTTCAGCCACATCGGAATCCGCGCCTGGCTCGCAGTCGGGAAGGATAATGTTGCAGTCGTCATTGGAAGCCCCAAACTCGGCCCGCAAGGCCTATGGAATGGGATCAATCATAGCAGCACCAGTGTCGATTGCTCTCTACGCTCTGCGAGCCCATTCCAAACTTCTCAAAACCTCAGAACCCGAGCGTGTCCCCCCAGCCCCCACCCGCACACTTCGCTCCTTCGCGTCGAACTCCGCATACTCGGCCGTGGCGCGCTCCCGGTTGACCGCCACAATCACTCCGCCCTCAGCCAAAACCCCAGCAACAGGCCGCGCATGGAGCATGGAGCAATCGGGTTTCACAACCATATCTCCTGCACCATCCCAGTAAACGTCCACGTCCAGCCGGATGGCAACTTCCTGCAATCGGCTTCTGTGCGGCCTTCCAGGGATCCGGTCCACCATCCGCTTTCACCGCTCCAATCCCGCGCTTGACAGCGCGTGGCCCAGTCGCAATACTAACGGCAGCGTGCGACAGGGCACCACCGGCCCGCGGCAAGGGAATCACTCCCACCTGCTTCCGATTCAGCCTGAGTGCGTTGAATCTTCTTTCAGCCTGTATCAGCGGGTCACAGGCGCAGATGAAAGGAGATTGCCATGTCCACCTTCAAGCTTCCAGCCCGCCCCTCGCTGGAATCCCTGCGCAAACAAGCCAAAAAACTCACCCGCGACATCGCCGCCGGCGATCCGGTAGCAATCGCCCGGGCGCAGGCCCAGGTGCCTCATCCTCAATTCCCTCTATCCCAGCGTACTGCCCAGTTGGTGCTCGCCCGCGAGTACGGCTTCGCAGGCTGGAAGGACTTACTTGAGGAGGTAAACCAGCGCCTCGGCGGAGGGCTCGAATGGGCCGCAACCGAAGCCCGCCGCATCATTCACGACAACGACCTCGAAGCTCTGCGCCGGTTGTTGTCGGAGCACCCTGCCCTCTTGTCCTGGACGACGGAGGAGGACGAAGGCGGTCTCCTCGGCATGGCGGCCGGCTCCTATGGCGACAGCCTGGATCCGGTCAGCGAGGAGCACTTCACGCGTCTCGCCTGCGCCGAAGTCCTGCTCGATGCCGGCGCAGTCGTCGCGCCCTCGGTCTGCGATGGCCTCATCAGTTCCCGCGCAATCAGGATGATCGACCTCTTCCAGCGCAGGGGCCTGTTTCCACGAACGCTCAAGTTCCTCGCGGCCCTCGGCGACGTCGAGGGTGTCCGCTCAGCTCTGGTCCTGAATACCGAGGGACCGGCCGCGGTGAACGAAGCCTTTAAGTACGCATGTCATCTGCGGCACCCCGGCTCCGCGCTGCTGCTGTTGGATCGCGCCATTGCTCTCGACGCGGAGTTGGGCCGGCAGATCGATAGCGGCCCGGGACGATCCGCCTTTGTTCAGTACTTCATCGAGAATAAACCCGAAGTCCACTCCACCGATCCTTTCGAGCCGTGGAAGGATTTTGTCCGGCAACAGGTGGAGCACGCGATGCGCGACGGCGACACGTCAACCTTCCTGGAGATTCTGAGGCGTGAACCGTGGCTGCTCTCCTCCGCGAACCTGAAATGCCAGGCGCGCTGGATCGAGGTGGCCGTACTGAACGACCGCGCCGCGATCCTGAACGAGCTGTTTGACCTCAATCCCGCGATACTGCACGCGCGGGTGCCGCCGCCCTCGCAAGTCATCGAATTCGCCTTCACCTATGTCAAGACGCACCTGCTCCCACTGCTGCTACGAATCTGGCCGCTGCCCGGCGATCTGCCGCACGCCGCCGGCAATGGCGATCTGGATCGAGTGAAACGCTGGTTCGACGCGGAGGGTAAACTCGCCCTAGGCAACCTCACTGACCATTTCCCCGCGAACACCAGCCGCTATCGAAGAGACCTTCGCTCCTGGTTCGGCAGGAGCGAGCCCGACGCGCAGAGGATTCTCGACACCGCGCTCGCCTGGGCGGTCCTCAACAATCACTTCGACGTGGCGGACTTTCTCCTCGCGCACGGAGCCGACATCAACACGAACTGGTGCTCCCACGAGCCTGCCAGCATCCTCCACGAGCTGGTCTGGCACAAGAACTACGAAGCCATGCAGTTCCTCATCGATCGCGGCATCGACATGACCATCCGCGATTTCCGCTGGAACGCCACCGCCGAAGGTTGGGCCGCCTTTGCCGCCAACGACGAGCAACTGGCTCAATGGCTGCGCGACGCCAGGCAGCAGCGTGAACGGGGGTCGGCCTCGTAACCGGGAGTGGCTGTGTATTCGCCTTCCCGGCACAGCGGAGTTCCAGTTCTGCCAATGGGAAGGCTGGACATTGCAGGGGTATCCGGCCTGCATCGCGTTCTTACGAGAAGTGCTGCCTCCGGCTCACTGCCCCTTCGCGCCCAGTAGGATGGGGTCAGTCTCCAGAAGCTTGAGAGACTTCACCATGCCCTGCGTGGCCACCTTGTACTTCTTGAAATGCGGAGTCTCCAAGTGCGCCTGGTAGGCTCCGGCATGCGCGTATGTCTCGAGGATTCTCACCTGGTTGGGGTGATCCTTAAGCGCGACCGCGTACAGCGTCAAAACGCCCGGCTCCAGGCGAATGGAAGCCTCTATCTCTTCACGCAGGGCGGCCTTGTAATTCTCGATTTGGGCTGGGTCGATCTCCAGTTCCGCCAGTCGGACGATGCGGCGTTGCAGCCCTTCCTGGGCCGCGGCGCGCCAGCCCGGACTCAGCAGAAAAATCATCAACACCGCCGTTGTGAGGGTGAAGACGCGGCAAAGTTTCACGTGGACGTCTTCCTTTCTTTGGTCCCAGTCTAGCGGCGTCAGGAAGGCATTGGGATCAGGTGCTGCAAATCCGCGGTCACCCTGTGCGGATTCCTCTCTTCCGGCCGCGCAGCTTCCTGGCCCAGGATCGTTGCGACTCCTCCATGAGCCGGCGGATCCTGGAGCCGAACGTGGGCCGGCTGGGCTGCCGGGTTTTCGCCACAACCTGTGCGCGGGCAAACAGCTCACCCACGCGCGCCCGGGCCAGCGAATCACCGCTGCCAGGCCAACTCCTGACCGACCCCAACGAGCCGTTCGCTAACATTGAACAATGGCATTCAGTGATCGGAGCGGGCACACAGCAGGCGATGCCGGTTCGGTCGAATCCTGGCTGATCTCGGCGGGACGGGACCGGCGTCCGGGTTCGCCGCTCAACGTACAGCCTTGTCCGGCGTCGAACTTCGTTCTGGGCGATCATCGCGCCTATGCTCGCGATGACGGCACGCCGGGCTGGGAGGCGCTGGAAGAGATCACCGGTGGCCTCGAGGGCGGAGCCTCCGTCGCCTTCGCCTCCGGTATGGCCGGGATTGCCGCGATCTTCGATCAACTCCCAACCGGCTCGGTCGTGGCGTTGCCGGACGACTGTTACCAGGGCGTTGCGGCACTTGCCCAGGCAGGCCAGGGCCGGGGCCGGTGGACCGTTTGTCGAGTCGGTGTAGCCGACACCGCCGGCTGGATCGAAATGTGCGCCGTGGCCGACTTGATTTGGATCGAGTCGCCTTCCAACCCGCTGCTGGCGGTTGCGGACCTCGTCTCCATCTGCGCCGCGCCGCGCAAGCCTGGCGCGATTCTGGGCGTCGACAACACCTTCGCAACTCCTCTCAACCAGCGTCCCCTTTCGCTCGGTGCGGACATGTCCGTGCAGTCGGTGACCAAGTTCATCGGCGGACACTCAGATCTGCTGGGTGGCGTCGTCACCGTGCGTGACCCGAACCATTTCGCTGCCCTGCGGCACGCCCGGGAGCTCTTAGGCGCCACACCTGGCACCCTCGAGATGTTTCTCGCCGTGCGCGGAGCCAGGACTCTCGCCGTCCGGTTGGAGCGTGCGCAGAACAATGCGATGACACTGGCCCAGCGTCTGGCCCGCCATTCAGGTGTCACACTGACCCGCTATCCCGGCCTGCCCAGCCACCCGACGCACGAAATCGCACGAAGCCAACTCAAGGGATTCGGCACGATCATCTCGTTCGATGTGCGGGGGAACGCCGCCGATGCCGAGGCCGTTTGCGCCGGCCTGCAACTCATCCAGCACGCCACCAGCCTGGGCGCGGTCGAATCCACCCTGGAACGGCGGGCCGGCATTCCCGGGCAGGAGCACCTGCCGCCAACGCTCCTGCGGCTAAGCGTGGGCATCGAAGCCGTCGAGGATCTTTGGGCCGATCTGGATCGGGCTCTGCGCGATGGAACCGCGGTGTAGTCGAGGATGCTGGGCCGTTCGATTGGGCATCCTCGCGCCCGCAGAGTGAATGAGGAGTCTCTCAAGCAGAAAGGCAGGGAAGGATGAAGACGGACTTGCTGCGATTCGACGGCTCTGTCGAGCGGGAGCCCGCCATCGAAGAGTGGTTCGGCGAACATGCGGGTGAATTGGGAACCTTGGCGCGGCAGTGGTTCGAAGTGATGCGCCATTGCGGGGACGAGGTCCGGGAGTTGGTGCACGACGGCTGCCCGGTTGCCTGTCTGGGGGATGTGCCCTTCGCCTACGTCAATGTCTTCACGGCGCACGTCAACGTCGGGTTCTTTCAAGGCGCGTCGCTGCCGGATCCGGACCGCATGCTGCAAGGCACTGGCAAGTTCATGCGCCACGTGAAGCTGAGGCCGGGCTCACCCACAAACGAGGCGGCCCTGAACAGGCTCATCGAACTGGCTTGGTCGGACATCAAGGCACGCGTCGAACACGGTTAGTTGAGCGGCTGGAAATGTCCATGCGGCTGCGGAACCGTCCGGCCGCTCAGCGCCGCCGACAAACCCCACCGTCGGCCGGCATCTCTCACTGCTCTCGCAGCACAGTCATTGGATCGATCCCGGTGGCCCGCCGCGCAGGCAGGTAGCATGCCAGCATCGCGAGGCTGGCCAGCACGAACGGCCCCCCGGCCACCAGAAGTGGATCGCTGCCGCTTTGGCCGAAACTCCTCGCCAACAAGTCACTATATGCGGCGAAGAGACGCTCCAGGACAAGCGCGCCGCTGACGCCGAGCACTAGGCCGCCCGCCACCAGCACCGTCCCTTCTCTTAGCACCAGCCCCTGCACTTGGCGGGCCCGTGCACCCAGTGCCATTCGGATGCCAATCTCTTTGCGCCGCTGCGCCACCGCATACGCCGTGACTCCGCCCATGCCGATGCAGGCAAGCAACAAGGCGAAAACGCCCAGGATCACGTACATTGCCGAAGTCCATTGGGCGAGCGAGTTGAGCCGGCCAAGATCCTCCTGCATGGTGTGCACGTCGAATACGGTCAGGCCGGGATGAAGCGACGCCATCCGCTCGCGCACAGCCGCCATGGTGTCCCGTCCCGCCGTACCGCGCACCAGGACCGTGACCTGCTGCACCGGACTCTTGCCCAACCAATCGGAGCTAAGCGGCAGAAACACCGTGGCCATCGGTTTCGTCGTCAGGAAGCCAACCCGCATGTCGCGAACCAGCCCGGCTACCCGGTAGTCCCGGTCCTCGATGTGAAGGCGGCGGCCGATCGGATCCTCCACGCCAAAAAATGCTTGCGCGGCAGTCTGGGTCAGGATCGCGGGTCCATCCTGTTCCCGGTCGCGCTGGTCGAACTCCCGTCCGCGCGCCAGCGGCAAGCCCAGTGTGGCGAAGTAGTTTGCCCCGACGCGCTCACGGTAGGCCGTCTTCAGCACACTGCCGGTTCGCCCGTCGGCTGCTGGAATCGAGACGCTGGTTGCATCCGCGTGCGAGGGCAAAGCGCTGCCGGTCAGCGCGACGGCGCGAACCCCGTCCACGCGCGACAACTCGTCCGGCAACTCTGCAAACAGTTTCGCGACAGCCTCCCTGGCAAAGCCGTCACGGACAGGATCGAGTGAAAACAGGTGGAGATGGGCGACTTCGGCGCCGGTGTCGAGACGGGCCGCGCGCAGGAAGGCCAGGGTCACGAACCAGGTGACCAACAGCAGCATCAGCGAAGCCGCCATCTGGACCACCACAAAGACATTGCGGATGCCGAAGCGGCGATAACCGCGCAGAGGTGCCTGCGCGCCCTCCTTCAAAGTGGCGCCAAAGTTGACGCGGGTCAAAGACAGGGCCGGCGCCAGGCCGAAGCCGATACCCGCCGCCAGTGCAGCGGCCAGGGTAATGGCGAGTACATGCAGATCGATCTGGCAGTTGAACTCAAGCGGGATCTGCAAGGGGAGGGGCAGCGACGATATTGCATGTGTGATCCAGTAGGCCAGCAGGATGCCGGCCAGGCCGCCGGCGCAGGACAGCAGCACGCTTTCAGTAAGGAACTGCCGGACCAGGCGCGCCCGGCTGGCGCCCACCGAGAGACGGATGGCGATTTCCCGCCGTCTTTGGCTGCCGCGCGCCAGCAGCAGGCTGGCCAGGTTCGCGCACACCAGCAGCAGGACCAGCGCCCAAAGGACAACGTTGAAGGTCTCAACCAGCGCGCGCTGCTCCGGCCTGGCGTAGCCCACGGTGCCGGCCGGCATCAACCGCACCACCCGGCCTTGCGGATTGCGGCCTTGGTTGACTCCCGTCTCCTGGTCGAGCAGGCGCGTCATGCCGTCGAGAGCCTCCTCCGCCGCGGGCAGGGTCACTCCGGGTGCCAGCCGGAACACTACGCGGAAGATCGCCCGGTCGACCCGATGGAGCGGATCTCCGCTCAGTTCGGGGGCCAACACCGCGCCACAGGTCACGGGCACAAACAAGTCCGCCGGACTCTGCGGCCAGATCCCGAGAAAGGCCTTGGGACCGATGCCCACAATGGTGGCCAACGCACCATTCAGCCGCAGGCTGCGGCCCACGGCGTTTGGGTCCGCGCCAAGGTGCGTGCGCCAGAAACGGTCGCTGACGACCACCACCGGCGCCATCCCAGGCCTCTCGGTCTCCGGTCCGAAGACACGGCCCGCGGCCGGCGTCACACCCAGGGTGGTGAAATATTCCGGCGAAACCAGATGGCCGGAAACTCGCTCTGTCTGGGTTCCCCTCTCGCCCCCGAGCGTCACGGCGATGGGTACCGGCCCAATCAGGGCCGCAGCCGCGGACACCGTGCGGTGGGCATCCCGGTAGCGCTCGAAATACGGATAGGGAACTTGCCGCCAGATGAACGTTGCCAGCGTGCCAGGGTCGCGCAAGCCCGGAGCCGGCCCGATGATGGCCCGGCATTCGCTCAGCACCGCGCAGCAGATTCCGATTCCGACACCCAGGGAAAGCACCGCCACCAGGGCGAAGCCCGGCGCTTTGGCGAACACCCGCAACGCATACATCACGTCCTGGCGGAACTCGGCCAGATACTCGCCAGGGAGTCGTACGGCAATGTCGGCCAGCAGCCGCACGAGGCCGGTCAACCCGTAACGCCGCCATGCTTCCGGAACGGCGTCTTCCCCCTGCCTGTCCAGGTCGACTCCGTACAGCATGCGAAACTCCTGCGGATACGCGCTCGCCAGGCGTCGATAGATCGACAGGCAGAGGCTGACCCTTGGGTTCATTCGTAGGCCTCCTGCCGGCGCTTTCGCTGCATCATCCGAACCATCCCCTGCAGCCGCTCACACTCCAGCTCCAGTACGGTTCGTCCCAGTGGCGTGAGGCGGTAGTAGCGTCGTCGCGCGTCGTCGAGTTCCTCCACCGGCCGCTCATCGGACTCCTCAATCAGCCCGTCGGCGATGAGGCGTTTTAAGGAGCCATAGAGGGTGGCGGGCCAGATGCGGACCGCCCCATCCGTCCGCTCCAGGACCTCATGCATGATGCCGTAACCGTGCTGCTCGCTGCCCACCAGGGACAACAGGATGTGGAACCAGTTCTGGTGCAGCGGGAGGAAACGGCTGGGATCTTTTTCCTTCATCCTCCATGTATATATGCCTGCATATATATCTGTGTCAAGCCCTAGCCGCACCGCAAGCCCGCGCCGGCCTTCTCGGGCCGCATCCGCCTGGACGCCGGGATTCCCAATGAACCTCCGGCCCAAGGGGCTACGTTTGGAGCGGGGGCACGAGCCTTCCAGGTACGTCGGGATCCCCGCGCTCCGCAGATACCGCCCGTCCGTGCCGCCTAGCGCCATGCTGGGCACCGGAATCACACCCGGCCACATCGTGTCCGTAATACTACATTGGCCTTGGTTGGAATGGCGCCGGCAGCCGCGTCCAACCCCGCGCCGCTGCTCGATTCACCCAATGGTCACGCCGCTTTGAATCCTTGGTAACCTTCGTTTGGTAGCCTCCGGGAAAAGGTCTCACCCAACAAATGAAAAAGAATGCACTCCTGCTGGTAGTGTCGCTACTGGCCTGCTTCACCCCAGCGTGGCCGCAAACCGCAACGGGGACCATCATTGGCACTGTCACCGACGGCAGCGGCGCCGTGGTTGCGAACGCGAACGTTACAGTCACCAACGTCGGCACCAGTTCGAAATTGGAAGTCGTCACGAACGCGGAAGGCGACTACACCGCCCCGCTCCTTCCGCCCGGCAACTACGCGGTTGCGGTTGCCGCTCCCGGCTTCAAAGCTTTCTCCCAGACCGGCATTCGGGTCCAGATTCAGCAGCAGGCCCGCGTGGACGTGGCCCTGCAGGTGGGCGCGGTCAGTGAGAGCGTCCAGGTAAAAGGCGATGCCGCCGTGGTCGAGGCCACTTCCTCCTCCGTCGGCAAAGTCGTCGACAACAAGCGCATCGCTGACCTGCCCCTCAACACCCGCAACGTCTACAGCCTCGTCAATCTCACGCCAGGCTTGGCCGGCAGCATCGGCAATGCTCACAACGGCGTCAGCTTTAGCGTGAACGGCGCGCGGGGCGGAACCTTCGACGTGCTGGTGGACGGCTCCAGCGCGGCCTTCCCCACCGTGAACGGCTTCGCCGGCGTCTCCGTTTTCCCTTCCGTCGACGCAGTCGCGGAGTTCAAATTACAAGCCCAGAATTTCCCCGCCGAATTCGGCCGCAGCATGACCGCCGTCCTCAATCTCGTCTACAAATCAGGCGGCAACAACTTCCACGGCGGAGCCTTCGAGTTCCTCCGCAACTCCGTGCTCGACGCCAACAACTACTACGCCAACCAGCGCGGCGTAGGCCTCTCGAGCTTCAAGCGGAATCAGTTTGGCGGCAACCTTGGCGGGCCCATCCTGCGCAACAAGCTCTTCTTCCTCACCGCCTTCGAAGGCCTGCGCGAACGCAGCTTCTCTGACCGTCTCACCACCGTGCCCACAGCACTGGAGCGCGCCGGCGACTTCTCCCAGACCCGCGCCACCGCCACCCAGGGCATCACCATCTTCGATCCCTTCACCACCCGTTCCAACCCGTCCGGCTCCGGTTCCATCCGCGACGCCTTCCCCGGCAACCTCATCCCCTCCAATCGCTGGGACGCCGTCGCCCGCAACGTGATCAAGTATTACCCCACTCCGAACCTGGCCGGCGACTCCATCGGACGCAACAACTTCTACGGCACCGGCTCGGCGCAGTTCAACACCGACAACTTCGACGTACGTGTTGACCACAACCTCACAGACCGCCAGCGCCTCTTCGGCCGCTTCTCCTATCGCCGCTACTTCAACGGACCGCCCCAACTCTTCCCCGGTGCGACGGGCATCGCCGAAGGCCGCATCAACAACAACGACTTCGGACGCAACGTCGTCGTGGATTACACCAACACCGTCACCCCCACGGCCCTCCTCAACCTCCGCGTGTCCTTTGCCCGCAATCGCTTTCTCTACGACAACCAGGGCCTCGACTTCGTGCCCTCCAGCCTGGGCTTGCCCACCGCGCTCGATTCCGCGGTGGACCGCCTGATGTTCCCCCGCTTCGACGTCAGCACTCAAACCTCCCTCGGCGGCGGCGACCACCGCCAGAGCGGCTTCAATAACTACGGCCTGGCCGGCAGCTTCACCAAACTCTCCGGCAACCACACCCTCAAGGCCGGTTATGAAGGACGCATGCTCCGCATCAACGTCTGGGAAGCACGCGCCGCCGGTACCTTCGGCTTCACCGCGGCCATGACGCAGGGACCCAATCCCGCGGTCAGCAGCTCCTCCGCCGGCTTCGGCTTCGCCTCGTTCCTGCTCGGCGCCGGCACCAGCGGCAACTTCTACCAGAACTGGAAAAACGTCGCCGCCAACAGCTTCTACCACGCGTTCTACGTCCAGGACGACTGGCGCATCACTCGCAAGCTCACCCTCAATCTCGGCCTTCGCTACGACTTCGACACCCCGCGTACGGAACGCTTCAACCGCATGAGCTGGTTCGACCCATCCCTGGCCTCTCCTCTCGCCAATGTGAATGGCTACGCCAATCTCACCGGAGCGCTCCGCTTCGTCGGAGCCGGCGGCAACGGCCGCTCGCAGTACTCCGGCGACTACAACAACTTCGCGCCCCGCCTCGGCGTGGCCTACCAGATCAACAACAAAACGGCGGTCCGCGCCGGCTTCGCCCAACTCTTTGGACCCAGCACCCTGGCCGCCCAGGGCACTGTCGGCCCCTACGGCTTCCGGGTCGAGACCACCTGGATCACCAGTCTTGATGGCTTCACCCCGCTGAATCTGCTCAATAACCCGTTCCCGGGCGGCTTCCCGCCGGTCCCGGGCTCCTCCCTCGGCGCCAGGACGGCCCTGGGCAGCAACCTGGACGCGCCCCTCAGCAACACCAACACCCCTTACACGCTGCAGTACAACCTCACCGTGCAACACGAACTCCCCGGAGCCGTTCTCCTCGAAGTCGCCTACGTCGGCAACCGCGGCCGCCAGCTCTCGCGCGGCGGCGAAGGCGGCTTCACCCTGAACCAGCTCAACCCGTCCTACCTGAGCCTGGGCTCGCAACTGAATCAGCTCGTCGACAACCCGTTCTTCGGCCAGCCGAATGTCGGTGGAGTCATCGCGAACCGCCAGGTCGCCCGGGCCCAGCTTCTCCGGCCTTACCCGCAGTACGGCAGCATCTACCCGTTGTTCTCGCAAGGCGCCACCTCCGACTACAACGCCATGCAGGCAACCTTCAGCAAGCGTTACTCGAAGGGCGTCACGTTCGAAGGCAGCTACACGTGGGCCAAGGCCATGGACACCGGCACCAGCTATCAGAACAGCTATGACGTGCTCGGCAGCCGCAGCATTTCGAGCGTCGACGTCCCCCACCGCCTGGTCTTCGGCGGAGTCTACGAACTGCCGGTCGGGCGCGGCCGCCGCTTCGGCACGGGTATGTCCCGCGCGTTCGATGCCGTCATCGGCGGATGGCAGGTGAACGGCATCTACACCCTGCAATCAGGCAATCCGCTGGGCATCAGCGCCAACGGCACCGCGGCCCTGTTCAGCGAGGCGGCTCGGGCGAACAACAATGGCCAGCGCGCGTCCCTCAGTGGCGACGCCCATGCCCGCCTCGACCGTTGGTTCGACACCAGCGTCTTCAGCCAGCCGGCGCCCTACACCCTCGGCAACCTGAGCCCGCTCATCGCCGACCTCCGCAACCACCACACTAACAACCTCGATCTCTCCGTCTTTAAGCAATTCAAGCTGACGGAGAAGTTCTCCCTGCAATTCCGCGCGGAGGCGTTCAACTCCCTCAACCGCGTCCGCTTCGCCAGCCCGAACACCAACGTGAACGGCGGTGCGAACTTCGGCAAGGTCACGGCCCAGGCCAACGACCCCAGGCAACTGCAGTTCGGACTCAAGCTGCTCTTCTAGCAACTCAGCCAATCCACCGTAGGAGAAGGGAGCAGCCCGGTCTGCTCCCTTTTCCACGCCCCTTATCTCCGTCAAACGCATCCGAGCACTACGAACCACAACCGTAAGGGAGTGGTCCCCACCGCGCTGCGAACCGCGCCTGGCAAGGAGTCCCGCATGGCCATCCTGGCCGCCAGTGCTGAGGGAAGCTCCGCTGGACCGGAACACGTGGGACGGCGGACCCCCTGGTCGGCGGGCGACCCCCTGGTCGGCCCCGTGGAGGCTCATCGCCACCCACCCGCCTGACTTTCAACGGGGCGGGCCGCGGACACCCACGCGTCCACAAGGGAGCCCCCATGCCCCCACGGACCGCCAAAGCGGAGGAACCCCCAAACGGAGCCGCGAATGTAAATGAGCGGATAGCCCACCGGAAAGCGCCAATCAACAGCGCGACACTCTACCCGCCCGCCGTCAGTGGAGCAACCCCGCCCACTCGCATTACAGTAGAGGGATGCCCAAGATCCTGATCGTCACCGGCGACGCCGGCGAGTCCTACGAAGCACTCTATGCCGTGCACCGGTTCCAGGAAGAGAACTGGGACGCGGTGGTCGCCGCGCCCTCGAAGCGCCGCCTCCACCTCGTCATGCACGACTTCGAACCCGGCTGGGATACCTACGTCGAACGTCCCGGCTACGGCCTGGAGTCTGACCTGACCTTCGGCGAGGTCCGCGTCTCCGACTACGCCGCCATCCTTCTCCTCGGCGGCCGGGCGCCGGAGTACCTCCGCAACGACGCGAAGCTCCTCGACATCGTTCGGGAATTCGACGCACAGGGCAAGTGGATCTTCTCCATCTGCCACGGCATCCAGATCCTGGTCGCGGCCGGCCTGGCGCAAGGCAAACGCCTCACCTGCTACGAGCACGTCCGCTACGAAGCCGAGCAGGGCGGCGGAACCTTCGTCAATCAGCAGGCCGTTCGCGACGGCCGCATCATCTCCGCCCAGACCTGGCAATCCCACCCCGATTTCTACCGCGAGATCTTTGCGCAGTTATCCGCCAAGCCCGATGCCGCTCGATCCTGAAGTCGCGGCCCTGCTGGAACGCCAAAAGGGCCAGCCGCCTCGCTCTTCGCTCAGCGTCGCCGAGACGCGCCAACGGCTGCGGGATGCCGGAGCCCTGGCCGGCCCGCCGCCCCCGCTTGCCCTCGTGGAAGACCTCCACTTGTCCGGCCTGCCGCCGGTCCGGCACTACAGCCCCACGAAGGAGGCTGGCCAGCCCGTCGTCATCTTCTTCCACGGCGGCCGCTTCTTCAGCGGCGATCTCGAAAGCCACGACACCGTGTGCCGCCTCCTGGCAATCGCCGCGGCCTGCCGCGTCATCGCGGTCGATTACCGCCTCGCCCCCGAGCACCCCTTTCCCGCCGCCGCCGAAGACGCCTGCCGCACCCTAGAGTGGGTTTCCACTCAGGGCGTACCGGTCGCCATCGCCGGTGACAGCGCCGGAGCCAATCTGGCCGCGGTCGCTGCCTTGACCCACCGCACCCCGGCCCTGCGCTGTCAGGTCTTGATTTATCCCATGCTCGACCCGGAATGCAGTTCACCTTCCTACGCCGAGTACGCCGAAGGCTACGGCCCCGGAGCCATCGACATGCAGCGCGGCTGGTCCCTCTACCTGCCCCCCGCAACGGATCCGCGCGACCCCCTGGCGTCCCCACTCCATGCCCCGGACACATCAGCCCAGCCGCCGGCATTCATCCTCACCGCCGAATACGACACCCTGCGCGACGAAGGCGAGGCCTATGCCCGCAAGCTGATCGAATCCGGAAACAGCGTGCAACTGCGCCGCTACCCGGGCGCCATCCACGGTTTCTTCACGATGCCCGGAACCCTCAGCGTCGCCCGCGACGCGCTCTCCAACGTCGCCGCCTTCCTCCGTCTCCACCTCGGCCAGGCGCGCTGAGAGCCGCGGTCTGTCTTTCCATCGCCCGTCTCGACGCCCCCATCCCTTCCACAGCTTGCTCAGCGAGCGGTTCCAGTACATCAGGCAGCCCGTGACCGCCAGCAGCGGCAGCATCAACCCCAGCACGGCCCACAGGATCTTCACCGTCATGCCCAAATAGACTCCGAAGTGAAGCGGCCCCATCAGGGAGACGATGCAATCGCCCGGCCTCCAGTGAACCCGTCCGTTTCGAAGGGATCAGGCTGGCGGAGCCTTTGCCAACCGGCGGTCCCTCAGCGAGGGCCGTATCATCCCCGCCGATGTGTGGGTGCCCCTTCCCTCGTCCCATCCCGAGAGATCCTTGTGTCGGTCGCCAGTAAGGCGGATGTTGCTCGATTATCTAGCCGCCTCCAGGAGCCGACGCGGGCGACCCCTTCGCCCTCCTCCTCGCCGCTAAAAACGAAACCCTGCGCGATGAGGGCGAAGCCTGTCCCCGCAAGCGGCCCGAGTCTGGAAACCAGGTGTATCCGCCCCATTGCCCGGGTGACATCAGTAGCTCCTTCACCATGACCGGAACCCGAAATGTCGATCGACAGGCAATCGACAACGACGCCGCATTCCCCGTCGCCACCTAGCCTCGGTTCGGTGAGTGCCGCCAGAGGGCCTTGCGGGCCTCCTTGCCCGCCGGTGCCGGCCTGGGCCGGTCGGGTCAACAGTCATTGAGGCGCAGCTCAATCGGATCGGGAAGTCCGCAAGACAAAGACCTGCTGCTGGTTTCGATTTAATGAATAGTTCGTATGGATTGAGTCGGCTGGCAGCGTAAAGGCCAACAGGCCATCGGCCTGCTTTAGGATTCGATTGAAGAATCATTTCTCCATTGGATTCATTGAATTGGAGTCTGTCGACGGAATGCCGTGGAGCAGAGGTGTTGTATTGCTGTCTGCTGGCGTGATAGTTTCTGCCCATGCCTTCGCCGCACCTACGCCTCTGGACTTATGGAGCATTTCTATCGCTTCTACTCGGATTCTCTCCCCCGACGCACGCTCAATCCAGAATTCTCGGGCGTAAGGTGATCGCCGTCGTGCCCTTGGTAGGCAAGGGGACGCCTGACGACCCGCGGCGTCCGAAGTTCGTCGCGAGCCCTGCTGACAAGGTGCAGCGCGAAGTGCTGGACTACGAGTTTGTCGTGAGCGACGACGGGAAATGGGCCATCGCCGTCTTCAGTACCAGCTGGCCAACGGCCGCCGCATTGAAGCTTCTGGATGAGATCGAGTCCTCTCGTGAAGACGGGGCGGTTTCATTCGATACAGGAAAGTCCAATAAAACGGATCTGGAAACGGAGATCCGAAAGAAGAAAGCGGATTTCGATCTGGATGAGTTTCTCGGATTGTCAAAAGCGCGGGGGAAGAACCAATGAGGCGCCTCGCGTTGTTGGCCCTCCTCGCCGTGCCCGCATGGGCATATACGTACTACTATTCCGAGGTCTTTAACAATCCCAGTGGAGTCAATACTTCCTACTGGACCGTCGCCGGCTCGACCAGCACCTCGCAAGGCTGGCTGACAACCCCCTCGCCGGGTTTCGTGTTCGTGATGCTGGCCCCGGCAAGTCCAAACGAAGTCCACTCCACTCTGAAGTTGACGGCAAGCGACAGTATATATACACCGGGTGTTTACAGCCATCTGCACAGAGCATCGACTGACACTTCCCTGAACCAGTACAACCCACAGGGATCGTTCATCCAGGTTGCCCTGACCAACGTGGTGTTCAGCGGCAGCAACTGCTCGGCCACCATTGTGGTGAAGTCGTGAGATCAAGGCGTTCTCACGCAGCATGCCGCCAAATCGGTTGGCTGCCATGACGGCATGCAGATGAGGTCGGTAACAACGCAATCCGGGGTTCTGGTGTATCTGGACAATGTGTTGAAAGTGGGCCCGATCACCACGCCATTCCCGAATTATTACAACTCCGGGTTGGGGATTGACGGCATGGCCGGAACGGGCAATGGTTTCTACAGCGTCGATTTGGGTGCATTGGATGTCACAGCCCCGAATCCGGTGAGCGGCGCTTCGATTGTCGTCAGCGCACAGCCGACGTCCGTAGGGCTTTCGTGGGCTGGCGCGTCCGACTCCGGTACCGGAACGGCGCGCTACGTTCTCTATCGGAATGGTGCCTACCTGTCGGAGACACCGAGTACCTCCCTCACTGACACGACCGTTACGCCGACTGCCACCTACACCTACACGATCTATTCCGTCGACTTCCACAACAACTGGAGTACCGGAACCAGCAAGAGCGTCACCGTCCCAACGAACAGCGGACCCGAGTGGATGCGGCGCGGCCTGCGACCGACGAGTTCCTATTGGGGTGGCGAAGGCGAGAATATCGGACTGTTCAGCGGGAACCTGAACTTTTCCCTGCCTCTGATAACCGCCGTGGGCCGCAACGGCTGGAAACTGCCGTTGGGGCTGAGCTACAACTCCCAGAACTGGAAGCAGGACCAGTCAGGCACATACAACTCAGGCCAGGACATCGGTTACGGCTACGGTTGGATCATGACGCCCGGCAAGATCAAGCCGAGCTACAGCGACTCGGTGACGATCCACCACTACACCTACACCGACCCGAGCGGAGCGGAGTACCACCTCGATGTGAACGAAAGCGGGAAGTGGCGCACCAAGGAGGGCCCCCTGGTTCGATTTGAAGCGTCCACCCAGAAGCTCTGGTTTCCGGATGGCAGCTATTGGTGCTTCTATGGGCTGTCGGCCGGCAATGAGGCCGATGCGGGCACGATGTATCCCACGGATCTCTATGACCGCAATGGAAACCTGACGAAGATCCAGTACATGCAGGGGAGCCAGGCGCCAGCGGGTTCCACCAGCGGCAGGATTTCCACGATCGCTGATATTCGGGCCGCTCAGGACTTAGGCGCGGTCTTCCAGTTCGAATACAACACCGACGCGGTGCCGCACCTGATCCGCATCACGAACCTGATCGCCCCGGATCAGAAGTTCGAGTTCACTTACTCGACCGGGCAGACGCTCAAGTCGCCCTTCTCGCCCTATGGAACCTTCGGGACGACCACCCTGCTAACCACTGTGACCCACGTCGGGCTGGGCTTGAACCACACGTTTGCCTACGCCACGAACAACTCCGGCGAACTGGACAACGTGACGATGCCGCGTGGCGGCCGCCTGCGTTGGAGCTATACGGATATTCTCTACGGGAACCAACAGCGGTTCCGCGAAGTAAACAACCGCTGGCTGCGGATGTGCACGAGCTGCAGCGAATACTCGTATGAGATTTCCGCCCCAGGCTCGGTCCCGACAGCCGGCCACCTGTCGCGGACCATTGTGGATCCCGGCAACAGCCGCGCGAACGACCACGTCTGGTACTTCGACAATAGCGTCGCTTCTGCCTACTTCGGATTCACGACGAAGGAAGAGGAGCGGGTCCTGACCCCGTCGCAGCGGGCATTGGTCCGCTGGGATACCACCTGGACGGTGAATTCGAACCAGAACCCGTATGCCGGTGTGGTCACCACCAAACTCGACCCGGACACCGCCAACGAGAAAGTGTCCAAGGTGGAGTTCACTCGCGACGGGTATTTGAATGCCACCGAAGAGCGGCAATACGACTACGAAGATCTGACGACGCCGGCCCGGCGCGCCTGGAAGGTGATGGATACCACCATGGCGAGCCAGGGCATGTATGACCGGGTGTCTAGTGTGGGCGTGACCGCTGGGTCGCAAACGGTGACGACTGCTCAATTTAAGTACGACGGAGCCGCCAGCGCGGATTGCGGCAGTTCCAGCGTAGCTTTGACCGACGCTCCGAACATAACTTTCCATGACTCGGCCTTCGGAACATCAAAGACCGATCGTGGTCTGCCGACTTGGGTCTCCCAACTGGGCAAGCCCAATGTCTGCATGAGTTACGACATTGCCGGCAACGTGATCAAGTCGCGAGAACCGTTGACCTCGAAAGAGGTGGCGGTCACACTGAACGAGGCGACGAAGTACACCGTCCCGTCCATGACGACTCCGAACGGCAATTCCAACCTGGCGACCTCCTACCAGTGGAACCAGATGCTCGGTTTGACACAGACCACAGGGGCCAACGGCGCGACTTCGTCCTTTACGTACGATTCGATCCAGCGGCCGGCCACTACCACGAATGCCCACGGCGGGATGAGCACCTACAGCTATTGGACGAACTCCACGGCTGTGGCCACGGATGCCGGATCTCAGGTGACGGATTTCGACGGCTTCGGACGAACCGTTCAATCGCGAGTCGGCTCTCCGAGTGCTACCTTGTCGATCACCGACACCCAGTATGCGCCCTGCGCCTGCTCACCCACCGGCAAACTGAAGCGCGTGTCCAGGCCCTATGCGCTGGGTGGGACCCCAAAGTACACCGAATATACGTATGACGGCCGTGGCCGCACAACGAACGTGGCTCTCCCTGACGCGATGGGGCAGACCACGTATCTGTACGAAGGGAATACAGTAACAGTAACGTCGCCAGTTCGGGACTCAACGCGGCCGATTTGGAAAAAATACATAATGGACGCGTTTGGCAATCTGGCCCACGTGATCGAACCGAACCCGGCATACAAGGTGGGCGGCAGCGAGCCACCGGAAGTCATCACGGACTACACCTATAATCTCTTCAATCAACTGCGGACTGTGACGATGACTCGCGGGACGACGACGCAGACCCGCACCTTCAATTACAACTCTCTCTTCCAGTTGACAAGCGTGGTTCAGCCCGAATCCGGCACAACCTCCTACACTTACTGGACGGATGGACAGATCCGCACCAAGACCGATGCGAAGGGCAATGTAACCACTTACGTGAGGGATGGCTACGGACGGCTGGGCGCCATCTATCGCAAACCGTCAGGGGCGACGGTGGATGACCCTACCCAAACGACAACGTACGGCTACGATACGGGCGTGAATGCCCAAGGTCGACTGAGCAGCGTGGCTGTCGGAGCGGCCACCGAGACCTATGAGTACACAGTGGGTGGCCTCGTAAGCAAGAAGAGTGTGGCATTCCCGAATAACGACACTCCTCTGGAGGCAGTGTATACATATGACACTCTGGGCCGGATGATCTCGTTGAAGTACCCGGATGTCTACAACAGCAGTGGCGCCGTGGCCGAGGTGGGGCGGACGCTCGGGTACCAATACGTCGATCCGATGGGCCCGCAGAAGTTGACGGATTCCACATACGCCTCGCCTGGTTGGCGGGTGACGGCGCAAAGGAATGCCGCCGGCCAGTTAACCCAAATGGTGGTGTATCAGCCCAATGGGACCTCCGACACGGAGACGTTTTCCTATAACGGGCTCGGGCAACTGACGCAAGCATCAGGCCGCGGTTCGAACATCGAGTATCGCTACTCGACAACGGGCAACGACGGCCGGATTACGTCGAGAAAGGACAACATCAGCGGCGAGGAGGTTTCATACACCTACGATCAACTCGGAAGACTGATAGAGGCAGCAACCACCGGGCCGGAGTGGGGCCTGACGTGGGCTTACGATGGCTTCGGCAATCGCCTGAGGCAGGAAGTGACGAAAGGCGGGCGTGCCGCGGTGTTCAGCGTAGATCCGGCCACCAACCGGTTGAGCGGGGGCGGAGTAACGTATGATGCAAATGGCAGCATCGAGTCTTTCGGGACGGGTGCGGGCACGGCGGCTTACGACGTGGACAACCGCATGGTGTCGATGTCGCTGGATGCGAACAATGTCGAGAGGTATGCGTACTCGGCGGCGAATCAACGGATCCAGGTCACGCGGTCGAATGGAACGGTAGAGACCTTCTTCTATGGCTTGGCCGGCGAACTTCTGGGTGTATACCAACGAGGGACGAAGGCGAACGGGCATAAGTACTTTTCGTCTGCGTCGATTCGAGTGTGGTTCGGGGGGCGCCTGATCGGCAGTGGAGCGAACTCGGTGGTGACCGACCGATTGGGGAGCGTGGTGAAAGATGGGACGGAGGCACTGAGGTACTTCCCCTATGGGGATCAGAATCCGGCGAGCACTGCTGAGAATCGGGAGAAGTTCGCGACGTATACTCGGGACGGGTTTAGTGGGTTGGATTATGCTCAGAACCGGTATTACTCACCGCAGTTCGGGCGGTTTACCAGTGCGGATCCATATATGGCGAGCGGAGGCACCATGGATCCAGCGAGTTGGAACCGGTATGCGTACGTGGAGAATAATCCGGTTAGTTATGTTGATCCATCAGGATTGATGTTGCGGGCACCCAATAGCTTTCCTTGCGGCAACAATTGGATGTGGGATGCGTCGCTCTCGGGTCCCTGCTCCTCCTATGGGTGGGGCGACGAGTGGGGTGGCGGCGGCGGCGGTGGCGGTGGTGGCGGACGTTTTGTTGCGCGAGGACCGGAGGGAACTGGACCGTGGCTGTCACCCGCGCAGCGGGCCGCCAACGTGGCAATGCTGCAGTTACTTGGTATGGCGGCATCGGCGTTCGCGCAACGTGATGGAACGCCAAGTGTTGCATATCTTCTATTGGTCGGTGACTGCATAACGATGAAGAATTCCCGAACTGGAGCGCCAAGTCGTGACCGTACTTATCAAGCATATGATCAAAACAACAATGCGATCGGAGCAACGATCACAGAGCGTGTTCTAACATCGGAAGGGAATCTTGATTATGCATATGTTGATAACCCAGTGAGCAGCGGTAGTGGGGGCGTATTTAATGATCAGAATGGACTTGCCTCAACTCAGGTTGGGCTGAGAAAAGCGTACCAGTACTTTGTAACTTCACTGCCTGGAGGATACTGGACAAATGTTCCAACATTTGTGAGGACATCAAGTGGTGACTATATGGTGTTTTCGATCGATATTTCTGCGCAGTGGATTAACGGGAGGAAAATATATGATGTCTCATACAATGGAGATGCTGGTATGTGGAATCCTGATGGATCGCCGAGGCTCCCCTTATGCAATCAGTAGCTACCACATTCCTCTCTGTGGCGTGTATCTGTCTATCCGGCTGTCTTCCTCGGGTTGGGCTGGCACCGCCAGACTTTCAAATGAGGACGCTCGATCTGCCAATCGACGTCCAATTGGCGGATATCGTTGTCTTGGGGACGGTAACAGGTCGGCAAGATCTGGCGAGATTTTCTGCGGAATTTGAATGGAGGCCAGAACCGCTCAGAATTGTTGAAACAGAGGTGACGTTGCAGGTCGTGAGGATTATCAAAGGCGAATATGGCTTTCGTGAACTAAGGTTCCGTCACTATGATTCATATGGATACTCCGCGTCGGGGCCGCCATCTGGACCGTCTGGGCCACTGAGGACGATGGGCATCTATTTCATTCGTAGAGGAAGTGAGGGTGTGTTCCGTTCTACTGTAGATTTGTATCGTCCAGATCTACCTACCCCATGGCTCACTGAGGCGCCGAAATCACGTCTGTGTAGCAGACCTGCAGACTGTATAGCTCAGTTGTTGCTTCATTTTGAGCCCGGTTATGATGTCGATTCTTTCGCCGCGAGATTGCTCGCAAATACAGCAAATGCCCGTCAGCTTGTAGGGGTGACACATGCGTTTGTTCTTCTTCGGCAAATTACGTATCCCAATACACCCGACAAAGTAAAGCATGGCGCATGCAGGGAGCTGTCGAAGTGGTATGTGTTGGAGATGCCGGACGTATGCAAGAGTGTGCTTGTCGAGGAGCTTGGCCAGGAATACTCCATGCGAGTCACAAATCTAAGAAACGAGCTGCGGAATAAAGGGCTAAGCTGGATTTTTGATAGAATCAATTCAAAAGACGAAACGGATGTGATTGCGTACTGTGAAATCCTTAAGGCATCGGCTGACCCCGAGACACGTCAGTTAGCGAAGGGCCTACGAGGGTTGCTTCGCGCAGATGGGACGTTTCCGGCGCGCAAACAATGATGCAGGCACTGGGGCATCGCGGGAGCGGGGGGAGCGGGACAGTCTGACGTGCCCCCTTCCATATGATTATGAAAACAAGGAGCTTACGAATCGCTTTGGGGGTCTTCACTCGTAAGCGTCTCACCACCCCACCTTGACAAGCCCGCGGACGCGGGCCTATCTCCGCTTGGCAGCCCAGGCAATCGGTGTCAGTTCCGGCATCTTCTGGATGCTTACGTCGTTCAAGCCCGGTAGTACGGCAGCGAGGTATTCTCGGATCGGCACGCCCAGCCGCCTGCAGGTTTCTACCACCGACAGAATCGCCGCTACCTTTGGCCCCGCCGTAAGCGTCTCACCAACCCATCTTCGAATCCGTCCATCTGCATGATCCAGTAGGTTCATGCAAGACCAGCCACTGGTCGGACGAACGAGGCGTCGACGGACTCAGCCACATTCGCACCGCCACCGGTACCAGAATGGCAGCTCACGTGCAATTTCGAAGCCGCTCCGAAGAGAGTCGCCTTTTTCTGGGAGGAAGGCGGCGGCGGAGCGAACCCAAAGGGCGACAAGGGGTTGTGGCCCATGGCAGTGTCGAGCCGACCTCCGAGTGGCCGGCACTAGTTCGGCCGGCTCCTCGCGCCCTGGGCTCGCAAGCCCTTGCCGCGCGGCTAGCGGGACTTCCGCCAAAGACTGCTACCCGAAGTGATGCAGTGTGTGCACGGCCGGTACGCGCAGTATTTGAACGCTCGCCGGGGTCATTGTGGGCACCTTTGGCAGAACTGTTTCAATGCATGTCCGTTGGGCGCATCGCATCTTTGGGCGGCCTTGCGCTATGTGGAATTGAACCCGGTCCGGGCCGGACTGGTGACAGACCCTTGGTGCTATGAATGGTCCAGCGCTGAGGCTCATCTGTCGGGGGAAGATCGAGCGCGGATTGCGGACCTGTCGTTCTGGCGCGCGGCGGGTGCCGCTCCTGCTTGGGCGCGCCTGTTGAATGAGCCGGAAGTGGATATCGAGCTTAAAGCGCTACGCCGTGCGACACACTCTGGTCAGCCGTTTGGGGATCAGGCGTTTACGAAGGAAATGCACGCGCAACGGGCTGACCTGTGGGCAAAGGTGGCGGGAGAGTTGGCTCCAGCGAGAGAGGTCGAGGTACTCAGAGCCAGAGGGTGAATGAGGCGGAGCCACGGTGATCGGAAGTGGTCCCTTTGAGTAGAATACTGGACTGTATGGTCCGGAAAGATATATAGGAAAATCGAGAGTGACAGTCCAGGACGTCCGTGCGCCGGGATAAACCGGCATGCAGTAGGGAATGAAAGAGTCCCACAGGAAAGGAATAGCGAACCACCTGGCCTCGAGTCTTGCGGGGCGTGTCGTGAGGCGCGAGTCGAAGCGTAGACAGAGGTATCAGTGGGCTGGGTATTGAGCTTCGAGAATGAATTCTGGGATGCCGACCCTGTGGACGTTAGGGGAAGGCTACACGCCGGCAGTCGATAGCGCGAGACCTCCGGTGATCCCACGTAGTCGTAGACCCCAGGCACGCTGAGAAACTGCATGCACGAGAACCGGGAGACCTCGTCGCTGGCTGCACGGCAACGGAGCAGTCCGGCCGGTGAAGGCAATAGCCGCAAGACCGGCATGAACGGCGATGAGGAGTCGGATTGCGCCGTAGTATCGATGAACCCCTCGAACAAAGCAACGGAGCAACAGGCCGAAGCCGCGGAGAGGGAGGAGAAAAGGGCGCGAACCAAGGAGAACACTGACCCAGCCCACACACCACCGGCACAGGACGGGAGAGGCGTGTCACAGGGCTTGGCCGGTGTGCGCAAAGTAGCGAAGGAAAGGAAGCAGGAGCAGTTCACCACGCTGCTGCACCATCTGACGCATGATCTGCTACGGACGAGTTTTTACGCGTTAAAGAAGAACGCGGCGCCCGGAGTCGACGGGGTCACGTGGCAGCAGTACGAGGAAGGGCTGGAAGGTCGGCTTGCCGATCTGAAAGACCGGATTCACCGGGGAGCGTACCGGGCGCAGGCTTCAAGACGGATCTACATACCGAAGGCGGACGGGCGGAAACGTCCGATCGGCATAGCGGCGCTGGAGGACAAGATCGTTCAACAGTCCGTCGTGACCATTCTCAATGAAATATATGAGGTGGACTTTCGGGGATTCAGCTATGGGTTTCGGCCCGGTCGGAGCCCGCATCAGGCGCTCGACGCCTTGAGTGTGGGCATCCGCCGGAAGAAGGTGAACTGGGTTCTGGATGCGGACATTCGCGGGTTCTTCGACCAAATGAGCCACGAATGGACGATCAAATTCATCCAACACCGAGTCGCCGATACGCGCATTCTGCGCCTGATCCAGAAATGGTTGAAGGCTGGAGTGAGCGAGGAGGGCGAGTGGTCGGAAACGAAGGTAGGCACTCCGCAAGGGGCGGTGATCTCGCCGCTGCTGGCGAACGTGTACCTGCACTACGTGTTCGATCTGTGGGTGGAGGCATGGCGCAAGAAGGAGGCGGAAGGCGACGTTGTCGTCGTCCGCTACGCGGACGATCTTGTGGTGGGGTTTCAGAGTCGGGAGGAAGCCGAGCGATTTCTGGAGGACTTCCAGACAAGGCTGGCCAAATTCGGGCTGGAATTGCACCCGGAAAAGACGCGACTGATCGAGTTTGGCAGATTCGCTCAGAACAACCGGCAGCAGCGCGGTGAAGGCGAACCGGAGAGCTTCACGTTTCTGGGGTTCACGCACCAGTGCGGGAGCAACAGTCTCGGGCGATTCACTATCTGGCGGCGCACGGCGAGGAAACGCTTGGAGGCAAAGCTGCAGCAAGTTAAGCAGACGCTTCGCGAGCGGATGCACGAGCCGGTGCTGAAAGTGGGGGAGTGGCTCGGGCGAGTTCTCAACGGTTTCTACCAATACCATGCAGTGCCGGGCAACTGGGCGAGCCTGGACCGATTCCGCGAGCGCATCGGACGTTATTGGTGGCGCGTATTAAAACGGCGCAGCCAGAAAGCCCGAGTGAGCGCGGCGCGGGCAACTCGACTCTTCGAGCGCTGGCTGCCGCGCCCCCGGCTACTGCATCCACATCCAGCAGTGCGCTTTGACGCCAGATATCCAAGGTGGGAGCCGTATGCGTGAGCAGCGCCAGTACGGATCTGTGCGGGGGGCGACCAGCGATGGCCGTCCCTACCGCGACCCTTTTCCGGGAAGGCACATCCCGGAGACACACTTGAGGCGTACAAGAAGTACAATACTGATATCTTGAATGGATGCTTTAAATGAATGCGATGCGCGCTCTTTGCGTAATGTTCTCCTTTTTGATTGGCTTATCCGGTGCGGATTTCTGTTCGCTTAGGGTTGTTGTGACCTCGTCGGGCGGCGGAGAGCCCGATGTGCCGGTAATTGTCGAGCTGTCTAGTGGACGAGTTATAAAAAAACGATATCAATCAGGAGGCGTGGAGTTTTGTGACTTAGGCATCAGGCCTGTAAAGCTAGTCATTGGCAACGAGTGCAATAAAGTGACGCTTAGCAACGTTGTGTTGACTTGGGGTGAATTGAGAACGGTTCGGGCGATTTACGATTTCTGTCCGGTTCGAGAGCGGATGCCAGGCACAGCATGCGAGATCTTGTTGACGGCTCGGGGCGAGTCTGGAGAGCCCCTAGGCGGTGCGAAGATCCACTTCACTCAACCGGTCCCTGTTACGTACACCGCCGATAAGTATGGCCGGATTCTTACCGGGTTTGGGTTCGGCAAAGGAGTAGAGGGCGAAGTGTCAATAGATGGGCATGCTCCCGGAGTGTTTGCATTTCGATGCACACAAGAGAAGCCAACAATTGAGACCGAAATCCTTCTGAAGCGGCTTCCTTGAGATAGAACGCTGGAAAGGAACGGGGACCGCCTGGAACGGGGACATCAATGATAAGTAGTTGTCAAGGGAAAACACACTAATCCCTGCGCTCCCGTTGGTGGAACTTCCTTCGCCCTGCCGATCTCCCTGTCGACGTCCCCAGCTTCAGGTTGGACCATCGCCGAATGCCGGCGTGGACAGACATCCATTGGCCGCATCCGTGCCCGTCTCGGGCCTTCGCGGAAGTTTGAGTTTGGACTACCGGCCGGCCTCAAACAGCCCGTGTGGCGCATCCGAACCTTGCGGCCCATTGCGCAGTCCCGAGTTCCGGGAGGAACGGCCGGTGCTGGCTCTCATCTACAGGAGATTCTTTGTTCGTTCTTCAAGGGGTGTTATTGCGCGGGCATCTCAACCTGCTCCTCCGGCAGTCTGTGGCGGAAGTCCCGCTAGCCGTGCGGCAAGGGCTTGCGAGCCCAGGGCGCGAAGAGCCGGCCGAACTAGTGCCGGCCACTCGGAGGCCGGCTCGACACTGCCATGGGCCGCAACCCCTTGTCGCCCTTAGGGTTCGCTCCGGCGCCGGCCTTCCTCCCAGGAGAGGGCGGCTCTCTTCGGAGCGGCTTCGATATTGTACTGGAGCTGCCACTCAGGTACCGGCGGCGGTGCGAACACGGCTGCGCGACTTCCGCCACAGGCTGCCAGGCATCCGGTTTCTTTCTCCGCGATCGCGCGCGGCTGGAACTCCTGGCCGCTGCGATCCACCGCCAACAGGTAGGCCACCAGCTTCCGAGCCACGGCCAACGGGGCTCGGTTGGGATTGCCCCGGCCTTTTTCCCGTTCGTGCACCTGTTTGAGCTGTGGGTTCCACAGCGGGGCCATCTTGGCGGCCTCAATCAAAATCGTTAGTATTCGTTGGAAAGAGACAGCCTGACGTACGCCTTTGCGCAACCCGCTGAAAAACAAAGCCTTACCTCTCAGTTCGTCTTACAACGCTCCCCGCAGAACCTCGGAATACCACGCCCGCCGATCCCCTCCCCGTCTCGTAACCACCTCGGATGCAGCAACACCGCGACATTACCCCATCTCTCCTCCCGTCGCGGCGTACTCCAAAGTACGCATTCAATCAACCAAAACGGCCACAGCAACGGACCATCACCCGGGGCCCATCACAGGGAGTCCTCGATTCCCCAGCGTAGGCCGCCATCTTCGCCAGTCCCGACCGGACCACCGATTCGCTCCGCCCCTCCCTTGTTCCACTCCCGCACAGACCCCCTCCAAACCCGCATTAAGACTTTTTAGTTCACGGTTTCAAAATAAATCGGTGACCATAGAATCAGCGACTTGCGGGGATTCCACGCTCCTGGGCTACCAGCCGCCTCCCTATACTGGTATTAGCGAGCCGCCGGCCAACCGGCGGTTTTTTTATGCCCAAAACCCCGCTCTCCCCCAGGCGTCTGGCCGCGAATCGTGCCAACGCCCAGAAGTCCACCGGTCCTCGGACGGTGGAAGGAAAACGCAAAGTCTCCGCGAACGCCTGCCGCACCCACGCCTTCGCCCGCAAGCACCGCCTCTCCGCTCGCCTGGAGGAGCACATCCGCAACCAGGCCCTCCAGCACTCCGCCGCCATTGCGGATCCCCAACTCCGCGAACTCATGTTCAACTGGTGGATCTTTCAGGGCCACCTTGAGGTCTTCGAAGCCCGCGAACGCGCCCTCTTCAATGCGGCCTACGAGTACGCCGATGGCAACGAGGAAAAGGCCATCGAGTGGGTGAAACGCCAGGGGAGCTATCTTGAGTCGTTGCGCCGCTATGACGGCTGGATCCAGGCCCGTACCCGCGAAGCCGAGACCGCCATAGCCCGCTTCTACTATTCTGATCCGCCGCGCAACCCAGCCGAAGCCATAGCCATGCGCACCCTAGCACTGTCCGCCGCGCTCGAAGGAAGACTCACCCTCGCCAACCCTACCTCCGCCCCCGAGCCAGTCGCCGCCGATTCCGTTCCTGAGCCGCTCCAACCCGAATCCAGTGCCGAACAAACCCACCAAGGTCCGGGCCCCCGCCAGGGCGAAGGCCCCCTACCCAACCCCTTCGATCCCGCTGGCGAGCGCCAGCGACACGACCCATTTCCATGCACCAGTGCTGAACAAACCCACCAACACGCCGAGGAAGCCCGTGGAGACGCGACCCCCCGCACCCCCTTCGCTCTTTCCAAGGCGCCCCAGCGGCGCGACTCGCTTCCATTAGCCAGTGCCGAACAAACCCAAGCCCCCAGTGAGCCATCTCCGACCCCGACCCCCCCAACATCAGTGGAAGTCACGCCCGAGTCTCCCGCCCAGCATCCCCAGGCGCCAACGAACTACGACCGTAAGGGAGTCCCCATGGCCGTGCCGGCCGCCAAACCCGAGGAAGCCGCGAACGGAGCCGCGAACGTGAGTGAGCGGATAGCCACTGAAAGGCTCCACTCTGGCAGTATCGCGACCCTTTGCCAGCGCGTCGTCAACGGAGTCCCCATGGCCGTGCCGGCCGCCAAAGGCGATGAAGACGCGCCCTTGCTGACCTTTAGAATCAGTAACTTGGACCGCATCTTCAACGGAGTGGGCCCCACCGCGCAACCAACCGCAGCGGAGAAGGAGTCCTCCAAGGCCCCACGGTCCGCCAAAGCGAGGGACACCGCGTTCGGAGCCGCGACTAAAAGGAGCGGGGGAGCAATAGCAAGCCTCCAACCAACCAGCGAAAAGGGCCGAACCCCAAGTCGCGCGTCTTCAACGGCGCGGGCCACGGCCCCGCCAGCGTCTTCAAAGCACTCCTGCCCCGCCCAAAAGCGCCCCCAACCCGGCGAAGCCACCCACCCCGCCCCAGTCCCGGACCGTCAGCCGCGGGCGATCAAAGCGTCTCCGATGGACCCGAGGCGCTCCCGGAAAACCCCGCCGCCCTCACCAGATCCCGCCGGCCTCCTGCACAATCCAGGAGAAATCCAGCCGCGGCCTCCCCTCCACCCGCCGCCGGCCCACCCCGCTTTGTACACTGAAAGGAGACTGCCTCCACGCGCGACACCGCCGTCCGGCGGCGTTTGTCCCCCTTGGTTCCCGATGATCTCTTTCTCCAACGTCAATAAACAGTACGGCAAGCAACTCATCTTCGTTGAGGCCTCCTACCAGCTCAACCCCGGCGAAAAGGTCGGCCTCGTCGGCCCGAACGGCTCCGGCAAGACCACCCTCTTCCGCATGATCGTCGGCGAGGAGTTCCCCGACGAGGGCGAACTCTCCGTACCCAAAAAGCTCACCGTCGGCTACTTCCGCCAGGACGTCGAGGAGATGAACGGCCGCTCCGTCCTCGACGAGGCCATCGCCGGCAGCGGCCGCGTCGGCGACCTCCACCACGAACTCGAAGCCCTCAACCACGCCCTGGGTGACCCCGATCAGGCCGACGACATGGACCGTATCCTCAGCCGCTTCGGCGAGGTCCAGGAAGAGTATGAACACCTCGGCGGCTATACCATCGAAGCCCAGGCCCGCGAAGTCCTCAGCGGACTCGGCTTCTCCGAAGAGCAGATCGACGGCGATGTCGGAGCCCTCTCCGGCGGTTGGAAGATGCGCGTCGCCCTCGCCCGCGTCCTCCTCGGCCGGCCCGACATCCTGCTCATGGACGAGCCCACCAACCACCTCGACATCGAGTCCATCATCTGGCTCGAACAGTTCCTCAAGTCGCTCCCCGGCACCCTCCTGATGACCTCGCACGACCGCGAGTTCATGAACCGCATCGTCACCAAGATCGTCGAGATCGACGCCGGCGAAATCGTCTCCTACTCCGGCAACTACGACTTCTACGAGCGCGAACGCGCCATCCGCGAGGCCAACCAGCAGGCCGCCTTCACCCGCCAGCAGGCCATGCTCGCCAAGCAGCAGCGCTTCATCGAACGCTTCAAGACCCACGCCGCCAAAGCCGCCCAGGTCCAGAGCCGCATCAAGTCTCTCGACAAGATCGAACGCATCGAGCTCCCCAAGAAGCGTCAGGTCGTGAAGTTCGAGTTCCGCGTCCCGCCGCGCTCCGGCGATCAGGTGGCCGTCATCGAGAACCTTCACAAGAGCTACGGCTCGCGCACCATCTACCAGGGCCTCAACTTCACCGTCCGCCGTGGCGAACGCTGGGCCGTCATGGGCCGCAACGGGGCGGGGAAGACCACCCTCCTCAAGATGATCGCCGGAGCCCTCCAGCCCGACGAAGGCACCGTCCGCCTCGGAGCCAGCCTCAAGATGGGCTACTTCGCCCAGCAGTCCCTCGACGTGCTCGACTACGACCTCACCGTCCTCGAGCAGTTGCAGCGCGACTTCCCCCTCGACGGCATCGGCTCGCTCCGCACCCTCGCCGGGGCCTTCCAGTTCACCGGCGACGACGTCGAGAAGCCCATCCGCGCCCTCTCCGGCGGCGAGAAGTCCCGCCTCGCCATGGCCCGCATGCTCTACGATCCGCCAAACTTCCTGGTCCTCGACGAGCCCACCAACCACCTCGACCTGGCCACCAAGGAGATGCTCGTCGACGCCCTCAAGGAGTTCGAAGGCACCATGATCTTCGTCTCCCACGACCGCACCTTTCTGCGCGGCCTGGGCTCCCGCGTTCTGGAGCTCAGCGGCGACGAGAGCGACCGCAACCCGCACATCTATCCCGGCTCCTACATCGAGTACGTGGCCCGCACCGGCCACGAAGCGCCGGGCATCCACTCCTGATCCGCCGTGCCATGGCAGGGACAAACGACATGTGGAAACGCGCCGCCCCCCTCCTGCTGGCCATGAGCGCCTTCGCCCAGCCGTCGCTGCTCTCGCCGGTCCCGGCCCCCTGTGAGCCCGTCAACCCCAATGCCACGCCGGAGGCCCGCTCCCTCCTGCGGACCCTCTGCGCCCTCTCCGGCAAGTCCATCCTCTCGGGCCAGCACAACTTCCCCAACCACCGCTCCCAGCACAGCGACCAGTTGGCCGCCAAGGTCGGCAAATACCCCTACATCTGGGGCTCCGACTTCGGCTTCACCGGCGGCGGCGACAAGGACTCCATCGCTGGCCGCGACGCTATGATCGAGGAGGCCAGGAAGCAGTACGCCGCCGGCTCCATCATCACCCTGATGTGGCATGCCGTCCGCCCCATCGACGACGAGCCCGTCTCCGCCGGCAGCGGCTGGCGCGGCAGTGTCCAGGCCAAGCTGACCGACGATCAGTGGGCGGCCCTCACCACACCCGGCACGGAGCTCAACCGCCGCTGGCTGGCCCAACTCGACGTCGTGGCCGGCCACCTGAAGAAGCTCCGGGATGCCAGGATCCCCGTCCTCTGGCGCCCTTATCACGAGAACAACGGCACCTGGTTCTGGTGGGGCGGCCGCAAGGGCGAGACCGGCTACATCGCCCTCTACCGCATGACCTACGAGCGCCTGGTGAACTTCCACCGCCTCGACAACCTCATCTGGGTCTGGAACGAGAACGCCCACACCGGCCGCGCCACCAGCCCCTACTACGACTTCTTCCCGGGCCTCCAGTACGTCGATGTCCTGGCCACCGACGTCTACGGCGAGTTCAAGCAAAGCTACTACGACGACCTCGTCGCCCTCGCCGCCGGCAAACCCGTGGCGCTCGGGGAAGTGGGCCAGCCGCCTTCCGCCGAAGTGCTCAACAGCCAGCCGCGCTGGGTCTGGTTCATGGGCTGGTCCGGCATCTTCGACCGCCGGGCCGGCGATGCCCTTAAGGCTCTCTTCGACGACCCGCGCACCCTGTCGCGCGGTGCCCCCCTGCCTACGCCTTAGTTCCGCGCCATCAGCGTCTGCATCCGGGTGCGCAGCCCGCTGTGCATCTGCGACACCTGCGCCGGCGTGAAGCCCATCTGCCCCCGGCACATGGAGACATACTCGCTCCGCGCCCAACCCGCCTTCATGACGCCCGGCCCGTGCTCCAGGTTCTTCAGCAGCAGGTGGCCCAGCTCATGCGCGATGGCGTAGCCCAGCAGGGCCGCCGTGCCCGGGATATCCACATAGGAGTCGGCGAACTGCTTCAAGCGCGGGAAGAGGATCGCGGCATGCGTGCCCGCGCCCAGCATCGGGAAGGCAAAGCCCATCGCGCCCGAGCTGCCGGCTTCCCTTCTGTCCTTCGTCAGGATGTTCAGCACCAGCACCATCGGGTCACCCGTCTCCTTGCAGTGGCCGTCACCGGCCTGAAACTCGGGCCGGGCGCAATCGATCCACGTGACGCTGATTCCGGCGTCCTCGAACACCCGGCCGGCCACTCGTTGCGCCTCGGTTAGCATGGCGGCCGGGACGTGCGCCTGGTTGGACAGCATCACGGTGATCCCCGTCTGCGCGGCCGCCGCGCTCGCCATCCAGATCATCATTCCGGCCAAGGTGCCCAGTTTCATCGTCTTGTCCTCCCGGGCAGCGCTTCCAAATCGCTGCTCGCCGGACAAGGCGGGAACCTCGCGGGAAAACTCTAACGGGGGCGGCAAACTATTTTGGCCGTGCTACAATCGGCACTCCTGGGACGCGACATGGAGCCCTCAATCAACGTCACCGGCCTGCTCAACGCCTGGCGAGCCGGCGATCAGGCGGCGCTCGACCGGCTCATGCCTATGCTCTACGAAGAGCTGCGGCGCACCGCCCGCCACTACATGCGGCTGGAGCGCGCCGGCCATTCGTTCCAGACCAACGACCTGGTCAATGAGGCCTATCTCCGCCTGCTCGGTACGCACCAGATGGAGTATCAGGACCGCGTCCACTTCTTCGCCCTCGCCGCCCAGATGATGCGCCGCGTCCTGGTCGACCACGCCCGCTCGCGCGGCTACCAGAAGCGCGGCGGCGGCGTGAAACGCATCCCGCTGGAAGAGTCGATGGTCATGGCGCCCGGCCGCGAGTCGGAGGTCGTCCAGCTCGACGACGCCCTCACTGAGCTCGCTAAGCAGGATGCCCGCAAGGCCCGCATCGTCGAGCTGCGCTTCTTCGCCGGACTCAGCGTCGAGGAAACCGCCACCGTGCTGCAGGTCTCCACCCAGACCGTCCTGCGCGATTGGAAGCTCGCCAAGGCCTGGCTGCTGCGCCACATGAGCCAGGCGGACGATGAGTGACTCCGATCGCTGGCGCCGCGTGGAGCTTCTGTTCCACGCCGCCCTCGATGGCCCGCCCGGGCAGCGCGCTGCGTACTTGAAAGAGGCCTGCGCCGGCGACGACAGCCTCCTGCGCGAGGTCCAGTCGCTGCTGGGCTACGAGGGCCAGCGGGACTCGCTCCTCGAGGTCCCGGCCTGGGCCAATCTCACCGGCGGGGAGCCCCCGCCCTCCGCGGTCCTCGCGCCAGGTGACAAGCTCGGCTACTACACCATCGTGAAAACGCTGGGCGCCGGCGGCATGGGGCAGGTCTACCAGGCGCGCGATGAGCGCCTCGCCCGCGATGTTGCCCTGAAGCTGCTGCACCCCGCCCTGGCCGCGGATCCAGCCTATATGGCCCGCTTCCGCCGCGAGGCTCGCCTGCTCGCCCTGTTGAACCATCCCAACATCGCCGCCCTCTATGCCTACGAGATCCATGGCGACACCGTGACCTTGGTGCTGGAGTTCGTCCAGGGCCGTTGCCTGGCCGAATACCTCGGGCGAAGCGAACCGGACGAGGCCGAGGTGTTCCGCCTCGCCCTCCAGATTGCCTCAGCGCTGGAAGCGGCTCATGCCCGGGGCATCGTCCATCGCGATCTCAAGCCCGGCAACATTATGGTGCTGCCCGAGGTCAAGGTGAAGCTGCTCGACTTCGGCCTGGCGCGCCGCGACCTCAGCGATCTGGACGAGACACGCACCCGTTCCGGCCTGTCCCTGCGGACCACGGAAGGCGCCATCCTAGGCAGCATCCCCTACATGGCGCCGGAGCAGGCGGAAGGACGCACGGCCACGGCCCGGTCCGACATCTTCTCGCTGGGCGTCGTCCTCTACGAGATGCTCTCCGGCCGCCAGGCCTTCCGGCGCGAAACGGCCCTGCGCAGTCTCACTGCGCTCATTCGGGAGGAGCCGCCGCCGCTCGACTCCCTCCGGCCCGGCCTGACTCCGGGCTTGTCCGCCTTCGTGGCAGCCTGTCTGTCAAAGGCGCCGCAGCAGCGCCCCCAGACCATGACCGAAGTGGTCGAGACCCTGCACCGGCTCCAGCGGTGGCGTCACGAAGTGCCTTACCCGCGCATCATTCCGGGTCCGCCGCACCGCAAGCCGTGGTGGCCCTGGTTGCTCGCGCTTCTTCTGGTGGCGGGCGCCGGAGGCTTCTATCTCTCGAATCGCCACGGCCCGGTGGCGGCCTTCTCCGCTTACCCTGGCATCGAGACGGCCCCTGCCGTCTCACCAGACGGCGCAACCGTGGCGTTCGCCTGGAATGGAGGTGGCGACAGCCGTTTCCACATCTACCTCCAACCGTCAGCCGGTGGAGGCCCGCGGCGGCTGACGCAGCGCCCGGAATCAGAGACGAATCCTGTCTGGTCACCCGACGGCAAACGGCTCGCCTTCGACCAGTCGGAGTCCGGCATCTCCATCGCTGAGGTCACTGGCGCGGCCCGGGCACTCGTGTCCGGCTATTCCAGCGAGCTCCATCCGGCGTGGTCCCCGGACGGCTCCTCGCTCTACTTCACGACGGAGCAGAACGGCCAGCCCGCTATCTGGCGCGTCTCTGCCCAGGGCGGCACACCGGAACTCGTCCTGGAGCAGGCCGGCTATCGCGTCCGCTTCTCCCCCGACGGCCGTTTCCTCTACTACCTTAAGAGCCGGCAGGCGGGACAGTTGTGGCGTAGGCCCGCAGCCGGCGGACCCGCCGAACTCGTCCATCCGGATATCCGCAATCCCAACTTCGTGGTGCTCAACGGCGGCCTGCTGCTCCTCGACGCAACCAGCGACCCCAGCGCCCCGCCGCACTCCGCCCAGCTCTGCCTGTTCCGCCTCGATACCCGGGCGATGGAGTTCCTGCCGGTTCCGGAGGCTCCGGCCGTGCTGCGCGACGGCATCTCCCTAAGCCCCGATGGCCGGTCTCTGTTCTACAGCAAGGGCGGCGACCTCGTCCGCTCCGCTCTCCCCGCCAGGGCGTTGCCGCTACAATCAGGCAAGTGACCCGCCGCTCCGCTCTTCTTCTCCTCACCGCCGCCCGGGCGACACCTGCCCCCTTGTTTGATGGCGCCAGCTTCCGTAACTTCCGGACCCCCTCCGGCCTGACCGGTCCCGAGGTGAGCTGGCGCATCGAGAAGGGCGTGCTGGAGACCATCGCCGACGCCCGCCGCCAATGCGATCTGTGGACCGCCGCCGAGTACGATAACTTCGACCTGACCTTTGAATGGAAGGTCGCGCCCGGCGCCAATACCGGCATCAAATACCTGATCCAGGCCACGGCGACCGACAAGCTCCACGACGCACAGGGCGAGTTCCTGCACGAGACCTCGCTGGGCTTCGAGTTCCAGTTGGTGGACGATGCCTCGACCGCCGGCTCAGATCAGGCTGCGCATGCCTCCGGCGCGCTCTACAACTACCTGCCGCCGACTGAGCGTGCGGCCAGGCCGGCGGGAGAATGGAACACGGGCCGCCTGAAGGTCCAGGGCGAGAACGTGGAGCACTGGCTCAACGGCAGGCGCGTGCTGGCGTATTCGTTCCACTCGCCCGAATTGAAGGCCGCCCTGGCCGCGAAGAAGCTGAATAGCGCCCGCATGCTGGAGCGGCTGGAACACCGCAAGACCGCCATCGCCTTCCAGCACCACGAGTCTTCCGCCAGCTTCCGGTCCATCGACATCCAGGTGCTGCCGCCGGTGCGAAACTAGGGCATGATCCACGCCGAGAACACAGCATTGGTACTGCTCGACGCCGAGACCGCTGGGCAGGTGTTTCGTCCCGGCTTCGCCCGCAAGATCATCCGCACGAACGACCTCATGACCGTGGTCATCGACATCGAAGGTGGCCCATGGCCGGAGCCCGACCCGATGCACTTCCACTCGCACGAGCAGATCAGCTACGTCGCCGCGGGCGAGGTCCTCTTCCTGTGCGGCGGCCAACCGCCCCGCAAACTCGGCGCCGGAGACCTCTTCGCCGTCGCCTCCGGAGTGCCGCACTCCATCCAGCTCCTCTCGCCTACGGCGCGCCTGGTCGACACCTTCCACCCCATCCGCGAGGACTTCCTCTAGGAAGAAATGTCCGGCCCAGGGGTAACCGAACCGCCTCGAAATCCGCTACTAACTCCATGGCGGGTCTTCGTAACCCGCCGAGAGGGCTCAAATAAGGAGTAACGATGACGACTAAGACCTTATTGGTCAAAGGCTCCAGGGGATTTCTGTTCGTGGCGTGTCTGGCCGCCGCGAGCCTCTATGCGCAGCCTCCGGCACCGTCGAACCTGCAGGTGCTACCGAAAGATATCCCGCGGCCGCAGCTGATGAACACCATGCGCGCGTTCAACCAGGCGCTGGGGGTCCAGTGCGACTTCTGCCACGTGGCCCGCGAGTTCGCCAAGGACGACAAGGAAGAAAAGGTAGTCGCCCGAGCCATGCTGAAGATGGTGATGAACGTCCGCGAGAACGCGGATAAGTTCGCGCCCGGTGGCCGCGCCGAAAAGGTCGCCTGCTGGACCTGCCACCGTGGCCAGGCGGAAATCACGCTGCCGGAACCGCCCGCCCAGGGCCCGCCGCGCGGCGCTCCTCCGGCCAAGCAGTAGGCTTTCCCAGGGAAACGGTCCTCAGCGGCCGTTTCCCTCCACCTCATAGCCGTCCTTGATCCACCACTCCAACCCGCCGATCATCTCCTTCACCCGGAAACCCAGTGCCGCGAACCGCAGGGCGCCCTTCGTCGATCCATTGCAGCCCGGCCCGTCACAGTAGGTAATCACCACGGTCTCCTTGGAGATTCCGGCGGTGGTGTCCTCGCGCAGCGTCCGGTGGGGTAGGTTCAGCGCGCCCGGCACATGCCCTTCGGCGTAGCGCTCCGGGCTGCGCACATCGACGACCACAAAGCCCTGGACCCCTTTTGCCATATCGGCAAAGACGTCCGATGGATCGGTCTCCAAAGACAACTTGGCAGCGAAGTGACGGCGCGCCGTCTCGGGATCGGCCGCCGGGGTCTCGAGGACAGAGGAGAATCTGGGCGCGGTGGAGGTGCTCATGGGTATTTCCCAATCTAGCCCTGGAACCGCGCAATGAACAGAGCCACTTTGTACAGAATGAAGGGCCGGTGCGTGCGCAGATGGGGGTCGAAAGACGGTAGATTGGGTACTGATCTTGGGAGAACCCCCTATGAAACTCCACCATACCCTTCTGCTGGGCGCCTGCCTGGCCACGATCCTGTCCGCGCAGCAAACCGGCAGCAGCGGCATCGATCGTTCCAACCTCGACACGACCTGTAAGCCTTGCGACGACTTCTGGCGGTACGCCAACGGCGGCTGGCTCGATAAGAACCCGATTCCTGGCCGTTACCCGTCGTGGGGCACGATGTCGGTGATGAGTGAAGGGAACCGGGAGCGGCTCCGGACGATTCTGGAAGCGGCGGCGGCCAACAAGAGCGCCCCGGCCAGCTCGAACGAGCGCAAGATCGGCGACTTCTATGCCAGTTGCATGGACACGGCGGCCATCGAGTCGCGCGGCCTGAAGCCGATCCAGCCGCAACTCGACCGCATCGCGGCCGTGAAGGACGTAGCCGGTATGACCGCGGCCTTGAACGACTTCCAGCAGATGACGCCGATCGGGCCGTACTTCGTCATGAGCGGCCAGGACCTGAAGAGCTCCAAGGACGTCATCGCGAATATTGGGGTGGGCGGCATCTCCCTGCCGGACCGCGACTACTACTTCAAGACCGACCCGAGGTCGGTGAAGATCCGAGAAGAGTTTGTGACGCATGTCACCAAGATGATGGAGTTGCTGGGCGACAAGCCGGAAGTGGCGGCCGCCGAAGCGAAGGCTGTGCTTGAGTTCGAGACCGCCCTGGCCAGCTCGATGATGACCAACGTGCAGCGGCGCGATCCGGATGCCCGCTACCACAAGATGGACATGGCGGGACTGAAGGCGTTGGCGCCCGGGCTGGACTGGACGGGCCTGTTCAAGCAGTTCCACATTGCCGAGTCGACGGCAATCAACGTGGGCGAGCCGGAGACGCTCAAAAAGCTCAATGCGCAGCTGACCGCGGCTTCGCTGGCCGACTGGAAGACCTGGACCCGCTGGCGCACCGTGAGCACCGCGGCCGACATGCTGCCCAAGGCGTTTGAGGACGAGGATTTCCGCTTCAGCCGCACGGTGCTTTCCGGAGTGAAAGAGCAGCAGCCGCGCTGGCAGACCTGCACCAACGCCGTCGACCGCAACCTGGGCGAGGCGCTGGGCGAGGTCTTCGTGAAGAAGCATTTCCCGCCCGAAGCCAAGCGCCGGATGAACGAACTGGTGGAGAACCTGCGGATTTCGTTGCGTGAGCAGCTGCAGGCAGCCGACTGGCTGACCCCCGAGACCCGCAAAAACGCGGTGGCCAAGCTGAATGCGTTCGTGCCGAAAGTGGGTTATCCCGACAAGTGGCGCGACTACTCGGCCGTCAAGGTGGATCCCAAGGCCTACTTCGAGAATACGCGGGTGGCCAGCCTGAACAACCGCCTCTATCAATTGTCGAAGATCGGCAAGCCGGTGAACCGCAACGACTGGGGCATGACGCCGCCGACGGTGAATGCCTACTACAGCCCGCTGATGAACGAGATCGTGTTCCCGGCCGGCATCCTGCAGTCTCCGATGTTCGACCTGCAGGCCGATGACGCGGTGAACTACGGCGCGATTGCGGCTGTGATCGGGCACGAAATGGGCCATGGCTTTGACGACCAGGGTTCGAAGTTCGACGCGGAAGGCAATCGCAAGGACTGGTGGACGGTGGAAGACCGCCAGAAGTTCGACGCGAAGGCCGGTTGCGTGATCCACCAGTTCGACACGATGGATGTGGGCGAAGGCCTGCACCACACCGGCAAGCTGGTGGTGGGCGAGGCGATGGGCGACCTGGGCGGTTTGACGCTGGCCTACGAGGCGTACAAGCGTACCCTGAAGGGCAAGCCCGGTCCGGTGATCGACGGCTTCACGGCGGATCAGCGGTTCTTCCTGGCCTTTGCAAGAGTGTGGGGTTCGCAGTACCGGCCCGAGGCCATGCGGCTGCAGCTCAACACCAATCCGCACCCTCTGGCGAAGTTCCGCGCGAATGGGACGGTGATGAACATGCCCGCTTTCTACGAGGCGTTCCACTGCAAGCAGGGCGACCCCATGGTGCGCCCGGTCGAGCAGCAGTGTAAGCTCTGGTAATTGTCATAAAAACCGCCGGCGCCAAACGGGGGCGCCGGCGGATTTGACGCCAGCCCTCAGCAAGTGATAAACCCGTCCTTCATGCGCCATGTCGCCGCGCAGGAATGCAAGGAGATTCTGGGATGAATCTTGAAGATGTCGCACAGCGAGCTGGAGTCTCAACGGCCACCGTCTCCCGTGTGCTGAACAATATCGGAGTGGTGCGGGATGCCACTCGCGAGCGCGTGCTGAAGGCCGTCGAAGAGCTGAAGTACTATCCCAATATGCATGCCCGAGCCTTGGCCGCGGGCAGCAACCGGACCATCGGCATCATCGTTTCCAACCTGGAAAATCCATTCTTTCTCGACGTATTCCGCAGTTTGGAAGCCGAGGCGAATCGCAATGGCTATGAAGTCCTGGTGGCGAATACCGACTATCAGGTGGACCGCCTGAAGGCGAGCGTCCGGCTGATGATCGGGCGAAGATTGGGCGGCCTGGCGCTGGTTGTTTCGGAGATGGACGAAGCGCTGCTGGAAGAGTTGGCCGAACGCAAGGTGCCCACCGTGGTCTACGACGTCGGCACGCCGCGCGAGAGCATCATCAGCATCAAGATCAATTACCGGACCGCGGTGCAGCAGATCGCGCAGTACCTGTTTGAACTGGGCCACCGGCGGTTTGCGTTCATCGGCCACCACACCACGTTGGGACCGCTCAACGACAGGCGCCAGACCTTTGTCGAGGTGATGGAGCACTTCGCGCCGCAGGTGGAGTTCCGGACGGTGGCCGATCTGGACGGCCTGGCCGGCGGACGCAGCGCGGTGCGGCAGATCTATCAATCCGGCTTCCGGCCGACGGCCATCGTGTGCGTGAACGACTTCATGGCGCTGGGCGTCTTACGGCAATTGAAGGACCTGGGGCTGAGGGTGCCCGATGATGTGTCGGTGACGGGCTTTGACGGCCTGGATCTGGCGGATGTGGTTTCGCCGGCGCTGACGACGGCGCGCATCGCGCGGGATCTGATCGGACACCGCATCTTCGAGAGCTTTACAGCGGATGCGGCCCGCCTGGAGGAGATCAGGGAGACTCTGATCCAGCCCGAATTGATCATCCGCGAATCGAGCGGCGCCGTGCCCGTTCTGACGAACGTACACTGACAACGCCTAAACCTGAATTTGTAGTACTGATTCCAGCTACACTCACAGCATGTCCAGGCGCACGAAGTGGATCGTAGGGTCCGCGGTGGCGGCAGGCCTGATTCTGGCCGGGTTGTTTGTGGCTGGAATGATCCTGTCGCGCCGGTTTGAGCCGTTCCTGCGGGAGCAGACCATTGCGTACCTGGAGACGCGGTTCCGCGCCAGCGTCGCTTTGAAGACCATCCACATCGACCTTCCCTTGAAGTCGCCGCTGGACCTCCTGTTCCACAAGGGCAAGATGATCAAGGTGCGCGTCAACGGGGAAGACCTGGAAGTGCGGCTGAAGAGCATGCCTGCCGCGCCCTCCATCCTGAAGATGAGGAAGTTCCTGTTCGAGGTGGATCTCGACGCGATCTTGAATGGCAAGGCGCTGGTGCACCGCGTCAACCTGGAAGGTTTCGAGATCAACATCCCGCCGAAGGCAGACCGGCCCAAGCTGGCGAATAGCCTGCAGGCGCCCGAGCCGCAGGATGAGGCAGGGAAGCCGCAAAAGGTGGACGTGCTGATCGAAGAAGTGCTGGCCAGCGGCAGTACGTTAACGATTCTGCCAAAGGATGCCACCAAGGCTCCGCTGGTGTTCCGGATCCATACTTTGCGCCTGGAATCGGCTGGAACCGGCACGGCGATGAAGTATCAGGCGCAACTGACGAATGCCAAGCCGCCGGGGCTGATCCAGTGCACCGGAACATTTGGACCCTGGGTGGCGGATAGCCCCTCGGACACGCCGCTGACCGGCAAGTACACGTTCGACAACGCGGATCTGGGCGTCTTCAAGGGAATCGCCGGACTGCTCTACTCCACCGGCGATTTCAGCGGCACGCTGGACGAGATTACCGTGGATGGCGAGACACGAGTGCCCGAGTTCCGGCTGACCATGAGCGGCAACCGCCTGCCCCTGACGACGAAATATCACGCGATTGTGGACGGCACGAACGGCAATACGCGGCTGGAGCCGGTGCAGGGGGTGCTGGGCTCCACGGCATTCACAGTGCGCGGCAGCGTGGTGCGGAACGTGGGCGCTAAGGGCAAGACGGTGGACCTGAAGGCCGTGATGCCCAAGGGGCGGCTGCAGGACGTACTGATGCTGGCGATGAAGGGCGATAAGCCGTTCATGAAAGGCGGGATCAATCTCGACTTCCGGGTGGTGCTGCCGCCGGGCCAGGGCGAGATCGCCGACCGGCTGCGGCTGAAAGGGGCGTTCCAACTGGTGGATGCGCTGTTCAGCCGCGCCGACGTACAGGAAGGCCTTGATTCGCTCAGCCGGCGGGCGCAGGGGCAGCCGCAGAACGAGGAGCTCGGCGAGATTCCGTCGCAGATGTCCGGCGAGTTCGAAATGGGCGGAGGGCGGATCGACTTTTCGAAGCTGGGATTCGAGATTCCCGGCGCGGAGGTGGAGCTGACCGGCAACTATGTCTTCCACTCGCAGGAGCTGGATTTCCACGGCACGGCCCGCATGCAGGCGCGGCTCTCGCAGATGATGAAGTCGAGGTGGAAGAGGCTGGCGCTGAAGCCGGTGGATCCGTTCTTTGCGAAAGACGGCTACGGGGTGGTGGCGAAGATCAAGATTACAGGGACGCGGGAGAAGCCCTCGTTTGGCCTGGACCGGGGCAAGAAGTAGGGAAAAGGGCAGCCCTGGCGAGCTGCCCCTTTGTTTCCAGTCCTGAGCGGCGGCCTATTCGAGGCCGAGGATGCGGCGGTTGCGCTTGGCGTCGGAGGCGCCGCCGGCGAAGTCGTCGAAGGCCTTCTTGGGGACGTCGATGAGGTGGGCTTCGATGAACGGAGCGCCTTCGGCCGCGCCCTGGGCGGCGTCCTTGAAGCAGCATTCCCATTCGAGGACGGCCCAGCTCTTGTAGCCGGCCGCGGTGAGGCGCGAGAAGACCTGGCCGAAGTCGACCTGGCCGTCGCCCAGGGAGCGGAAGCGGCCCGGACGGTTCTTCCAGTCGGCATAGCCGCCGTACACGCCGGCCTTGGCGGACGGCACGAACTCGGCATCCTTCACGTGGAACGCCTTGATGTAGGGGCCGTAGGCGTCGATGAAGCCGACGTAGTCCATGCACTGCAGGACGAAGTGCGACGGATCGTAATTGATGCCGAGGCGGGGGTGGTTGCCGGTGGCTTCCAGCAGGCGCTCGAAGGTGAGGCCGTCGTGGAGGTCCTCACCCGGGTGCAGTTCGAACGCAAAATCGACCCCATGCTTGTCGGCGAAGTCGAAGATGGGCTTCCAGCGCTTGGCGAGTTCCTTGAAGGCTTCCTCGACCAGGCCGGCGGGCCGCTGCGGCCAGGGGTAGACGGTGGGCCAGAGCAGGGCGCCGGTGAAGGAAGGCGTGACGCTGAGGCCGAGGTTCTTGGAGGCCTTGATGACGAGTTTGAGCTGCTCGACGGCCCACTTGGCGCGGGCTTTGGGATTGCCGCGCACCTCCGGGGCGGCGAAACCATCGAAGAGTTCGTCGTAAGCGGGATGGACGGCCACGAGCTGGCCCTGCAGGTGCGAAGCGAGTTCCGTGATCTCCAGGCCGTTCATCTGGCCCTTCAGGTCCTGGCAGTAGGTCTTCGATTCGGCGGCCTTCTTCAGGTCGATCACCCGGCTGTCCCACGACGGAATCTGGACGCCGATATAGCCGAGTTCCTTGGCCCAGGCAGTGATATTGGGCAGGCTATTGAACGGCTCTTCGTCGCCCATGAACTGGGCCAGGAAAATGGCGGGTCCTTTTATTTGTGACATGATCGCCTCTCAGAGAGTAGTTGGTATCAACCCTCAACATCGTATGCCATCCGTGAGGATGTTGCACCATTCCAGGCGTTCCGGCGGAATCCCGCGCGGCAGCGGTGTCATCCATTGAACAGAAAGTATGAACTGGATCTGTTCGACCTGCGGAGCGCAGCAGGAAGCCAGTGAGCAGGCGCCGGAGTGCTGCCCTATTTGCGAGGATGCCCGGCAGTATGTCGGCTGGGCCGGCCAGCAGTGGACGACGCTGGAGGAGCTTAAGGGCCGGCACCGGAACGTGATCACCGAGGAAGAGCCGGGTGTCTGGTCGATTGTCACCGAGCCTACATTCGGCATTGGGCAGCGCGCGTTTCTCATTCGCACCGAAGAGGGCAATATCCTGTGGGACTGCATTGCCCTTCTGGACGACCAGACGGTGCGGGCCGTAGAGGAACTGGGCGGCATCGGCTGCATTGCGATCTCGCACCCGCACTACTACTCATCGATGATCGAGTGGAGCGATGCCTTCGGCGGAGCGCCGGTTTGGATCCACGAGGACGAGCGGGACTGGTTGCAGCGGCGCAGCGGCGCGGTCCGGCTATGGGTGGGTGATACGGCCAGCCTGCCGGGCGGGGCGACCCTGATCCGCTGCGGCGGGCACTTCAACGGCTACCAGGTGCTGCACCGGGCAGTCGCCTTGTTCGCCGGTGACCAGCCCCAGGTGGCGATGGATCGGCGCTGGACTAGCTTCCTGTACAGCTATCCGAACATGGTGCCGCTGGGGGCCGAGGCGGTGCAGCGCATCGTGGCCGCGCTGGAGCCGTTTGAGTTCGAGCGATTGTACGGCGCATTCCCGGGCAAGACGATCCGCGAGGATGCGAAGGGCGCGGTGCGGCGTTCGGCCGAGCGCTATCTGCAGGCGATCGGCTCGTCGCTGACCGACTTCACGGAGAGTCCGCAGCAACTGGTGGTGGAGCTGTACGTGCGCGATGTGCGCGCGTCGACGGAGTTCTACCAGCGGCTCGGCTTCCAGGTGGAGCGGGCGGAAGAGCACTTCGTGGCGTTGAACTGGGAGCGGTCGAGACTGCTGCTGGAAGAGATTCCAGGACAGCCGGAGCCGCCTTCGACCGTGGTGGCGAACATGCGGATCCTGGTGCCCGACGTGAATCATTACTGGACGTTGTGCCAGGAGCTGGGGCTACGCGTGATCAAGCCCGTGGACGACCGCTACTATGGCCTGCGCGACTTCACGGTCGTCTCGCCGGACGGGCTGGGGTTGCGCTTCGCCACGCCGATCTAGGCCCGCCACGGCAGGAAGATGGTCTTGCCGTTCTTCTCCATATTGCCGCCGAACGCGTGGAGCGTGAACGCGCCGCCCGCCTTGCTGAGGCGGCTTTCCACCCAGCCCACCGGCTCCGTGTCGTTGAAGTTGTAGCCGACGGCGGGCAGGTTGAGCAGATGGATGCCTTCCCACGCTTCGTACTTGTAGGCGTGCGAGTGGCCATAGAGCACGGCCTTCACTTTGCGGTGGGGTTTGAGAATCTCGAAGAAGCGCGGTGCGTCGAGCAGCGAGGTGTCGCCGTCGTCCAGCGTGTGGTGGACGAAGAGGATGGTGGGCAGGTCGCTGGACGTCTTGAGGAACTCGGAGAGCCACGTGCGCTGAGCCTTGCCGAGCAGGCCTGGCGTCGAGTTGGCCTCAATGAGGGAATCGAGCACGATGACGCGCACGGCGGGCCCTTCCACCACCAGCACATGCTTCTCCTGGACGCTCTGGATGCCGGCCTGTTGCTTGCCGAAGACGCCGAGGAAGTTCTTGCGGTGGTCGTGGTTGCCCAGGGCCATGGCGACCGGCACCTTCGAGGAGAGCGGCTTAAGCAGGCCCTGGACCGCCTGGTAATCCGCGGGCAGGCCCTGGAGCCGGGCGACATCGCCGCAATGCAGAACCGCCTCGGGCTGGGCCGCCTCGACCTCCGCGACTACACGCTTGAGATTGGCCACGGGATTGAAGCCACGATAGGTCTCCGAGGCGTCGGCGGGGATGTGGGTATCCGAGATCAGCGCCCAGTGCATCTCCGGTTCGGCGGAGCGCAGCAGCGAGACACCCGCGCCGGCCATGGCGAGGGCGAAGGTGCGGCGGGAGAGGGAAGGGATCGAGGCGTACGGCATCTTACCCCACAGTGTACCCAGCGCCCGGCATGGCGCGCTGTCTCAGTGAGCGGCGGGTTTCGCGTCCAGCGCCGCGACGGCGGCCGACTGCTCGCGGCCATAGGTGAAGCGGTCGATGTCGCTGACACCGGATTTGGCGTAGTCGCGGGCCGTCTTGCCGTCGCTGTTGCGGACCTTTGGATCGGCGCCGTACTTCAGCAGGGAGCGGACAATGCCGTCATAGCCATAGCCGGCCGCCATCATGAGCGGAGTCATTTTGCCGTGGGCGAGATTGGGGTCGGCTCCTTTGGCCAGCAGCAGGTCGACGGCTTGCGGCTGGTTCTTGTGGATGGCGTGCTGGAGGACGGTCCAGTTGTTGACTCCGGCCGACTGGTTGACGCCGGCGCCCTGATCCAGTTGCTTGTTCATGGCGGCGAGGTCGCCTTCCCGGGCAGCGCCGATCAGGGTGGAGGTATCGTGGGCACCGCCGCAGCCTGCGAGCACGGTAGCGGTCAAGAGGAGGAGAAGGAGGCCGCGGCGATGCTTCATGCAATGATTGTACGAAGAGTACTTTGAATTGTAAAGTACAAACTGATTACTGGCTCCAGCGGCCGGCTTTGGCGGACTGCTCCAGCAGCGCGGCCGGTTTCCAGAACGGGCCGAACTCGTCGTAGAGGGCGCGCATGCGGTCGGCCACCCGCTGCAGGCCGAGGGTCTCGGCGTAGTGCATGGGGCCGCCGCGCCAGGCTGGGAAGCCGTAGCCGTTTACGTAGACGATGTCGATGTCGACAGGACGCAGGGCGACGCCCTCCTCCAACAGCCGGGCGCCTTCGTTGATGAGGGCGAAGAGTGTGCGCTCGAGGATCTCCGTGTGGGCGAAGGTTCGCTGGGGGATGGCCTGGCAGGCGGCGTATTCGCGGACGAGGCGCTCGACTTCGGGGTCGGGTGAAGGTGCGCGATTCGCGTCGTAGAGATACCAACCGGCGCCGGACTTCTGGCCGTAGCGGCCACGGGTGTAGAGTTCGTCCTCAAACGACGCCGGCTGGATGTGCGGGATCCCCAGGCGGATGGCCTCCTGGCGCACCCGCCAGGCCACGTCGACGCCGGCGAGATCACCGACGGCCAGGGGGCCCATGGCCATGCCCCAATCCGTCAGGGCCTGGTCGACCTGCCCGACGGAGGCGCCCTCCTCCACGAGCCGGATGGCTTCGTGGCGGTAAGGGCCGAACATGCGGTTGCCGATGAAGCCGAAAGCGTTGCCGGACAGGACGCCCACCTTCTTGAGGGTTTTGCCCAGCTCCATTGCCGTGGCGATCACCGCCGGCGATGTTGCTTTGCCCCGGACCACCTCCAGCAGCCGCATGACATTGGCGGGGCTGAAGAAGTGGGTGCCGACGACCCACTCCGGCCGGTTGGTGGCCGAGGCGATCTCGTCGATGTCGAGTGTCGAGGTGTTGGTGGAGAGGATGGCTCCGTCGCGCACGACCGCGTCGAGGTCGGAGAAGACGTGCTTCTTGAGGGCCAGTTCCTCGAAGACGGCTTCGACGACGATATCTGCTTCGTCGAAACCCTCGTAGCGCAGGACGGGCTTGATCAGGTCGAGGCGCTGCGCGGCGGTTTCGGCGGAGAGGCGGCCGCGTTTCACCGAGTTTTCGTAGTTGCGGCGGATGGAGTTGAGGCCGTGATCCAGGGCGCTCTGGGTCGTTTCCTTCAGGACCACCGGGATCCCCGCATTGGCGAAGCACATGGCGATGCCGCCGCCCATGGTGCCCGCGCCCACGACCGCCGCCCGGCGCAGCGGCAAGGGTTGAACTTCCTTGGGCAGGCCAGGGATGCGCGCGACGGCGCGTTCGCCGAAGAAGACGTGGATGAGGGCTTTGGACTGTGTGCCGAACAGGCATTCGCTGAAGAGTTTGGCTTCGTACTCGAGGCCGGCATCGAAATCGAAGCGGGCGGTGGCGGCGATGGACTCGAGTGCGGCCAGCGGAGCGGTCTGGCCCTTGAGCTTCCTGCGGCAGGAGTCCTGGAACAGTGCCTTGAGCGATTCCGCGGCGACCGCGCCGACGAGCTTGGCGGAGAGGTCGCGGGTGCGGCGGACCGGCGGATGCTCGTTGGCAAAGGCGATGGCGCCGGTGAGCAGGTCGCCCTCGATGAGACGGTCGACGATGCCGCTACCCAGGGCCTCGGAGGCGCTGACGGGCTCGCCGAAGGCGCACATCTGCATGGCTGTTTCGACGCCTGCGAGCCGGGGCAGCCGCTGCGTACCGCCGCGCCCGGGATGAGTCCGAGCTTCACTTCGGGCTGGCCGACCTTGGCCGACGGCACGGCGACACGGTAGTGGCCCGCCATGGCGGTCTCCAGTCCGCCGCCGAGCGCGGTGCCGTGGATGGCCATGATCACCGGCTTCGGCGAGTCCTCGATTTCCGAGAGGATCCCGTTCAGGTTCAGGGGCGGCGCTTCGCCGGAGACGATGCGGCCGAATTCACGGATATCGGCGCCGGCGATGAACGTGCGGCCCGCGCCGATGACGACCACGGCATGGATCGTGTCGTCGGAGGCGGCGGAACGGACCGCGGCGGCGATGCCCTCAGGCACTCCGGGACTCAATGCATTCACGGGCGGATTGTTGATGGTGACTACCAGGACGGAGCCCTGCCGGGAGGTCGTAACGAGATCGCTCATAGAGTTGTCCTACACTGAAATTTGAAGCCCCAGCCTCTGAACGCCAAAGAGCTCAACGAGCTCATCCTCAAGATGCCATTCAATCACCATTTGGGCCTGCGTGTGACGCGTGTGTACAAAGATGGGCTGACGCTGGAGTGCGAGGTGCGGCCCGAGATGACAAATGGGCTGGGCACGCTGCACGGCGGAGTGACGGCTTCGCTGGTGGATGCAGCGGTCGGCATTGCCGTCATTGGCGCCCGCGGCGGAGCGCCGGCGACGACGGTGGAGATGAAGCTGAACTACCTGCGTCCGGCAACGCACGGAAAGGTGCGGGCGCGGGCGCGGCTGTTGAAGGTGGGCCGGACACTGGCGGTAGGCAGCGTGGACGTACACGACTCACATGGGCACGCCATTGCGACGGCCCTGCTGACGTACATGCTGCTGTAGGGCGCCTGAAAGCGCTTAGTTATAGAACGAGAGGTCGGTGCTCGCCTTGCCGGCGATGCTGGCCACCTGGCTGAAGGTCTGGCCGTTCAGGACGATGGTGCGTCGGATGGAGATGACGGATTCTCCGGTACGGTCCTGGTAGCGGCAGTAGGAGTTGGGAATCGCCTGGGGCAGGCGTTCGAGGACCGCGCGGTCGTGGATGACGAGCGTGGCGACTTCGAACTCGGAGATGGTCGTCTGGCCTCCGCTCTCCAGGACTTCCTGTACGCGCACCTGATCGAGAGTGGTGCAGTCCTCCGACAGGGTGCCGGACATGTAGATGGACCGGCTGCGGCCGCCGTTGCCGCGGATGCGGCCGCTGACGGTGAAGGTACGGCCGCTCCACTCGACCGGCAGCGCGGGCGCGGTGTGGTCGGTGGCCATGCTGTTGATGTGGATACTGGGCGACTCCCGCTCTTTGCGGTTCTGTCCATTGGCATCTTTGAGGGATGGGAATTCGACGACCAGTCTGGCGGAGACACTAGCGGCGATCGACTTCACACTTCGGAAGAAGGCCATGGGATCGGCCTTGGTGGTCAACTGCAACGGGGACTCCTCTGTGGGTTCCATGGGTGGCTGGCCGCGGGTGGGGCACCGGCGGGTGAAAACGCAAAGCACGCGGGCTCCCCCGAGGAAACCCGCGCGCTCCCTTCTACTGAGGTGATTTGGATGTCAGGTTAGGCGCTACGCACCTCCAGGGCTTCCAGTTTTCCATCGCTGCGGAGCACCGCGACGATTTTCACTTCCATGCCGGGCTTCAGACTTTTGAAGCTCAGTCCCCGCGAGTAGCGGGTGGAGGAGGTGGCCACGATCGGCACACTGGTGCCTTGAACCTGGACCACACTTTGGTCCTCGTCCACGGCCTCAATCTTGCCGGTCACCTCCTGCTTCTCCGCTGCTTGGGCTTCCTGGTGAGTGGGCCGGGCACCCCCCTCCGATTGAGCACCAATGGTGCCCACTGGGGTGTTCCCAATTGCCAAAGCACTCACCAGGAGAACTGAGGCCGCGGATCCTAATGTCAGGCTTAGTTTCATCGGCTTGCTCCTGTTCTTCTGTGTGCCGCCACCGCACCGGTTCCCGCCGGCGGGGCACTTTCCAAGCGGTTTGCCGAGAAGGAGAGCCGGGCGCAATGTCGGTTCTCCGGGTGATTTCCGCTCATGCCGAATAGGTTGCAGGAAGGCGGCCAAATCGCTAAGTGATAGAAAACAAGCGCATCTGGATCGTGTTACAGGTCTGCGGGGCCGGTAGCATCTACGCAAACGCGCGGCTGCGTGGGTACTTTTTTCCGTGGAGCTTTCTTTGGATGGAATAAAAGACGAAGAAAATGGCCGAAATCTTCGCGAAGATTTTGCCGAACAATCCCATCCGCTCTTCGTTATAGAGTGCATGCGCCTTCAGGCGCGTCCGAGAGAGAGGGATGCCCATGCTCGAAGACCTGCGGTTTGCCATCAGGATGATCCGGAAGTCACCCGGCTTCGCGTCGATCGCCATCTTCACCCTGGCTTTGGCCATCGGAGCGAACAGCGCGATTTTCAGTGTCGTGAACGGGGTCCTGTTGAAGCCGCTGCCCTACAGCGAAACCGAGCGCCTGGTCGGCGTTTGGCACACCGCGCCGGGCCTGAACTTTCCGCTGTTGAACGCGTCGCCTTCCACCTATTTCACTTACCGTGAGGAGGGCCGCGTTTTTGAGCAGATCGGGCTCTACGACAACGACTCGTTGACGGTGACAGGGCTGGGCGAACCCGAGCAGGTGGACGCCATGGAATGGACCGAGGGCGTGCTGCAGGTGCTGCGGGTTGCTCCGGCGCTGGGGCGGGCGTTCACCGCGAAGGATATGCAGGTGGGCAGTCCGGATACGGTGATGATGTCCTACTCATACTGGCAGCGCCGCTTCGGTGGTGCGGCGGATACGGTGGGCCGGACATTGACTGTGAACGGGCGGCCCTTTGAGATCATCGGCATCCTGCCGCAGAACTTCCGCTTTCTGGACGAGCGGGCCGATCTGTTCACCCCGTTGCAGTTCAAGCGCGAGGCGCTTTTCGTGGGCAACTTCAGTTATGAGTCGCTGGCGCGGCTGAAGCCCGGCGTGACCCTGGAGCAGGCGAATGCCGACGTGGCGCGCATGCTGCCGCTAATGATGGAGAAGTTTCCCATGGCTCCGGGCATCTCCAAGCAGATGTTCATTGACGCGAAGTTCGGACCGAAGGTCCGGCCGCTGAAAGAGGACGTCGTGGGTGACGCCGGCAATGTCCTGTGGGTGCTGATGGGCGTGGCCGGCGTGGTGCTGGCGATTGCCTGCGCCAATGTGGCCAATCTGCTGCTGGTGCGGGCCGAAGGACGCCAGCAGGAACTCGCATTGCGGACCGCGCTGGGCGCGCACTGGACGCAGATCGCCCGCAAACTGCTGGTGGAGAGCATGACGCTCGGCATCATCGGCGGAGTGCTGGGCCTGGCAGTCGCGTGGGGCGGCGTGAAACTGCTGGTCAGCAAAGGTCCGGCCAACCTCCCGCGGCTCGATCAGATCTCCATCGATGGGTACGTGCTGCTCTATACGCTGGGGATCGCGCTGCTGTCGGGGCTGCTGTTCGGGTTGATTCCCGTCTTCAAGTACGCCACGCCGCACCTTTCGCTCGCCCTGCGCGATGGCGGACGAGGTTCCAGCGAGGGCCGCGAGCATCATCGGACGCGCAAGATCCTGGTGGTTTCCCAGGTCGCGCTGGCGCTGGTCTTGCTGATCAGTTCCGGCCTGATGATCCGGACGTTCCAGAGCATGCGGGAAGTCCAGCCCGGCTTCCAGAACCCGGCCCAGGTGCTGACGATGCGGATCACTATTCCGGAAGCGCAGGTGAAAGACCCGGTGCAGGTGCTGCAACTGCAAGAACGGCTGATCCAGGGGATCCAGGGCGTACCGGGTGTCGTGTCGGCCAGCATGTCGAACAGCGTCACCATGGACGGGAGCAACAGCAACGATCCAATCTTTGTGGAGGACTTCCCGTCGGCGGAAGGGAAGCTGCCGCCCATCCGGCGCTTCAAGCACATCGCGCCGGAGGCCTTCAAGACGATGGGCAATCCGCTCATCGCCGGGCGGGATCTCACCTGGAGCGACATGTACCGGATGGTTCCGGTGGTGATGATCAACGAGGCGCTGGCGCGCGAGTACTGGAAGGACCCGGCCAAGGCGCTGGGGCGTCGGATCCGCGAAACGCCCACCTCCGCGTGGCGCGAAATCATCGGAGTGGTGGGCAACGAGTACGACAACGGAGTCCACAAAGAGGCGCCGAAGATTGTGTACTGGCCCAGCCTGATCCCGCAATTCTGGGGCGAGAAGATGAACGTGCGGCGCTCGATGACCTTCATCGTCCGTAGCCCGCGGGTGGGTTCGGCGGCCTTCCTGAAGGAAGTGCAGGCCGCGGTCTGGGCCGTCAACCCGTCGCTGCCCACGGCCAATGTCAGAACGCTGCAGGCGATCTACGACCGGTCGATGGTGCGCACCACGTTTACACTGTTGATGCTTGCCCTGGCGGGCGGTGTGGCGCTGATCCTGGGCGTGGTGGGCATCTACGGCGTGATCGCCTATGCGGTGTCGAGAAGGACGCGTGAGATCGGCATCCGCATCGCTCTCGGAGCGCAGCAGGGACAGGTGCAGGGGTTGTTTCTCCGCGACGGGGCGGTGCTCATCGCGATTGGGCTTGTCCTGGGGCTGGCCGCTTCGGCCGGTGTCACCCGCACGCTGTCGACTTTGCTTTTTGGCGTGAAGCCGATGGATGCCGGGACGTACGCGGTCGTGTCCGCTGGCCTGGCCGCCGCGGCCCTGCTGGCGTGTTACCTGCCCGCGCGGCGGGCGACGTCGGTGGATCCGGCCAGCGCGCTGCGCAGCGAGTAGCGGCGCCAGCGGAGTTGCAACTCCAGAAATCCCTTTGGGATACTCGCTGCCAGGACCGCCGGCCCGTGGCGGCGGCCTGGAGCCACTCATGTCCATCGACCCTTCCGGCCTCGCGCCGGCCAAGATTGACGCAGCACAATCGCGAGGACGGGTGGGCGTATTCGGCATCGGGCTGGCTGCCTACTGGCCGCAGTTTCCGGGCCTGCGTGAGCGCTTGTGCGGCTACCAGGCAGAGGTGGAAGCGCACGTCGCCGGGCTCGGCCTGGAGGTGGTCTCGGCCGGGTTGGTGGATTCGGCCACAGGCGCACAGGACGCGGCGCGGCTGTTCGCGGCATCCGATCTGGACCTGATCCTGTGCTACGTCGGCACCTATGCGACGTCCTCGCAGGTGCTGCCCGTGGTGCAGCGGGCCAAACTGCCGGTGCTGGTGCTGAACCTGCAGCCTGTGCAGGCGCTCGACTACGAGAACGTCGACACGGGCGAGTGGCTGGCCAACTGCTCCACCTGCTGCGTGCCGGAGATCTCGAACGCGTTCGCCCGGGCGCGGGTCCAGTTTCGAGTGGTGTCGGGCACGCTGCGTGACGACCCCGAAGCCTGGGGCGCAATCGAGGAGTGGTGCCTGGCGGCGCGCGCGGCGGCGGCGCTGCGGTCGAGCCGCATCGGATTCCTCGGCCACACGTACCCAGGCATGCTCGACATGTATTCCGACTTCACGATGGTCAGCGCGCAGACTGGGGCGCATATCGAGATCCTTGAGATGTGCGACCTCGACCGCTGCGTGCGCGAAGCAGCCGCGGAAGAGGTGGCGGATAAATCGAGGGTCGCGCGAGAGATGTTCACGCTGGAGAACGTGTCCGAGGGCGATCTCGAATGGGCGGCGCGCGTGGCGGCGGGGCTCGACCGCCTGGTGGCGGGCTTCTCGCTGAACGGTCTCACCTATTACTACCGCGGCCTGGACGGCAATCCGTACGAGCGGCTGGGCGCGGGCGTGATTCTCGGGAATTCGCTGCTGACCGCGCGCGGCATTCCGGCCAGCGGCGAAGGCGACCTCAAGACTTGTCTCGCGATGATGATTCTCGACCGCCTGGGCGCCGGCGGCTCGTTCACCGAGTTTTACGCGATGGACTTTCGCGAGAACTTCGTTCTGATGGGGCACGACGGGCCGGGCCACCTGGCGATCACTGACCGGAAGCCGGTGCTGCGCGGGTTGGTTCTCTATCACGGCAAGCGCGGCAGCGGCGTCAGTGTCGAGTTCAACGTGAAGACGGGGCCGGTGACGCTGCTGGCGATGACGCAGACGGCTGAGGGTTCGTTGAAGATGATCACGGCGCAGGGCGTCTCGGAGCCCGGCCCGACGATGAGAATCGGCAACACGAATTCACGGCTCCGCTTCCCGCTGGGACCGCGTGAATTCGTGAATCGATGGTGCGCCGAGGGTCCGACACACCACTGCGCGCTGGGCGTCGGCCACGTGGAACGGACCATCGCAAAACTAGGTGAACTGCTGCAGATTCCCGTGGTCAGTGTGTGCTGAACGGCCCGCGCCCGCCCGGCCTCGACTTGAGATAAGCTTACGAGGCAAGAAGCGAGGAATCGCCATGAGTGAAAACCAAACAGACACCACTTCCCGCCGCCAGTTTCTGAGCAACACCGGCCGCACTGCCGGCGTTTCCGCCCTGGCCGGCATCGCGCTGCCGCACGTACATGCGGCGGAGAACAACACGATTTCCGTGGCCCTGGTTGGCTGCGGCGGCCGTGGCACAGGAGCCGCGGTGAATGCCCTGTCGGTGACCAACGGCCCCGTCAAGCTCGTGGCCATGGCCGATGTCGTGCCAAAGAAGATGAGCGACAGCTACGACAAGCTGAAGACTCAGTTCGCGGGCCAGGTGGACGTTCCGCCGGAGCGGCGCTTCCTGGGCTTCGACGCCTACAGACAAGCGATGGATGCCATGAAGCCGGGCGATGTGGTGATCCTCGGGACGCCCCCCGCGTTCCGCTGGGTTCAGTTCACGCACGCCATTGACCGCGGGCTCCACACGTTCATGGAGAAGCCTGTGACGGTGGATGGCCCCACGACGAAGCGCATGTTGAAGCTGGGCGAGCAGGCCAGCCAGAAGAACCTCAAGGTGGGTGTCGGCCTGATGGTGCGCCACTGCCGCGCTCGGCAGGAACTGCTCGACCGCATCAAACAGGGGCAGATCGGCGAAATCGTGGCGATGCGCGCATACCGCATGGGCCAGGGCGGCGGCACGGCTCCGCCGAAGCCGGAAGGCATCAGCGAGCTTACATACCAGATCTCCCGTTTCCACGCGTTTCTCTGGGCGAGCGGCGGCGTCTTCAGCGACTACTACATCCACCAGATCGACGAATGCAGTTGGATGAAGGGCGCCTGGCCGGTAGAGGCGCATGCCGTCGGCGGACGCCACTACCGCGGCGATTCGCTCGATCAGAACTTCGACGTTTACTCCGTCCAATACACCTTCCCTGACGGCACGAAGCTGTTCTTCGATGGCCGGAACATGGCGGGCGCCCGTGACGAGTTCGCCAGTTATGCCCACGGCTCGAAGGGCTCGGCGGTGATCTCCACCATGTCGCATACACCCGGCATGACAAGGATTTACAAGGGTCAGAAGATCCCGACAGTCACTTCCAAGAAGGATCTGCCGCTGCCGGAAGATCCCAATCTGGTGTGGGCCTATCCGCAGCCGGAAAAGAGCCCGTATCAGTATGAGTGGGACGACCTGATGGAAGCGATCCGGAAGGACAAGCCCTACAACGAAGTGAAGCGCGGCGCTGAAGCGAGCCTGGTGGCGTCGATGGGCCGCATGGCCGCGCACACGGGCCAGATCATCACCTTCGACCAGATGATGAACTGCCCGCACGAGTTCGCTCCGGATGTAGACAAACTGACAATGGACGGGCCGCCTCCGCTGCGGCTGGGACCGGACGGCAAGTATCCGGTGCCGGAACCCGGTATCAAGAAGGACCGGGAATACTAGATCGCGGCGGCGTCCGCCAGCAAAAAAGCTCGAAATTGCTGATGGACTACCAATTCAGTGGGGAGTAGACTTCCGAACTGAGATAGCCTGGATATCTCAATTCTTGACATGAAAGTGTTGGAAGGCAGCTCCCCCATACCTGCCTCAAGTTGGGGGCATACAAGGCCGGCGGAGCGCTGGGTGGCTCCGGCGGCCGGCCCTGCGTCAGTTCATTCGTGGATCCTGGCGCTCCTGCTGGTTGCCGGCGCGATGGCTGCCTTCGCGCAGGACCCGCCGCTCTCCACCGACTACGTTGTCAGCAACTGGCAGACGGAACAGGGCTTGCCCGAGAATTCCGCCACTTCCCTTGTCCACACCCCCGATGGTCACCTCTGGTTCGGCACGTTCCGCGGGCTGGTGCGCTTTGACGGGCATAAGTTCACGGTCTTCGACCAAAGCCGGATCCCGGCACTGCCCGATCCGGGCATTGTGAACCTGCATCTTGACCGTGCGGGCGAACTCTGGATCAGTACCGTATCCGGGCTGGCCCATGGGCATGAGGGGGCGTGGACCGTATTCGGCCCGCAACAGGGCTGGACCGGAACGTATATCCGGCACTTTGCCGACGCGGCTGACGGCTCAGTCTTCCTGATCACTTTCAAGCAGGAGATCTTCCGCTTTGCCGGCGGCCGGTTCACCCAACTCTCCGCTCCACCGGGACGATTGGATCCGACATTTATCTTTGCGGACAAGGGCGGCCAGGTGCGAGCGGTGAACCGCGATTTCAGCAGTGTGTGGACATCCGGCGGGTGGCAGAGCGTTCCGCTGCCGAAGGAGATCGGGCAGGGCGCCCTCCCCTGGTGGGGTGTAGCCCAGGACGGGCTGCTGTGGGTTCTGAAGCACGACACTCTGTACAAACTGGATGGTGGCCGGATTGTGTCGAAGGTGCACCTGAATCAGCCCATCGTCGACCTGTGGTCCCTGACGGAGGACAGTACCGGTTGGTTGTGGGGCTGCTCCTCGCGGTTGGGGTTATACCGGATCAGCGCAGATGGGCAGGTGAACCGCTATTCCACAGCCACCGGACTGCCCAGCAACGGGGTTCGCTTTGTCTATGAGGACCACCGCGGCAACCGCTGGATTGGGACGGATGGCGGCGGCCTGGTGCGCATCCGGGAGAAGCGGCTGAAGACCATCAGCACGGAGAGCGGGCTGCCGGACTTTCCCGTGAAGGCCGCAGCGCCCGCGCGCGATGGCCGCGTCTTCATCGCAACCTTCGGGGCGGGCCTCTATCAGTTCAAGGACAACCATCTGACACGGCTTACCGTGCCGGATGACACGGAACTTTATCCGCAGACCCTGCTGGTCGACCACTCGGACACGCTCTGGTTGGGCGCCTTTGATCGTGGGCTTTACCAGTGGCGGAGCGGGCGCATCCGTCAGGTGCTGAAGCCCGCCGACGGGTACCAGAACATCGAGAGTATCTTCGAGGATTCGCAGGGACGGGTGTGGGTCTCTGAGACGCACGGCCGGACGGCGCGGTTCAGCGGCGAAACTGTCACCGAGTATGCCGCGCCGGCTCAACGCAGGGGCATTCCTATCCGATGTGTCGCGCAGGACCGGGTTACCGGGGCGATCTGGGCCGCCGGCGATTCCGGCCTGTTTCAGTTCGTGGACGGGCAGGGCTTTCAGCCCGTCAGGGACGCGCAAGGCAAACCGCTGCCGCCGCTGGTGACGATCTTCCCCCTGGACGGGCAGGGCGTGTGGGCGGCCCCCTCCACTGGCGGACTGCTGCTGTGGAAGGACGGCAAGGCGGTACCGCTGGATTCCGGCCAGATGCCCGCGGCGATCGTCGGGGGCATGCTGGAGCAGGGCGGTCATATCTGGATGGCTACCAATCGCGGCGTCTGGCGCTTTCGCAAGGCCGATCTCCTGCTGGCCGCCAACGGCGGCACGAAGCCCTGCGAGTGGCAGCAGTTTGATCGCGACGATGGCCTGCCCAGCCTCGAATGCTCCTTCGACCATCAGCCAGCCATCCAGTCTGACGGGCAGGGCCGCATCTGGGTACCTACCCTGAAAGGCGTCGCCATCCTGGATCCCCTGCGGCTGCGATTGCGGACGGATCCCATACCTGCCCGGATCGAGGAGGTCGTCTATCTGACGAGGGACGGCGCGCAGCATCGCATCCCCGTAACGGGCGTGGAGCCGGTGCGCATCCCGCCCGGCAGCCTGGATGTCCATGTGTTGTACACCGCCCTGGATCTCTCCAACCAGGACAAGATCCGCTTTGCCTATGCTCTCTCGCAGGATGGCACCGAGGTGGCTTCCGGCGAGCGCACTGAGCGGGAAATCGTCTTCGCCAAGCTGCCGCCGGGTGAGTATCGCTTTGGCTTACGGGTGCGGAACTCCGACGGCTATTGGAATCCCAACGCGGTGGAGATCCGGTTGATCCGGGAGCCTTTCCATTGGGAAACCGGGTGGTTCCGCGCCCTAATTGCCCTGTTCTCCTTTACGACTGTCATCGGAGTCGTCCTTTTTGGAGCCCGGCGGCAGTCCGTCAAGCAGTTGCGGCGGCTGTCGAAGGAGAAACTGCGCGCCGAGACAGAGGCGCGGTTGCTGCACTCCACTCGCATGGAGAGCATCGGACGCCTCGCGGGCGGCGTGGCCCACGATTTCAACAATCTGCTCACCATCGTCAACGGCTATTCCGAAATGCTGCTGCTCGAAGTGGCTGGGGACGAGGGGAAGCTGGCCAAGGTGCAGAGCATCCGGGCGGCCGGCCAGCGCGCGGCCGAGTTGACGCAGCAGTTGCTGGCTTTCAGCCGGAGCCAGGCCGAAAACCTGGTCCCCCTGGAGCTCAACGCCGTGGTCCGTGATACCGCCAAGCTGCTGCAACGGCTTGTCGGCGAAAGTGTCCGGTTGGAGCTGCAGTTGGAAGAAGGGCTGGGTTCCATCAACGGGGACAGGACGCAACTGGGCCAGATACTGCTGAACCTGGTCGTGAATGCCCGTGATGCCATGCCCGACGGCGGCGCCGTGGTGATCCGGACGAACCGGGAACTGGTGGCGGCCGGCTCTTCCTCCACAAATCCTGGATTGGAGCCCGGGCCCTATGCCGTGCTCAGCGTGGAAGACACCGGGGTAGGCATGGATCTCGAGACGATCCGGCACGCGTTCGAACCCTTCTTCACGACGAAGCCTCCCGGCAAAGGAACCGGCATGGGGCTGGCGATTGTCTACGGCGTCGTGAAGCGGGCCGGAGGACGGATCGACGTGGAGAGCAGCGTGGGCCGGGGATCGCGGTTTGTGATTCACTTCCCGGTGGTCAGCACGGCTGCCGCCGAACCTGAACCCGAACCGGAGCCCGAAGCCGCACAACCCGATTGCCGCTATGCGACGATCCTTCTTGTGGAAGACGATCCCGGGGTGCGGAGCGTCGCTTCGCGGATTCTCAGCTCCAACGGATATCGCGTGCTGGAGGCCGCCGGAGGGGCTGAGGCGCTGGCTTTGCTGGAAGGGCAGGCCCCCGCGCCGGACCTGATGCTTTCCGATATCATCATGCCGGGGATGTCGGGCTATGTCCTGGCTGACCGCGTGGCCTTGCTCCGGCCGGAACTCAAGGTGATCTTCGTCTCAGGCTACTCGGGTCCGGCTACCGAAGGGGCAACCGCGAAGCAGGATGAAACACCCACGCTGCGTAAGCCGTTCACCAGCGCCGCGCTGCTGGCCTCGGTGCGGCAGGCGCTTGCCAGCAACGAGACGCTGAGCGGGGACTAGGCAAAGAGCCCGTCGACCGCGTGGCCCTTGGCATCCTTGGTCACGTAGAAAGGCCGCTTCTCAAAGACTTCGGCGTAGTCGTGGGGAATGCCCAGCGACTTGTAGATGCTGGCGTGCAGGTCCTCGATGGTGACCGGATCCCTGACCACCTTGCAGGGCCGCTCCTCTGCTGTCTCTCCATACACGGAACCTTTCTTCATCCCGCCGCCGAAGAGCAGGACGCTGGATGCTTCAGTGAAATGCCGGTGCATGCCGTAGTGCTTCGGCTCCGTCATCAGGTCGGGCTGTTTCACCTGGTCCTGCACCGTGTTGCCGGGCTTGCCCTCAGTGACCATGTCGCGGCCGAACTCGCTGGCCAGCACGATGAGCGTGCGATCCAGCAGGCCGCGCTCTTCCAGGTCGAGGATGAGCTGAGATACGGGCCGGTCGATGGTCTCCTTCATGCCCTGTGCGCGGGTGTGGCCGTTCTCATGCGTGTCCCAGTAGCGGAAGGGGATGTACTCGGTGGACACTTCGACGAAGCGCACACCGGCCTCCACCAGGCGGCGCGCCAGCAGGCAGCCCTGGCCGAAGCGGCTGGTGTTGTAGATGTCGTACTTGGCCTTCGGCTCCAGGTCGAGGTCGAAGGCCTTCGCGGCCGGCGACATCAGCAGGCGGTGGGCGTTCTCGACGGAACGCAGCAGCGATTCCTTCTGCGCATCGCTGCCGGAGGCCATGAGGCCATTGCTTCGCATCAGGTGCTGGTAAGTCTCGAAGCGGCGCTTGAAACGCAGTTCGCTGAACTCCTTGGGCGGGCGCACGGCTGAGACCGCGTCAGACGGGTCCGGGATGTTGAAGGGAGCGAACTCGCTGCCCAGGAAACCCGAGGTCGTATACGCCTTCACAGAATCGCTCTCGGCCCCGATCTCCAGGTTCTGGCCGATGTTGACGAAGGCCGGCACGTCCGGCTTGCGCGGGCCCAGGATCTTCGCGATCCACGAACCCATGTGCGGCACGGGTACGGGCTGAGGCGGAGCATAGCCGGTGTGCCAGTGGTACTGATGCTTGGAGTGCAGGATGAAGCCCAGGTCGCCCACGCGGTGCGACCGCAGCAGCGTGCCGCGATCCATCACCTTGGCGAGGCGCTCCAGCCCTTCCGAGATCCGCACGCCATCCACGCTGGTGGGGATCGAGCCGAAGGTGCTCAGCACTTCGCTCGACGGGCGGCCGGGTTCAAACTCCGTCTTCCGCTTGGGATCGAAGGTCTCGGTCTGCGCCATGCCGCCCGCCATCCAGAGCAGGATCATGCAGTCCGCTTTGGCCGGCAGCAGCTTGTTGCCGCCTTGTCCGAACGCCGGAGTGACCGCGGCGGCGGCCGCGCTTGCCAACAGTTCTCGTCGCGTCATCATGGTGGAGCCCCTAACGGATGAACTGAAACTCGGGTGAAAGCAGCACGGTCCAGAGCAGGTCCTGCAGTCCTTCGCGATCCACCCGGCCGCTTTTGGCGACGAGCTCGGCGGCGATGCGCAGTTCCTCTGGCGCGGGCTGGCGGCTGAGCGCGTGTTCGTACACCTGCCCCACCAGGCCCTCGGGCGTCCGGGCGGCCTTGGGGCGGGGCAATGGCGGTTCACCGGTGGCCGCCACCAGTTTGCGCGGATTGGGGGCCTCGTCGAAAACGAACCCGCGGACGGCGGGCGAGATGTCCGATTGATTCGAGCTGGGATCCACAGTCAGCAGGGCCTGGAACCGCGTATAGCCCTTGCCCTTGAGGTCCAGCAGCGTCTCTTTGCCCAGCACAACATCGCCCGGGACCGGCGCCGCCCCGCCCGGTCCGATGAGTTGGGCGTCCCGCCAAACCAGCTTCACACGGGACGGATCGTAGGAATCGACGTCGGTGACCAGCAGATGCAGCTCGTTTCGGCCGGTAATGTCGATGTCCACCTTGGCCTTGCCGTTGCTGCGCAGGGTGCCGCTGTCGAACAGGCTCGCCGGGGCCGGATCCGGCTGATCGGTCAGCCGTTTGGCGCCGTCGCTCAGCCAGTCGTTCAGGACGCGCCCGTTGGTCAGTTCCAGCGCCTGCAGGGTGGTGGAATCGGTCTGGCGCTCCGTCACCGCGCCGTCGCGGGTCGGGCGGCCCAGCGCCCGGGTCATCGAATTGGCTTTGAACCGCCACTCCCTGGCATACTGGCCCGGCGTTGGGCGGTTGTCCACGCGGGTGCGCCACTCGCCGGTGAGGGTAGCGATCGCGTCGGCAAACTGCTCGGCGGTCATGCGCCGCGGCCAGGGGCCTTGGAACACGTAGCTTGCGTCGCGCAGGTTGCCGCCCGCCACGCTCGGGCTCTGGTAGGCCTTCGAGAGCATCAGCGTGCGCAGCAGGTGCTTCATGTCATAGCCGTGCGCGACGAAATCCGCGGCCAGCCACTCCATCAGTTCTGGATTCCAGGCAGGTCCTTCCATCTCATCGATGGGCTCCACCAGTCCGCGGCCGAACAGTTGCCGCCAGATGCGGTTGACGATCGTCCGGGCGAACAGGCCGTTGTCTTTGGAAGTGAACATGCGCGCCGCGGCCGCCCGCTTCTCTTCCACGGCCGCTTTGGCGTCGATCCCGCCCAGTTCCGGGAACAGGAAGGTCGTCTCGGCCATCTTGCCCGTCGCCATGTCGCACTTCACGATCTCCAGCGGTTCGTTGGTGAAGAAACTGGCCAGCGCATAGGCCTCGCGCAACTTCCAGTGGCTGATGAAGCTGTCGTGGCAGGAATTGCACTTCAGGTTGATCCCCAGGAACACCTGTGCGGAGTTCTGGGCGGCCTGCATGGCCGGAGTCTGCGACGCGTTCACCGTCCCGCGCCAGGTGACGCCGCGCACAAACCCGGCCGGACCATCCTTGCCGGCGGGTGCGAGCAGCGTACGGACGAACTCGTCGTAGGGTTTGTTCTCCTCCAGCGACTTCAGCAGCCACGGAGAGATGGAGGCGCGGTCGCCGTGATAGATGACGCCTTCGTCGTTGTGCAGCAGGTCGTTCCAGAAGCTGATCCAGTTCTCGGCGTAGTTGCGCTGGTTGGCCAGCAGTTCCTCCACCAGCCGGGCGCGCTTATCGGGCCGAGTGTCGGCCAGGAAGCGGCGCTGCTCTTCGGGTGAGGGCAGCAAACCCCAAAGGTCCAGATAGACGCGGCGGGCGAATACGGCATCCGGAACAACGCCGGGCGCAGCCGCCTTGTGGGCGCGGTAGTAGGCGTCCATCAGGGTGTCGATTCCGCCGGCGGCAGGCGGCTTCAGGGCCAGTGAGAACTTCGCGACGGGCGCCGAGGCCACCTCGCCGCGCGCTCCTTCGTCCACCCAGCGGCGGATCGTGGCGATCTCGCGTTCAGACAGTGGCGCGCCGCCCATGGGCATGCGCGGGCCTTTGGTTCCGTCGATCCGCTGCAGCAGCAGCGACTTGGCGCTTTCTCCGGGGACAATCGCCGCGCCGCTGGTTCCGCCGCGCAGGATGTCAGACCGCATGGCCAGCGACAGGCCGCCCTGTCCGCGAGCACCGTTGTGGCAAGGCAGGCACTTCTCCGCAAAAACAGGGTGCACCTGTCGAGCAAAGTCGACGGTTTGCGCGGAGAGCGCACAGCACATGCCCAGTCCCAGAACAGCCCAGCTGTACAGCATGAAGTGCATTTTAGTACGTCGCGGGTCCGGGGGTGGGCGAAAGCGCGTTCGCCTCGCCGCTGCGCGTACCATGAAGACATGCCCTGGTCCGCAATCGCATCCCTTCTGCTCGCCCTGGCCGTCGCGCTGGGCGCCTTTGGAGCCCATGGGCTCAAGGACCGCCTCGACGCCTACAGCCTGGGGATCTGGGAGAAGGCCGTTTTCTACCACTTCCTCCACGCCCTGGCGCTCCTGATCGTGCCGCTGTTCACGAAAGTGGGCTCCCTGCCGGAACCCGCCGCCAACCGGATCAGCCTGCTGCTCGTGGCCGGGATCCTGCTCTTCAGTGGCAGCCTCTATATCCTGGCCCTGACAGGAGTTAGGACCCTCGGTGCGGTGACACCCCTGGGCGGAGTGGCTTTCATCGCTGCCTGGCTCTATCTCTGCGTAGCGCTCTTCCAGGCCCGCTGATTCGGACCATCCGATAGAATCGACGCGAATTTGTCAGGATTCCTACGATAAGAACCCTTTCCGCATGATCACACGAAGACACCTGCTCCGCGGCGCGTTGGCGGCCATTCCGGCGGGTGGCTGCTACCCCGTCCTGGTGGAGCCGCGCTGGCTGGAGGTCACTCACACCAAGGTGAAGGTGAAGACGCCGGTCCGGCAGCCCTTGAAGATTCTGCAACTGACAGACCTGCATTGGTCCTGGTGTGTGCCCACCTCGCTGATTGAGGACGCGATCGAGCGCGGCCTGGCGAACAATCCCGATATCGTCTGCCTGACGGGCGATTTCATTACGCGGGAGAACGACGTCGACCAGGCCGCCTATTTGCAGCGTCTCCGCCGCCTGGCCCTGGCCCGCCCCACGTTTGCGGTGCTTGGCAATCACGACAGCGGAACCGTCGGGCCGCTCAGGTCGGGCTTCACGAGCCATCGTTTCGTGGAGCGGCTGCTGGAGGACGCGGGCATCCATCTGCTCCACAATCGTTCCCAGTCCATCGACATCCGTGGGCAAAAATGGTGTCTCGCCGGCATCGGCGACCTCTGGTCGGGCGAAGCGGAGCCGGAAAACGCATTCCAGGGTGCCGGCCAGGACATGCCGAGGGTCTTGCTGGCGCACAACCCCGACAGCAAGGTGGTGGTGCAGCCCTACCGGTGGGATCTGATGATCTGCGGCCACACGCACGGCGGCCAGGTGATGGTGCCTTTCGAGGGGCCGCGCTACGCGCCTGTCCGCGACAAGCGGTTTGTTGCCGGACTCCGCCCGTGGGACACACGGCAGATCTATGTGTCCCGGGGCGTCGGCAATCTTGGCGGAATTCGCTGGATGTGCCGGCCGGAAGTCACCCTGCTGGAACTCAGCCAGGGTTGACGGGCCGGTACGGCGGGCAGGTCTAAGCTACCGCGGCTTGGCGGAGCGGCTGAGGCGCAATTCGCTGGTTCCTGGCTGCTTGCTCCCGCATGACGAGCTGGACAAATGCGGGTGCCTTGCTCTGACAGTTGGAGTCTGGATACATGGCCGCGAACAACTGGCGAATCATACCGCTATCAAGGGATCCGGCGATTTGAACTAAATCTCGTCCGGATTGGGAAATACAGGTCTGGCACGACAGCGACACTTCCCGACAGTGTGCTAGTTGCTGGTCGGCCCTCGGTCTCCCCACAGGCATCGGCTATCTCTCCCCAAATGCATTCAACAGCTCTGCACGCTCTTTGTCGTGCTTGGCTTTTCGTCTGCCGCTTTTGTAAACGGGACTCTCTAACCTTACGTGAGGAAAGGCCTTACAAACAGCCGACAGGCGAGGGGGGTGACAAGGTCATGTGAGGGGGGTATCGTACCCCTACTATGAGGGGGTACCAGGGTAGTACTTCCCAGCATCAGGACAGCTCATACAACAAAGGCACATGGACTGGCGAAATTGCCAGCCATGTGCCTGAAAATAAAGGGATATCGTATAAGTTAAGCGAGATGGTTCTGAATCGCGGCGAATACTTCGTCCGGGGCGCCCAGACCCTCGACTTTGTAGTACGTACTGGTACTGTAATGATCGATCAAGGGGGCGGTGCTCCGCACGTAGGCGGAAAGCCGGTTCTTTACCGTATCCTCGCAGTCATCGGCACGTTGCTGAAGGTCGATATGGCAGTTGTCACACTTGCCCGGTTCGGCCGGCGGGTGACTTTGGATGTTATAGATGCTGGAGCACTGCGGGCAGTAGCGGCGATTGCAGGTGCGGGCAATGAGATGCTCGGCCGGCACGTCGATGTGCACCACAGTCGGTTGGGGGTAGCCCAGTTCTTCCAGCAGGCCAGCGAGGTATTTGGCCTGTTCCACGGTCCGCGGGTAGCCATCCAGCATGAAGCCGCCCTTGCAGTCTTCCTGGCCAAGGCGCGAGCGGACGATCTTGTTCACCAGGTCGTCGCTGAGCAGGCCGCCCGTGATGGTCACGCCCGCGGCGATGCGGCCCAGTTCTGAGCCGGCGCGGATCTCGGCCCGGATCATCTCGCCGGTGGAAATGGACGGGATTCCGAAGTGCTTCGCGAGACGCTCCGCCTGTGTGCCCTTGCCGCATCCGGGCGGTCCCAACAGGAGAAGAATACGGGTGGTGGCTGGGGCCTGGATGTGGGGTTCGGTTGCGGTAGTCATTACTGCCTCTAAAGGCAGTCTATCGCCTAGTTTCTGTTTAAGTCAATAAGGTCCCAATATACCGGTAAGGCGCTGCAAGGCGATCTGGAATGCGTCTGGATCGGGCAGCAGGCTGGCCACCAGGAAGCCCTCGCGCTGGAAGTCGTAGAAGTATCCTGGCTGCAGCCAGATGGAGTGGTTTTCCAGCAGCATGAGAGCCCATTCCTCGTCGCTGTGAATGCGCGGCACTTCCAGCATGGCGCACCAGCCGCCTTCCGGTGTCCGGACGCGGCAACTGCTGCCGGCGCTGACCGCCGCCTGGAGGCTGGCCAGGTTTTCAGCCGTGCGGGTCCGGATGGAATGCTGGATTTGCGGGGTCAACTCCAGCCACCGCGCGGCCGCATGCTGGATGGGCGCGCTGACGGGTAGGTAGCTGTCCGCGATCCATTCCAGCCGTTCCAGCGCTTCCGACCTCAACTGGCCCGGTCCAGCCACATGGATCCAGCCGAGCTTCATCTGCGGCAGGCCTGAGATCTTCGACAACCCGCTGAGCGTGAATGTCAGGGCCAGATGCGGCCCTTGCAAGGAGGAGACCCGGCGCGGATCCGCCCTCCAGGCATAGTCGAAGAAGACCTCGTCGGAGATGATCGCCAGGCTGCGGTAAGCTGCGAACTCCTGCAATCTCAACCAGATGTCGTGCTTTATGTAGGTACCGGTGGGATTGTTGGGATTGACCAGGATGATCGCCCGCGTCTCCGGCCGCACCAGGCGGTCCAGTTCGGAGAGGTCGAGCCCCCATGCCAGTTCTTCGACCAGGGGATACTGCACGACGCGTACGGAGTCCAGTTCGGCCAGGCATTCGAACAGGGGATACGAAGGCCGTGGAACCAGCACCGCGTCGCCCGGTTCGCACAATAGCTTGAACAGCCAGCCGTAGGCCTCGCTGGTGCTGCCCGCCAGGATCAGGCTGCCGGGATCCGCCGTCGCGCCCTGGCCGGCGTGCCATTCCGCGATGGCCTCGCGCGCCTCCAGCAACCCGCGCGCGGTGGGCTCGTATGTCAGGGATCGCGCATCCTGCAGGGCGGCCAGGATCTCTTCCCGCGGGTACGCAATGCCTTCGCGCGTCGGATTCGAAACGGTGAGGTCGAGAATGGGCGCACCAGCCGCCTTCAACTCCGCCAAAGCACGGGTGAGGCGATTGGGCGAGAGGCTGGCAGGGGTGCGCCCGGAGAACAACTCTAGCCTTCCGCGACCACAGGATTCCGGAGCGAACCCAATCCCTGCACGGTGACCACCGTTTCGTCGCCTGCCTTCAGCCAGCGCGGCGGCTTGTGGCCGAAGCCGACGCCGGCCGGAGTTCCGGTGGTGACGATGTCACCCGGCTCCAGCGTGAAGACACTGGACAGGTATTCGATGAGTTGCGGGATGTTGAAGATCAGGTTGCTGGTATTGGAGTTCTGCAGCGTTTCCCCGTTGATCTCCATGCGGATGTCCAGGTTGTGCGGGTCTTCGATTTCGTCAGCGGTCGTCAGCCACGGTCCGGTGGGGGCGAAGGAGTCGAACGTCTTGCCCATCAGCCATTGCGAGGTCGCCATCTGGAAGTCGCGGGCGCTGACGTCGTTTACGCACATGTAGCCGTAGACATGGTCGCGCCACTGGGCCGCCGGAATGTGCCGGCCGCCGACGCCGATCACAAAGGCGAACTCCGCCTCGTAGTCCGGCTTCACCGAGTTCTTGGGGAGAATCACCGGCGCCCCGGGTCCGATGATGCAGTTGGAGAACTTGCTGAAGATCGTTGGGACGGAGGGGATCTCCATCTTCGATTCCGCGGCATGGTCGCGATAGTTCAAGCCCACGCAGATGAACTTGGGCGGGCGCGGCACCGGAGCCAGCAGGACCACGTCGGCCAGCGGCTTTCCGGCGTTGGCCGGCAGCGACTTGAGGTAGCCGTCAATGGCTGCGCGGGCGGCGGCTCCGCCCGCAATCACGCTCAAAACACTGGTAAATCCCAGCGGCTGCAGGCTGATCACCTGTTCCCCGGCCACGACGCCGGCCAGCGCCACTTCGCCGGGGCTCATATAGGTCACAAGACGCATGGACTCTCCTTACCACGAGTGTAGCTAAGCCTACCGGCGGCGGCTCAGAATCTCCAGTATTCTGGACGCTTCGAGGAAGTTGGGCCGCGGGCTTCGGCCGGCGGCCCGTGCCGCTCTAGAACAGCCCGGCGGCCTTCAGGTCGATCAGGGCGATCACCTGCTTGGTATGGCCGGTGTTGAAGAGAACATGGCGGCCCGAGTGGTCGAACGACGCGTGGGCGTGGCTCGGCCTGACCCCTTCGCGCAAACCCGAGGCCAGCAGGCGGCGGTTGTCCGTGGCCGATTCGATCAGCCACAGGTTGCCTTTGTTGTCGTCCGCTACAAGGAACTTCCCGTCGGGCCGGGCGTGCACGTGCCAGTAGTCGCCCGGCAGCAGGCGACTCTTCCCGTCGACATCGACAATGACGATTCCGACTTTGTCCATGATCATGGTCATTTCGCCGGTCTGCGGGACCCACGACTCGTGCGTCATCCATTCCTTCAAAGGGGTGACCCACTGCTTGGGATCGGTCGACGCATAGAACGGGCGGTTGGCGGAGCCGTCGTCGTTCACCAGCCAGCTGCGCTGCGGGGCGTAGCCGCCCGTCTCCCAGACATAGAAGATCAGCGGCAGGGTGGGGTGATGCTGGATGTGGCCGATGCGGAAGCCCTGGGTAATCACGGTCTTATAGCTGCCGGTGGCGATGTCCATCAGGCCGATCTCCCACGTCTTGGCGTCGCGCATCTTGCTGACGACCAATGACTTGAGGTCTGCCGTGAAGCTGGGCTGCTGATGCCCGCCCACATGCGGCATCGGGATGTCGCCGACGCGCCGCTCGCGGTTGGCGGCCAGGTCGAGCTCGGTCACCTGGGATCCGCGCATGTAATAGAGAAGATTGGCGTTCTTGGGATGAGGGCAGGCGGTATAGGGGGAAACGCCGTCGCCGGTGGTGACCTGGTGGACGGTGCGGGTCTTCATTTCCAGGCGGAAAATCTGGCTGCCGCCGGCGAAGATGACGTTGGAGTCGTCGGCCGTGAAGTTGGAAAAATGATAGTAGAGATTCATCGAGAGGACGCCGGGCGCGGCGAATTCGAAGATCTCCAGGGAGCTCCTTGGATCCTTATAAGTCTGTGCAGATAATAGGGTTGAGGTCGCTAGCAGGGCGACGATTAGAGTGCGCGTTGGCATAACGGGTCTTATCAGTGTATAATTCTTGGAAGGGATTCCCTGCATTCCCCGCCACATCGTAATCGGAGATCGAAATGTCCAAGTATTGCCCTGTCACAGGTAAGAAGCCCGTCAGTGGGAACAGGGTGTCTCACGCCAACAACAAGACGAAGCGTGTGTTCGAACCGAACATGCACGAGAAGCGCCTTTGGTCGCCGGCTTTGGGCCGGTTCATCCGGCTTCGCGTAAGCGCCCGCGGTCTGAGAACCATCGACAAGCTCGGCGTGGACACCGTTCTGGCCAACATGAAGAGCCAGGGCATCAAGTTCTAGGAGAATCCCATGGCGCGCATCATCATCAAGCTCGTATCCACGGCTGGCACGGGTAGCTTCTACACCACCACGAAGAACCCGAAGACCAAGACCGAGAAGATGCTCATCAAAAAGTTCGACCCCAAGATCCGCAAGCACGTTGACTTTAAGGAAGCCAAAGTCTAGCTGGCTTTCTTCGACGTTTCCTCCGCAACCAAAAAGGCCGCCCCGGTGGGCGGCCTTTTCGTATCTGGCCCCCCTGTCCAACTGCCCGCGCGGGCATTGCCCCTTCGCAAGACCTAGAATGAGGGTGTAATGTACTGTTCGCCTCCACTGCTCGCCGTGCTGCTGTGTTCCGTCTGCCTGGCGCAGGACTCCGCCAGCCCGCGGGACCAGATGCAGGCTCACTTGGACGCCGGCCGCTACCCGCAGGCGATTCGGGTGATCCAGGCCGCCATCGCCAAGGATCCAAACAGCATCGGCTGGCAGTTCAATCTGGCCTACGCGCTCACCATGAATGGCCAGGACAGCGAAGCCATCGCAGCCTATAAACGCGTCCTCACCATGAACGATCCGCCCAAAGTGGATCTCTCGCCCGCCCGGGCGAACCTGGCGCAGTTGCTGGTGAAGACCGGAGCCTTTCAGGAAGCCTTGCCGCTGCTGGAAGAGATGAGCCAGAAGCGGCCCACCGATCCGAAGCCGTTCTATCTGCTGGGCCGGGCCTACGCCGGGCTCGGCGACTGGGCGAAATCCACACCGGCCTTCGAGAAGGCGATCGAACTGGATCCCAAAGACACGGCCACCATGCTGGAACTGGCCGACGTCTACGAACGTTCGAAGCAGCTCGAGAAAGCCGCGGCGATCTATGCCAAGCTGCCGGACGACCCGGCGGCGCAGGAGCGGCGCGGCGTCCTCCTGCTGCAGGCCGGCGACCTGCCGGGCGCGATCCAGAGCCTGGAGGCGGCCCGCGCGAAAAGCCCAACCACGGCCGTCCAGTATGCCCTGGCCACCGCCTACCTGCGCGCCAAACAGCCGGAGAAGAGCCTCCCGCTGGCGGAGCAGATCGTGGCAGCCGAGCCCAATAACTTCGACATGCGCATGTTCTATGGCCGGTTGCTGCGCGACCAGAAACGCTATGACGATGCCGTGAAGCAGTTCTATGTTGCGGTGAACGCGAAGAAAGATTCCCTCGAAGCCTGGAACGAATTCACCGCGATGCTCATCCTTCTGAAGAAGTACGATGCGGCGTTGACTGCGCTGGAGCAGGTGAAAGCCATGAACGGCGAGACACCGGCGTATTATTACTTCCGGGCCACCATGTTCGACGCAATGGCGCAGCACAAGCCGGCTTTGGAGAACTATCTGAAGTTTCTGTCGATCAGTGAGGGCAAGTTCCCGGACGAGGAATGGAAGGCCCGGCAGCGGGCCGATGCGCTCAAAAGGGTGGTGAATCGATGAGAGGGCGGTTGTGGTTGACGGCCATTCTGTTGGTGGGGTCCTCGCTTTTGCGGGCCGATGTGGAGGAGCTCAAAAAGGAGCCCGACCTGATCAAACGGTTTGATCGCTCGATCGAACTGGCTGAAGCCGAGGCAAAGACCGCGAATACGCTGGTGAAGGAAAACGGCAGCCGGACCGAACTGATGCGTGCGCTCACCGAGATCGGGGCCGCTACGAAGCTGGCGCTGGAGTCCCTGCGGGAGACCGGCAAGAAACCGGCCAAGCTGACCAAGCAGTATAAGAAAGGTGAGCTCAAGACGCAGGCGGTGATGCGGCAATTGAAGGATTTGGTGCTGGCGCTCGGCTTCGAAGACCGGCCGGCCGCCGAGAAGATCCGCGACGAAGTGACGGTGACGCACGAAGAGTTCCTGCTCGGCGTCATGACCGGGAAATGAGGAGGGACGAGGCATGCGATTCCTATTGGCCCTGCTGCTGTTGGCCGCGCCGCTGGCGGCTCAAAAGGACTTTCTGACCGCCGATGAGACGGACCAGGTCCGCATCGTGCAGGATCCCGACGAACGCCTGGCGCTGTATGTGAAGTTCGCCCAGCAACGGATCTCGCTCTTGGACCAGCTCTTCGCGAAGCAGAAGGCGGGCCGCAGCGGCCTGATCCACGACACGCTAGAGCAGTACACCGAGATCATGGACGCCATCGACTCCTACATCGACAACAGCATCCACAAGCAGAAGCCCCCGACGTCCATGGGCCTGGTCGCCAAGGCTCAAAAGGAGATGGTCGCCCAGCTCGAGAAGTTTGCTGAGCTCGATCCGCCGGACAAGGGCCGCTATCAGTTCGCGCTCGATCAGGCGATTGAAACCACCAAGGACAGCGTGGAGATCAATGAGCAGGATCTGAAGACCCGCACCCACGATGTGGAGATGCGCGAAGCCGAACTGAAGAAGCAGCGCGAAGAGTTGCTCACTCCGCAGGGCAAGGAAGAGGCGCAGAAGCAGCAGACGCGCATCGCCTCGGAGAAGGAGGGCGTCGCTCCGGGCAAGAAGAAGCCGTCGCTGCTCAAGCCGGGCGAGAAGCTGGGCGAAAGCATCCCCGATCCCAAGAGCTCGAAGGACGACAAGGACGGCAAGAAGAAGTAGCCCCGCCCGGCTACGGTTCGACGTTCTTGAGGATGTGCTCCGTCAGCAGCCGGTCGCTCAACTGGTGCGACCCGCGCACGCCGAAATTCGTGGTGGTGATGACCACGACCATGTCGAGGGAGGGGAAGACCGCGACCTTGTTTCCGCCGTTGCCCTGCATCAGGAACGCGCCATATTTCTTCGTGCCCACCGGGAATGCCTTCACCCACCAGAGATAGCCATACTCGGTGTCGTCGTCCACCTCGGCATGAGGTTTGGTGGAGGCGGTCACCCACTCTTTGGAGACGATCTGCCGGCCGTTGGCCTGGCCCCCATGCAGGTACAGCAGCCCGAGCTGCAACAGGTCGCGGCTCCTCAGTTCCAGCCCGCCGCCGGTCTGCGCAATGCCCATCGGTGAAAACTGCCACTCCGCCTTCTTGATGCCCAGCGGAGCGAACAGATTGGCCTCCGCAAAGGCGGGTACAGTGGAGCGCGTCGCCCGCTCAATCACGCCGCCCAGCGTTGTCACCCCCGCCGTGCAGTAGCTGAAACTGCGGCCATACGGCGAGTCCTTGGGCTTCTTCACCCAGGCCGGGAAGCCGCGCACCGGCAGGTCGAGCGTAAACTTGATCCAGTCTTCGATCAGGTACATGCGCTCCTCGTTGCCGCGGGAATACTGATTCTCGTCACTGCACTCCAGCAGCGAACTCATCGTGAGCAGATCTTCCACCGTGATCTTCTCCTTGCGCGGATCGGGGTTGGCCACCGGGTGTTTATCGGGGAAGAACGCGAACACCGGCGCGTCCACGCCCGAGAGCAGCTTCCTGTCGATGGCGATGCCGATCAGCATGCTGGCGACCGTCTTGGTGGCCGACCGCGTATTCCGCAGCGCCTCCGGTCCGCCTTTGTCGAAGTACTCTTCATAGACGATGGAGCCGTGCCGGGCGACCACCACGCTGGTGATCTCCTTGAACTCGCCGGCCCGGATGGCCTGCGTCATGGGGGCGAGCGCCTGGGCCGATGCGATTCCAGCGGCGGCCAGCACGAGTAGGAAGCTGCGAAGCATGTCCTGAGTATTGGCCGGAAGGGCGGGTTCTGTCTTGTACCAGCGGAGCGGATTGGTCAGCGGGCAACATGCGCGCGGCGGTATTCGCTCGGCGACACGGCGAACGCCTTGCGAAAGGCCTTGGAGAAGTGGCTTTGGTCCGCGAAGCCCGCGTCCAGGGCAATCTCCGCGATGGGCTGTGCGTGACGCCGCAGCAGCCCGGCCGCGTGCTCCAGCCGGCAGTGCCGCAGATAGTCGCCAGGCGTGCACTGGTAGAACTCCCGGAACGTCCGGGCCAGGTGGACGGGATGAACACCCACGGCCTGGGCGATCTCCGAGACGCCGATGTTCTCGGCACAACGATCGTGGATCAGGTCTCGCGCGGTCTTCAGCCACGAGGGTGGTTGACGGTGCGGGCGGTCCGCCGCCCGCGCCATCTCCGCCATCAGCTCCAGGCACAGTCCTTCGGCGGCCAGCGGAGAAACCTGGTCCCACTGGCGGCACTCGTGGAACAAACGCTGCGCCAGTTGCAGCGGCGGACCTGACCGGAAGGCGGTGGGCTGGTCCAGGGGCTCCAGGAACTGCCGGATCCGCTGCAGGCTCTCGCCGGATACCGAGATCGTCAGAAAGCGCCCGTCCAGCGCGTGGAAGCGGTCCCGGTGCGTGGTCCCAGGCGGATTGTAGATCAGCAGCGGCGGCCGGCAGAGGGGCGGGGCCTTGGCCGCGGTGGAGATATACGTGCCATCCAGCAGCAGCACGAGATGCGCGTCTTCATGGGTATGCCGTGCGACCTCTTCCGCCGGCACGGTGGGCGTCAGTTCAGAGAGCGCGAACCCGCCAGCCTCTCGCTTCGAGGCACAGGCGCCAAGAAACTGGCCATGCGGCAGGACGAACGCGGCTCGTGGATCCATGAAGGGTATACGCGCCCGCGGACGGCGTGGTTCAACCCGCGCTAAGCCTGTTTGATCTCGAGCTCGACCATCGGCTGCGTATACTCCTCGCGCAGCATGCGGAAGACGGCGATGGCGACGGAGAAAATCACCGGTCCGGCGAACAGGCCGATGAAACCGAAGGCTTGCAATCCGCCCATCAGGGCGAAGAAAACGACCAGGGTATTCATGTCCGTGCGCCCGCTCAGCACCATGGGCCGCACGATGTTATCGGACATGCTGATGGCCAGGATGCCCCACAGCAGCATGAACAGCGCCTTGCCCCATGCGCCGTGGGCCAGCAGGATCAGCGCGGCCGGCGCCCAGACGATGGCGGTACCGGCCAGCGGCAGCAGCGAGCAGATGGCCGCAACGGAACCCCACAGGAACGGCGCGTGCAATCCGGTAAACCAGAACGCCAGGCCCGTGAGCACGCCCTGGACGACGCCAACGGCCACGAATCCATAGACGTTCGCCACGATGGCGTCCGAGATCGTCTGCAACAGCTCTCTGGTCCGCGATTCCGGCAGGGGCATCCATCGAAGAATCCCAGCCCAGATCGCATTTCCTTCCAGGAACAGAAAGAACATGACGAAGATGCTCAGCACCAGGTCGCCCAGCGTGCTGGTCAGGTTGCCCAGCAGCGAGCCGCTCCATTGCAGCAGCGAGGAGCTCATGGTTTGCATGCGCTGCAGGACCGCCGCCTGCACGTTGGGTGCCGGCATGCCCGTCTTCGCCGCCACCCACTGCACCGGCGGATCCAGCAGATCGTTAAGATACTGGCCCCAGCCGCCCTTTTCCGCGCTCTGCTGGGCCAGTTGATTGTAGGTCGTGCCCGCCTCGTTGATGATGGTGACGGTCAGCATGGCCAAGGGCACCAGAACGGCTGTGATCATCAGGAACGTGGTGAGAATCGCCGAAAGGGCAGGCCGCTTCAACCGCGACGAGATGGCGTGGTACAGGGGTTGAGCGGCGATCGCCAGCACGAGCGCGAAGAAAATGGGATGCAGGAACGGCAGCAGCAGCACATATACGAGAGCCGCGGCGGCAACCGCCAGAGCGGTCAGGGCGATCAGCGATCGACTCGGGCCGGAAGACTCAGTCATCTGCTTCAGGGTAGCTCAGTGACCGTCAGGACACGCGTTTCTTCCTCGATGGCCTCGATCCGGATCTCGATCCGTTCCGCCGGCAACAGGGCCGGGAAGCGCTCCGCCCATTCCAGCAGGACGACCGCCCGGCGCGAGAAGATCTCCTCCAGGCCGAGCGTCTCCACCTCCTCCATCGTGTCCAGGCGGTACAGGTCGATGTGATAGAGATCCCCCTCCTCGCCGTATTCGTGGATCAGCGGAAACGTCGGGCTCGAGACGTCGTCCGCCCTGGCGGAGCCCAGCCCTTCGGCAATGCCCTTGGCCAGTGTGGTCTTGCCCGCCCCCAGATTGCCGATCAGCAGGACGATGCACGGCCGGGGCCAGCGGGCGGCCAGCACGCGGCCCAGTTCAATGGTCTCTTCCTCGTTCGCGGTGGTGTAGCGTGTGCTGGTCATGCCTGTGTTTCGCGGATGGCGGCCGGCAGATACCGGATCAGGTCCGTCGCCGTCAACGACTGTTCAGTCAGCGCCGCCGCGCCCAACTCGCCGGATCGCCCGTGCAGCCACACCGCGGCCAGCACGGCCTGTTCCCGCCGGTCGGGCCACTGCGCCATCAGGCCGGCAATCAGGCCGGTGAGGATGTCCCCGCTGCCTGCCGTGGCCATGGCGGGCGTACCGCTGGGGTTGAGGAAGGCCCGTCCATCGGGGAAGGCCACCACCGTGCGCTGGCCCTTCAGCACCAGCACCACATTCCTTTCCATCGCGAACTTGCGCGCGACGCCCACGCGATCTGCCTGGATGTCCGTCGTCTTGCAGCCGGCCAGCCGCGACATCTCACCCGGATGCGGCGTCAGCACGCGCCACGGTCCCGGCCCATGAAACGCAGTGCCGGCCAGCGCATTGAGTCCATCCGCGTCGATCACCAGCGGCAGCGCGGATTGTGCGAACAAACGCTGCGCGACCCCCGCCAGATCCGGTTCCTGGCCCAGGCCCGGCCCAATCGCGAGCACGTCCTTACCGCCCGGATCCTGCCCGATCGACTGGGTCATCAGTTCCGGAGCCAGCGCCGTCACCGTCCGCCGCTCTTCTTCCGCCGTTGCCACGGTCACCAGCCCCGCGCCGATCTTCAAAGCAGCCAGGCCGGACATCGCCGCCGCGCCGCCTTTGCCCGGGGCGCCCCCAATCACCAGAACATGCCCGAAATCACCCTTATGCGAACCAGCAGGCCGCGGCTCGAACAGCCGCCGGAACTGACGCGGCTCCACGACATTCAGCCAGTACTCCGGACTCTTGTCCATCAGCGACAGAGGAGTGCCAATCTGCACCACATGCAGCCGGCCCACCCGGTCGCAGGTGGGTGGCACCACCTGTTCCAGCTTGGGCGCCGTAAATGTGACCGTATCCGCGGCCCGCACCGATTCACCGCCGTCGAACAAACCCGAAGGCACGTCCACGCTCACCACCGTGGCGCCCGGGAAGCCGCCGTTGATCTCGCGAATCCACTCCAGCGCCGGACTGCGCGCCGGACCCTGCAGGCCAGTGCCCAGCAGCGCGTCGATGACCAGCGTCGCCGCGCGCATCCGCGGCTCCAGCGTCCGTGTCACGCGCGTGCCCGTCACCTGCAGCATTTTCCAGTTGGTGGCCGAGTCGTCCTTGAACTCCGTCGGCGGATAGGCCAGGATCACGTCCAGCGAACGCGGCTTGAAGCGGATGCTCAACTGCCGGGCAATCACCAGCCCGTCACCGCCATTGTTGCCCTTGCCGCACACCACCACGATGCGATGCTGGTCCAGCGGGCCGTAGTTCCGTTCCAGGAACTCCACAAAGCGGCAGCCCGCGTTCTCCATCAGCACAAGACCGGGAATGCCCGCTTCCATCGTGAGACGGTCGATCTCACGCATCTGTGCGCCGGTGAGTACTTTCATGGTGTCCTCAGCCTTACGAGGCAGCCCCCGTCACACGGCTCTCCAAACGCCGCAGCGGCTCGTTCTCGCCCATCACGATGAGGTAGTCCTGCACCTCGATCAGCGCGTCCGCGGGGGGATTGAACACCATCTTACCGTCCGCGCGGCGGATTGCCAGCACAATCACCTTCAGTTCACTGCGGATCCGCAGGTCGGCCAGCGACTTGCCCACCAGGTCGCTGCCCGTTCCCACTTCCAACTGTTCAATGCCGACATCGAGCCCGATATTGGTGGTGGCGAAGTCGAGAAACTGGCGGACGTGCGGCTTCAGCAGCGACTGCGCCAGGCGCGTGCCGGTCATAACGTACGGCGCGAAAACAGCGTCCGCGCCCACCTGCCGCATCTTCCGCTCCGCCTCTTCTTCCGCCGCGCGCGCAGCCACGCGGATCTTTGGATTCAGCGTCTTGGCCGAAATCACGGCAAACAGGTTGTCGGCGTCCGTCGCCAGGGCTGCGATCAGGCCACGCGCGTGCGTCACCCGGACCTCGTAGAGCGTCTCGTCGCGCGTGGAATCGCCCAGGCACGCCAGGTAGCCCGCGCGCATCGCCCAGTCCACACGGTCTTCCCTGCGGTCGATGATGACGAGCGGTACGCCGGCCTGCCGCAGTTCCGCCGCCGAGCCCCGCCCCACACGGCCAAAGCCGCAGATGATGTAGTGATTCTCCAGCTTGTCGATCATCTTCTTTGCGCGCCTCTTCACCAACAGGTTGCCGAACTGCAGTTCGATGATGGTCTGCGTCATCACGCCCAGGGCCAGCAGCAGCATGCTGACGCTCAGCAGCATGTAGCCCGTATTGAACACCCGCGCCGCCTGGCTCAGCGGCCGGATCTCGCCATAGCCCACCGTGGTCATGGTCATGACGGCCATGTAGATGGCGTCCAGCACCGGGTAATCGGCGATGAAGATATACCCCAGCGTGCCCACGGTCACCGTGCCGGCGATGGCGGCGGCGACAAACCAGATGCGGCGAAACTGCGGGGTCACGATCTCAGACCTTTCGCGCCAGCAACAACGTCATATCGTCCTGCAACTCCGACGAAGCCGTCCACTTCGTGACTTCCTCCACGATCCTGGCCGCGATCTCGGCCCCGTCTTTGTCGGCATGCGCCAGCAGCAGCGCGATCAGGCGATCCTCGCCAAACATCTCGCCGTATGCGTTCTCCGGCTCCGTGATGCCGTCCGTGTAGCACACCAACAGATCGCCCGCTTCCAGCTTGACCCGGCTCTCGCTATATTCCGCAAACGGAAACGCACCCACCACCAGGCCGTTCGAATCCAGCAGCGTCGCCTTGCCGTCACGGACCAGGATGGGCGACAGGTGGCCGCCGTTCGTATAGCTCAGCGTGCTGGACACTTCGTCATAGACGCTGAAGAAGAACGTGGCGTACTTTTCCGGAGCCGTCGACAGATAGAGGTGCTGGTTCAGGTTCGACACCAACTGCGAAGGAGACACCCTCGGGGCCGCATAGCCCTCGCCCATCCCCACCGCGGCCGCGGTGGCCATCTCGGTGGAGTGGCGCAGTTCGCACCGCAGCGCCGATTGCAGCGTCGCCATCAGCAGCGCCGCCGAGATGCCTTTGCCCGCGACATCCCCGATCACCAGCGCGAGCTGGCTGTCGCTGATGGTCTGGTAGTCGAAATAGTCGCCCGACACCATGCGCGCCGCCGTGCAGAAGGACGTCACCCGCAGCGAACCCAAGCCCGACATCGGCTTGGGATGCAGTTGATCCTGCACCTCGCGCGCGATCTCCAGCTCCGCCTGCATCTTCTGCCGCTCCTTCTCAGACTGCAGCAGCCGTTCCAGATTCCCCGCCATGATGTTGAATGACGTACCCAGTTCCGCCAACTGGTCGTTCCCATTCACCTGGATCCGGTGCGTCAGGTCGCCTTCGCGGATGTGCACCGTGGCTTCGTAGAGCTCGTGCACCGCCAGCGTCATCGTGCGCGACAGCGAGACGCCGATGTAGAACGAGATCACCTCCACCACCAGGAAGACGATGCCGCAGAAGGTGAAGAACACCAGCAGCGAAGGCACGTCTGTCCCGGTATCGGCGCTGAAAACGATCTTCATCGGCCCGGAGATGCGCGTCACCACCCCCAGGAAATTGGTCCGGCTGACACCCGGCTTCTCCCACACCGGCACGCCCAGCCGCACGCCCCATTTCAGGCGGAAGTCGAGGAAGCTGGTGGGACTCGGGACGCCCGTCGCCGCGACGGTGGCCGCATTGACTGCCTCCTCCGGCACCGGTGGATGCAGGCGGTAGTCGAGTTCCCGCGCCTCTTCCGCGGTCAGGCCGATCGGCGCCAGTTGGATATCGCCCAATTGCGGCACCAGTGACTGCAGAAACGTCCGCGTCACCGGCACCAGGATGACGACCTCCGTCTTCGGCCCACCGGTATGCGCCCACAGGAAGAACGTTTTGTCCCGCACCACCAGCCCGGCCGATTCCAGGTGGCCCGGCGGCGGCACTTCGAGTCTGGCGTCCTCCGGATAACGGACTTCTTTCCCGTCCTGGTCGTGGACCAGAATCTGCAAGCCGGGATAGCGGTCGTGGAAGATGAACCCGGATCGCTTCACGGCCTCCGCCCTCGATTGGGCCGAGACTCTCGCCAGCGAGACCGCCGTCTGCCGCAGCGAGTTCACCCGCCGGTCCATCTCCATGTTCAATAGATAGGCCGCAATCTGGCCCGAGATCATCCAGGCGCCCGTAATCGTCAGCACGGCCAGCAGCAGGATCGGGACCACCGCGATGAACAGATAAGCGACAATCAGCCGGTTGCGCAGCCGCCAGATGGCCCGCCGCACCAGCCGGACGCCTACTCTCCAAATCGTGGCGAACCCGAAAAAGACCGTAACGAGCAGCAGCAAAAGGCCCGGCAGCGAATCGAGACCACCCCGCCAATATAGGATGGCGGAGAGCGTAAAAAATACGGCAAAGAGCCTCTCGATCCAGCCAAGCGAACGGATGGGATTCAGCCAGCCTGAAAAGGCCATTCGGGTATCAGATTACTAGATTTCGGGCCTGTGGTCTTTGTGCTAGGCAACTGAGCCTGGATTCCACTCAAATGCGCGACTTCGCGATATCCGGCATCTCCTCCAGCGCGCGCACCTGGTGCGGCTGCAGGTAGTTCCGGCTCAGGAAGTCCTTCAGATGGTCCAGGGCGGTGTGCGGATCGTCCACGAAGTCCATTAGCTTCATGTCTTCCGGAGCAATGACACCGTACTTGGCCAGCGCGTCGAAGTTGATCACTTCCTTCCAGAACTCGGTGCCGTACATGATGATCATGATCTTCTTCTCGAGCTTCTGGGTCTGGACCAGGGTGAGGATTTCAGTCAGCTCGTCCAACGTTCCGAAGCCGCCCGGGAACACCACCAGCGCCTTGGCCAGGTAGGCGAACCAGAACTTGCGCATGAAAAAGTAGTTGAACTGGAAGTTCAGCTCGGGCGAAAGATAAGGATTCGGGTACTGCTCGTGCGGCAGCGCAATGTTCAGGCCGATCGTTTTTCCGCCGGCATCGCGCGCCCCCCGGTTGGCCGCCTCCATGATGCCCGGGCCCCCGCCCGTACAAACGACGAAACGGCGCGTCGGCGGCTCCATCGCGTCCGACCATTGCGTGATCAGCCGCGCGAATTCCCTGGCGTCCTTGTAATACTTGGCCAGCGGACCCTCTTCCTGGATCCGCGCCGACCCGAAGAACACCACCGTGTCCCGGATCTTCTCCTGGCTGAAGCGGTCGAGCGGCTCCAGATACTCCGACAGGATTCGCAGGGAACGTCCGTTCCAGCTATCCAGGAATGCCTCGTTCTTGTAGGCGAACGGAGCCCGGTTTTGATGTGCGCTTTTCTTCATTCCGACTTTCCGGTCAGCGTGGATTCCAGTTCCTTGACGCGTTTCTCCAATTGTCTCACCGTCTTGAGGAGCTCCGGCAGTTTCGGGTAGGCCGTGATCGCGCGGCGCCAGTCGCCCGCATCGAACGCCGGCGAGCCCGACACAATGCTGCCCGCCGGTACATCGTGCCCAATGCCGCTCTGCGCGTACACAATCGCGTTGTCGTGAATCGTCAGGTGGCCCGATATCCCCACCTGCCCGGCCAGCAGCACGTTCTTCTTGAGGATGGTCGACCCGGCCAGGCCCGTCTGCGAGCAGATGATGTTGTCCTCGCCCACTTCACAGGCGTGCCCGATCTGCACCAGTGAATCGATCTTCGCCCCGCGCCGCACCCGTGTCTCCCCCACCGTCGCTCGGTCCACAGAGGTCAGCGTCTGGATCTCGACATCGTCCTCAATCACCACCGGACCCGACTGCACGATCTTGAAATGCGTTCCATCCTTGCGCTTCGCAAAGCCAAACCCGTCGCCGCCGATGATCACCCCGTTCTGCAGGATTACCCGGTTGCCGATCCGGCAGTGCTCCCGCACCACGCAATGCGCATGTCCAAGAAAATCATCGCCGATCTCCGCGCCTTCATAGATGACTACCAGCGGGTGGATCACCGCGTTACGCCCGATCTTCACGTGCTCGCCGATCACCGCTCCGGCCCCGATGGAGGCGTTCTCCCCAATCGTCGCCGTCGCTGCGATCACAGCCGCCGAATGAATGCCCACGGACGGCTTCGGCGGCTGATAAAACAACGCCAGGGCGCGCGCGAAGTCGAGATAAGGGTTGTCGCTCACCACCACGGGGATGGGCAGTTCCGGCACCGACGCCGCCGCAATGATCGCCGCGGCCTGCGTATTCTTCACCTTGTGCGCGTACTTCGGATTCGCCAGAAACGTGATCTGCGACGGGGACGCATACTCCATGCCGGCTACGCCGCTGATCTCCACACTGCCGTCTCCGCGCAGGTCGCAGCCTAACTGTTCCGCCAGTTCCTGTAACTTCATTCAGCCTCAGGGTAGCGCAATGGGCAGCGTGCCAGCGTTCCAGGATGGGCTACGATTTGAATGTTGGCATTTGAAATAACTTTACATCGAAAAGTACTTTACAACGAGGCGAACAGCGGGCATACTGGTCCCATCATGTTCAAACGCCTGGCCGCCATCGGCTTCATCTTCATCTGCACCTCCATTGCGTGGGCCATCCTCGCCGCCACCATCTACAGCCGCAGCAGCGCCTCCGGCTCCAGCCTGCGTGGCCGCGTGCAATCCGTCTGGGGCTCGGAACTCACGCAGCAGCCGCCCGTCGCCTCCGTCGATTCCGTCAACTCCACCGGCGGCGTCGAGACCCACGTCCTGCCCCTGGAGCGCAGTGACCTGCGCGTCAAACTGGCCCTCCAGCCGCGCCAGAAAGGGCTGCTCTGGTTCAGCACCTACACCGTGAACTTTGAGGGCGTTTATGCCCTGACGAACGATACCGGCCGCGCCGTCCGGGCCAAGCTCACCTTCCCCCTGCCCGCCCGCCAGGCCGTCTACGATGGCCTCACCCTGCTGCGGGACGGCCAGCCGCTGGCAACCGAAAACCGCGACGGCGCCCTCTTGACCCATGTGGAACTCGAGCCCGGCCAAGCACTCAACCTCCAGGTGGCCTACCGTTCCCAGGGGCTCGACAGCTGGCAATACCGTTTTGGCGAGGCCACCGGCCAGATCCGCAACTTCCAGTGCAAGGTGACGACGGATTTCCGCGACATCGACTTCCCCGACAACACCCTTGCGCCGACAGCAAAACGGGATGCCCCGGCCGGTTGGGATCTCCAGTGGAACTACTCCAGCCTCGTTTCCGGCGTGCCCATTGCCGTGACAATGCCCGTCAAAGCTCAGCCTGGCCCCCTGGCCGGCGAAATCAGCGCCTTCGCCCCGGTTTCGCTCTTCTTTTTCTTTTTTCTCATGCTGGTCATCACGACGATGAAGCGCATCGACCTGCATCCCATGAACTACTTCTTCCTGGCCTGTGCCTTCTTTGCTTTCCACCTGCTGCTGGCCTATCTCGTCGATCACATCTCCATCCACGCGGCGTTCTTCATCAGCTCCGCCGTCTCCGTCCTGCTGGTCGTCAGCTACTTGCGCACCGTGGTCGGCCTGCGCTTCGCCCTGGTCGAAGCCGGACTCGCGCAATTCGCCTACCTGGTGCTCTTCTCGTATGCGTTCTTCTTCCCCGGCTACACCGGCCTCGCCATCACCATCGGCTCCATCTGCACGCTTTTCGCGGTGATGCAATGGACCGGCCGCGTCAAATGGTCGGAGCGTTTCACGCCGGCCCCAATTCAGCCCGCCGCGTAGTAGTAACGTAAAGAAATCATGTTGTACCGCCGAGCGTTCCTCTGCTCATTCGGACTGGGTTTGTGCGCCTTTCCCGTGGAAGAAACACCTGATTTTCGGGGTACCACATTAAAAGGCGAGAAGTTCACCAAATCCTCGCTGAAGGGCACTCCGGTCCTGATCCAGTTCTGGGCCACCTGGTGCGGAGTCTGCCGCCGCGACCAGCCCGCCGTCGATGCATTGGTCGAAGAATACGGCGATCGCCTGACAGTTCTCGCCGTCAGCGTGAACGAATCGGAACGAGTTGTACGCAAATACCTGGCGAACAGCCCGCGTAAGGGCCGGATTGTCCTGGGCGGATCCACCAACCTCCCAGCTATCTTTGGAGCCAACGCCTTTCCCCACTATGTCCTGCTGGATGCCGAATCCCGGTTGAAAGCAGACGTGGAAGGCGGCATCGGTGACGCCGGCCTGCATCAACTGCTGAAACGAGTGAATCTGTGAGGAAGCGTCCAGCACGGTAAACTGGTATTTGGTACTTAGACGGAACAGTTCGTGGATGGCCGCTCTAATTGCGTCCGCAGCCGTGCTGCAAGGCCAGAACGCGCCGCCCGCCAAACCCGCCAGCGAACTCCAGCGGGCCGTCGAGGAGTTCAAGGTCCTGTCCCGCGACCTCGGCTTCCGCGAGGACAGTCCCAAGAAAGCCTCGAAGAGCGGCGCCAGCCGGCCGCAGTTCCACGGCCGCCTCTCTGAGAACTTCCGCAACGACGTCCTCGACGCCGTCCCCCACGAAATCGCCCAGCGCGGCGGCGACAAAAACCTGCTGCGCCGCAATCAATGGGGCTTCAACGTCAGTGGACCCGTCATCATCCCCAAGCTCTACAACGGGGGCCGCAAAACCTTTTTCTCTCTCAGCTACGAAGGCGTCCGCGAACGCATCGGCCGCAGCTCCCTGCGCACCGTCCCCATCCTGAGTGAGCGTGAGGGCGACTACAGCCAGGTGGTCGACAGCGCCGGCGAACCGCAGGAGATCTACGACCCCTCCACCACGCGCCTCAACCCCAACTACGACTCCTCGCAGGCCGTCTCGCGCGACAACCTGCAATACATCAAGGATCCCTACCCCAACAACCGCATCCCGGTCGACCGCCAGGACCCCATCGCCCGCAAGATCCTTGCCTTCTACCCCAAGCCCAACTCCGATGCCGGCCCGTTCTTCCGCAATAACTACTTCGCCGTCGCGCCCGAAACCAATACAGCCAGCGGCATGATCGCCAAGGTCGATCACTCCTTCCTCGAGAAACACCGCCTCGCCGTCAGCTACGCCTTCACCAACGGCTTTGCCGGCAGTGCGACCTTCATTCCCAATGCCGCCGACTCCGCCGCGCCCGACCGCAATTACGTCAACCGCCGCGGCTCCATCGAATACGTCTACACCGCTTCGCCGCAGAGCGTGAACACGCTCACCCTGGAAGCGCACAGCGACATCAACGAGAACGTCAGCGATACCGCCGACTGGCCGTCCCAACTGGGTCTCACGGGCGTGCCCGGCAAGGCTTTCCCGCGCATCGAGCTAGGCAGCTACCTGGCCATGGGCCGCAACAGTCCCCAGGCGCGCAACGCCCGCAATACGTTCGTCCTCACCGACGCCCACTCGCTGCGTGTCGGCAAGCACAATCTCCGCATGGTCGGCCAGTTCGTCCGCTACCAGGTGAATACGTTCAACCCCGGCCTGCCTTCGGGCGGCTACTACTTCTCGTCTTCGCTCACCAGCCTGCCCGGCATCGTGAATACGGGCCAGAGCTTCGCCAGCTTCCTGCTGGGCGGTGTCGACACGTCGGACTACAGCGACGTGCCTTCGCCCTCCTACTTCCGCAACTGGACCTTGATCACCGCGCTCCAGGACACCTGGGAGTACCGCCAGGGGCTCACCTTCAGCTTCGGCCTGAACATGCAGACCTCCGCCCCGCGCACTGAGCGCTACAACCGCCAATCCACCGTCGACCTCTCTGTCATCAATCCTTCCAATGGCCGCCTCGGCGCGCTGGTCTTCGCAGGAAAAGGCGGCTACGGTGCCGCCTTCCAGCCCGTGGCCATCAAGCCTCAACCCAACTTCTCCCTGGCCTGGAACCCGCGGGGCAATCGCAAAGCCGTGCTTCGGCTCTCTTACGCCATGAGCTACCAGGCGTATCCCATCTACAACGGCCAGTGGGGCACGCGCGGCTTCACCGGGCACCCCAACTACTACGCCGCCAACTCGCAACTCGTGCCGGCCTTCACGCTCAGCCAGGGCGTGCCGCCCGCGTCCAAGCCCATACCCGACCTCACGCCCACCGCCGCCGACGATACCAACGCCACCATCCTCGAAACCGGCGGCCACCTGCCGCGCTATCAGTCCGTCGGCGCCAGCTATGAGAGGGAACTCACCGGCGGCTTTGTGCTGACCGGTTCTCTCGGCGTCTCCTGGGGCAAGGACCTCTTCGTCGGCAACTACGCCGTGAATCCCGATGCGCTGCGGCCGGAGATGATGTCCTATCGCGACCAGTTGAACGACCAGGCCTTCAACCGCTCGCTCCGCCCCTACCCGCAGTTCATCGCCACCGACGTCTTCAGCCAGTGGCCCGACGGCCGCTACCGCCGCGAAGCTGCCTCCGCCCGCGTCGAAAAGCGCACCGCCCAGGGCCTCTCGCTCACCGGGACTTACGAATACTCCCGCCAATACGACGACTACTCCGGCCCCTACGGCAAGCAGGACTTCTTCAATCGTCACAATGAGTGGGGGCTCACCGCCGGCAACAATCCGCACCGCCTCTCGCTCACCTACATGTACGAGCTCCCCATCGGCACCAGCAAGCCCTACCTCGTCTTCCCGGACTGGCGTCGCTACCTCACCGATGGCTGGTCCATCAGCGGCATCTCCTCCGTCTCCAGCGGCGACCCGCTCTCCCTCCGCGCCCAGTTCAACAACACCGGCGGCGTCCTCCAGACCGTCCGCGTCAATGTCGTGCAGGGCGTGGATCCCCTCCCCTCCAAACAGGGCCCGGACATGTGGTTCAATCCCGCCGCCTTCAGCCATCCCGATGATTTCCAGATGGGCAGCGGCCCCCGCACCCACCCCACCCTGCGCAACCCCATGACCCAGAACCACGACCTCTCCGTGAGCAAGCGCTTCGCCATCGACCAGGAGCGCAGCATGGAGTTCACCGCCTCCGGCTTCAACTTCATCAACAACGCCAACTGGAACCTGCCCGACACCGTCATCGGCACCGAGAGCTCGCCCAACGTGAATGCCGGCAAGATCATCGGCTCGCGCGGCGGACGCGTGGTCCAGCTAGGCTTGAGGTTTAGCTTCTGAGCCCGGGGATTAGGCACTCAGGATGATGCGCCGGTTTTCCATACCCGTGTTGGCCGCGCTCGTGGCGGCACAGCTCTTCGCCAGCACCACGGCCGCGCCGGCGGTCCACGTGCGCCGGGTCACCGCCTGGTCCTCCACTCCCGAGTTGAAGGATCTCAAGGCGAAAGCGGAAGGCAAGGACGCCCGCATCACCCGCATCAAAGGACCCGAAGACGGCCTGATCCTGCTCGTCGTGCTCGACGTCACCGGCGACCTCACGCTGGTCGACGCCGCCCGCGCAGCCATGGCCACGGAGATCGAGAAACTGCCGCCGAACATCTGGCTCGGCGTGCTGCGCTCGCAGGACGGCCTGCGCGTCGTCACCGATCCCACGGCCGATCGCCCCTCCGTCACCACCACCATTCAACAGTCGCCCGTCTCCGGACGCGCCGGCCTGCTCGAGACCATCGAACCCGCTGAACGCCTGGCCACCAGCCTGCTGCGCAAAACCCCCGTCCGCACGGCCATCCTCTACATCACCGACTCGAACATCTACAACTACCGCGAAGACTACACGAATCCGGTCATCAATATGAGCGACTCCCGCGACCTCAGCCGCCGCTTTCCCGAGGCGCTCATCCGGGAAAAGACGGCGAAACTCAGCGCCACCCTGGCCGAGGCCGACGCTCCTGTCTTCGTCACCCACCTCGCCTTCCTGCGCGATCGCCTCAACGACGCCTATCAGACCGGGCTCCAGCAGATGGCCGAGGCCACCGGCGGCCAGGCCATGTTCTGCCGCACCCAGACCGACATCGCCATCACGATTACACAGGCCTTTGAGAAGATCCGCTCCATGTGGGCGGTCGATGTCGAAATCCCGCAGGGGACCCCGAAGAACTTCACCATGCACCTTTCCGCCGAAGGTGCTGATCTGCAATACCGGACGCGCTTCTCCATGCGGGCCGGCGGAAAGGAGTAAGATCCCGTCATGCACAATCGCGTACAAGCCGTGTTGCTGGTTCTGCTGGTGCTCTCCCTGGGGCTCAGTGGATGGCTGTATGTCAGCCAGCAGCGGAGTGGACCGGCATTACAGGCACGCGTGGGTGAACTGGAGAAGTCGAACCAGGCCGCCGCGGACAAAGCCACGGCACTGGCCAAGGAAAACGAAGCGCTCCGGGCGCAACTGGCGGAACGGGGTATCGAACCCGCTGCCGCCGCGCCTGCGCATAAGTCCGAAGGCGACGGCCGCCGTCTCGACGCGATCCGCGACCTCGCACAGGCCCAAACCCGGCTGGCCGCGGCCACGGCCACAAATGCCGACCTGCAGAACAGGGTCCGCGACCTCGAGTCAGCCCGCGAGACCCTCTCGCTCGAAAACAAGAAGCTGGCGGCCACTGAAGCCGGTGTCCGCGACGATTTCGAATCCACCCGCCGCGTCGTGCAGGCCATGGAAGCCGAGCTCAAAACGAAGAACGAACGCCTCTCGCAGTTGGAAACGAACCTGCGCCATTCGCGCGACGAACTCGCCGGCCTGCAGAAGAAATTCGGCACATCCGGCGATACGGCCAACAGCCTGCTGGAAGTGAACCGGCGCCGGGAGACTGTGGTGAACAGTCTCCAGCGCCGCTATCGCGAACTGACAGACCAATTGCGGGCTTTGGCCGTCCGGCTCGATACCCAACGCGACAGTCCGGTGACGGCTGCGCCCGACATCTCCAGGATCCAGACGGCGGTGCAGTCCGCGGAAGACGACCTGCGCCAGCTCCTCAGCCTGAATACGCAGGCTCAGTCGCTGACGCAGAAACTGGGACAGAAATAACGGTCAGTTGGCCGATTCCAGCACGCTGACGGGCTCAGTATCCTCTACCCGCGTGGCGCCCTTCGACAGCAGGTTCTTGCCGAAGCCGAAGCCGTTCTCGAATGCATCCAGGTTCAGCTTCCTGAACTTCTCCGGCACGCTGTCGACCACCGCCTTCTTGCACGCATCGTAGCTGACGGCCTCCGTAATGGCGCAGAAGAAGCCCACCATCACCACATTCAGCACCATCTTCTTGCCCAGCTCTTCGGCAATGCGGGTGGCCGGAATGCTATAGACCCGGATGTGCTGCGGCACATTCTCCATGCGGACCAGGTCTTCTTCCACAATCAGCACGCCGCCCTCTTTGAGGTCGGGCGTGTAGCGTGTGAACGCTTCCTGCGACATCACGACGAGAATCTCGGGATTGGATACGTAGGGGAACAGCACCGGCTGATCACTGATCACCAGCGCCGCACTGGCCGCCCCGCCGCGCGCCTCAGGACCGTAGTTCTGGGTCATCGTCGCAAAGCCGCCCTCGTGAATGGAGACGGCCCGGCCCAGAATGTGCGCGGCCAGAATGACGCCCTGCCCGCCGAAACCTGCAATACGAATCTCTTTCAGCATGATGAGCAGCACCCCTCCTGTTCTTCTTCCTCGGGCTGCGGCGGCAGTTCACTATAGTTCGTGCCAAGCTGGCGGCGCATGCGGGTCAGGTAGTCTTCCCGCTCGCGGTCGACAAACTCGCCCACGACGATCTCCCCGCCGGGCACCAGCGCTACTTCGTACGTCGGCGCGCCGTTCTTGATCTTGCTGCGGTTCTTGTAGTCGACCATCGCCGCCAGGCCGTCGCCCATGTTGTTCCGCCGCTGGTACAGCGTCGGGCACGGCGTCAGCACCTCGATGAACCGGAAGCCCTTCTTCTTGAGCGCCTTCGACATCGTGCGCTCCAGTTGCTTCACGTGGTACGCCGTCCAGCGCGCCACAAACACCGCCCCCGCCGCATCCACCAGTTGAGGCAGGCAGATCTCGGGTTCGAAACTGCCGAACGGGCTCGTGGTCGTGATCGAGTTGCCCGGCGTCGTCGCGGCCGCCTGGCCTCCGGTCATGGCGTAAATCATGTTGTTCACGCAGACCACCATGATGTCCATGTTGCGCCGCGCCGCATGGATCAGGTGGTTGCCGCCGATGGACGTCAGGTCGCCGTCACCGGAGTAGACAATGACAGTGAGCTCCGGATTCGCCAGCTTCAACCCCGTGGCGAAGGGGATCGCCCGGCCGTGCGTGGTGTGGAACGAATCCAGCGCCATGTAGCCGCTCACTCGACCGGAGCACCCGATGCCGCTCACGATCACCGTCTTCTTTAAATCGATGTTCTGGCCCAGCAGCGCCGCCGCGAAGCTGTTCACCGTCGTTCCGATGCCGCAGCCTGGGCACCAGATGGTGGGGATGCGCTCTTTGCGCAGTACGTCCTCCACCGGATTGTGGATGTGCAGGTCCGCCGCCGTGCTCATTCCGCACCTCTTTCAATTGCCGCCAGGATGTCCGCCGGTTTGTGTACCGTGCCGCCCGGATGGGGCACGCTGATTACCTTGCATTGGCCGCCGGCGCAACGCTCCAGTTCAATCACCACCTGGCCCATGTTGAGTTCCGGCATGACCAGGGCCTTCACCTTCGGCGCCAGCTCCCTGATCAGCTTCTCGGGGAACGGCCATACGCAGATCAGCCGCAGCTTGCCCACCTTCAGGCCCTTATCCCGGGCCATCTCGATCGCCCGCTGCGCTACCCGCGACGTGATGCCGTAGCTCACCACCACTACATCGGCGCCTTCCAGACCCTCGGCCTCTACAATTGTCAGTTCATCGGCCGCCCGGCTGATCTTCTCGAACAGCCGCGGGATCAGCTCCTTCTGCGAAGCCGGATTCATCAGCGGATACCCGCGCTTGTCGTGCGTCAGGCCCGTGACATACACCTTGTAGCCCTCGCCGGCATGCGCGATCTCGGGCACCAGGTCCTCACCCGGCTCGAACAGGACAAACTCGCCCGGCGGCTTGGAGGCGTGCCGGCGCGGGGTGACTTCAATCTCTTTCGCGTCGGGGATGACCACCTTCTCCGTCATATGCCCCACGCACTCGTCCATCATGAACATCACCGGAACCCGGAACTGCTCCGCCAGGTTGAATGCCTTCACCGTCAGGCTGAAGCACTCCTGCGGCGAGTTCGGCACCAGCGAGATCGTGGAATAGTCACCATGCGACCCAAACCGCGCCTGCATCATGTCGCCCTGCGCCGGCAGCGTGGGCAGTCCGGTGGAGGGTCCGCCGCGCTGGACATTCACGAACACGCAAGGGGTTTCGGTCATCGCCGCGAAGCCGATATGCTCCATCATCAGCGAGTAGCCCGGTCCGGAGGTCACGGTAAACGACTTCGCCCCCGCCCAGACCATCCCCTGCAGGGCGATCGACGCGGCCAACTCGTCTTCCATCTGGATGAAGATGCCCCCCACCTTGGGGACACGGGCGGCAAACCGCTCGACTACCTCAGTGGAAGGAGTGATGGGGTAGCCTGCGGCAAATCGCGCACCTGCGGCAAGCGCACCCTCGCAGCAGGCGGCGTCGCCATTCATGAAGTGTGTGCCCGTCAGGACACAGTTGGGATCGGCGTGCATCATGCTTCCTTCTTCTGGCTCTTCGCGTCCGGGAACCGGTAGCCGAAGATGGCGAAGTCTGGACAATACATGCCGCACAGGTTGCAACCCGAGCATTTCTCGGCATTTATCATGTGCGGCGGGTGGTAGCCTTTGGCGTTAAAGGCATTCGAGAGTTCCAGCACGTGAGTGGGGCAGAACTCTACACAGAAGCCACACCCTTTACAGCGTTCGGCCGTGACGGCAACGGAGCCTTTTGGCATCGAGCCCCTCCTTGACCAAATGGTGTATGCAATTGCGCGGCCAATTTCAGATGTTGAACTCTTCTACACTTTGGCCCGAATCCGGCGTCCAACCGTGTTACACCGAGCCCCGCCCTCCCAACTTCACTCAACGGTCGATTGAGCCCTGCGGGATTCTACGCACCCCTGCATCGCCAGCCCGCCAAACCGCTACTATCATGGGAAGGCCCATGAACCCGACCCTCACCACCGGCGCCTTCGGTCTGCGCGTACCCCGCGGATTCTTCACCCGCCTGTGGCTGCTGGTCGCCCTGCTGGCGGCCCTCGTGAATGCCGGCAGCATGGTGAGTATCGACCCCGTCCGCCGCCTGCAGCAGACCCGTGCCCTCTGGACCTCCGAGCCCGAAATCCGCCCGGAGGAAGCCAATCTCTTTGGAACCCTCGCCTATGACGGCAAGCGGCACGCTTACTTCGGGCTCGGCCAGCCGCTCGTCTTCCTCCCCTTCGACATCGCTGTCACCACCACCCTCGATCCCGCCCGCCGGCACGTACCCGTCTCATCCCAAGTCCTCGACGCCCTCCGCCTCATCCTCATCGCCTTCTTCTCCCAGACCCTGGTCTGCGGCTTGGCGGCCTGCTTCGCTTACCTGCTGCTCCGCCAGCTTAAGTTCGCGCACGCCCCGGCCGCCCTCGGGACCCTCAGCCTGCTGCTGGCCACGACGTTCCTCCACTACATCCAGAACTGCCAGGAAAACAGCTTGATGCTGGCCATGGCGCTGGCCGGAGGCTTCTTCACCCTGCGCTGGTTCGACCACCGCCAGTGGCGCGACGCTGTCTGGGCGGGCGCGGCCTTCGGCTTCAGTTTCCTCACCCGCCTCACAACCCTGGCCGATGCGGCCGGCATCGTGCTCTGCCTGCTCCTGCTGCTGCTTTGGGACACCCGGAACATGAAGACCACGGCAGCCGCCCTGCTCGCCTACGCCAAGGCCTTCACGCCTGCCTTCGCCGTGTTCCTACTCATCGAACGCCTCTACCAGTACCACCGCTTCTGGACCTTCCGGGGCACCTACTACACCCCGTTCCTGGAGCCGCCGCCCTCCACCGACAGCAGCGGCAACATGTTCAACAATCCCCTGCTGGCCGGCGTCAAAGAGGCGCTCTGGACCCCGCAGAACTCCATCTTTCTCTTCGACCCCCTGCTGGTGATCACGCTCCTCGCCCTGGGCGTGCTCTGGCGCCAACTGGAGCCTCGGGTTCGAGCCTTCGCCCTGGGCGCCGCAGCCACCCTGACCGTCTACATCTACTTCTACGCCACCTACATGTCCCCCACCGGCGAGATCTCCTGGGGCGACCGCTACACCGAAACCCCCGTCCTCCTCCTCTGCCTCCTCGCCGTCCCCCTCCTCTGGACCAGCCGCCATCGGATCTCCACGGCCTGGCGCGGCCTCGCCATCGCCGTCATCTCCTGGAGCGTCATCCTGCAGATCGCCTCTATCCTGCTCATCCCGTCCATTGAAGTCCTCCAGTGGCGCCGCCTCAACCTGCCCTGGAGCATCCCCCGCCGTTTCATCAACATCTGGCTGGCCATCAGCGGCCAGGGCCCCAGCATCCCCTACCACGGACCCCTGCCGCCGGAATGGCAGCAATTGAGCCTCCTGCCCTTTCAACTGGGCCTTCGCTTTGGAGCCCTCCAGCCCTACGCCGTCGGAGCCTGGTGCGTCCTGCTGATAATTGCTTTAGTCCTTCTGGGGCAAATCGTGCATCAATGTCTCCGGGAGGACCGGGCATGGGCAACGCACTGACGCTTGTGGAATTGCTCGCCATGAGCCTTTGGTTGGGCGGCCTGGTCCATGGCCTGTTCACGCGCACGCCGGGTGGCCGCTGGCAGTGGGCATGTGTCGGCTGCAGTCTCGCGCTGGCCGCGGTGCAAACCGCGCGAGGTCTGCTCTGGACTTGGGACGGCATGACCCGCCCGGCCCTCATCCTCTTCAGCACCCTGGCTGTGGTCTGTGCCCTCAGCCGGCGCGCCGCGGCCAGCGCCGTGATCCTGCTGCCGCTGGCCGGCTATCTCTACTGGGTCTCGATGCGCGGGTTCTGATCAGCAGCACTTCGCGCGCTGGTACTTCTGCCGCATGCGCTCTTCCGAGAACGTCCGCCACTCCGCGCCGCAGTGCGTCCGGCCGTGCGCCGCCAGGTGCCGCTGATACGCGCTCTCGTCGCCGATCTCCCGCAGGATCCCCATCAGGATCCGGTACAGCGATTTCAAGCCCCTCATAGCTCCTCCGCCTGAAGCTGGGTCAATACGAACGGAGCCTCACTGCTCTTCGCCGTCTTCGATCCATTCATAATGCCCACCCAGTTCCAGATCGAATCCACCAGGATCGTCGTCACCAGCACCAGGAAGATGCCGCACAGCGCCGCATCCAGCCGGTTATTGAAGATCAGCTGTTTGGTCGCCACGGTCGCCGGAGCCGCCTCCAACTGCGTCGCCTGCGCCAGGAACCCAATCCGCGGAGCGTCGCTGAAGATCTTCTGCCACGCCGCCGTATACGTCACAATCACCAGCCACGACAGCGGCAGCAGCGTGATCCACGCATACCTCATGCGGTGCATCTTGATCAGGATCGTCGTCGCCACGCACAACGCCACCGCCGCCAATAGCTGGTTTGCGATCCCGAACAGCGGCCACAGCGAGTTGATGCCGCCCAGCGGATCCAGCACGCCCTGGATCAGGAAATACCCCCAGGCGCCCACCACCAGGATGCTCGTGAACAATACCCCCGGCATCCACGACGTCCGCCCTAACGGTTTATACAGATGCCCCAGGAAATCCTGCAGCATGAACCGCCCCACGCGCGTCCCGGCGTCAATCACCGTCAATATGAACAGCGCCTCGAACATGATCGCGAAGTGATACCAGAACCGCAGCACCGTCTCGTTGCCGGCGATCCGCGAAAAGATCCCCGCCATGCCCAAAGCCAGCGAAGGAGCCCCACCCGTCCGGTAGAACAGCGACTCCTCGCCCACATGCTTCGCCAGCGTGGCCATCTCACCCGGAGTGACTGGGAACCCCCACGACGAGATCGTCGCCGTCGCCGCCGCCGGAGTCGTGCCCACAATCCCGGCCGGCGAATTCACGGCGAAGAACACGCCCGGAGGCAGCGCGCAGGCCGCCACCATCGCCATCATCGCCACGAAACTCTCCAGCAGCATCGACCCGTACCCGACCGGCAGAATATGCCCCTCGCTCGCAATCATCTTCGGAGTCGTGCCCGACGAGATCAAAGCGTGGAACCCGGAAATCGCGCCGCACGCAATCGTGATGAAGCAGAACGGGAAGATCTTGCCCGCGAAGATGGGACCCGTGCCATCCACAAACCGCGTAAACGCCGGCATGTGCAATTCCGGCCGCACAAACAGAATCCCCACGCCCAGCATCAGCACCACGCCCAGCTTCACAAACGTGCTCAGGTAATCCCGCGGAGCCAGCAACAGCCACACCGGCAGCGCACTCGCCAGGAACCCGTAGATGATCACCGCGATCGCCAGCGCCATCCCGCCCAGCGTGAACATCGGCCCGAACGTGGCATGATGCGCCACCCACTCGCCGCCGAAGATGCTCGCCACCACCAGCAGGAATCCGATCACCGAAACTTCCAGCACCCGGCCCGGCCGCCAATACCGCAGGTACAATCCCATGAACACCGCAATCGGCATCGTCGCCGCGATCGTGAACGTGCCCCACGGGCTGCCCTTCAACGCATTCACCACCACCAGCCCGATCACCGCCAGCAGGATCACCATGATCAGCAGCACCGTGATCAGCGCCGTGCCGCCGCCGATCTTGCCGATCTCTTCCCTTGCCATCTGGCCCAGCGACTTGCCGTCCCGCCGCACGCTGCAGAACAGGATGATGAAATCCTGCACCGCCCCGCCCAGCACCACGCCCAAGATGATCCACAGCGTTCCGGGCAGATACCCAAACTGCGCCGCCAGCGTCGGTCCCACCAGCGGGCCCGGGCCCGCAATCGCCGCGAAATGATGCCCGAATAAAATCCACTTGTTCGTCGGTTCGAAATCGTGGCCGTTGCGCAACCGCTCGGCCGGAGTCGCCCTGCGCTCATCCAGCGCCATCACCTTGGCCGCGATGAATGCGCCATAGAGCCGGTAGGCCGCCAGGTAACTGCACACCGCGGCAGTCACCAGCCACGCACTGTTGATCGACTCCCCTTGCTTCAGCGCGATCCCGCCCAGGCAGAACGCGCCCACCACGCCAAGTACAATCCCGGGCAAAACTCCGAACCGTTTGCTCATAGTGAAAGATTGTATCGGTTCGCGGGGGTCATACAATAAATCACGCGGGCCGCCCGATGTTGTATAGTCGCCGCCGCATCCCGCCGCACTGCCTGTGACCAGCCTGATCCACGCCCTGGCGCTCGTCTTCGGAACCGCGCTCTACGTGTATCTCTTCGCCGTCCTCAGCTCCCAACGCCGCGCCGGACCGCCCGGCCGCATGCTGCTCGCCCTAGTCGCTTCCTCCGGACTCTGGTACCTCGGCTGGCTCTCCGTCTTCTATCTCCGCCTCACCATCGGCTCAGGCGATTCCGCCCTCGTCACAGCCGTCGCCGTCCTGGCTCATGCCGGAGGCTGGGCCTCCTGGCCCGCCGGCATCGCCGTCGCCTGGTTCGCTTACAGGCAAGGCGAACTCCACTTCTACTGGTCGCTCCTCGCCGCTGGAGCCATCTCCGGCATCGCCTCCGGCGTCTGGACTCTCGGCAGCCTCCAGATTGTCCTGGCCACTCTCCCCGTCCCGTTGGTCATCATCTTCTTCCTCTATCGCGAACAGATCTTCGGCCTCCTCCTGCCGCGCAGCGCCCTGCTGGCCGCCGCCCTGGGCGGAGGCGCGGCCCTCTATGTCCTCGCCGTCCCGCTGGCCGCCGCACTCCTGGAATCCAGCTTCGGAGCCATGCCCGAAGGCGTGCGCTCCCTCCTGCTGCTCGGCGGCGTCATCGCCTTCCTGCCCCTCTACAACGCCGTCCTCGCCTATGAAGACCGCCGCCAGGCCGGCCGCCGGGAGTGGGTCCGCGAAATCGCCCGCGATGCCGCCGGCCTTTTCGAATGGGAGCACCGCGCCCGCTACTTCGAACAACGCACCGCGGCCCACCTCGGTCTGAGGTCCGTCCACATCGCCCTCGAAGGCAGCGTCGAGCCCAACTCCTTCACCCACCGCTGGCCGCTCGAATCCGAAGGCCGCATCTGGGGCTGGCTGTTGATCGACGCCACACCCCGCCGCCGCCTCGACGACGACGCCCAACTCCTGGAATCGCTCGCCCAGGAGATCGCCCACTCCCTCAGCACCCTCCGCCTGCTCGACGACAAACTCGGCCTTGAACGTGAACTCGTCCGGCAGGAACATCTGGCCAGCCTCGGCAAAGTCGCGGCCGCCGTCGCCCACGAGATCCGCAACCCCCTCAGCGCCATCAAGAGCATCACCCAGGTCATGCTCGAGGACGAGGAGATCTCCGGCATCCACCAGCGGGACCTCCGCTACATCCTCTCTGAAACCGAGCGTCTCGCCTCCTCGGTCAAACAGCTCCTGGGCTACTCCAAACCCGTCGAAGCCCTCGAAACCGGCGTCGACGTGTCCACACTCATCGAAGCCGCCATGGCCGGCCTCCAGCATCAGGCCACCGGCATGCAACTGCGCCTCACCGTCAAAGTCGAGCCCGGCTGGCGTCTCCCCAAAAGCAACCCGGACCTCCTTTCCCAGGTCGTCCTCAACCTCGTGTTGAACGCCTTACAGTCCGCTCCGCCCGGCAGCGAAGTCGTCGTCGAACTGCTCGCCCTCGGCACGGAGCTCCTCTTTACCGTCACCGACAGTGGCCCCGGCATCCCGCCCGACATGCACGAGCGCATCTTCGAGCCCTTCTTCACCACCAAGGCCAAAGGCACCGGCCTCGGCCTCTCCATCGTGCGCAAGGCCGTCCACCACCTCCACGGCGCCGTGCGCGTCGAAAGTCCGGCTGGCGCCGCCGGTGGAGCCCGCTTTCTGGTCACCTTGCCCGGAGCGGAGCGGGCCTCATGAAGCTCGGCGCCCTGTTCCTGCTCCCTCTAGCCTGCTTCGCCCTCGACCCCGGCCTGCGCCTCTCCCAGTACCACAAGAAGGTGTGGCAGATCGAGGACGGCCTCCCGCACAACTACGTCAACGCCATCCAATACGCGCCCGACGGCTACCTGCTGGTCGGCACGGGCGAGGGTCTGGCCCGCTTCGACGGAGTCCGCTTCACTCCGCTCGCCGGCGCCGCTTCCATCGAGCGCCAATGGATCAGCGCCCTCGCCCCAGCGCCCGGCGGCGCTTACTGGATCAGCACCTACTACCAGGACCTCTACCGCCTGGAAAACCGCAAGCTGCGCCGCATGCTGCACGGCCAGGCCAGCATGATGGGCCTCTTCACGGACTCCACCGGAGCCCTCTGGATCAGCGCCAACGGCATCCTCCGTCTCGATGCCAAGCGCGCCGCGCCGGTAGGCATCGGCAGCTCGGCCGGCAACTCCTGGCACGTCTTCGCCGAGGACACGCGGCATCGCATCTGGATCACGGCCGGGGGCGGACTGCACTGCTACGAGAACGGCAAGGCGCGCCTGGTCGTCAAGGACGGCGGCCCGCACGGCAGCATGCTCAGCGTCATGGCCGGACCCGATGGCGTCATCTGGGCTGGAGCCTCCAACGGCCTCTACCGGGTGCGCGAGTCCGGCGCCACAGTCACCCTCGAACGCCAACCCGGCGTCAACGGACCCGTCGTCAAAATCCTGCGCGACAAGGACGGCATCCTCTGGGCCGGAACCTGGGGCCAGGGCCTCTACCGCGTCACGCCCACAGGCGCCGAACACTGGTCCACCCGCGACGGCCTCTCCGACGACTTCATCCGCACTCTCTTCGAGGACCACGACGGCAACCTCTGGATCGGCTCCCGTAGCGGCGGCCTCAGCCGTTGGAAGAATCCGCTGGTCGAGCCCTTCGGCGTACCGGAAGGACTGGGCGGCAACTTCGCCTCGGCCGTCATGGAAGCCGAGGGCGGCGGCCTCTGGATGGGCACCTGGCGCAGCGGCCTCTTCCGCCTCCAGGGCGGCGTCTTCCAACCCATGCCGACGCCCCTGCCAGCCCTCGACCTCGGCATCCGCTCGCTAGCCGGCGACGGCCGCGGCGGCCTCTGGCTGGGCACCTGGGAAGGCCTCCATCACTTTGACGGAAAGACCTACGATCCGCGCATCTTCCTCCGAGGCTCCGTCTCCGCCATCCTGCGCGACCGCAAGGGCGGCCTCTGGGTAGCCGGAGCATCGCTTCGCTACTTCCCCACCGGCAACCCAACAGCCGCCATCGGAGCCGCGTTCGGAGCCGCGTTCAGAGCCGCCGCAAATAGAGCCGCGAACGTAAGTGAGCGGATAACCCCCCGTAACGCCCCAACCAACCCACCAGCGCGGCCCGCCGCGTTCGGAGCCGCGTTCAAAGCCGCGACCGCAAGCAGCGGGGGAGCCCCCGATACTCTCCAACCTGCCAGTGGACCCGTGCGTCAACCGAGCGCGCCCTCCCCCGACCCCGGCCAACTCCTCCTCCCCGCCACCAATACCAACTGCCTCCTGCAGGACCGCCAGGGCCGCGTCTGGGCCGGCACGGACTCCGGCGTGGCCGTCTTCGAGAATGGCCATCTCACCTGGATCCGCCGCGAACAGGGCCTCGCCGACGACTACATCACCTCCCTGACAGAGGACACCCAGGGCCGCATCTGGGCCTCCACCCGCGGTGGCTACCTCGCTTACCTGCACGGCGCCCGCGCCACCTCCCTGGGCCCCCGCGAAGGCTTGCCCGGCCACTCCCTCTTCAAACTCCTGGACGACCAGTCCGGCAGCCACTGGATCAGTTCTTCCCGAGGCATCCTCCGCATCCCGTCCACCCAACTCGACGACCTCCTCGCCGGACGCCGCCCGTCCCTCGACGTCACCCTCTACGAGCAGGAGGACGGCCTCCGCACCATCGAATGCCATGGCATCTCCCAGCCCTCTGGCTGGCGCGACTCCGAAGGCAGTCTCTGGTTCCCCACGGCCAAGGGCTTCGTCCGCATCCGGCCCGGACGCACGGCCAGTCCACCCGCGCCGCCGGTCCGCATCGAGGAGATCCTCGCCGGCTCACAGCCTCTGTCCGCACCGGTCGAACTCCAGCCCGGAGCCCGCGACCTCGAAGTCCGCTTCACCGCCCTGCGCTTCTCCTCCCCCACCCACCTCCGCTTCCGCTACCGCCTCGAAGGCAACGATCCCGGCTGGGTCGAGCGCAACGCTGAACGCTCCGCCCGCTACACCACCGTCCCGCTCGGCCTCCACCGCCTGCTCGTCGAGGCGCGCGAACCCGGCGGCCCCTGGAGCCAGCCCGTCTCCGTCACCATCCGCCAGTTGCCCCGCTTCTACCAGACCGCCTGGTTCTTCACCGCCGTCCTGCTCGCGCTCGCGGCCCTCGGCTACGCCTTCTACCGCTGGCGCATGTATGTCCTGCGCGGCCGCTACAAAGCGGTGCTGGCCGAACGCAACCGCATCTCACGCGAATGGCACGACACCCTGCTGGCCGGCTTCTCCGCCATCTCCTGGCAGCTCGACGCCACACTCACTCGTCTCAAGGAACAGCCCGCCCGAGCCGCTGAGGCCGTCGACGTCGCCCGCCAGATGGTGCATCACTACCGCGCCGAAGCCCGCCGCGTCATCTGGGACCTGCGCGAAAACGACCCCGTCTCGGAAAGCCTGCAGGACGCCGTCGCCCGCACCATGGAACAGATCACCGCCGGCACCGGAGTCGCCACCAAACTGGAAGTCAGCGGCTCGCCCGGCGTCATGTCCAGCGACCTGCGCCAGAACGCCCTCCGCATCTGCCAGGAAGCCACGGCCAACGCCGTCCGCCACGGCAAGGCGGCGAACGTGCTGGTGGGCATCCAGTACACCAGCGAAGCGGTGAAATTGCGCATCCGCGACGACGGCGCCGGCTTCGATCCCAAGCGCACCCTCAGCACGCCCAGCGGCCACTTCGGCCTCATCGTGATGCAGGAGCGCGCCCGCCGCTTCGGCGGAGCCCTCCATATCGACAGCGCGCCCGGCAATGGTACGATCGTCGAAGCAGACCTTCCGCTTCAGACGTCGAAGCCCGCATGACAGACCCGATTCGCATACTTCTGGTTGAAGATCAGTACTTCGCCCGCCTTGCCCTGCACACCGTTATCGAGGCCATCCTGCATTGGGCACTCCGCCTGCCTTACCACGATGGACGGGGCAGCACACACAAGTGATCGCGTGATTGTACCCAAACCGTCCGCGCCTCGCCGTCTGCCTGCCGCCGCAACTGAGTTCGTCGACCCACATGGGATCCACATTGGATGCTCTGGAGATCTTCCGTCTCCGAAAAGGGCTGGCGCATTGGCCCCGTCATTGGAGTCGGTGGTGTAAGGCAATCACTAGATGCATTGCGAAGTTCTCATGATTCTGCCGGGAATAGCTGGAGAAGCCGCCAAAAAGCTGAGATGGCTAACTGAACTAAAGAGCCATGTTTGTGGAGGATCTGCTCACTACAGGATGCCTGGCTGTCTGTGGCAGGATTTCCACTCCGCGTCTTCTGTTGCAGGTTGTTAGGGGGGGCATTGCGGAGTTTGCGGCGCGTCAGTCTAGTGCTTTTTCGTGCGGTATGGTGATGGGTTGGGCTTAGTACTCGCATTTGAGAGGTACTCATCGTTGCATTAAAACGAAAGAAACCGTCGCACGCTTCTGGCGTTTATGTGGGAAATGAAGTTGTATTTTTCTTGGTGTATGGCGGCGACTCGCTTATACTCGCTATCAGTACTGAGGTCTTCAGTCGAGGATATTGGCGCAATAGCAGTATCGGTGTCTGTCCTGCTCCCACCTAGGTGTGGGTAGGAGTCGATCTGCCGAGAGGTCGCGCCGTTAGCGAGGACGCACATGAAATCAGGGTTCTGTCCTGGTCAAAAACCACGCGCAGCATGTGCTGCGATGGCCGCCTGGATTCTAGTTGGCTTGTCTATCTCCCCGTCGCTTGCTGGTTCACAGACGGATGCTCAGCGGCGCGATAGCCCGAGCCGTCGCTTCGTGCATTCTTCACTTAAAAGGACGCCATTGCCCGCCGGTTTCCCTCGGAGAGTGAATCGCAATGCCGCCGTGCAGTCGGCCAGTGGCACCTGTCACACGTCGACTGACACGTTGATCTCTACTGATCTCTCGCTTGCACGTCCATCGGGCGCTGGCTCGTGGACGTGTTATGACATACTCGTGGTACCCGAGGGTGTGCCGTACGCAGCGGTCTACTTTCTCGTCACTCCGGCGACTGTGCTACCGACCTGCGTGAGCAGTTGGTCCACTTCGATCGTATCTTCGTCTCATGGGCTCTTGTTTTCTGATGGAGGCCAGTGGCTAATATCAGAACAGTCCGATTCCTACGTGATGGAGCTGCCGCCAGGCCAAGGTCAGTTCGAGATTACCGTGACAACCACAATCGCCGGACCTGATGCTGTATCGGGCCAAATTTGTGGGGGCGCTCAGAATGGCGCGATTCAGGCAGGGGCCTCCTTTGGTGCTGTCCTTCGATTGACCGGAACGCCTTATTCGTATCGTCCAATGGACGGGTACGACAGCGCTTCAGGATGTTCGAATGCGAATCCGTCCTCGTCAGGGCAGGGCTGTCATAGGAGCTACACGGCGACCTTGATACCGGCTGCACTCGCTGGCAAACCGGATCTCTTCGGTTACAGTACAGGGAGTCCTGCAAGAACTATTTTCCGGCTGCAAGACGTTTCAAGTCATCCCGGACGGTCTACAAACCAATGCTCTTCCCCAGCCTGCAACTCGGCCCAGGACACTGGACCTGACTACATCTTCGATGCTACACGACAAGTGCAAAGTAGCTCGCTTTCTAGCCCGGAAGATGAAGGACGCAGTATCGCCACAATTCCAGGGACTACAAATGCAACTGTTGTTGTCTCGTCCCGTGATTATGGGGGCAGTGCATCGCTTCAGGCCGTCTTGCAGTTTCAGCTGGAGGATGGAACGTGGAGCGATGCATTCTACTCGTCAGAGGTCGATGAAGTTGGTCGTTTTACCGGATCGGCTTCGACTGGACTCCCGCTCGACGGCAACCAAAATGGGATCGCCGATAGTTGGGAGGCCCAATACAGTGCGAATGGGGACCCGATAGATCCAGACTCTGATCTCGACTGTATGTCGGGCTGCGGCACGATGAAGACCGGCGACGGCTTCACTGCGTTTGAAGAATACCGGGGGTTTCACTATGTCGATCGTACGAATGGCTATCAGATCAAGTGGCGCTCCACAGATCCTGCGCGCAAGCGAGATCTGTTTGTCTATGATTATTCTGGACTATTTGCCGGCGATCTTCAGTTCTTTCGCGGGCAATTTCCTGATATTGAGTTGCGAGAGGTAGATCAGCAGACAGCGGAGTTGGACGACGATGCGGCACCAATTGAAATCAAGCGCCTAAATGTGAACAGTCTCTCTTCAATAGATGTATTCCCGTTGCTGCTATTGAATGCTAGCCTCCCGGGAAATTGCGATCCAAGCCATGGTCCGATCGACGCCGAACTTGGCCATGCTCCGGATGAACCCGCAGCGACGGGGCCCGATAGTCGTGCGATTATGCTCGACAACGCGAAGATTGTTGAGTGTGGCCAGCAGTTGGGGTTTCCCTTAGCGGACTGGCGTCAGATTTTGGTCGCCCACGAAATCGGACATAATTTGAACTTACGCCACCCAACTCAACTTCGAGGCTTCGCTCCAGTGGCGTATACAAATAATCCGTTACTGCTGCAAGCGTTGCCCCTCGACAAGTACACATACGACCATTCTCCAAGTAGCGAGATATTTACCTGGCTAATGGAATATAACTACTCGGCCCCTGCGCAAGGACTGTCTTCATTGTGGAGATTGGAGAGAGTGTATCCAGGATTAGGCGTGTTAGGATCTGTGAAAAGCGTGACCGTCAGCTCTCCATATTACACGAATTCTGGAGCCCCTCAGCGGAGTTTGCGCAAAATTGAATTTGAAAATGAGATCACGGCGCAAAACGTGCTGGTGGTCTTGAGTTGGCTGTGGAATGCAGGTCCGAGCGGCGCTTTAGCGAACGTTATGAATTGGACCCCGCGCTTTGACCCGCAGTATCAATCTGTCAGTGCCTACTCCTTTAGTGATACGGATAAGCAGACTGCCTGTACGAAGAAAGTGTGTAATTAAAGTAGGTGATAAATATGTACACAAAAGTCATATTGGTTGGGCTATTGTACGCGGGCTGTCTCGCAGGTCAGCCACCAATGATGCCAGGCGAGGATGAGTATCGGCGTATTGTTCGAGGGATGAAAGCGTCATTGCGAAGCAATGTGGCCCTCGACCGCCGTGAATACTTGCCGGGCGAACGCATCTGCGCCACCGTGACCGTCGAAAACTCGTCGAGCCATGCTGTGATGGCATTTGCTCCTTTCCATTCGAAAGAGAGCAAGTTCACCTTGTGGGCTTTGAACAAAAGTGGCGAATGGGAGCCTACGTCCGACTGGACGCCAAGGGTCGTTTCGGAACCGACGAATCTCATGGCGGATCGGCGGTTGGAGACCTTTGTTGCCGGGGAAAAGCGATCGGCGTCGATATGTCTCACCGAAAACGATCTGGTGGGCAACCCGATTCGTCATAGGGCGGCTTGGATCTTTCCACCTGGGCAGTATAAAGCGCGATTCGATTTTCTCCAGTCCGCGGAAGCGGAGTTCACAATCCTGCCAATCGACGAGGTCGCGGCCATGGTGGCCCGGCCACTGCCAGAAGCCGAACTTTATCGAAAAGATGGAGGCAGGATTAGGCCGGGCTGTCTAGGTATGGTTGCGGCTGCGTTTCGAAGCGGGGAGCGCACAATCCTCGTTCGTTCCATGTCCGGGATGAGGGATACGTGCTCACGACTCACCACACAGGATGCATTGGTGCGGACGATGCACCCTTCAATTCGCATCGCGGAATCTGCTGGGGCTGTGGAGTCATTCGATCTGACGCCACTCGCCGATGGTTCTGTGGAGGCGACATGGTCCAGTGCCGGAGGGCCGCATCGGGAAAGGATCGCCCGGCCGGTGTTCCCCGATCGACGAGAACGATGAGCCGACTGGCTTCCCTTCTGGGGTGCCCGCACGGAGTCGCGAGGAGCCGGCGCACCCCATGGCTCACCAGCCGCCAGAAAGGTGGAATAACCTTCGTTGCCCATGGCGGAGGGACAGCGCCAGGCGAACTGTGTCGGCAGTGCTCTGCATCTGGAGCGCGCCCGGCAATGGTACGATCGTCGAAGCAGACCTTCCGCTTCAGACGTCGAAGCCCGCATGACAGACCCGATTCGCATACTTCTGGTTGAAGATCAGTACTTCGCCCGCCTCGCCCTGCACACCGTCATCGATGCGCGGGAAGACATGCAGATCGTCGCCGAGACCGACAAGGGCGCCGAAGCCATCGGCCTCTACCGCGAACACCAGCCGGACGTCACCATCATGGATCTGCGCCTGCCCGGCATCTCCGGTTTCGACGCCATCGCCGCCATCCGCAAGAGCGACCCCAAGGCCCGCATCGTCGTCCTCACCAACTACGAAGGCAGCGAGGACGTCCACCGCGCCCTCCAGGCCGGAGCCATGGCCTACCTGCTCAAGGACTCCAGCGCCGACGATCTGTTAACTGCCATACTCACGGTCAAGTCCGGCAAACGCTACCTCCCACCGGTGATCTGCGGCCTCCTCTCCGAGCGCATGTCCGGCTCCGAACTCACCGATCGCGAGCTCGATGTTCTCCGTCTCATCACCGAAGGTCTCAGCAATCGCGAAATCGCAGACCGCCTCCACATCGCCGAGAAGACCGCCAAAATCCACGTCAGCCATCTCCTCGACAAACTCGGAGTCGTCGACCGCACTCAGGCCGCCATCACCGCCATTCAACGCGGCATAGTCCATTTAGACTAGATTCCTCTAGGCCCTACGACCTACAAATAATCAATCCAAATGGCAGACGCGCCCAGGCAACGAAAAGGCGCATAACTAACATGGTCCCTGGCGGACCGGACTACGATGTCATTTTCCCGACGCTCTCTTCTCTCCCTGGTGGCCGGCTCCGCTGGCGCCTCTTTTGCCCAGTCCCTGACGCCGGCTTCGGCGAACATTGGATTCAAGGCCGACACCATCCCTGAACGTTCTGAATGCGGCATCGGCGCCCTCATGCCCTGGGCCGATTCGCTCTGGGCCATCACCTACAACAGCCACATGCAGGGCACCGGCTACGGCCTCGGGCTCTATCGCATCGACGAGCAGTTGAAGAGCGAACGCGTCCACGTTCACGACGGCACTCACGCCAACCGCCTCATCCACAAGGAATCGAACCAGTGTTTCATCGGCCCCTACGTCATCGACGCCAAGGGCAACTGGAAGCACATCCCCGAGTTCGACAAGCACCGCATCACGTCCACCATGCGCCATCTGACGGATCCGGCCAACCGGGTCTACTTCCAGACTATGGAAGGCGTCTTCGGCGAGATGGATGTCAAGGATCTCAAGCCCCGCCCGCTGTTCGACCTCGTGAAGCAGATGGGCCTGGCCAAGCGGCCCCACTTCAAGGGCGGCTTCACCGCGCAGGGCCGCGTCGTGGTCGCCAACAATGGCTTCTATGAGTACGGCGAAGACAGCGCCGGCCTCTTCGAGTTCGACGGCAAGGCCTGGAACCGGCTCTCCGGCAAGCCGCACATGGACGTGGCCGCCCGTCAGGATATGGGCTCCGTCATGTTCGCGACGGGTTGGGACGAAGCGTCGGTCCTCTTCTGGGCGCTCGTGCAGGGCAAGTGGCAGCGCTTCCGCCTGCCCAAGGCCAGCCACTCCTTCGAGCAGGCCTGGCAGACCGAATGGATGCGCATCCGCGAGGTGGAAACCGAACACTACCTCATGGACATCCAGGGCATGTTCTACGAACTCCAGCCCATCGCCTTCACCGGCCATATCTGGGGCGTCAAGCCCATCTGCCAGCACCTGCGCATCATCCCCGACTACTGCGCCTTCCGCGGCCTCTTCGCCGTGGGCGGCAATCAGACCACACCCAACCGCGACAACAACGCCGTGGCCGGACAGCCGCAATCCGGCCTCTGGTTCGGCAAAACCGACGATCTCTGGAGTTGGGGGAAACCCGCCGGTTGGGGCGGACCCTGGTGGAACTCCCAGATCAAAAAGGACGAAACGTCCGACCCGTATCTCATGACCGGCTTCGACCGCAAAATGCTCCACGTCAGTGCCGACAAGCCCGTGGTCATCGAGATCGAGATCGACTTTATGGGCACAGGCGCCTGGATGCCCTATGGACGCGTCAGTGTGGGAGCTGACGGCTATCAGAAGCACATCTTCCCGGATGGCTTCTCGGCGCATTGGGTGCGGTTGAAGTCGCAGGCGGATTGCCGCGCTACGGCTGCATTCTTTTATTCATGATCAGGGGCTGCCCCGTCGCAAAAGGTCTTTTGAGGTGATTCCATGTTGAGATTCGCTTTGGTTTTTCTGCTTTCCCTGGCCCTTCCGCTGGTTGCCCAGCAGGGCCGCGGAACCGTAATAGGAACGGTGACGGATGTCTCCGGCGCGGCTGTGCCCGCCGCCGAGATACGCGTCATCAACACCGGCACCAATGCCGCTTTCACTGCAACCACGAATGAGGAAGGGCAGTTCACGGCGCCCTCCTTGCCCGTCGGTTCCTACACCGTCACCGCTGAGAAGCAGGGCTTCAAGAAGGGTGTCCGCAGCGGCATCACCCTGCTCGTCGATCAGCGCGCCGAGGTCAATATCCGCATGGAGGTCGGCCAGACCTCCGAATCCATCGAAGTCGTCGGTGAAGCCTCCCTGGTGGACACCAGCAGCGCCACCGTCGGTAAAGTGGTCGAGAACCGCCGCATCGCCGACCTGCCGTTGAACGGCAGAAACGCCCTCGCGCTCGTCATGCTGACGCCTGGCGTCAAGTCCCAGGCCGGCCCCACCAACAGCGGCTTTGTCGATCGCGGCACCGCGCTCTCGGCCATCAGCATCAACGGCGGCCCCAGCTCGATGAACAGCTTCATCGTCGACGGCGGCAACAACAACAGCGCCTTCCTCGCTGACATCAACGTCAACCCCACGGTCGACGCCGTCCAGGAATTCAAGGTGCAGTCCAACGTCATGTCCGCTGAATTCGGCTTCACCGCCGGCGGCGTCGTGAACATCGTCACCAAGTCGGGCACCAACGATCCCCACGGGTCGCTCTACTACTTCGCCCGCAACGACGCCTTCGACGCCCGCAACGCCTTCGCCGCCACCAAGTCGCCCTTCCGCTACCACCAGTACGGCGGCACCATCGGCGGGCCCGTGGTTCTGCCCAAGATCTACAACGGCAAGGACAAGACGTTCTTCTTCTTTAACTACGAAGGCTGGCAGAACCGCCGCTTCGCGTCTAACATCCTCAGCGTGCCCATCGAAGAGCAGCGCAACGGCAACTTCTCCAACCTGCGAGACGCTTCCGGCAAGCTCATCCAGCTCTACGATCCCAGCACGACGAAGCAGAACCCGAACGGTTCCGGCTTTGTCCGCGATCCCCTGCCCAACAACATCATCCCCACCAATCGGCTCGACCCCGTGTCGCTCAAGATGATGCAGTTCTACCCGCTGCCCAACCGCACCCCCACCAACGCCTACACCTTCGCCAATAACTGGATCGGTCAGGTACAGGAAGAGCGTCACATGAATCAGTGGACCGCCAAGGGCGATCACCGCTTCAACGACAAAAACACGCTCTCCGGCCGCTGGGCTTACTACAAGCACTTCAACAACAACGGCTTCGCGGGCTCGCTGCCCGACCCCAACGTCCGCCAGCGTCTCGACAACTACCTCAACTACAACGGCGTCATCAGCGACACGCACAGCTTTACGCCGACCATGCTGAACGAATTCCGCATCAGCGCCGCCCGCCAGGCCTTCCCCTTTACCGCTTACAGCTATGGTCAGGGCTGGCCCGCCAAGCTCGGCCTGCCCTCCAGCGTTCCCGGCGACACCCTGCCTCGCGTCGACAACGGCCTGCCCGGCTTCGGCGCCTTCACAGTCGGCCTCCGCGGCTCTACCACCTGGCAGTTCGTCGATTCGCTCACCAAGATCGCCGGCAGCCACACCATGAAGTTCGGCGTGGACTTCCGCCTGCAGCAGGCCAACAACTACCAGCGCGAAGTGCCCTCGGGGCAGTTCAACTTCTCCGCCGGCCTCACCCAGAACCCGCAGACGCCTGTCGGCACCGGCAGCTCCTTCGCGACCTTCCTCCTGGGCAGCGTGAGCAGCGCCTCCCTCATCCGCTACGGCGGCGAGTCCGAGAAGGCTTATTCCACCAGCTTCTTCTTCCAGGACGATTGGAAGATGTCGCGCAAGTTCACCGTGAACCTCGGCCTTCGCTACGACTACCAGCAGTGGCCGCGCGAGCGCAACAACGGCACGTCTAATTTCGATCCCTTCGCCGTCAACTCGCTCACGGGCCTCCCTGGCCGCATCGAGTACGCCAACATCGACTACGGCAAGACGTTCACGGATCCGATCTACACGAACTTCGGACCCCGCGTCGGCTTCGCCTATGACGTGTTCGGAACCGGCAAGACCGTCCTGCGCGGCGGGTACGCCATCTTCTATCCGCAGACGTTCTACCGCGATTCGTTCGGCAACACCGCCGGCTTCGCCAATACGTCCACCGCTTACAATCCCCCCAACAACAACACCAACCTGGCGGCCTTTCAGTTCAAGGATGGCTTCCCGACTCCGGCCATCGAACCCCTCGGTCCGAAGCTCGGCCCCAGCGCCTTTCTCGGCCAGGGCGTGAGCTGGGATCAGGGCGGCCAGAAGGTCCCCATGTCCCAGCAGTGGACCCTCTCGCTGCAGCAGCAACTGCCCGGCAAGTGGATGGTCGATGCCGCCTACACGGCCAACAAGGGCACCAACTACTACGCCAGCTCCTTCGACTACAACCAGCTCGACCCGCAGTACAACGCGCTCGGTCTGAGCCTGCAGGATCAGGTCCCGAACCCCTACGTGGGCAAGGTAACCGGCTCTCTCGGCGGGTCCACCATCGCCCGCTCCCAGTCGTTGAAGCCCTACCCTTACTACACCGCCGTCACCGTCCGCCTGCCTCACCTGGGCGGCTCGAACTATCACGCCCTGCTCGCGACCGCCGAACGCCGGCTCGACAATGGCTTCGCCATCCTCGCGTCCTACACCTTCGGCAAGGTCATCAGCGACAGCGAAGTCGTTCCCTCCAACTTCGGCGCGGTCGAAGTCGGCGCCGACAACGGCTACCAGAACGGCAAGTACAACCGCAAGGCTGAACGCTCGCTGGATCCCACCGATGTCTCGCAGCGCCTCGTGCTCAGCGGCATCTACGAACTGCCCTTCGGCAAAGGCAAGCGCTTTGCCTCCAACAACGGCTTCACTGACCGCATCATGGGCGGCTGGCAGTTGAACGTCATCTCCACCCTGCAGGGCGGCTTGCCGCTGGCCGTGCGCGGAGCGAACAACTTCCTCGCCAACCGGCCCAATTCGACCGGCGTCAGCGCCAAGCTCGACAACCGGACGTCGGACAAATGGTTCGACACCACGGCGTTCATCAACCCGCCCAACTTCACCTACGGCAACGTCAGCCGGACCTTGCCCGACGTTCGCGGACCTGGCATCGTCAACTTCGATCTGTCGATGATCAAGGACACCCGCATCGCCGAACGAGTCCGGCTTCAGTTTCGCGCTGAGGCTTTCAACTTCGTCAACCACCGCAATCTCGGCAATCCGAACGTCAGCTTCTCTCCGGGCACCAACGGCCTGAACATCAGCTCGACCTTCGGCATCATCACTTCAGCCCGCGACCCGCGCATCATGCAGTTCGGGATGAAGTTGATGTTCTAATTTGACGGTGTTTGGCACACTAAAATTACTTGACTCCGTCAAGTAATTTAGTTGCTTCGGTCAAATAACCGCTCACCCATGGCTCTTGTCCTTCGGAAGGGCAGGAGCCAGGTGGGCGGCGGTCTTCGCCGCTTCTTCGATCGCCCTCGCCAGCACGGACCGGATCTTCCCGTCTTCCAGCATCAGCAATCCCGCAATCGTACACCCCGCCGGAGTCGTCACATCGTCCCGCAAGGCCGCCGGATGCCGCCCCGTCACCTGGACCATGCGTGCGGCTCCCAGCATGGTTTGAGCCACCAAAGTGAGTGCCAGTTGGCGTGGCAATCCGACCCTAACCCCTGCATCCGCAAGGGCTTCCATGACCAGATAGAGATAGGCCGGACCGCTGCCGCTCAGCGCCGTGATGGCATTGAAGTGGTTCTCGTCCACGGTGACGCAGCGCCCGACTGCCTCGAAAATCCGCTGTGCCCGGGCGAGATCGACGTCGGTGGAATGTGTGCCGCCGCATACAACGGTCATCCCCTCGCGAACGACGCACGGAGTGTTGGGCATCGCCCGTATCCACGGGTTCGCGGTGCCCAGCATGGCTTCCAGTTGAGGGGTGCCCACCCCCGCCATGATCGACACAAGAAGTGTTTCCGGCCTTACACCAGACTGGCGAATCTTGTCGAGCACCTTGCCCGACTGCGCCGGCTTCACGCAGAGCAGCAGCAGGTCCGCCCCGGGGACGCGAGCCGAGTAGTCCATCTCCACAGGAATGCCCAATTCGGCCGAGACTTTGGCGCAACTGGCCTGTGTTTTCGCCGAGGCCCAGATGCGATCGCGTTCAATGACGCCGCTCTCGACCAAGCCCTGAATCAGGGTGCGGCCCATGACTCCGGCGCCAATCACACCCAGTGTGCGGCCCTTGGCCACGATGCCCTTTTTGTAGTCCGTGCTCATGCTGCCTCAACTTTAACTCAGCCGGTCATCCTCGACTCATTCACTTTATCGATATAGTTACTACATGGCGACGCGCATGAAGGACATTGCAGTGGACCTGGGCGTCTCGCTGATGACAGTTTCCAAGGCGCTGCGGAACCACAGCGATATCAGCGAGGAGACCCGGGCCCGGGTGCTGAAGCGTGCCCGGGAGCTCAACTACGAGCCCAATTGGATCGCCCGCAGCCTCGCTACGCGGCGGACATACATGGTCGGAGTGGTGATCCCGGACCTGATGCACTCGTTCTTCGCCGAGGTGGCCAAGGGCATTGCGCGGCACCTCGATCCCCTGGGTTATCAGGTGGTCATTTCGAATACAGACGAGAACCCGGCTGCCGAGCGGCGGCAGGTGGATCTGCTCGTCGCGCGCCATATTGACGGCCTGATCATCGCCACCGCGCTGCCTAGCTGGAAGCTGAATGCTCACCCCGCCTTTGAGTCCAGGGCCACGCCCTACGTGTTGATCGATCGCCTGCCGGCGGGGCTGGAGGCCAACTATGTTGGGGTGCGCGATGAGGAGTTAGGCGAAATGGCAACGGCCCATCTGCTGGCCCAGGGGTGCCGGCGCGTGGCGCATTTGCGTGGGCCGGCCACGGCCAACAGCGCGGGCCGGGTGCGCGGCTACAAACGCGCTTTGAGCAGGGCGGGCGTCGAGTTTCACCCAGAATATGTGGTGCAGGCAGGCGGCGGCGACATGTCGGGCTTCACCGCAATGCAGCATCTGTTGTCGCTGCCGAGCCGGCCGGATGCGGTGTTTTGTTATAACGATCCCGTAGCGGCGGGGGCGATTCAGGCGGTGCTGGAATCGGGCTTGCAGGTGCCCGCGGATGTGGCGATTATCGGGGCGGGCAATGTCCACTATTCCGATCAACTCCGGGTGCCGTTGTCGACCATCGACCAGAGCAGCGGGCTGCTGGGCGAGGAAGCCGCCGGCCTGCTGGTGCAGTGCATCGAAGCGAAAACACCCGCCAAACACAGCCACATCCTGATTCCGCCGCGGCTGATCGTGCGGGACTCCAGCCGCAGGGCCGCATTACGAACGTAATACAGGTTCTTCGCT